>NZ_JAQNDD010000003.1:0-417749 GCF_028367635.1 Acinetobacter sp. P1(2023)
ATATTGATACAACTCCACAAGATCTGATTACAGCGATTACGGTTCCTGAAGACTTAAATGGCGACGGTATCTTAAATGCTGCAGAACTTGGCACAGATGGCACCTTCAATGCACAAGTGGCGTTGGGACCAGATGCAATCGATGGCACAGTGGTGAATGTGAACGGTACTAACTACACCGTGACAGCAGCTGACCTTGCAAATGGCTTTATCACAGCAACTCTTGCTGCAACAGCAGCAGATCCTGTGACTGGTCAGATTGTGATTCATGCTGAGGCTGTAGATGCTCAAGGTAATGTAGATGCTGCTGATGCTGATGTAACAGTAACACTTGATGTTACTCCACCAGATATCACTACAACTGTGTTAGCAATTGACCCGGTTACTGCTGATAACATCCTGGATGCAACAGAAGCTGGTGGAACTGTGACCTTAACAGGTACGTTGACTAACGTTCCTACAGATGCTGTAACAACAGAGGTTGTGGTGACTGTAAATGGTGTTGACTATACTGCAACCGTGGATTCAGCAACGGGTCTTTGGACTGTTGATGTAGCTGGTAGTGGCCTTGCAGCGGATACAGACTTAACAGTTGATGCTAAAGCTACTTTCACAGACCTTGCTGGAAATAGTAGTACTCTTCAAGATACTCAAACTTATACTCTTGCAGGTTCTATCATTGCTTTCGATAATACTGATACAGCAGTACTTGCACCTCAACCATTGCTTGTACAAGATGATGCAGCACTAGGAAGCAACATATCTAGCACTTGTATCACTTGCTGGACTTGATTTGCAGTTAGGATCAGAGTCAATCGGCTTTACAGTAGCTGCTGGTCAAGAAGGCAACGCGACATTTACCTATAGTGCATTGCTTGGTGCAGATGTTTTATCTGATTACTCTCTAGTAGTTCAGAAATTTGATACAGCAACAGGCCAATGGACTTCGGTTTATGGTGGTGGTGAGGCTGATATTCTTGATCTTACTTTACTAGGTTCAACTCCTGGTGTGGTTCTTGAAGGTCTAGAAGAAGGTCTACCGCGCATTCATGACTTACAATGGTCTTCTAGGTATAGGTTTACTGGGTACCTTAACTGGCACAATGGATGTTTATGACACAACACAAGTAGGTGGATACTACACCGAAGTTGCTGAAGGTAACGTCATTACAGAAATAAATGATGCTGGTCAAGTAGACGTTGTAACTCCAACAACAGTTATAAGTGAGGTTAACGGTCAACCTGTTGTAGCAGATGGCACAATCATCACTGGAACTTACGGTACATTGGTGATCAACCTTGATGGTTCATACACTTATACGCCTACTGCAAGTGCAGCTGGTGTAGGGCAAACAGATCAGTTTACATATACATTAATTGATCCTGTAACTGGAGATACGGCTCAAGCAAACCTTAATATTCAATTGAGCTCTGTGAAAGCAGTGGATAATGTTGTAACTGCAGAGATCAACCCAGAACCATTGCTAGTTGCGGATGATGTTGCTCTCGGTAGTTCAACTTACCTTGCAGCAGTATCGTTAGCAGGTATCGACTTACAATTACTTGGTAACGACGCAATTGAGTTTACTGTTGATCCAAACCGCGAAGGTACGGCAACGTTCACATTCGATGCGATAATCACAGCAGATTTACTCAGTGATTATGCGATTGTTGTTCAGAAATTTGATGAAGCAACAGGCCAATGGGTATCGATTGGTGGTACTAACCCAGAAGCATCACTCATTGATTTATCACTTATCGGTGGTACGCCAACAGCTGTACTTGAAGGATTGGATGCTGGTCATATCGCGCATTCATCGGATATGAAGGCTTGCTAGGTGTAGGTTTAGGCGGAACATTGACTGGTACAATGGATGTCTACAATCCATACATCGTGGCTGGTTACTCTGTTGAGCCGATTTCTGGTAATGTCATCAAAGATGCGAGCCTCACTGGTGAAGTCGATGCAGCAAGCAGCAGTGCTGTGATCTCTCAAGTGAATGGTGTCGCGGTCGATCCAGTTGCTGGTGCAACAATCACTGGTACATACGGTACATTGGTGATCGACCAAGATGGTAACTACACTTATACCCCAACTGTAGACGGAGCAAACCTAGGTCAGGTAGATCAATTTACCTACACCTTGCTTGATCCTGTAACAGGTAACACTTCTGAGGCAACACTTTACGTTCGTCTCGATAGTGACAGTGTAGATATGACTTGGAACGATGCAGATCCATCTCAACCAGCTGTAATTACTAGTCCGCTTCCAGTAGATGCGATGGATAACGTTGCTTCAGCTGAAATAGACATGGTTTATCCTGTAACGACTGAGGTACTTGATAACGCGATTAGCTATAACTGGTTACTCGGTGTGGGTGGTATTGTTATCGGAGCTAAAGAAGGTACAGCGACATTTACAGTTGATCCAGGTAATCTGACTGACGCCATTATTGCAGTGAACTTTGGTTCGGTTGCTACGGTTGTCGACGGTTTACATGTGGTATTAACACGAGTAAATCCAGATGGCACTCGTACTGTAGTTGCAGATAGTTCTGATACTGGCGTAATTGACTTGTTAGGTATCTTTGGTTCTGAAGTTCAATTCAAGATTGATAACCTAAGTGCTGGTACTTACGAGTTATTCATGGAAAGCAACACACTTCTTACAGCGCTAGGTAGTGTTACTGCGGATATCACGCTGAATCATGGTGATATCACTCAGCCGCCTGTACTAGTTGTTGACCCTGTAACTGGTAATGTACTCGCTGATGATAACTCTGCTGTTTACGGTACAAACTATGTGCCAGACTACATTACAACAACTTCAGTAGTAACTGCTGTTACAGCTGAGAATGGTAATACAACTACAGTTGTAGCGGGTTCTCCAGCAACGGTTATTGGTGCATACGGAACTCTGACTATTAATGCAGATGGTACTTATAGTTATCAGGCAACTGCGGATATGGCGAATGTAGGTAAAGTTGATAGCTTCACTTACACAGTGACAGATCCTGTAACTGGTAGAACTGATACCGCTACATTACATGTTCAAGTTGGTTCGCCAGATGTTGATGTAACTTGGAATACAGCAGATCCTTCGGCAGATGCTACACTTCCAACACCATCTGTAACAGCTGATATAGATGATGCAACAATCAGCATGGCACCAGTGGTAGACCCAGTTGTAGATGTTGTGAGCGGTAATGTGACTATCGGTAACCTAGCAGGCTTCCCACCACTACCTGTATTAAGCAGTACAGTAACCTCTAGCGAGTTTACAATAGCTGCAAATACAGTAAGTGATGTACATGTACAGTTGAACTACACTGCATCGTTAAGCTTGTCGGCTCTTCCAACGACTGGATATACAATTCAGCAATTGGTTAGCGGAACATGGGTAAATACCGCGTACTCTGGTTCTGCGACAGCATTAGCAGGTGTGTTGGGTGCTCCGGCATACTCAGCTGATGTACCTCATCTGTCAGAAGGTACTTACCGTGTTGTATTCAGTTTATCAAGTCTGATTTCTCTAGGTACTGTAACTCTAGATTCTGTAGTGACAACGACAGCGACTCATCTAGACCAATACACACCAGATGGTCAAACAGATTGGATTACTGGTAATGTATTTAATAATGATGTGGTAGAAGGTACTCAGCTCTATGTCATGAACTCAACCACTGGCACATATGAGTTAGCTGCTGGTCAAGGAGTGAATACAGGTGAAGGTACATTGTATCTATACAATGATGGTTCTTACTCTACAAACCATTAGACAGCGCTGCGAATGCGACAGTTGATGTGGTTGATTACAAGTTGGTTTCAGTGATTGATGGCAGTGAATATGTGTCTTCATTGACGATTAACTTGAGTCAAGAGTTGAATAGCCTTGCAGTAAGTACTGCGGCAAATGACACATTTGCTCTTGGTAACGGCTCTGACACCTTGATCTACAACACATTAACAGCTGCAAGCGTAACTAATGCAACTGGTGGCAACACTACAGCTGGTGGTGTAGATGTATGGACTGACTTCCATGTAGGTAACACTGCAACAGATGATCAGGCTGATAAGATTGACTTAAGCAACTTGTTGATTGGTTCTCAATCTAACTTAACAATCGGTCAATATGTGACAGTAAGTTATGATGCTGGTACTCAAACTGCGACAATCAGCGTAGACCGTGATGGTGGATTACTTGTAGAAGGTACTTACACTGAAACACCATTGCTTCAATTGACTAACCTCACTGGTCCAGTAACATTGAATGACTTGATCAACAATGGTCAAATCATTTTCTAATCTGACAATCGACTTATAAAAAAAAGAGCCTTCGGGCTCTTTTTTTACGTCTAAACAATACGTTAACTTAGCTTTTTATATGTTCAGTTATGATGCATTGAAAACTTTATAGAACAACAAATAACGGATAGGGACTGATTTCGAGTGACAGCATTTTTAAACTTCCAAAGACAACTGAACCTTTGGTTAGAACATATCGCTCCCCATGTTTCAGATCTTCAGAAAGAAACGATTTTATTCATATCATTTGGTCCCAAAGACCAAAGATGTAACGTATGGCATAGTAAAAAGACAAGCTTTTCACAAGCAAAGAAAGAATTATTAGATTTCATTAATGATCAGTTTGCACAGGAACCACTTCCAGACTATATAAAAATTGATGTTGCATATAATTTGACAAAACAAGCTTGGAAAGTAATAGAACAGCAGGTCCATCACCAATTTCATAACAACCACTATCGTCGAGGTATTGGATTTGATGAACAATGTTCTGTTGCATTTCTTGAGCAAGAGATTTATGGAAAAGCAATCATTCGAGGTTTGAGCTATGACAAACCCAATTTTTTTGATGAAACAAACCTAAATTACGCAGTTAAGCAAAAATATAATGCGACTAAACCACAGATTAAATTACAAGAGTTACAAGACATTTGGACTTTTGATACCTATGCAGCATTTTATGAAAATGGGCAATTCATTAATTTAGCGAGCCGCTATGATGCGAATGGGATTAGAGCGATTTCAAGCAATAAGAAACAGCATTTTCAGTCGTTAATTGAAAAAAATTCGGCATTTTTGCATGATCAGATTCAAGAAAATGGCAAACTTATCTATGGCTATTTTTCTGCTTATGATCGGGACATCCGTAACTATAACACAGTACGCCACTGTACTTCGGTGTATGCGTTGCTAGAAACATTTGAAGTGCAGAGTAAGCCAGAGTATTGGCCCAAGGTACATGCTGCTATCCAATATGCGCTGACCAACTTTTATAAAGAAAAAGACTCTGAAACCAGTTTTATGATTGATGGTAAAGAAGAGGAGTTTGAAATTAAATTAGGTGCCAATGCAGCTGCTATTTTAATGTTAACTAAATATCAAGACATTACTCAAAAAAATGATTATCAAAAATATGCAGAAAAACTCGCAAATGGTATTTTAAAATTAGTCGATTCAAATGGCTCAACCACTCATGTATTAAATTATCCAGATTATGATTTAAAAGAAAAATTCAGAATTATTTATTATGATGGTGAAGCTGCTTTAGCTTTATTAAGGTTATATCAAATTAATCAAAATTCTAGTTTATTAGAAACTGTTAAATTAATGTTTGAATATTTTATTAAAAATAGATATGAAAAATATCATGACCACTGGTTAAGTTATTGTACAAATGAACTCACTAAAATATGCCCTGAAGATAAATATTTTATTTTTGGTTTAAATAATTATTTAAAACATTTTATTTTTATTCGAAATCGAAAAACGACCTATGCAACTTTATTAGAAATGCTAATGGCTGCTTATAAAATGGTGAACCGTTTAAAAGAGCAGGGCCGAACGGTACTTTTTGAGCAGGCTTATATGTCTGAGCTTCAAAAGCTAATTGAGTTTAGAGCTGATTTCCAAACGACAGGCTTTTTTTATCCAGAAATGGCGATGTATATGGCGCGGCCAGATAAAATTTTACACGCTTCTATATCCGCCATGACCGCTTTCGAGTACGGATTGATGACCAGGAACATAACTTATCGGGCTACATCGCCTATGTAAAAGATTACAAAGGTGATGAGTCATGAACTATCAACCCGTTGAAATCAAATTATTAGCTCATATCAACACTACAAATTTTGATGAAGCTATATGGCAATTCGAATTTGATGAGGATGTTTCAACGCTCTTACTCATCGACTATGCACTAGAACAATTTCAACAAAAAAAAGTACAGGCTCAAGACGTCTATATTGTGCCACAAAAAAAGAGTGAACAAATTGGACAGCAAAATTTAGGTTTAAAAGCAACTGAAAGTTATACATTTACCGAGTTATTGCAGTTCTTAATTTTTACTCAAGCAGCAGATGTAAAAGATGCTTTAAGTAAAATGCTCTGCGGTACAAATGAGCAAGCATCTTTAATTTTCTCTAAAAGAGCTGCTACCTATAACTTGACTCTAAAAAATGCAGGTAACCAAAATCAGTTAAAGCATTTGTTTTTGTTGATTAGAAAAATTTTTAGTTACTCAATTGAAATAAAAAAACTTTTTTTTATTAAGGAACTTATTTTTAAAGGAAAGTCCTATCTTCCTCAGACCTCATTAATGGCACAGAACGTAGTAGAGGTCTTATATCTTACAAACTCATTTAGAAAAATTTATCTCACTTTCTTTGAAGAAAACAAACGATTGGTTTCTTTTTATTCTTAGATGATATTCATCGTGCTGAGCACTTGATTCCTTACTATCATTGTTTTCAAGCACAGAATGTAAAACCTAAAGTTTGCTCTGCTCCGAGTGGCATTATTAACATTTTTGGGGATACCTACTTTGGGGAAATCTACACCGAAAAGCGTAAGGCGAGAGGACAAACTGATGCTCTGCAACAATATGGGTATGACTATTCATTCGATAAAATAAAAGCCTTTTTAGGCGAAAATGACCTAAATATTGCTAACTTTGAAGCGGTCTTTGCTTTAGAAACTCAATCTCCTTTAGCACATAAAAAGCCATTCATTCTTAAAGCTGATGTTGAACAAACATTAGGTGCGTTCAAAAATATTCACCTTAACCATGTTGTACTGGCAAATAATCATCTAAAAGATTATGGGGATCGTGGATTAATTTATACATTACAACAATTTGATCAAGCTAATATTTCTTATATTGGGGCTGGCCTAAATCAAAAAGATGCTCATAGCTACTTTGAAATCACTTTTAATAACAAGCATTACGCTATTTTAATGGCTATTGGCACAGAGACACGGCCTATTTAGATTATGATTTTTATGCTTTAGGTCATACAAATGGAGTTTCGTGTTTAAATGGAGTTTTGCTTGAACAAATAGGCCGTTATAAGCAGACTAACCCTGAGCATAAAATTATTGTTATTTGTCATTGGGGTGTCGATTTTAAGCCCATTTCAAAAGAGCAGAGCAGACTTGCTAAGATTTTAACCCAAGCGGGTGCAGATCTTATAGTTGGTCATGGTGCTCATACTATTCAACCTATTCAGATGATCAACCATAAGCCAGTCGTGTTTGGTATTGGCAATGCTGTCTTTAATAGTAATGGTGAATATGATGCACACAATGCTTTACCTTATGGTTGTATAGCAAGGTTAGATTTGTCAAAAGATCAGCTGCGTTTATATCCGATCTACACTAATAATTTGAAAACATTTTGGCAGCCATATCCAGTCAATGCTGAAGATTTCTTAAAAGCCAGTAGTTACATGACAACTTTACTAGCCCAAGAAAATTATTACACGTCACAAGATGATTTAGGTTTTTACGTGGAAATGAGTTTTTAATAAAGTTTATGGATAGCGTTGATAGTTTTCTAAAATTGTTTGAAGTTGTACGGGCGTAAAACCTAAATTTCTAAGTCCACCACTACCAAGTTTACATTCTGCGCTTGTCATAATGTTGGTTGGCGTACGTTTAGTTGCGTTCGGTGCACATACATGTTTTAGTCCAAAAACATGGCCCATCTCATGTACGCTACCCGCCTGAATATTATAATTGAGACGGTTCCAGTCTAATAAAACAAAAGGTTTACCATTATTGCGAAACGCTCTACTCGTTACATCCTCAAATTTCCACTTCGTTGAGTAGGCATCATAAATGAAAACAATAATCTCTTTGCTCGCTGTCCGTTTAGGAAAACAGGTATTTACACTTGCAGGAATGGTTTCGATCGTAATTGGGTAAGGCTGATTAATCTGTTGTTTTAAATCACAGCGTAATTTTGAAAACTCTTCATAAGGGATATAACGATGTAATTTAAACTTGAAAATTTTATTATTTTTATCATCAACATAATATCTATTTAGTATTTTAATTTCCTTACGCATCTGTTGATAATTATCAAACTTCGTCGCTTCTGGTGTATTGGTTGTAAAAACAAAAGTGACTGGAACAATAGGGCGACCATCTATAGCTACTTTAGGGGGTTCTCCTGACGTAAAAGGAGGACGTGTAGTACAAGAAACGCATAGTAAAGTTCCAGTAACCACCAGTAATATTTTTTTCATGCAGATCTCCCTCAAGCCCACCTTGGATTGCATTTAGTTTTGGTCAAAAATTTTTATATGATATGAATTATGTCAATTTTTATGGAGTCCATTTTGACAACTCAGTATGAACTACATCGACAGATTTTAGAAGTCATTGCTTTGATTCCTTACGGAAAAGTTGCGACTTATGGGCAAGTTGCTCGTATGGCAGGATTACCTAAACATGCAAGGTTAGTGGGTTATGTATTAAAACATCTTGAAGCTGATCATCAAGTTCCTTGGTATCGTGTGATTAATTCTCAAGGCAAAATTAGCCTAAGTAAATTTAATGAAAAGGGTGAAAATATTCAGCAATTAAAGTTGGAAGCTGAAGGCGTCTATTTGTTAAATGGTAAAGTTAACTTAAAGCAGTTTGCTTGGCAGCCTTAATGTTCAGATTAGCGCCTAATTACACATGAAAAAGAATGATAAACGGTTTAGTGGAGCAATATGATTTTTCAGTTTGATGGCACAGATGAGTTATGCTGAAAAAGGGGAGTTTTAACTCAACCTTTTAAGAAATAAAAGCCTATCTTGCTCAATTTAGCCAGACAGGCAATTTCACTTTAGCGCACAATTAAAACAGGAATATGGCTTTCACCTAAGACTTTTTGTGCCACACTTCCTAACACAAGTTTTCGAACCCCTGTGCGGCCATGAGAGCCCATAACAATTAGATCTGCATTTAAATCTTGGGCAGCCTGAATAATTTCCTCATGAACAACAAAACCTTCCAGCAGTTTAGTTTCAACAGTGATGCCTTCATTAGAAAATTGCTGTTTTGCTTTTTCTAAAATATCGAGTAAATAAGTTCGAGTGCGTTCAATCAGCTCATTGGTTTCACCAGTTTTCACATAGGCATCAGCAATAAATGGATCAAGTGCCATCACCTGTACAACTGTAATTTTACTATTTAGCGCTTTTCCCAGTTTGATCGCCTCTTTCATGGCAACCATAGACGTTTCAGAACCATCAATTGGTACAAGAATATGTTGATATAACATGGGTGTTTTCCTTATTGTAATGATGCTTATTTATTAATACTTTAAACTTATTTTTTGACGATTTAAATTCAAGCGCGTAATCATTTGTGGCTTTATAACAACAATTTTTGTAGATATATTTTTTTATAAATTGCGCAAATTTTCTACATGTGCAGATAAAGCATCTATATCATCAGATTGTAAATATTCGCGTATTTTTAAAAATTGCTTCTCATTTAAGTCATAAAGTTTTAAAGCAAGTAATTTGTCTATTTGTTCTTGAGGAAAGCGATATTTAATAATTTTCGCGGGCACCCCACCGACAATTGCATAAGGAGGAACATCCTTAGTTACCACAGCTCCCGTTGCGATCACCGCACCTTCACCCAGTTTGACACCTTGCATGATCATCGCACGGCTACCAATCCAGCATCCGTCAGCAATTACAGTATCACCAGCTGCCAAAAAACTTCGAGTATCAAAAGGAAAAGTTGAAATCCAGTCTGGTCTGTGAAGTTGGTTACCACCCATCATGATCACACACTCAGCCCCAAAACAAACAAAATTACCAATATAAAGCTGGTCAATTGGCTTGTCTGGGGTAGAAGGCTTGTCATGTAAATAGCGCACAACACAACGTTCAAAACCCTGATCCCAATAGGCCGAATAATAAGAATAATTTCCTTTAATATGGATATTTGGATTTCTTACAGTTTTGGAAATAAACTCAAATTCGCACCAATGGCGGACTGGTGTGTTAATTAGAGGAGTATCCATAATTTATTATCCAAACAAAAATGAGCTAAACCATATTAAATAAAAAACCCCTCATGAAGAGGGGTCCAAGTGTATTACCTTAGAGATATTC
This sequence comes from Acinetobacter sp. P1(2023), assembly GCF_028367635.1. NCBI lineage: Bacteria > Pseudomonadati > Pseudomonadota > Gammaproteobacteria > Moraxellales > Moraxellaceae > Acinetobacter > Acinetobacter sp. P1(2023). The sequence continues at coordinate 10,424 of NZ_JAQNDD010000003.1, forward strand.
TACACTTACGATTTCATATTCCACTTCGCCTTGAGGAGTAACGATTTTTACTTCATCACCTTCACTCTTGCTCAAAAGGCCACGTGCAATTGGTGAGTTCACTGAGATTTTATTGATTTTAAAATCTGCTTCATCATCACCAACAATTTTATAAGTCTTGCGTTCTTCAGTATCAAGGTTCTCAATCGTTACCGTAACACCGAATACAACACGACCGTTTTGTTCTAAGTCTTTAACATCGATGACTTGTGAAGCACCCAATTTACCTTCGATATCTTGGATGCGTCCTTCACAGAAACCTTGCTGTTCACGAGCAGCATGGTATTCTGCATTTTCTTTTAAGTCCCCATGTTCACGTGCCTCGGCAATCGCTTGAGTAATACGTGGACGTTCAACAGATTTCAGATGTTGTAATTCTTTCTCTAAGGCGATTTTACCTTCAGGGGTCATTGGATAACGTTGCATTTCGGTCCCTCTTAAGTTGAGAAAACACAGTTAAAAAAATGAAAAAATCCCGCCACCGATAAGGTGACGGGACTTATCGGTAAAAAAATTAACCTACAGTTAAATCTTGCAAGCGGTATACATCCATTGGCAATTTCACAGCAAAGGCTTGGCAAACAGCTTCTGCACCATTGATTGTCGTTGTGTAATACACTTTGCCTTGTAGGGCAGCACGACGGATCATTGCAGAGTCATATTGAGCCTGTTTACCTTCAGTGGTATTGACAATAAGGTGTATTTCACCATTTTTCAAGCGGTCAACAATATGTGGACGACCTTCAGTAACTTTATTTACAGATTCACATTCTAAACCTGCTTCTTTAAGCACTTGGTAAGTACCACCTGTTGCAACAAGCTTGAAGCCATACGCAACTAATTTCTTAGCGATATCAGCGATGTATTTCTTGTCAGATTCACGTACTGATAAGAAAGCATGTTTTACTTCGCCTTCAGTTGGTAAACCTGGTAAGCGTTCATTTGAGCCTAAAACAGCTTTATAGAATGCTTCACCAAATGTTTTACCTACACCCATCACTTCACCTGTAGATTTCATCTCAGGTCCAAGCATTGGATCAACGCCTTGGAATTTAGCGAATGGGAAAACTGCTTCCTTCACAGCAAAGTGAGTTGGAATGATTTCTTTAGTAAATCCTTGAGATTCAAGAGATTGACCTGCCATACAACGTGCAGCAACTTTAGCTAAAGAATCACCAATACATTTCGATACGAATGGGACTGTACGTGAAGCACGTGGGTTAACTTCTAGAACGTAAATATCGTCACCTTTTACAGCGAACTGAACGTTCATCAAGCCAACAACACCAAGTTCTTTTGCCATTGCAATCGTTTGACGACGCATTTCATCCTGAATTTCTTTTGATAAAGAATAAGGAGGAATTGAACATGCAGAGTCACCTGAGTGAATACCAGCTTGTTCGATATGCTGCATGATGCCGCCGATCACAACGTCTTTACCGTCAGATACACAGTCAACATCAACTTCAGTTGCGTCATCTAGGAAACGGTCAAGAAGAACAGGGGCTTCATTAGATGCCTGAACTGCTTCACGAAGGTAGCGTTTAAGTTCTTCTTCGTTATATACGATTTCCATTGCACGACCACCTAATACATAAGATGGGCGAACAACAAGCGGATAACCTACTTTTGCAGCTTCAGAGATACCTTCTTCAGCAGATTTTACAATGCTGTTGTTTGGTTGACGAAGCTGTAAACGTTGGATCATTTGCTGGAAACGTTCACGGTCTTCAGCACGGTCAATCGCATCTGGTGATGTACCGATAATTGGAGTACCTGCTTCTTCTAAAGCACGTGCCAATTTAAGTGGAGTTTGACCACCATACTGTACGATTACGCCTTTAGGCTTCTCGGTACGTACGATTTCAAGTACATCTTCAAGTGTTACAGGCTCGAAGTATAGACGGTCAGATGTGTCATAGTCGGTAGAAACAGTTTCAGGGTTACAGTTCACCATGATTGTTTCATAACCGTCTTCACGCATCGCTAATGCAGCGTGTACACAGCAGTAGTCAAATTCGATACCTTGACCAATACGGTTTGGACCGCCACCAATCACCATGATTTTGTCACGGTTTGATGGATTTGCTTCACATTCTTCATCGTAAGTTGAATACATGTATGCAGTACCAGACTCAAACTCTGCTGCACATGTATCAACACGTTTGTAAACTGGATAAACACCCAAGTTCCAACGTTGTTTACGGAATTGCTTTTGTGAAATGCCCATGAGGTGAGCAATACGAAGGTCAGATAAACCTTTACGCTTGAACGAACGGATGTTGTCAGCGTTTAAGTCACCAAAACCTAAAGTTTTCACTTGAGCTTCAGTTTTAACGATGTCTTGAATCTGGATGAGGAACCAACGGTCAATTTTAGTTGCTTCAAAAACTTCATCTAAAGAGAAACCATGACGGAATGCATCCGCTACGTACCAAATTCGCTCAGGACCCGGAACTTTAAGCTCTTTTAAAATAGTTTCTTTTGCATTTGTTGCACCAGCTTCGATTTTTTCATCAAAACCGCTTACACCAACTTCAAGACCACGTAATGCTTTTTGTACAGATTCTTGGAAGTTACGGCCAATTGCCATGACTTCACCAACAGATTTCATCTGAGTGGTAAGAACTGGTTCTGCTTGTGGGAATTTCTCGAAGTTAAAACGAGGAATCTTCGTTACAACATAGTCAATTGATGGTTCGAAGCTTGCAGGAGTGATGCCGCCAGTGATGTCATTTTTCAATTCATCAAGGGTATAACCAACAGCAAGTTTTGCTGCGATTTTAGCAATTGGGAAACCTGTTGCTTTAGAAGCAAGCGCAGATGAACGAGATACACGAGGGTTCATCTCGATCACAACCATACGTCCGTCTTTCGGGTTAATACCGAACTGAACGTTAGAGCCACCTGTCTCAACACCAATTTCACGAAGAACTGCAACTGAAGCATTACGCATCAATTGATATTCTTTGTCAGTTAATGTTTGAGCTGGTGCTACAGTAATAGAGTCACCAGTGTGTACGCCCATTGGGTCGAAGTTTTCGATCGCACATACGATAATACAGTTGTCGTTTTTGTCACGAACAACTTCCATTTCATATTCTTTCCAGCCAATTAATGATTCATCAATCAATAACTGGTGAGTAGGAGAGAGGTCGAAACCACGTTCACAGATCTCAAGGAATTCTTCACGGTTATATGCAATACCGCCGCCCGAACCACCCATTGTGAATGATGGACGGATAATTACTGGGAAACCAAAGCGTGATTGGATTTCTAAAGCTTCTTCCATTGTTTCAGCAATGGCAGCTTTTGGACATTCCAAGCCAATTTTACGCATAGCGATATCGAAGAGTTTACGATCTTCGGCTTTCTCAATTGCGTCTTTAGTTGCACCAATTAATTCAACATTATATTTTTCAAGAACGCCGTGCTCATCAAGTGCAAGAGCACAGTTCAATGCAGTTTGGCCACCCATAGTTGGCAATACTGCATCTGGACGTTCTTTTTCAATGATTTGAGCAACTGTTTGCCAAGTAATCGGCTCAATATACGTTGCATCAGCCATTGATGGGTCTGTCATAATGGTTGCTGGGTTAGAGTTAACCAAAATAACACGGTAACCTTCTTCACGAAGAGCTTTACACGCTTGAGCACCTGAGTAGTCAAACTCACATGCCTGACCAATCACAATCGGGCCAGCACCAATAATTAAGATGCTTTTAATATCCGTACGTTTAGGCATTATTCGCTCCGTAATTACTGTTTAGATGCTTCAATAAGTTCGATGAAGTGATCGAACAATGGGGCACAATCATGTGGACCTGGGCTTGCTTCAGGGTGACCTTGGAAGCTGAAAGCTGGTTTGTCTGTACGGTGAATACCTTGTAAGGTGCCATCGAACAATGATTCATGCGTTGCTTTTAAGTTAGCCGGTAAAGTTTCTGCATCTACAGCGAAACCATGGTTCTGTGAAGTAATCATCACTGTACCATCTTCAAGATTTTGTACAGGGTGGTTAGCACCGTGGTGACCATGGTTCATTTTTACAGTTTTTGCACCAGAAGCGAGTGCCAAGATTTGGTGGCCTAAGCAAATACCAAATACAGGTAATGTTGTGGTTTCAACAATAGTTTTTACAGCTTCGATTGCGTAATCACAAGCAGCTGGATCGCCTGGGCCGTTTGAAAGGAATACGCCATCTGGATTAAGTGCCAAAACTTTCTCAGCCGGAGTTTCAGCAGGTACAACAGTGAGTTTACAACCGCGGTCTGCAAGCATACGCAAGATGTTGGTTTTGACACCGTAATCGTATGCAACCACGTGATATTTTAATTCGGGTTGAGTAAAGCCTTTACCTAATACCCACGAACCTTCAGACCACTCAAAGCCTGTTGGATCACAGCATTCTTTTGCAAGATCTAAACCATTTAAACCACCAAAAGCACGAGCTTTGGCAATTGCTTCTTCTTCAGTAATATTTTCGCCAGCAAGGATGCAACCATTTTGTGCACCTTTGTCACGTAAAATACGCGTTAATTTACGTGTATCAATATCAGCAATCGCAACAACATTGTGCGCTTGTAAATATTCACTTAAAGACTGTTCAGCACGGAAGTTGCTGTGTAGTAGTGGAAGGTCACGAATAATTAAACCATTCGCCCATACTTTATGGATACGACCAGATTCAACGTCTTCCGCGTTGCAACCAGTGTTACCAATATGAGGGTAAGTTAATGTCACAATTTGTTGTGCATAACTTGGGTCAGTCAAAATTTCTTGATAGCCTGTCATGGCTGTGTTAAAAACGACTTCTCCAGTCGTACTTCCCGTTGCGCCGATTGACGTTCCTTTAAAGATCGTTCCATCTGCGAGGGCTAAAATGGCGGGGGTGCTCAAACCAAAGCTCCTGAATTTCGGCTGTAAAAAAGCGAGTAGACCCAAAAAAGATAGGCGATGTTGTGATAAAACATGCCCCTCCCTATCGGTCTGCTCGCTTGTAACTTAACAGCGCATTATACGCATGGAACCTTAAAAAGTCTATTTATTTTCTGCTAAAAAATATAATTCATTGCTTGCTTTTTACAAAAAAATTATCCACTCATCTGAATCAAGTACTTTTGATAAATTGTCTAACAATTTGCAAGGTCGATTTTTAGAACTGGATTTATTGTATTGTTAGTTAAAAAATAACCAATACGAGGAAATAGCATGAGTAATGATCAAGTTTCAAAAGATGTGAGCGAAAAAGCTCAAGCTGTAGTTGATTCAGCAAAAGCCGAGGTGAGTGAGGTGAAAGAAACCGTAGCTGCTACCACGACTAAAGCTAAAAGAGCAGTCACTGCTAAAACTGCACAAGTAAAAGAAAGTGTTGCTGAGAAAACCGAGCAGATTAAAGAAGTTGCTACAGAAGCGAAAACTCAGGTAAAAGAAGCTGTCGCTGAAACTCAAGAACAGGTCAAAGAAGTCATAAGTGAGGCTCAAGAAAAAATTGAAGCTGAAACTCATGAGTTAAATAAGAATATTCAGAATCAATTTATCCAAATTAAACAAGATATTTTGCAACGTCTAGATGTGATTAAAGCTCAGTTTAGTACTTCACAAGAAGGATTGTCTGAACTTAAAAATGCTTTGAAAGCAGAAATTAATGCTCTTATTGAAGATTTGACCAAAGTCAGCAAAGAGCTTAAAGGTGATATTAGCCAAATTTCTTTAAAGCACAAAGATTCTTTAAGCGAAAGCATTAAACGTACTAAAAATAATGCAGTTGAAGCTTGGAATAAAGCGCGAGATAATTAATAGTTCCAGTTTTTCAAAGCTATAAAAAAGCGAGAATTAATTTCTCGCTTTTTTACTTTTAAAACTGATGTAACCAGTCACGCTTATTATGGAAATCTGCACTTTTTCCACTATGCTGCATTGCATAGTATTGAATACCTTCTTTGGTTTTTAAAACTGCAGTTAAACCTAAATAAAGGTTTGCCCATTTCAAGCGATGCTGTTGCATAAATTGTCCCAAATCAAGACTAACATTTAAGCCATAATGAGTACGCTTGAGATGGTTCAGTTCAATATCGTAAGCAGCAAGGGGAGGCATACTTTCTGGATAGCGATATTCTTCAAACTGATAAGACTGCCATGCTTGAGAAGGGGAAAGGTTAATTTCCCGATAATAATCTTCACCATGCACGCCAACAAAAATTTCGAAACAAGTTTCTTCCCACAAAAAATCCTGACGAGGATGAGCCGCGACTTCTTGGGGCCAGACAATGAGTTGATTTGGATCACGGATCCAAAAACCGACATTTAAGGTGTGCGGAGCCTGCTGTTCAATTGCGCCAACAACAGAAACAGCATGAAAACGATCAAAAGCTGAAAGTTCGTAACTTGCCATAGTTTGTCAAATCAAATTAGTTTGCTAGGTGAGCGTGGCGAACAAGATTAGACAAATGCTGGTTTTGTTTAGCTGCTTTTTTGTAAAGTAAAACAATTTTACCAATCTTTTGAACAGCTTCTGCACCAGTCGCTTCTACAATTGCATCAATGACAGCAGTACGTGCTTCACGATCTTCACCGGCAACCTTAACTTTGATAAGTTCATGGTCATTTAAAGCACGAAGAGTTTCTTCGATTACAGCATCTGTTAAGCCTTGTCCACCAATCATGACAACCGGATTAAGCACATGACCAATTTGACGTAAACGTTTACGTTCATGGATAGATAAAGCGGCCATTAAAAATACCTGATTTTAAAAACGACTTAGTATAGCAAAAAACTTAAATTCAAATGTACGAAAAACTGTATAAATAATCGATTAACATTATTGAAAAAAAACTGTAAAACTTGGTGAGATTACGCTACATCCGTACTGTAATGAGAGTAATTTTCACGTACAATGAACGATCAGAAGTTTTTTTGATATTTAGTGAGTTATGGCAACACGCATTACAAACCAGAAATTGTCGAAAAGTAGTCGTGCGTGGATGAGGGAGCATCTAGACGATCCTTTTGTAAAAAAAGCACAAAAGGAAGGGTATCGTGCGCGAGCAGCATATAAACTTCTTGAAATTCAAGAAAAATATAAGTTGATCAAGCCAGGCATGACGGTGGTAGATTTGGGTGCAGCTCCTGGTAGTTGGTCTCAAATTGCTGGAAAACTTGTGGGTAGCAAGGGATTAGTAATTGCTTCCGATATTTTGCCTATGGATGCTTTGCCTGATGTCACTTTCTTACAAGGCGACTTTAGAGAAGAAGCTGTATTTGAAAAATTGTTAAATATTTTAAATGGGCGACAAGTAGACATTGTAATTTCTGATATGGCCCCCAATACATCAGGTAATAGGGCTGTTGATCAACCTAGACAGATTTACTTATGTGAACTGGCTTTAGATTTTGCTCAAAAGGTTCTTGGTCCTAATGGACAGTTTGTGGTTAAAGTGTTCCAAGGCGCAGGATTTGATGAGTTTCGTAAACAAGTGGTTGATAGTTTTGATGTGTTAAAGACAGCAAAACCAGCAGCTTCTCGGGCGCGCTCTAAAGAAGTTTTTTTGGTTGGACAAGGGCGTAAGAAAGCATTGCAATAAAGTTTACTTGCCAAGCTCCTAAAAATTGTGCATTTTGTACTTTTAGGTTATCCGCAAGCAATACAGTTGCTGTTTTTATGACGATCGGCCAAGATTGGGCATGATCAAATTAGATCGATATGGGAATAAAGCTTTGAGCGATTACTTCAAGAATGCCGTATTGTGGCTAATAATACTTGGTGTTCTGATTTTAATTTTCAGTAATATCAGTGACCGCAATAAGCCTACTGCGATGAAATATTCAGATTTCGTTGCAGCGGTGAATGCTGGCCAAATTAAGCAAGTCACAATTGACGGTTTAAATATTAATGGTGAAAAAACTAACGGATCACAGTTTGAAACTGTTCGTCCGCAAGTTGAAGACACTGAGCTTATGCCGAGCTTAAATAAGCAAAATGTTGTTGTAGAGGGAACGGCTCCTCAACGTCAAGGCATTTTGATGCAACTTCTCATTGCTAGTTTCCCTGTACTGTTAATCATTTTGTTATTCATGTTCTTTATGCGTAACATGGGTGGTGGTGCAGGCGGAAAAAATGGACCGATGAGTTTTGGTAAATCGAAGGCAAAAATGCTTTCTGAAGACCAAATCAAAGTCAATTTTTCTGACGTCGCCGGCTGTGATGAAGCAAAACAAGAAGTTGTTGAAATTGTAGATTTCTTAAAAGACCCAGCAAAATTCAAACGTTTGGGCGCTACGATTCCTCGTGGCGTACTTATGGTTGGACCTCCTGGTACTGGTAAAACGTTATTAGCCAAAGCAATTGCTGGTGAAGCTAAAGTTCCTTTCTTCAGCATTTCAGGTTCTGACTTTGTAGAAATGTTCGTGGGTGTGGGTGCGTCTCGTGTCCGTGATATGTTCGAGCAAGCGAAGCGTCATGCGCCTTGTATTATCTTTATTGATGAGATTGATGCAGTAGGTCGTCACCGTGGTTCAGGTACAGGTGGTGGTCATGATGAGCGTGAGCAAACCTTAAACCAAATGCTCGTAGAGATGGATGGTTTTGAAGGTAACGAAGGTGTAATCGTAATTGCTGCGACAAACCGTGTTGATGTGCTGGATAAAGCATTATTACGTCCAGGTCGTTTTGACCGTCAAGTAATGGTCGGTTTACCTGACATTCGTGGTCGTGAGCAAATTCTGAATGTACATTTGAAAAAATTACCTTCAGTTACGGGAGTGGATGTTAAAGTTCTATCTCGTGGTACTCCAGGTTTCTCTGGTGCACAGTTGGCAAACCTTGTGAACGAAGCTGCATTATTTGCTGCACGTCGTAATAAGAATACTGTCGACATGCATGACTTTGAAGATGCAAAAGACAAGATCTACATGGGGCCAGAACGTAAGTCGATGGTTTTACGTGAAGAAGAGCGTCGTGCAACTGCTTATCATGAGGCGGGTCATGCGATTGTTGCTGAGATTTTGCCAGGTACAGATCCTGTTCATAAAGTAACGATTATGCCACGTGGTTGGGCTTTGGGTGTAACTTGGCAGTTACCTGAACAAGACCAAATTAGCCATTATAAAGACAAGATGCTAAACGAAATTGCAATTTTGTTTGGTGGACGTATTGCTGAAGAAGTATTTATTCAACAGCAATCTACTGGTGCTTCAAACGACTTTGAGCGAGCTACTAAAATGGCACGTGCGATGGTTACGAAGTACGGTATGTCTGACAAAATGGGTGTCATGGTTTACGAAGATGAAAACCAAAATGGTTTCTTTGGAAATGTAGGAAGCCGTACGATTTCTGAAGCAACTCAACAGTTAGTTGATGAAGAAGTACGTCGTATTCTTGATGAGCAATACAAAGTTGCACGTAATATCTTGGAAGGTAATAAAGATATTGCACATGCAATGGTAAAAGCTTTGATGGAATGGGAAACTATTGATCGTGATCAAATCCGTGACATTATGGAAGGTCGTGAGCCACAACCACCTAAAGTATATGTTGCTGAAAACCCAGTGGCTGCATTTGAACCACCAAAAGATGGTCCATCTACACCGCCACCATTGCCAGCAATGAACTAATTAGTAAATAAAAAAAAGCCACAGTCATGTGGCTTTTTTTTGGGGATGAATTTAATAAAAGCTGAAAACAAATCAACACTATAGATAGTTGATAATTGCTAAAATACTTATCAGATTTTAAACCGGAGCTTTTTATGCAGTTAATGCCTTTACCTCAGCAAATTTTAGAGTGTGGACAGCTTCAGTTGGATCTATCACAGCCTCACGTTATGGGTATTTTAAATGTCACACCCGATTCTTTTAGTGATGGTGGAAAACATAATCAAGTAGATCAAGCTATTGCTCATGCGCTAGTCATGATAGAACAGGGTGTTACCATTATTGATATTGGTGGAGAATCTACTCGCCCGGGGGCGTCTGAGGTAAGTGTAGAAGAGGAAATTAGAAGAGTTGTACCTGTAGTTGAAGCTTTGGCCAAACATGATGTGATTCTGTCAATTGATACAAGTCAGCCAGATGTTATTCGTGCAGCGAAAGAGGCAGGAGCACATATTTGGAATGATGTACGTGCGCTTACTCGACCAAATGCTTTAAAAACGGCAGTAGAGCTAGATATACCTGTGGTAATTATGCACATGCGTGGTGAACCCACTACGATGAATCAGCTAGACCGATATACAGACGTAACCTTGGATGTTATAGCAGAGCTCCAGCAGCGTGTGAATGAGGCTTTAAAGGCAGGCGTAAAAAAACAAAATATTATTATTGATCCCGGGTTTGGTTTTGCAAAAAATGCGCAGCAAAATTTAAGACTTCTCAATGAATTTTGGAAGCTTAATGAAATGGGTTATCCAATTTTATCTGGTCTTTCTCGTAAACGTTTTATTGGTGAAGCCTTGCAAGGTGCAGCCGCAGATCAGCGCGCTGTAGGAAGCGTTACGGGGCATTTGCTGAGTATTCAGCAAGGTGCATCCATTGTTAGAGCACATGACGTGAAAGCAATGACAGATGCAATACGGGTTTGGAAAGCGATGATACAAGCTTATTGAAATAGGCTGTATAGAATCAAAGGGTGATCATTAATTGATTGGGCTAGATGGCTGAGTCAGGGAAAATGATCGTTATTCTTTGGAAAATATGTTATAAGCGGCAAGTTTTTGCTGTTGTGTAAACTTTTGTATGTTCGAAGACTTACTTCTCCCAATGTTTGATGATGAATATTATCCAGATATTTTAGTCGCTGAACTCAAGCAGTTGATTGAACAATTTGCTAAAAAAGTTCAGAAACCTGCTTTAGCTGAGCAGGATATCTATCGATATGCTCATCAAACTGTTATTGAAATTAATGAAATGAAACCTCAGTTTGAGGATCTAGATTCTTCCTTGGATGATAGTGCTGCTGACTATATTGCTGAGGCAATGATGATGGTGGCACAGGATGCAGGATATTTAGACCTTGAAATGGAAGAACTGGTGATGAATCGAGAGTGGTGATTACTCTCGATTTTCTCAATTTTTAAAATTAAATTTCCATTCACCTGTTCATTTTCTTCTGCCAATACGCTGATCCAATAGTTTTTTCTTATGGCTATCATTTTCATCAGATATAAAAAAACCAGCTTACGCTGGATTCTTTGTAACACCATATTCAATATTTGAAAATGGTGCCCGGGGCCGGACTCGAACCGGCACGCTTTGTGGGCGGGGGATTTTAAATCCCCTGTGTCTACCTATTTCACCACCCGGGCATGTGCGCAATAATAGAGGACAAGTGCACGATTGGCAAGAGAAAATCAGAGAGTTTGCTTTATTTTCAATCAGTTCTTGTCAGTATTGATATAAATTAACCAGTTTATGTCATGATTTGTTCATTAAACTGAGATCAGTTGTTCATCTTATTTACCTAAATTTAAGACACTCATTGCTTAAAACTTAGGTAATTTTATGTCAGAAAAAATTTCACGCCGAGAATTAATTCAAAAAAGTCTATTCGGTTTTGGGGCACTATCTTTGCCTGTTGCTTTTACAGGGTGTAATGATGGTTCCGATGATGAAAGTTCAGAAGTGCAAGCAGATTTCCTTCATGGGGTAGCAAGTGGGGATCCATTACAAGACAGAGTCATTTTGTGGACACGTGTGACACCGACAGATTTTGGGGTGCGCCTGAAAGTAACTTGGGAAATTGCCACCGATAATCAATTTACTCAGAATTTAAAGACTGGTACGGTTCAAACGACTAAAACTGACGATTTTACCGTGAAGGTGGATGCAACAGGTCTACAGGCGGGTACGACTTATTATTATCGCTTTCGATTTGGTAGCATAGTCTCGCCAGTAGGGCAAACAAAAACATTACCTGTAACTACCAATAAGGTCAGCTTCGCAGTATGTTCTTGTTCTAATTATCCTGCGGGTTATTTTTATGTATACCGTGAAATGGCAAAACAGAATGTGGATGTAGTCATTCATTTGGGCGATTATATTTATGAATATGGGGCTGATGGCTATGCGACAGAAGATGCTGCAAAGCTGGGCCGTACTTTGCCCTCAGATAATAATAAAGAAATTATTAAATTAGATGATTATCGCAAACGTTATGCGCTGTATCGTCAAGATAAAGACTTACAGGCAGCGCATCAGCGTCATCCTTTTATTGTGATTTGGGATGATCATGAGCTAGCGAATGATACTTGGCGCGAAGGTGCAGAAAATCATCAAAGTAATGAAGGCCCTTTCTTGGAACGTAAATTAGCTGCTCTACAAGCTTATTTTGAATGGATGCCAATTCGCCCAGTGTCTAGTGCCGATCATTTGAATATTTATCGTCAATTTAATTTTGGCTCATTGGTTGAGCTGACGATGCTGGATACACGTATTATTGCGCGAGATAAACAGCTTGAATATAAAGATTACATGACCGCTTCTGGTTTAGATGCTCAAAAATTTCAGACTGATTTAACAGATCCAAAGCGTACTTTAATGGGACACACACAAAGAGGCTGGTTGGTTGATAAATTAAAGCAATCGACGGCAATATGGAATGTGATTGGTCAGCAAGTTTTAATGAGTAAAATGTGGATTCCTGCTGAATTGTTGGCTTCTCTAGGGCGAATTACTTCAGGGGGAGCTTCGCCTGAAACGCTAGCTAAAATGAATGCACAAATTACAGAATTAGTCACATTAAAGTTACGACTAGAGCAGGGTGATTCAACTTTAACTATTCAAGAAAAAGCGCGAGTCACAACTTTAGTTCCATATAACCTTGATGCTTGGGATGGGTACTATGCTGAGCGAGAGTTTATGTATGATAAGTTGGTAGAGTTTAATAAGAAAATTATTGTTTTGGCTGGCGATACCCATAATGCATGGACCTCTTACTTGTATAGCCAAAAAGGGGAATATGTTGGTGTTGAACTGGCAACAAGCTCGGTTTCTTCACCAGGCCTTGAAAAATATTTAAGTATTCCGCTAGCTCAGTTGCAACAGTTTGAATTTGCTTTTACTACGCTTATCGATGAGTTGGCCTATTGTAATTTAAATCAGCGGGGCTATCTGGTAGTCACGCTTGATGATAAACAGGTGCAATCGGATTGGATTTTTGTAGATTCAATTAAAAATGCAGAATATAAAGTAGATTCAAGCCGACACTATCAATTAGTGTTGGATGCGAATTTAACACCTGAAAAAGATAAGCAAAAAACTGCTTAGATATATGGGGGAAGGGATAGTAATAAATATCCCTTTTTTTAGGCATAAAAAAACCAGCTTACGCTGGATTCTTTATTGCACCAATTTCTGTACTAGAAAGTGGTGCCCGGGGCCGGACTCGAACCGGCACGCTTTGTGGGCGGGGGATTTTAAATCCCCTGTGTCTACCTATTTCACCACCCGGGCTTTACCAAATTTGGAGGCGGAGGTCGGAATCGAACCGGCGTCCACGGAGTTGCAGTCCGCTGCATGACCACTCTGCCACCCCGCCTACATTTGGTGATGCACATATTAGCAACCTTTAGAAAAAAAACAATACTGTTTTGAGATAAGATGAACATAAAAGCAACATCTAGAATAAATTTGCCCAAATAATCATGTATTATTGGCACATTAAATTCATGTCTACCTTGGAGATGTGCTGTGGCATTGGTTTTAGACGGTCGTGCATTAGCAAAGCAAATTGAAGAAAATTTGTCAGTACGTGTTGAAGCTTTAAAAGCTAAAACAGGTCGTACCCCAATTTTGGCGACTATTTTGGTTGGGGATGATGGCGCATCTGCAACTTATGTACGCATGAAAGGAAATGCTTGCCGTCGAGTTGGCATGGATTCTTTAAAAATTGAATTACCACAAGAAACGACAACAGAACAATTATTAGCAGAAATTGAAAAACTTAATGCTAATCCAGATGTGCACGGTATTCTTTTACAACATCCAGTTCCTGCACAAATTGATGAGCGCGCATGTTTCGATGCAATCTCATTAGCTAAAGATGTTGATGGCGTAACGTGTCTTGGCTTTGGCCGTATGGCTATGGGTGAAGCTGCATATGGTTCAGCGACTCCTGCTGGCATCATGACGATTTTAAAAGAAAATAATATCGAAATTGCTGGTAAACATGCAGTTGTGGTTGGTCGTTCAGCAATTTTAGGTAAACCAATGGCAATGATGTTATTGCAAGCCAATGCAACAGTAACGATTTGCCATTCACGTACACAAAATTTACCTGAGCTGGTAAAACAAGCTGACATTATTGTGGGTGCAGTGGGTAAAGCTGAACTGATCCAAAAAGACTGGATTAAACAAGGTGCAGTGGTTGTTGATGCTGGTTTCCATCCGCGTGATGGCGGTGGTGTTGGTGATATCCAACTACAAGGTATTGAAGAAATTGCTTCTGCTTACACGCCAGTACCAGGTGGTGTTGGTCCAATGACAATTACAACTTTGATTCGTCAAACTGTAGAAGCTGCTGAAAAAGCTTTAGGTTAATTTAATTTAATCACGACGGCGTCCTACCGTTTAACGCAAATGTTAGGAGCTCGTATGTTACTTTTCTTTCGGGAAAAGTAACCAAAACCATTTGTCATCCGCAAAACTCGTCAGCTACTGGTTAGCTCTAGATGGGTCGCAGAAACATTTTAGTCTAATGTAGCCCTGCCTCGAACAATTGCGGATGACGTTAACGTGTATCAAATAGTAATTATAAATTGTTGAGCTTATTTATGAGCTGCACTTTTCAATTGACCAAAGCCCCTGAACATTTACTTCAAGCACTCAATGAAGTTATTCCCAATTGTGAATTGATGGTACAACAGTTACCAGAAACACCTATTTCTTTATGGTTGATTCCACCTGTTTTTCCAACTGATCGCTTAGATGACGAAGTTATTCGCCGCATTTGGAATGATACGCCGTATTGGATCTTCTGTTGGGCTTCAGGTTTGGCGATGGCTCAGTGGTTACTTGCAGAGCCACATCATGTTAAAGATAAAGTCGTTTTGGATTTTGGAGCGGGTTCCGGTGTAGTCGCAATTGCTGCAAAAATGGCAGGAGCAAAACGAGTAATATGCTGTGATATTGATCAGGTTAGTTTAAATGCTTGTCGCGAAAACGCTTTGTTGAATGATGTTGAGCTAGAATATTTAGAGGATTTATATAAAGCTGAGCAAGTCGATGTTTTATTGGCAGCTGATGTTTTATATGACCAATGTAATCGGTTCTTCTTAGATGAATTTTTAAAGTTTGCGCCAGAAGTCTGGGTGGCTGATAGTCGTGTTAAAAACTTTAGTCATCCGAAATATCAAAAGATTGATGAAAGAAGTGCTTCTACATGGCCTGATCTGGATGAAGCTAAAGAATTTAGAAATGTGAGTTTTTATAAGACGCTGTAAAAAGAACAGCGTCTTTTTTTATTTTATGAACAAGTATAACGAACAACTTTTAGTGTGCTTGGGCGTGCTTCAAGCGCTTGGCGAGTTGCATAGTCTTCACCATTATTTAAACTAGGTGTATTCGATAAACCAAAAGAAGCACGAGTCTCACCGAGTTGAATTCCATAATGCTCATCTTTTGCTGGATTAGGAATTTCGTTAATACTCAAAACTGATAATTTATAAACTTTCTGAGCGCCTAGCACATTTTGACAAGCGCGTTGTAATTTACGTTCATCGATTTGCTGGTTATTACGACTAGCTAAAGTGTAAGCTAAAGTCGCTGAAGTTTCTGTTTTGTTTTCAATCTGGTATCCAGTTGAACCATTATATTGTCGAGGGGTAGTCTGACAAGCAGTTAAAACAAACATACTACTTAATGCCAAGCATAAAATACTTCTATTCATCAGTATCGTCCTTATTTTCTTATAGCTAGTATCTCATAAAATACAGAGGTTGTTGGGGCTTAATCGCATGTTTGAGCTAACATCGGCGAACGATATTAGCCCTTATGAGAAAATTATTAATGTTCTTTAATTTTTGAATGATGCTTGGTGTCTTTCATGAAAATATAAATAATGAGGGAAATGAAGATCATGATACTGACATAAATAAAGTACCAAGATTCATGTCCAGCTTCTTTAAAACTTAAAGCAAAGAACTCTGCTGTACCGCCGAATAACGTATTAGCAATTGCATAAGGTAAAGCTACCCCTAAAGCGCGAATGTGCGCAGGGAAGAGCTCAGCTTTAACTACGGCATTAATTGATGTATAGCCGGTTACCATGACCAAACCTGCTAAACATAACCAGAAAGCAGTCCAATAGTTGTCTGTCGTTGCAAGGGTATTAAATAGAATATAAGTAAATAGAACCCCAGTTACACCAAAAGCGATCATGAGTGGCTTACGACCAATACGATCAGATAAAGCTCCCGCTACCGGCTGTAGACACATAAAAATAAATAGCGCTAAGGTTGTAATTTGGGTAGCTTCAGGTTTAGTAAATCCAGAAGTATTCACTAAATATTTTTGCAGATAAGTTGTGTAAGTATAGAAAGCTAATGTCCCACCAGCTGTTAAAAACAATACTGTGAACGCTTCTTTCGGATAATGTTTAAATAAAGCAAACATGCCTGATTTGGGCTGGTCTGTTTCAGTTTGAGCATTTTTAAAAGATTGGGTTTCTAATAGGCCGCGTCGAATACGGAAAACTACAATAGCAAGTAAAGCCCCGATAAAGAATGGAATACGCCATCCCCAATCATGAAGTTGTTCTTCGGTTAGTACCATTTGTAAGATTAATAGAACACATAGAGCTGTGAGCTGTCCGGCAATCAATGTTACATATTGGAAGCTAGAGAAAAAACCTCGACGGTTTCTTTCTGCCATTTCACTTAAATAGGTAGCACTAGCACCATATTCGCCGCCTACACTTAAGCCTTGGATTAAACGAGCGACTACTAAAAGAAGAGGGGCAAATACACCAATACTTTCATAACTTGGTGTCACGGCAATAAGCAGCGAACCTACACACATTAATGTGACGGATAGTGTAAGGCCTGCTTTACGCCCTTTACGGTCTGAATAGATTCCCATAATCCATGCACCGATCGGGCGCATGAGAAAGCCTACGGCAAAAATTGCAGCTGCTTGAAGGAGCTGAGCAGTTTGGCTGCCTTTTGGGAAAAATGCATGAGCAAAATAGAGCGTGAATGCGGCATATACATACCAGTCGTACCATTCGACAAGGTTACCCGCAGAACCACCCAAAATTGATTTTAGGCGTGTTTTTGTATCTAAATGAGGTTGTGGAGTTGTTGCGGTAGAAGGTTGATCAACCATGAGTCGCTCCATGTTTCGCTTGGGTTGAATGCTAAAAGAAAAGATTTATTCCGTTTCTACATATTTTCTAGAGGAGTATTTCACTTTATTTTTTTTATGTCTGTAAAACAATGTTTATTATTTAAGCAAAGGAATAAGTTGAATATTTATGTGATTTCAAATTAGCCGATCAATATATTTTCATCATCTAATTCTCATATTTCGCTTATTATTTTTCCCAAGTAGTAAAAAACTGATAAAGAATGAGTGATGTTTAGGCGAAGAATTCCTGTATACCTTAAAAATAATGATATATTCCAAAGAAAATTTTTAATAAATACAGTTAGACATAATGTTTTGGCATTGTGAACTAGATGTGTGTGGATAATGAAAGGGACATTTAGATGTCAAGTTGCCCGAAAAAATATATTGTGGCTTTCGATCAGGGAACTACAAGCTCAAGAGCAATCGTTTTAGATCATGATGCTAACGTTGTAAGTATTGCTCAAAGAGAATTTACTCAGATTTATCCGCAGCCAGGTTGGGTCGAGCATGATCCTATGGAAATTTGGGCAACGCAAAGTGCTGTTTGGGTAGAAGCTCTAGCTCAAGCAGGTATTAAGAGTGAACAAGTTGCAGCAATTGGCATTACAAATCAGCGGGAAACCACAATTGTTTGGGATAAAAAAACAGGCAAGCCTATTTACAATGCGATTGTTTGGCAAAGCAGACAGACGACTGAAATATGCAATCAATTGCATAAAGCAGGATGGCAAGAATACATCCGAAAAACCACAGGTTTAGTGATTGATCCGTATTTTTCAGCCACAAAAATTAAGTGGATTTTAGATCATGTTGAAGGAAGTCGTGAACGCGCTGAGCGAGGAGAGCTGTTGTTCGGTACAGTAGACACTTGGTTAATTTGGAAACTCACCAATGGTGCAGTTCATGTTACTGATTTTACCAATGCTTCACGAACCATGCTTTTTGATATCGAAAAGCTTGAATGGGATGAAAAACTTTTACAAGCTTTAGATATTCCTAGAGCAATGCTACCCGAAGTTCGTAGTTCATCTGAGGTTTATGGATATACACATACCATTAGTGGACAAGAAGTAGGGATCCCAATTGCCGGAATCGCGGGTGATCAGCAGGCTGCGCTTTTTGGTCAAATGTGTGTTGAGTCGGGACAGGCTAAAAATACCTACGGTACCGGCTGTTTTCTACTCATGAATACGGGTAAAAAGATTGTCCGTTCAGAGCATGGATTACTTACAACTATTGCCTGTGGTGCGAGTGGTGAGGTGAACTATGCCTTAGAGGGTGCCGTATTTAACGGTGGTTCTTGCGTACAGTGGTTACGCGATGAATTAAAGGTTATTAAGAATGCTAAGGATTCCGAGCTTTATGCAACACGTGTAAAGGATAATAATGGTGTATATGTAGTACCTGCTTTTACCGGATTAGGAGCACCATATTGGGACCCGACAGCACGCGGCGCAATTTTTGGTCTGACACGTGGGGCTAGTATTGAACATATTATCCGCGCAACTCTAGAGTCTATTGCCTTTCAAACTCGGGATGTTTTAGGTGCCATGCAACAAGATGCAGAGGAAGAGCTTCGTACACTCCGTGTTGATGGAGGAGTAACGGAAAATAATTTCTTGATGCAATTTCAGGCCGATATTTTAACGACACCGGTAGAGCGTCCAATAATGAAAGAAACTACAGCATTGGGTGCAGCTTTCTTAGCAGGGTTGGCCACTGGTTTTTGGCAAGATCTTCATGAGTTAAGAAATAAATCTGCCATAGAAAAGGTATTTGAACCGAAAATGTCTTCTGAGCAATCCGAGCTGATTTATAAAGGATGGCTCAAGGCAGTGAAGCGTAGTCAAAGTTGGGCTGAGGATTGATCTATTCTTTAGCTGGTTGAATTCAATAGTGGGGTAATCAATTAACGATTAAATACTTGGTTATTTAAAATTGATTATTCTACTTTTTTGATTGTTGTTTCATCAATTTGATGGTTTAATTTTTATAAGATCAACAATAAAAAGAAAATGAGAAATGACAGTACAGCCTAATGATTATTCAAAAATATATGATCTTGCCGTAATTGGTGGCGGTATTAATGGCGTCGGTATTACTAATGATGCAGCAGGCCGTGGTCTGTCCGTATTTTTATGTGAAAAAGATGATTTAGCTAGCCACACCTCATCTGCTAGTAGCAAATTAATCCATGGTGGTCTGCGCTATTTAGAACATAAAGAATTTAGATTGGTTAGAGAGGCTCTAGCAGAGCGTGAAGTGCTATTGGCTAAAGCTCCACATATTATTAAACCTATGCGTTTTATTATGCCTCATCGACCACATTTACGCCCTGCATGGTTAATTCGTGCAGGACTGTTTTTTTATGATCACTTGGGAAAACGAGAAAAATTATTAGGTTCGAATCTTATTTACTTCAAAGAAAATAGCCCTTTAAAACCAGCTATCACACGTGGTTTTGAATATTCTGACTGTACTGTAGATGATGCACGTCTTGTAGTGTTAAATGCACTACAGGCCAAAGAGCAGGGTGCTAAAGTCGTGACACGAACACGATGTGTTAAGGCTTATAAAGAACAAGAACTGTGGCATTTGGAATTACAAAGTGGGGCTGAGTTTTATCAGATCCGTGCAAGAGCTTTAGTGAATGCGGCAGGACCTTGGGTCGAGAAGGTTATTAGTGAAAGTCTAAATTTTAGATCGCCTTATCAAATCCGATTAATCCAAGGAAGTCATATTGTTGTACCAAAACTATATGATTGTCATAAAGCCTTTATTATGCAAAATGAAGACCGACGCATCGTTTTTGCAATTCCATATTTAGAAAAATATACGTTGATTGGTACGACAGATCAGGAATATACAGGTGATCCACAAAAGGTAGAGATTACCGATGTAGAAATAGATTACCTCTTAACCGTGACCAATTCACATTTTAAAAAGCAGTTAACTCGAGCTGATATTGTAAGTCAGTACTCGGGTGTACGTGCGTTATGTGATGATGAGTCAGATAACCCATCTGCAATTACCCGTGACTATACTCTGGCACTGCAGAGTGAACATGAAAAAGCACCTTTGTTATCTGTATTTGGCGGTAAGATCACGACTTATCGGAAATTGGCAGAGGCTGCTTTAGAAGATCTATCCCCGTTTTTTAATGACATGACAGAGGAGTGGACTGCAAACGAGCCCTTACCGGGAGCTGAAAACTGGACAACCTTAGATGATTTAACGCATCAGATCCAGTCCCGTATAAGCGGAGTTTCTGAGTCACTTGCCAATCGTTGGGCGCATGCATATGGCACAAGAGTGTGGAATATGCTTCAAGAGCGAAATGCATTAGAGCAATTGGGCCAAAACTTTGGACATGATCTATTTGAATGTGAAGTTAAATATTTATGTGAATATGAATGGGCGACTACTGCTGAGGATATATTGTGGCGTAGAACCAAACTCGGTCTAGCATTTAATGAAAAACAAGTAAAAGTATTAGAAGCTTATTTATCTGAGCGTCGACAAAAAGATGATGCCGCATAATAAAAAAGGTCGCACATAGCGACCTTTTTTATATTTAGCAATTAGAAGCCAGTTTTTACAGCTTCAAGTAAAGCTGCTTGACGTTCTTTTAATGCTTTAGGTAAGCGATCACCTAGCTTATTAAATAAATCAGTGTGGCTTTCAATTTCAGTAATCCACTGATCTTTATTTTGAGCTGTGATGAGGTCAAACTCTTCTTTAGAGAATTCAGTACCTTGCCAGTTCAAGTCGTCATATGTTGGAACAAGACCAATTGGTGTTTCAACAGCATTTGCACGACCTTCACAACGGTCAATGATCCACTCAAGAACACGCATGTTTTGACCGAAACCAGGCCATACGAAGTTGCCTTCAGCATCACGACGGAACCAGTTTACGTTGAAGATTTTTGGTAATTTATTACCGGCAGCTTCAGCTTTTGTACTTACTTCTTGACCAATGTTTAACCAGTGATCGAAGTAGTCAGCCATATTGTAGCCAGCAAATGGAAGCATCGCGAATGGGTCACGACGAACGATACCTTGTTGACCAACAGCAGCAGCAGTAGTTTCAGAACCCATAGTTGCAGCTTTATATACACCGTCAACCCAGTCGAAAGCTTCAGAAACTAAAGGAACCGTATCTGCACGGCGACCGCCAAAGATAAATGCAGAAATTGGAACACCTGCTGGATTTTCCCAGTCAGCATCGATAGAAGGACATTGACCAGCTGCAACAGTGAAGCGAGCATTTGGATGCGCTGCTTTTTCACCATTTACATGAGGTTGACCTTTCCAGTTTGTTAAGTTTGTTGGAACTTCTTTAGAAAGACCTTCCCACCATACTTGACCATCTTCAGTTACCGCTACGTTTGTATAGATAACATCTTTGTGAAGAGTTGCCATACAGTTAGGGTTAGTCTTGGTATTTGTACCAGGAGCTACACCGAAGAAACCAGCTTCAGGGTTAATCGCATATAAACGACCATCTTCACCTGGTTTGATCCACGCAATATCGTCACCTACAGTTTCGATTTTCCAACCTTCATAACCTGCTGGCGGAATTAACATTGCAAAGTTTGTTTTACCACATGCAGACGGGAATGCAGCAGCGATGTAGTGTTTTTCACCTTGAGGGTTAGTTACACCAAGAATAAGCATGTGTTCAGCTAACCAACCTTGTTCGCGTCCCATGACAGAAGCGATACGAAGAGCTAAACATTTTTTGCCCAGTAATGCGTTACCGCCGTAACCAGAACCGAACGACCAGATTTCACGAGTTTCTGGATAATGAACGATGTATTTTTCAGGGTTACATGGCCAAGCAACATCTTGTTGACCTTCAGCAAGTGGAGCACCTACTGTATGTACACAAGGAACAAACTCACCGTCTGTACCTAATACGTCATAAACTGCTTTACCCATACGAGCCATTTTACGCATGCTAACAGCAACGTAAGGAGAGTCAGTTAACTCAATACCGATATGAGCAATATGGCTACCTAAAGGACCCATAGAGAAAGGAACAACGTACATTGTACGGCCTTCCATTGAGCCTTCAAATAAACCATTTAATTTTTCACGCATAACAGCTGGGTTTTCCCAGTTGTTTGTCGCACCAGCATCTTCTTTATTTTGAGAGCAGATGTAAGTACGGTCTTCAACACGTGCAACGTCAGATGGGTCAGAATTTGCAAGATAAGAACCAGGATGTTTTTCTTGGTTTAATTTCTGCATGGTGCCGTTAGCGATCATCAAGTCGATTAGACGTTGATACTCTTCTTCGCTTCCGTCACACCATTCGATTTTTGCTGGTTTGGTTAAGTTTGCAATTTCTTCAACCCATGCGATAAGCTTAGGATGACGAACGAATTCTGGTGCGTTCACTGTGGTCATGGTGAGGCCTATTCAAAATATGTACAACGTACAAGTCATTCATTGAGAGGTACAATGAAAGATCAAATAAAAAAGTGGCTGTATTAAAGCACAAAATCATAAAAAAAATAAGACTAAAGACTAAGAAATAGATATTTTGATTTTTTAAATTTTTATTATTTAAATCATTAACTTATAGTTTTTCACAATATCTTATTGGTCATATTTTTATGTTGTATGTATGTTATTTATAATATTTATTTATTTAAAAATCAATTAGTTGAATTAAATTTTTTTCTTGAGAATTATTATTGATTATATAGATGATGTTCATTCGAAATTTACATAAAGGGACTTTTATTAGATGTTTTTATATACAATATTTGTGATGAATCCCTCTAAGATAATAAAAATGCGGACTTTAAAACCTCTCTCTATCATCTATAACCAAAAATCGGGTTTTCATGCGTCAAAACATGAAGATATGTATGAGCAGTTAATGACTTTATTCACCGAATTTGGTTTCGAAATACAAGTTTTTGAATTGGCAGAAGATGTTTCCTTTGATGATTTGATGAGTCAAGTGATCCATCGGCATAGTCAAAATACAAATTCAGGCGTTGTCGTTGCAGCGGGTGGGGATGGAACTTTAAATGCAGTAGCGTCAAAGCTTAGACATACTCATATTCCTATGGGAATTTTACCTTTGGGAACCTTTAATTATGTCGCTAAAGTTTTAGATATACCCTTAGATTTGTTAGAAGCTGCTGAAGTTATCGCTACAGGTACATCTCGTTCTGTACATATTGCGACTATTAATGATCATGTTTATTTGAATAATGCGAGCCTAGGGTTGTATCCATTATTTATAAAAAAACGTGAGCTTTATAATAAGTACTTAGGACGTTTACCTTTACATGCCTATACCTCAGCTCTCGATGTCTTGTTAAGAGAAAATAAATCCATGAAACTATCTGTCACAGTTGATGGGAAGAAATATCCAGTTAAAACACCTTTAATTTTCTTTGGTAATAACCAATTGCAATTGTGTGATATGAAATTAAGGATTGCCGATTGTGCTGCACAAGGACGGGTCGCTGGAGTGGTCATTACAAAAAGTGATAGGCTTAGTTTATTAAACATGTTGTGGCAGTGGATTCAAGGCAAAGTAGAAGAAGCACAAGATGTTTATAGTTTTTGTGCAGATCACGTTGTGGTTGAATGTGCAAAAAAATCGAAACTCACAGTTGCTTTAGATGGTGAAATAATAGAGATGAAACCCCCTTTAAATTTCACTGTAGAAAAAAATGCTTTAAATATTATGGTGCCAAATGTTGTTACATCTGTCTGATCTGCATTTTGGAACAGAAATTGAGGCATGTTTAGATGCAATCCGACTTTTTTGCATTCAACATAGACCTGAAGTCATTGTTGTAAGTGGAGATATTACTCAACGTGCCCGATATCAACAGTTTTATAAATGCCGTCAGTTTTTAGATAGTCTTAATATTCCTTACCTTGTTGTGCCTGGTAATCATGATATTCCGTTGTACCATATCTGGAACCGTTTTTTTTCACCGTTTACTCGCTATCAATATTTTTTTGGTCAGCTTGAACCAACTTTAGAAACTGAGCATTTTTATATTGTCGGAGTGAATAGTATACGTCGCCGTTATCATACTCGTGGACATATTTCGATTGAACAAATTCAAACTACATATGAGCGATTACAACGAGCACCAAAAAATAAAATTAAATTAGTTGTTTTTCATCAGCCTTTTTATACTCCACCTGATGATGAGCATGGTATTAAGGATTGCCCTGTATTAGGAAAAATGGCACTTGAAAAATGGAGTACAACAGGGCTATTTGGAATGTTGCATGGGCACTTACATAAAACTGCTGTATATGATTTAACGCAAATTTATCAATTAAAGATTGATCATCCTATTTATGATATTCATGCAGGAACAGCAACTTCTAGCCGTTTACATTACCATGTTCCGAATAGTTTTAATGTCATTTCAAATGAAGGAAAAATTAATCATTATTGGTTTAATGATGATTTAAAGATTTTTCAATTAATTTAATTTATAAAAACACTATAAGACATTTAACTTAAGAGTAGATTGATAAAATTTTATCCATTACAATGCCTAAGCTCAAATTCTATATGTGGGGAATAGAAAAACATTTTAAATGTTTTATCATTTTAAAAATAATATTAATGGATACATAAAAAATTTTTAACTATATAAAAAGCCGCGATTTAAAGTAGCTACAATAAGGGTTTAGTGTTTTATGATAGTTAATAATATTTGATTAAAATGAGTATCTATTTGACTTAATATTTTAGAATAACTTAATAATATTTAAAATTTCATGGTGGAAAAATGGTACAAGTATCATTAATGGCAAATAATGCTTCAAAAAATAATACAGTTGATATTAATGTAGGCCAGACAAAAAATATTGTAGTAAATCCTAAAGAAGTCGCAAAAATCGATATAAATCCAGAAAAAATTTCTTCAATAACAAGAGAAGGAAACAGTGCAATTGTTCATCTAAAAGATGGAACTGAAATTATTTTAGAAAACTATTTTATTAGCGAAAATCCGCAAATTCTTTTAAATGAAGGGCAGAGTTATTGGGCTGCTAATCTGGGAGAAGATGTTAGCGGACAGACCACTGTTAATTATTTAGAATTAAAAGATACACCAAAGTTTATAGATTCTTCATCTTCTGTACCTATCTGGTCGTGGGTAGTTAGTGCTTTAGCAGGGGCAGGAACAGTTGCTTTATTGTCTCGAAAAGATTCTAAAGATACGACGCCCCCTGAGCCAGGTACTTTGAATCTCAAAAATTTTTTAGATTCTGGAGTTTCAACAAACGACCAGATCACTCAAGACAAAAACTTTAATTTAAAAGTTGAAGGACAGGAAAATGGTAGCCGAGTAGCGTATTTAGTCTCTACTGATGATGGAAAAACTTGGCAGGAAACAACGGTTGTTCAAAAAGATTTAACTGATGGTGTATATCTTTATAAAGCCGTAGTAACGGACCGAGCGGGAAATGCTTCGGAAACTGCTATACAAAAAGTTGTTGTAGATACTACGGCGCCAAAAGCAGGCGAACTGACTTTAGCTGATTTGACTGATACAGGCGTTTCGGCAACAGACCAGATTACGCAAGATAAGAACTTCAATTTAAAGCTTGAAGGACAGGAAAATGGTAGCCGAGTAACGTATTTAGTCTCTACTGATGATGGAAAAACTTGGCAGGAAACAACAGTTGCTCAAAAAGATTTGGCTGATGGTATTTATCTCTACAAAGCCGTAGTAACAGACGTTGCAGGCAATGTATCTGAAAGTGCTATACAAAAAGTTGTTGTGGATACCACAGCGCCAAAAGCAGGTGAACTGACTTTAGCTGATTTGACTGATACGGGTGTTTCGGCAACAGACCAGATTACGCAAGATAAGAACTTCAATTTAAAGCTTGAAGGGCAGGAAAATGGTAGCCGAGTAACGTATTTAGTTTCTACTGATGATGGAAAAACTTGGCAGGAAACAACAGTTGCTCAAAAAGATTTGGCTGATGATATTTATCTCTACAAAGCCGTAATAACTGACGTTGCAGGCAATGTATCTGAAAGCACTATACAAAAAGTTGTTGTGGATACCACAGCGCCAAAAGCAGGTGAACTGACTTTAGCTGATTTGACTGATACGGGTGTTTCGGCAACAGACCAGATTACGCAAGATAAGAACTTCAATTTAAAGCTTGAAGGACAAGAAAATGGTAGTCGAGTAACATATTTAGTCTCTACTGATGATAGAAAAACTTGGCAAGAAACAACAGTTGATCAAAAAGATTTAGCTGATGGTGTTTATCAATATAAAGCTGTAGTGACAGACCTTGCAGGCAATATATCTGAAAGCGCTATACAAAAAGTTGTTGTGGATACCACAGCACCGAAAGCAGGCGAACTGACTTTAGCTGATTTGACTGATACAGGTGTTTCGGCAACAGACCAGATTACGCAAGATAATAATTTTACTTTGAAGCTAGCTCAACCGATTGTGATCGGAGAGCAAGCTGCTTTATTAGATCACTATGAAGTTTCAAAAGATGAAGGAAAAACTTGGCAAGAAACAACAGCTGATCAAAAAGATTTAGCTGACGGTGTTTATCAGTATAAAGCTGTAGTGACAGACCTCGCAGGCAACATCTCAGAATCTGCTGTACAAAAAGTGATTGTAGATAATTCCTTAAATGTTGAATCAACTACAGTAACTGTAAAGCCGATTACCGAAGACAATACAATAAGCCTAGTTGAAAAAGATCAAGTTATTTCTATAAGACTTGAAGTCGGTAATCTACCAACAGATTTAAATAATTCTCTGACTTCAGTAAATACGACTTTAAACGATGTTGTTTATAACTTTCATTTTGATGAGGTCACCCAAGAGTGGGTTACTGAAATTCCAGCAGAGTTCTTGTGGTCAGAAGAATCACAAACCAATATATCAATTGATATTAGTCTTACTGATCAAGCTGGCAATACAGCCATTATTAAACAGACCCAAAATTATAATGTAGATCATACTCCGAATTCTCCAACTCTAGATTCATTAACTTTCAATAATATAGATGGAGCTATCATTTCAGGTAGTGCATATAAAGGAAGTAAGGTTGATATCTATAATAAAAATGGTGAATTGCTTGCAAGTACAATAACGAATGAAGAAGGTAAATTTACTTTACAAGATCTTTCAATTAACTCAAATCAAGAGGTTTATGCAGTTGCTACTTATAGTGGATACAGTAGTGAAAATTCATCAATTGGACTAGTTACTGAAGTTCCAGCTATTAGTATTACAAGAATTAGTCCAGAAGGTGTGATCACTGGTTATGCGACTGAAGGTAGTCATTTTATTGTAAAAGATCAGAATGGAAATATTCTACAAGAGTTTAACTCCATTGCATTTGAGGGCGCTGGTATTACGCCTTTTAATGTAATGACATTAGGTGAGGTAAGACCATTTACTTTGTCCCTCGATCAACCTTTGGAGGAAGGGACTCAAATTATTATCTCTACAGATAAAGATAATGTTTCAGGTCATCCACAATATATTACCGCAGACTATACGCCCGCGGTATTTATAGAAACTCCACAGTTTGATGTTAGTGGTGAAACTTTATCAGTACATGTTAATGAGCCGAACAGCTTTATTCGTGTATTTTCTGGAGAAGGTAATTTAATTGCTACAGGTTTTACCGATGAACAAGGCTTTGCAAGTTTAGTTGTTTTCCAATTTTTAAAAGAAGGCGAATCAGTTACCGTACAGGTAGTGGATAAAAATCAGAATGTTAGTGAAACCCTAATTGAAGTTCCAAACTTTGCTTATATTCCACATGTCGAACGTATTACACAAGAAGGCTTAATTTCTGGAGTTGCTGAAGATAATAGTACGGTAATCGTGCGTGATGCTGAAGGAAATGAATTAGGAAAGGTTACATTAGGTGATGATAATAGTTGGAATGAATTTAGTCATTTTAGCTTGAGTGTAAACCGGCCTTTAATTGATGGAGAGCAAATTTCCGTTCAAATTATTGATAATAAAGGTTTGACTAGCCCTGAGCAGAATATTGTTGTAGATCTGACTCCTCCACCTATTCCAACAGATTTAAATTTCAATGAGGCTGGTGATCTAGTTTATGGTCATGCAGAACCTTTCTCTGAAATTTTAGTTAAAGATGGACAAGGAAACATTCTTAATAAATGGTTCTGGAATAACTGGACCGATGAAAGTGGAAGTTTCTCGATAGAACTAGGTATGTTTTTAACTAATGCTGAGACGGTTTATGTCACAGCTACAGATGTAAATGGAAACGTAAGTTTAGCTGCTCAGATACAGGCACCTAACTATGCTTTTGCCCCATATGTAGATAGCTTTACTTCGGACGGAGTGATCAGTGGGCAAGCTGAAAATAATAGTACTCTCATTGTTAAAGATGCCAAAGGGGAAATCGTAGCCGAAATTAAAGTCGGTGAAGATAACGGTTGGAATGGGTCAAGTTACTTTAAACTCCAGCTTAACCGCCCTCTTGTTGATGGTGAGCAATTGTTCTTATCAATCACAGATGCGCGCGGCCAAGTAAGTGCCGATACTGTAATTACCGCCGATACGGTTGCTCCTACACCAGCTACTAATTTAGTTTTCTCAGAAGATGGTTCATATCTTACAGGTATAGCAGAACTGAACACTACGATTCAGGTTTTTGATCATAATGGTCAGCTCGTGAATATATGGAATAACACCATAAACTCGGACGGGACATTTAGTATTTTCTTAGGTAGTAATAATTTACATGGAGAAGCATTCACGGTCACCGTTAAGGACCAAGCCGGAAATGTGAGTGAAGCTGTTTCAATAAATGCTCCACTTGATGATATTGCACCGGATCCAATTAAAAATATTTTACTTGATGCCAACGGTCAAAGCTTTACAGCACAAGCAGAAGCAAATAGTCAGATTGAAGTTTTTGATTCATTAGGTAATCAGACGGGTTGGGGCTCTACAGATAGTGCTGGTAATGCCTCAGGCTTTTTCAGTCAAATCTATTTACATGGTGAGGAACTTACTTTTGTTGTTATAGATCGAGTAGGTAACCGCAGTGTTGAATTTAAGCAAAATGCTTTAATTGATACCATTGCACCCCATGCGATTGAAAATATTATCTTCAACGAAGATGGTCAAAGCTTTACAGCTCAGGCAGAAGCTGGAAGCTCTATTGATGTATTCGATCAGGATGGAAATAAGATTACTACTAGTTATACCGATAGCTTAGGTAATGTATTTGGTTATTTCCCGCAAGTTTACTTACACGGTGAGGAACTTACTTTTATTGTAGTAGATCGAGCGGGTAACCGCAGTGCGGAGATCAAGCAGAGTGTTTTGAATGACGATGTCGTACCTAATCCGATTGAAAATATTGTATTAGATATCAATGGGCAGAACTTTACAGCTCAGGCAGAAGCAAATAGCCAAATTGAAATTAAAAATGCCAATGGTGATGTCATCGGATATGGATCAGCAGATAGTACAGGCAATGTTTCAGGATCTTTTTATCAAGTACATTTACATGGTGAAGAGCTCACGTTTGTTGTCGTTGACCGAGCGGGTAACCGTAGTACAGAAGTTAAGCAGAATGCCTTGATTGATGACATTGCACCAAATCCGATTGAAAATATTGTACTCGACTCAAACGGTCAAAACTTCACGGCGCAAGCAGAAGCAAATACTCAAGTTGAAGTTAAAAATGCTGCGGGTGAGGTCATCGGTTCAGGTTACGTAGATGGCGCTGGTAATGTGTCAGGTTATTTATATCAGGTCTATTTACATGGAGAAGAACTCACTTTTGTTGTCGTTGACCGAGCGGGTAACCGTAGTGCAGAGATCAAGCAAAAAGCTTTAACTGATGATATTGCACCAAATCCAATTGAAAATATTGTACTCGACTCAAACGGTCAAAACTTTACGGCACAAGCAGAAGCAAATACTCAAGTTGAAGTCAAAAATGCTGCTGGTGAAGTGATAGGGTCTGGTTCAACCGATAGCATGGGGAATGTTTCAGGTTACTTATATCAAGTCTTTTTACATGGAGAAGAACTCACTTTTGTTGTCGTTGACCGAGCGGGTAACCGTAGTGCAGAGATCAAGCAAAACGCTTTAACTGATGACATTGCACCAAATCCGATTGAAAACATCATCTTCAATGAAAACGGTCAAAACTTTACAGCGCAAGCAGAAGCAAATACTCAAGTTGAAGTTAAAAATGCTGTGGGTGAGGTTGTAGGTGCTGGTTATGTAGATAGTGCTGGTAATGTCTTAGGTTACTTGAATCAAGTTTATTTAAAAGGTGAGGAACTCACTTTTGTTGTGATTGATCAAGTTGGTAATCGGAGCGTTGAAGTAAAACAAACAGCCTTTCTTGATAATACTGCACCGGAAAATGCAACTAATTTAGTATTTAGCGAAGATGGTTCATATCTAACTGGTGTGGCTGAACCCAATGCTACGATTCAAATATTTGATCAGAATGGCCAATTATTAAATCTTTGGAATAATAATGTTAATTGGGATGGAACATTTAGCATCTCTTTAGATACTAATTATTTGCATGGCGAAGAGTTTAAGGTAGTTGTAGTAGATCGGGCTGGTAATTTGAGTGGTGGGGTTACTGTAAAAGCACCGATTGATGATGTTGCTCCTATGGCTGCAAGTAATCTTACGTTTAGTGAAGATGGTTCATCCCTTTCTGGTGTAGCTGAGCCAAATACCTTCATTCAGATTTTTGATCAAAATGGTCAACAGATGAATACGTGGAATCAGAGTGTAAATGCTGATGGTACATTCACTATTTCTTTCGGTACTTACAATTTACATGGTGAAGAGTTCACAGTCACTATTAAAGACCGAGCTGGAAATGTGAGTGAAGCTGTTTCAGTTAAGGCTCCATTTGATGATATTGCGCCAAATCCGATTAAAAATATTGTACTTGATGCGAACGGTCAAAACTTTACAGCACAAGCGGAAGCAAATAGTCAGATTGAAGTTTTTGACTCATTTGGTAATCAGATAGGTTGGGGCTCTACCGATAGCACTGGTAATGTAACGGGTTATTTATATCAAGTCTATTTACATGGAGAAGAACTCACTTTCGTTGTCATAGACCGAGTAGGTAACCGTAGTGATGAAGTGAAGTTAAATGCTTTGATGGATACCATTGCACCAAACCCGATTGAAAATATTATCTTTAATGAAAATGGGCAAAATTTTACGGCACAAGCAGAAGCAAATAGTTTTATTAGTGTCAAAAATGCTGCGGGTGAGTTTGTTGGTTATGGTTATGTCGATAGCACTGGTAATGTGACAGGCTACTTCAATCAGGTTTATTTAAAAGGTGAGGAACTCACTTTTATTGTTATAGATAGAGCAGGTAATCAAAGTGTTGAATTTAAGCAAAATGCTTTAACTGATGATATTGCACCAAATCCGATTGAAAACATCGTCTTAAATGAAAATGGTCAAAACTTTACAGCGCAAGCGGAAGCAGATAGTCGAATCGAAGTTAAAAATACTGCGGGTGAGGTTGTAGGATCTGGTTCAACCGATAGCATGGGTAATGTTTCTGGTTACTTATATCAGGTCTATTTACATGGCGAAGAGCTCACGTTTGTTGTGATAGATCGAGCGGGTAACCGCAGTACAGAGATCAAGCAGAATGCTTTGATTGATGATATCGCACCAAATCCGATTGAAAATATTGTGCTCGACTCAAACGGCCAAAACTTTACGGCGCAAGCAGAAGTAAATACTCGAATTGAAGTCAAAAATGCTGTGGGTGAGGTTGTAGGTTTTGGTTATGTAGATGGTGCTGGTAATGTGTCAGGTTCTTTTAATCAAGTCTATTTACATGGAGAAGAGCTTACTTTTGTTGTAATTGATCAAGCAAGTAACCGAAGTGTTGAGGTTAAACAAAATGCTTTAATTGATGATGTTGCACCACCAGCTGCTTCAAATATTATATTAACCTCCGATGGATTGCTTTTTGGTGAGGCTGAGCCAAATGCAACTGTTGAAATTATTGATCAATATGGTGCAGTTATCACAACAACTTATGTTGGATATGATGGACGCTTTTATCAATTGATCAACTTGAGTCAATACCAGACACAAAATTTAAGTATTGTTGTCAAAGATCAAGCAGGTAACCACAGTGAAGTTGTACATGAATTAGTACCAGTATTTACCAACTCACCAATTGCTGCAACAGAGCTAAAACTGGATATAGATGGTCATATTCTGACAGGGAAGGCGACAGTAGGAATGTCGGTTGTTGTTACATCGACTGATGGTCAGATCATTAATGGAGGGTGGAATAATGCTGTGAATGAAGATGGTAGTTTTGCTATTCAGTTAAATGATTACTATCTACAGGGACAGACATTACAAGTTCGAGTTTATGACCAGAATACGAATCAATATAGCTTAATCACTGAAATTATTGCGCCTTTAGACAATATTGCTCCAATAATTAATGAAGTGGTAATTAACAATGATGGTTATGGTATTACTGGGCAAACTGATTCAAAAGCAATCATTCAGGTAATGGATGCGGATGGAGATTTACGAGCAGAATTTCAAGCGGATGAGACTGGATATTTTAACGCTAGTATTTATCCACCTATATTACGTGGAGAGCAGTTATTCATCACTGCGATAGATTTAGCCAAAAATATAAGTAAGCCATTTAATATTACTTTTAATGCAGATACTAATGCACCGCCATCAGCAGAGCATATTGTGGTATCTGAAAATGGTTTTTTTATTGAGGGAACCGCTGTAGCAATTAGTACTGTGCATATTTTTGATGTGCATAGTAACCATGTTGCCACTAATGTTGCAGATGAAGCTGGAAACTTTAATATTCAGTTGTATCCACCTCTAGCGAGTGGACAAATTTTACGCATTGTTGTGGAATACAATGGGTATCAAAGTGCTTACACCGAAATTACGGCACCTATAGACACTGTCGCACCAAATGCAGCAACTCAGCTTCTCTTAGAAGATGGAAATGTACTTTCAGGACAAGCGGAAGCATATTCAATTGTTAATATTTTTGATGCTAATAATAATTTGGTTGGTCAGACTAATGTTGGAAGTGATGGTGCTTTCTTAACACACCTATGGTATGAGTATTGGCATGGCGAAACATTAACGGTAAAAGTAGTTGATGCCAATCAAAATGTGAGTGTGGGGACAACGATTGTTGCTATAAATGATACGGTAGTTCCAGATGTAGTTACGCAGCTTGCTATAGATGAATGGGGTTCGCTCACAGGGAGGGTAGAAAGTTATGCTACTGTTGAGCTTACCTATCATTTTACTGACCAACCGCTTTCTGTAACGAGCACTACAGCATTGGCAAATGGAATGTTCTTTATCTATCTGGATAGAAATGCAACTTCACTTGACCTTACTGTTATTGATCGTGCTGGAAACCGTAGTGAAACCATTAGCCAAATAATTAGTGATTTACCGACTGTTATTATTGATCACTTTAAAGGTGATGCTACAGATAATACTTATAACATTGATACTATAGATGATTTTGTTCAAGAATATATTGTTGAGCCGTATGCAATATATAAAGACGTCTGGATTGATAATAGCTATATGTATTCAGATTGGGTCATTGAAGGCCATTATGAACAGATATGGTTTGTTGATGGATATTATGAATCGCAATGGGCCAAAAGTGGTTATTCAACTGTACAAAATATTTATCAAAATCAAAATGGTATAACTTATATTGATAATGGCACGGCAGATAGCGATTATAGTCGATATGAACAACAATATTATGATTTCGTGAATGGCCAATGGCAAGAAGGCTATGAATTAACTTATATACGTTCAGAAGAAGGATGGGTTGATACAAGTCATTATGAAGATGTTTATATTGATACAAGTCATTATGAAGAGGTTTGGGTAGATACTAGCCACTATCAAGATATTTGGGTAGAAAATAGTTATTGGGAGAGTCAACTTGTTGAATCTGGCCGTAGAGATGTGGATTTAGGCGGGCATGATAAAATTATCAGTTCTGTTAATTATAGTTTGGTTGGTTTATATCAAACAGTAAATGATCCAACGACTGTAGATTCGTTTTTGGAAAGCGGTCGTTATGTAGAAGACTTGGAGCTGGTTGGTTCTGCTCATCTAAATGCAACAGGCAATGCTTTAGATAATCTTTTAACAGGTAACTCTGGTAATAACGTTTTGAATGGGCGTGAAGGTAACGATACTTATATGGCTAATGAAGGTACTGATACCATTGTGTTCCAATTGCTAAATAGCCAAGATGCAACTGGCGGGAATGGAGATGACACGGTGTTAGATTTTACTTTAGGTGATATAAGAACTAACCTTCAAGCTGACAAAATCGATTTAAGTGAACTATTAATTGACTATTCTAAAGATGTAAGCGCATTAGCTAAATTTATTACTGTAGAGCAAGATGCTGGGAACACGACTATTAGTCTTGACCGAGATGGCGAAGGTACAATGTTTAATAGGGTGTCACTGTTAACTCTAAATCAAGTAAATACAACATTAGACGAATTACTAAACAATCAGCAAATTATTGTTTAATATGAATATTTAACTTTAGGAAAGAGGCTGTGAAAATAGCCTCTTTTATTTTGTGCTTTAAATTTAATAAAAACTCTTCACAACCTGTTAAAAAATGACCAAAAAAATAGAATTTTTTTTCATTTTCCCCTTGAAGCCATTTTTTTCATCCCCACAAAAGTGACATCTAAATATTTTGTTATTGCTCTGGATTAAAGCAATAACGATTAATCAAAAAGACTTAGTCTGATGGAGTTAATTATGAGCAACATTCGTCCATTACATGATCGCGTTGTAATTCGTCGCGTAGAAGAAGAAACCAAAACTGCTGGCGGTATTTTACTTCCAGGTTCTGCTGCTGAAAAACCATCTCAAGGTGAAGTAATTGCAGTAGGTAATGGTCAAATCACTGAGAATGGCGTACGTGCTTTGGATGTTAAAGTTGGTGACAAAGTATTGTTTGGTACTTATGCAGGTACAACAGTGAAAGTAAGTGGTGAAGAACTCTTAATCATGAAAGAGTCAGACATTTTAGCTGTGTTGGAAGGCTAATCAATCCATAACTCAATTCATTATCAGATTCAGTATTTAAAAAGATTCGGAGTTTAATATGTCAGCTAAAGACGTAAAATTTGGTGATTCAGCTCGCTCAAAAATGATTGCAGGTGTAAACGTACTTGCAGATGCGGTTAAAGTGACTTTAGGCCCTAAAGGTCGTAACGTTGTTATTGATCGTTCTTTCGGTGCTCCGCACATCACTAAAGACGGTGTAACTGTTGCTAAAGAAATTTCATTAAAAGATAAGTTTGAAAACATGGGTGCTCAACTTGTTCGTGAAGTTTCTAGCAAAACTAACGACATCGCTGGTGACGGTACGACAACTGCAACTGTACTTGCTCAAGCAATTTTGAATGAAGGGATCAAATCTGTAACTGCAGGTATGAACCCAATGGATTTAAAACGTGGTATCGATATCGCAGTAAGAACTGTAGTTGAAAATATCCGTTCAAATGCAAAACCAGCTGATGATTTCAAAGCGATCGAACAAGTAGGTTCTATCTCTGCAAACTCTGACACTACTGTTGGTAAACTTATCGCTCAAGCGATGGAAAAAGTAGGTAAAGAAGGCGTAATTACTGTAGAAGAAGGTTCTGGCTTCGAAGACGCATTAGACGTCGTAGAAGGTATGCAGTTTGACCGTGGTTATATCTCTCCTTACTTCGCAAACAAGCAAGATACTTTAACTGCAGAACTTGAAAACCCATTCATCCTTCTTGTTGACAAGAAAATCAGCAACATCCGTGAATTGATTTCTGTTTTAGAAGCAGTTGCAAAAACTGGTAAACCACTTCTTATCATCGCTGAAGATGTTGAAGGTGAAGCACTTGCTACGCTTGTTGTAAACAACATGCGCGGTATTATTAAAGTGTGTGCTGTTAAAGCTCCTGGTTTCGGTGACCGCCGTAAAGCAATGCTTCAAGATATTGCAATCTTGACTGGCGCAACTGTTATTTCTGAAGAAGTTGGTATGTCTTTAGAGCAAGCGACTCTTCAAGATTTAGGTACTGCGCACAAAATCACTGTTTCTAAAGAAAACACAGTTATCGTTGATGGTGCTGGTGATGCTGCTGGTATTGCTGAACGTGTTCAACAAATCCGTGCTCAAATCGAAGAGTCTACTTCAGAATATGACCGTGAAAAATTACAAGAACGTGTTGCTAAATTAGCAGGCGGTGTTGCTGTAATTAAAATCGGTGCAGCGACTGAAGTTGAAATGAAAGAGAAGAAAGACCGTGTAGACGACGCGCTTCATGCAACTCGTGCTGCGGTTGAAGAAGGTGTTGTTGCTGGTGGTGGTGTTGCTCTAGTACGTGCGGTAAATGCATTAGACAACTTAAAAGGCGCTAACGAAGATCAAACAGCGGGTATCAATATTTTACGCCGTGCGATCGAAGCTCCACTTCGTCAAATCGTTGCAAACGCTGGTGACGAGCCATCTGTAGTCATCAATGCTGTTAAGAATGGTGAAGGTAACTTTGGTTACAACGCTGCAACTGGTGAATATGGCGATATGTTAGAAATGGGTATTCTTGACCCAGCTAAAGTAACTCGTTCTGCACTTGAGCATGCTGCTTCTGTTGCTGGCTTAATGTTAACTACAGAATGTATGATTACTGACATTCCTGAAGATAAACCAGCTGTTCCAGATATGGGTGGCATGGGCGGTATGGGCGGAATGATGTAATATCGCATCAACGCTTTAACCAAAAAAATCCCTGCTTATGCAGGGATTTTTTTATTTTTCACATAATTTTAAGAAATAATTAAGTTCACTTGCTTATATTAAAAAACAGGAACAGCAGCTAGAAGTTCCTCTTTTGTTACAACCATGCTTATTTACTTGTAGGCATGGTTTTTTTTAGCCTAATAAAATAATTAACCAAGTAATAGCGATGATAGAGAGTGCAACAAACTGAGCCGCACTTCCCATATCTTTTGCATTTTTAGAAAGTTGATGTTTCTCAAGAGAAACACGATCAACCACTGCCTCAATAGCCGAGTTGAATAGTTCCACGATCATTGCAAAAAGACATACGATAATCAGTAATACATGTTCGCTACGGCTCACATCAAGAAAAAAACTAACTGGAATCAAAATAATATTTATCAAAACAATTTGGCGAAAAGCGGCCTCATTTTTATAGGCTGCTTTAAATCCCGAAATGGAGTAGCCCGTAGCATTGAGTATGCGTTTCAGACCACTTTTACCCTTATAAGGAGAATAGCTATTCATTTACTTATATTTCTGACACTTTTCATGCATTATATAATTTGGGTCTTAAAAAATTATTAAATCTTTTTTAAAGATTTCGACTTTATAACTTGATAGAGAAGAAGAGATGAAAAAATTATGTGTCGCTTTGGGCCTTGCAATTGGAAGCATACATGCAAGTTATGCTGAGCCAAGTACAACCACACAAGTACCGGGATATTATCACCATCAATTTGGCAACTACCGTGTAACTTCTTTGCTTGATGGTACGATTTACTTAAATCCTGAATTATTTAAAAATTTAAATCAGGCACAAAAAACTAAAATTTTAACTAAATATGCTGCTGTTAATGAGAAAGGGATTCAGACTTCGGTAAATGCATTTTTAGTTGATGACGGCAAAAGCTTAACACTTGTAGACAGTGGGGCAGCAAGTTGTTTTGGCCCGCAACTGGGTTCAATTGCAAAAAATATTGAATTAGCAGGTTATAAACTTGCTAATGTAAAAACTGTTTTACTTACTCATTTACACCCAGACCATGTGTGCGGTATTGCTCAAAATGGAAAAGCTGTATTTCCTAACGCAACTGTATATGCCCATGAGCGTGAAGCTGATTATTGGTTAAATCCTGCTTCTGAAAAAACAGTACCAGCAGACAAAAAAGAAAATTATTTGAGCACGGTTAAAAATGTAAAAACTGCTCTTGCTCCATATCAAGCAAAAAAAGCATTTAAGACATTTAAAGATGGCGATGTTATTCAAGGTTTTGAGGTGATTGATACGCGTGGTCATACACCAGGTCACCATAGCTTTCGCTTAAAGAGTAATGATCAGCAAATCATTTTTGTTGGAGACATCGTACACTCGCATTCTTTGCAGTTTGATGCTCCAAAAACAGGAGTGGATTTCGATGTGAATTCTGAGCAGGCGATTAATACACGTTTAAAAATGTTTGCTGAAATTTCAAATAAGCAGCAATGGGTTGCAGCGCCTCATTTACCGTTTCCGGGCATTGGTCATGTTTATAAAGTAAATGCTGAGCAATATCAGTGGATCCCGCTTTATTTTGACAATGTTGTAGGGAAATAAAAAACAGGGCATTTATTGCCCTGTTTTTTATTAGAAACTTTATTTATTTTGTGGCTTTTTCAAAGTTAATGACTGCTTCACGGCCAAGTGCTGGGTCATCTGTAAACACACCATCAACACCAGCTTTGAAATAGGCTTCAAACTCTTTTAAAGCACCAGATGGGCAGCGCTCAGCTGGCTTATCTTGACTGCATTTTAAAGGCTTTGGTAAAAAGTTGTTTTCTGGACGGAAAGTATAAGGATGCACTTTTAAGCCAGCCGTATGTGCATCAGAAATAAATGAAGTCGTCTGAACTGAACCATTGTCATTAAAGTTAAGGATATAGCCTTTACTTGGTCCTACACCGTTTGCATATTTAGCAACTTCCTTTAATCCTTGTGCTGTGGCTAAATCAGCATAAGTTTTAGTGTCGCCAGCTTCAACGAAGTCGGCTGGTTGAGAGGTTTTAGCATCATATAATTGAATGATTTGTGCATGCTTAATCGTTTTATGAAGGTCGAGCTGATCTTTTAAATATTTTAAATTACTCACTTCAAAAGACTGTAAATAGACAGGTGCAATATCACGTGTATATTCATATTTGGCTAAGGTTTTAAGAAGGGTATCTTCCATTGCCAATTTCTGGTTTTTAAAGTAAGTCGGATGTTTAGTTTCAATATATAAGCCAATAATTTTGCCCGTTTTCTTATAATTTGCTTCAGCCAGCTCAATCACTTGTTCTAGAGTCGGGACCGGGTAAAGGTCGTTATAGGCTGTGTTTGCAGGTCGGAACTCTGGAATACGTTCACGCGCTTTAAGTTGCTGTAATTCACTTAATGTGAAGTCTTCTGTAAACCAACCCGTTAAGTCTTTACCATCAATATTTTTTGTTGTTTTACGGTCTGCAAACTGACTTAAAGTGCTTACATTAGTTGTTCCGCCAATCTCATTTTCATGGCGAGTAACCAATACGCCGTCCTGTGTGGAAACAAGGTCAGGCTCAATAAAATCTGCACCATCATCAATAGCCTTTTGATATGAAGCTAATGTGTGCTCAGGACGTAAAGCGCTCGCGCCACGGTGGCCTACCACTAAGATTTTAGGAAGTTGATATTCAGGTGTGGTCGGTGAATTTTCAGTTTTATCGTCGTCATTACAACCCACCAAGCTAATTAAACTTAAGCATAAAAGTGCTTTTTTAAACATAATTCTACTCATATTGTTTTAGTCGAAACGTATTTAGTCTGATGATTGAACTTGACGTGATCATGAAGAATTCATGAATTTTCAGTGACACTTGTTAAAACCTTGTTTATGGGTTTGTAGGAAATTCCAGTTCTTGCTTTGTTTTTGTTCTAATTGCATTTATTGTGTTAATTCTACTTGTCTTTTTTATATCGCTCGTTGATGATCAAGAGGCCAAATTTGGCATTGCCACCTGTTAATTGACGACTTAATTCTGAGCAGCCATGCTATCTAAATTTTTTATTCAGCGCCCTATTTTTGCCAGTGTTCTAGCAATTATTGTTATGGCATTTGGTATTTTCTCGGTGCTGAATTTACCCGTAGAGCGCTATCCTGATATTGCCCCTCCTAAAATTACAGTATCGGCAAGTTATAGTGGGGCAGATGCACAAACGGTTGAGCAAAGTGTTACTCAGATTTTAGAGCAGCAAATACAAGGTATTGATCACTTACTTTATTTCAGCTCTACCAGTGATTCATCGGGACGTAGTCGAATTACCATTAGTTTTGATAATGGAACCAATCCAGATACAGCACAGGTCCAAGTCCAAAATAGTATTAGTGGTGTCATAAGACGTTTACCCGATGAAGTACAACGCCAAGGGGTGACGGTGAGTAAGTCACTCGGTGATACTTTTATGGTGATAGGTTTATATGACTCGTCTGGTAAATCGGGAAATATTGAGCTATCGGACTACTTAACTACACATGTGGTCGATAACCTAAACCGTATTGAAGGGGTGGGTGAATCTGATGTTTTTGGTTCGCAATATGCAATGCGAATCTGGCTAAATCCAGAGAAATTAAAACAATATAATTTAATACCAAGTGATGTTGCCAGTGCAATCACTGCTCAAAATACACAAGTTGCCGCAGGTGCAATCGGTGATTTACCTGTTATTGATGGACAATATTTAAATACTAAAGTCACCGCAGGTTCTCGACTAAAAACAGTCGAAGATTTTAAAAATATTGTGGTGAAAGCCAATCAAACAGCAAGTTATGTCTATTTAAAGGATATTGCTAGAGTCGAGTTGGGTGCAGAAAATTATCAGTCTTTTAACACCATTAATGGCTATCCCGCCGCTGGTTTAGGTATTTCGCTATCTTCGGGCGCGAATGCGATTCAGACTTCTAAACTCATCCATCAAACTCTAGATCAGCTGACAACTAAACTACCTGCCGGCTATAAAATTGTTTATCCACGAGATAATACGCCGTTTGTTCAAGAGTCAATTAAGGAAGTCGTAAAGACGCTTATTGAAGCCATTATTTTAGTTATTTTGGTGATGTTCCTGTTCTTGCAAAGCTGGCGCGCTACACTCATTCCGAGTATTACCGTTCCTGTTGTGATTTTAGGAACTTTTGCTGTTTTATATGTGCTCGGTTTTAGTATTAACACTTTAACGTTATTTGCATTGGTACTCGCTATTGGTTTATTAGTCGATGATGCGATTGTGGTGGTCGAAAATGTTGAGCGGCTCATGCATGAACAGCATTTAACCCCAAAAGAAGCAGCCATTGAGTCGATGGGAGAAATTAGTGGAGCTTTAATTGGGATTACATTGGTTTTAACTGCCGTTTTTATTCCAATGTCGTTTTTAGGTGGCTCAATTGGCGTGATTTATCGCCAGTTTTCTATCACTTTAGTTGCTGCTATGGCGTTATCGCTCGTCGTTGCCTTAGTGCTTACACCTGCGTTATGCGCTTTAATTTTAAAGCCTAATCCAGAGCCTATGCGTTGGGCGGTTTGGTTTAACAAAAAAATTGATCAACTTAAAAATCAATATATAAAAATCGTCCAAACAAGCATTCGCTACAGTAAATCGGTTGTGGTCATTTTTGTGGCCTTGATTGCTGTGTTTATGCTGTTTTATAGCGGTTTAAAAAGTGGATTTATTCCTAAAGAAGATCAAGGCATTTTAAGTGTTCAAATTAAGCTTGTTGATAGTGCACCAATTTCTCAAAGTCAGAAAATTGGAGAACAAGTCCGTCAATACTTCTTAACCCAAGAAGATAAGAATGTGGATTTGGTTTTGATCCGCTATGGTCGAAATTATTCTGGTACAGGGCAGAACTTGGCACAAGGATTTATCGCTTTAAAACCTTGGGATGTACGTACAGGTAAAGAAAATTCGGCTGAAGCTATACAAAAGCGTGCGATGAAATATTTTAGTCAATTCAATAATGCACAAATTAATGTGACATTACCTGCTTCAGTCAATGGTTTAGGCCAAACCGATGGTCTGGATTTATGGATTCAAGATTTGAATGGGCAAGGGCAAGATTTTCTAGATAATACCTTCCGTCAGTTGCAAACCCAGAGTAAAAGCTATTCAAGTTTTGAAAACTTTGATAAGCAGTCTACTAACAGTAAAGCAAACCTTAATATTAAGATTGATCAGAAACAAGCATTAGCAAATGGATTAGAGCTACCCGCAATTAACAGCACTTTGTCGAGTGCATGGGGTGGAACGTATGTAAATGACTTTATTGACCGTGGTCGTATCAAGCGTGTCATGATTCAAGGTGATGCCCAATTCAGATCAAAACCGGAAGATTTATATAATTGGTCTGTACGTAATAACCAAAATGAAATGGTACCTTTTAGCTCATTTGCTAACTTCAGTTGGGGCGGCGCTCCTGAAATTGTAAAACGTTATATGGGTTATAGTGCCTTGCAGTTACAAGCCGATGTGGCGAGTGGCAGCAGTTCGGGTCAGGCAATGAAAGATGTTGAACAACTCGTAAATCAGCAAAAAGACGTTGGCTTGGCATGGACAGGTTTATCTTTTGAAGAACAGAAGTCGACAAATCAGGCCGTCTGGTTATATTTAATTTCGGCAGGCTTTATCTTCTTATGCTTAGCCGCACTCTATGAAAGCTTAAGCATTCCTGCCGCCGTGATGACCTCTATTCCGCTTGGTGTAGGGGGAAGCGTCATCTTCTCTTATATTTTTGGTCTACCCAATGATGTGTATTTCCAGATTGCACTATTAACCACAATTGGCTTGTCATGTAAAAACGCAATTTTAATTGTTGAGTTTGCAGCTTTAGCTCAAGAAAAAGGTAAGACTGCAATTCAAGCCGCTCTAGAAGGCGCAAGCTTACGTTTAAGACCGATTTTAATGACTTCTTTGGCTTTTGGTGCAGGTGTAATTCCTTTAGTCTTTGCACAAGGGGCAGGGGCTGTAAGCCGTCAAGAAATCGGTATTAGTATTTTAGGTGGCGTTATGTTCGGTACCGTACTGGTTCTGTTCTTTATTCCAGTCATGTACGTGTTATTGCGTTCATTGTTTAGATCGAAAGCTGCTCGTTAAGTAAATAATTTAAAAAGAGGTATTAAATCAAGTATATTAAGATTAACTTCTCTTCATATATTTGATTTAGATGCCTCAAGAAAAAAAATTAACAGAGCAACAGGTCATCGCACTAGAACGAGATCTGGCCAAGTTCGCGACCATGATGGACAGCGCAGTTCGTATTCCTTTTACAAAGCAGGGCATTGGTGCCGATGCTGCACTGAGTACTATTCCGATTGCCGGTGATGTTGCTGGTTTCGTATTGACCTGTTATGCGATTTATAAAGCTAAACAAATTGGTGTACCTCAACATAAGCTAACGCCAGTCATCAAACTCGCTGTTGTAGATGCTGTAGTGGGTTTTGTTCCAGTTGCTGGGACTATTTTCGATATTTTTATACGACCGAGTCGAAAAGCATTAGATGTGGTTCATACGCATATACGCGAAGAATATAAGATCCAAAGTGATATTCATGTCATTCATCCATA
Source organism: Acinetobacter sp. P1(2023) (assembly GCF_028367635.1). Taxonomy (NCBI): domain Bacteria; kingdom Pseudomonadati; phylum Pseudomonadota; class Gammaproteobacteria; order Moraxellales; family Moraxellaceae; genus Acinetobacter; species Acinetobacter sp. P1(2023). The sequence goes on from NZ_JAQNDD010000003.1 coordinate 54,279, forward strand.
CTTACATGAAAAACTCGAAAAGAAGCAGCAGAATTCAGCTTTCTGGCGTAATCCCGTGGTGAGTTGGTTATGGCTGCATATTCCAGATTTGCTTGGTGCGTTTGTACTGCTTTTAATTGGTATAGCTGTTTGGTGGGGCGCAAGTTACCTGTGGGGTCTCTATCAAACCATGTAATAAAAAATAAAGCCTCCAGTTGGAGGCTTTATTTTTACATTAAACGTTTTATGGGCAATCTAATTGATGTAAAGCTGCCACACGTTGTTCAATTGTTGGGTGGGTTTGGAACAAAGCAGCTAAGCTAAAACCTTGTTCTTTACCTTCCGCAATTGCGAAAGCTTTCATTTCTTTTGGCATTTGATCTGGCATTTCAGTCTCAGCTTGTAGACGTAATAATGCAGAAATCATTGCTTGTTTACCTGCTAAACGTGCACCTGCTTCATCAGCACGGTATTCACGATAACGAGAGAACCACATCACAATGGCAGAAGCGAGAATACCAAAGACGATATCCAATACCATGGTAATAATGAAGTAACCCATACCAGGGGCTTCATCATCTTGACGACCAAAAACGTTACGGTCGATAAAGTCACCAACTACACGAGCAAAGAACATAACAAAGGCGTTCACGACACCTTGGATGAGTGCGAGGGTAACCATGTCACCATTCGCAACGTGACCAATCTCGTGCGCAAGCACAGCACGTAGCTCATCTTTGTTCATACGCTCAAGTAGACCAGATGAAACGGCAACTAAGGCATCATTTTTGTTCCAGCCTGTTGCAAAGGCATTGGATTGATATGATGGAAAAATACCAACCTCTGGCATGTTAATACCAGCGCGTTGAGAAAGTTCAGCGACTGTTTGCAATAACCAGCTTTCAGCTTGGTTACGAGGAGCATTCGGGTCGATCAGTTCTGTACCGGTCGTTTTCTTAGCCATCCATTTTGACATGAATAGCGAGATTAAAGATCCCACCATACCAAACACAAAACAGATCACTAGAAGGTTGCCTAGATTCAAGCCACCCGCGCCATGGTAACTACCGACACCGAAGAGTGACAAAATAATGCCAGCTACAACCAGTACCGCGAGGTTGGTAAGCAAAAACAAACCAATCCGCATCATTGAGAAAATCCTCTTATAAATAAAATGTTATCTGATTTACAAATTCTAAATCATGCAGCTAATATGCGGGGCTTAGGGGAAAAATTCAAGAAAAAAATAAGGAATTGATACATTCTTTCATTTAGCAGAATGTGCCTAAATTTAAAGAATAATTGGCTAAGTTCGTCAAAATGGTAAAGATCAGGTAATAGATCATTACAATTTAAAACATCTGAACTTAACTACATAGAACCGTGAGCTACAGTTCTTCTTCATTGTTTATTCAATTCGTATATGGGCAATTGCGGTGGCATTATTGGTGACATAAGTGCCTGTCGGTGCATCTGTATAGCTACCGTCAGATAAGGTCACGATTTGACGAGAAGATGAATATTTCGGTGATTGAGTCGTGATTTGAGCTGTTGTGTTTTCTACCAAATTGGAGGAATGAGAAACGGTTTGCGCTGAAGTATTCGTAAAAGATGAAAAACCTGAACCCGATGCATATAGGTTTTGATATCGGCTTGTCACACGGCGCACATAATCTTGTGTTTCGCGGAAAGGGGGAATACCACCATATTTATCGACATTACCTTCACCTGCATTATAAGCCGCAAGTGCCATTTGTGTATTTCCATTAAAACGCTTGAGTAACCAGCTTAAATATTTCGCACCGGCAAAAATATTTTGTTGCGGGTCATACGCGTTAGATACATTAAAACGACGGGCCGTCGCAGGCATAAGCTGCATTAAACCTTGAGCACCTACTGGCGAACGAGCTTTTACATTAAATCCGGACTCGGTGTGCATAACGGCTTTAATTAAACCTTCCGATACACCATGTTGCTGTGCAGCTTGTCTAATAATATGGTCGAACGCATTTTTATTCTTGTTGTAACTTGGCAGAACAGAAGCTTCTGACGTTCCCCAGTTTGTATAACTGTGAATATTACTATCTGGATAATAGGTTACTTTTACTTTTTTTAGAGAGTGATCATAGCTTTTTCGGTTGGTGAGCAATGTACTACCGTTTTTATCTTGGTAAATATACATTTGACCTGCTGAACTTGAAGTTATGCCGACCATAAAAGTGGTCATCCCCAGCGAACAAGAAATAAGAAATTGAACCGATTTTTTCATTTTATGTTATTCACAATTTTAAGGTACTCAAAACTTGCAAAAGAGTTTATCAAAAAATACAACTTAAAGAAGATTTGTGTAATTTTTTTTATTTCGACTCTTTCAAAAAATCAAGCTTATTTGTTCGAATGCTCATCAAAAAAAATTAAAAAATTTTTTTAAAATGATTCTATTGACTTGAATAACATGTTGATTATTAAAGGTAAAAAACATTGGTTAAAAAATGATCAATTTAAATAAAACCCTTAACAGAAGGTCAAAACAGTTTGTCAAGTACGAAGAAATCCACAATTTTATCCACAGGTTTTGTGGAAAACTGTGGAAAAGTCCAAAAAGTAAGCATTTTGCACAAAATTTGAACGCTTGAGTCAAAAATAAAGCATGTGTTTTGCATCATGCATGAGCAATGTGACGACTTCAAGAATTGAAACTATTCTTTTGATGCGATTCTCTTCTGAATCATATAAAATTGCGCGGTATTTTTATTTATGGGTATACCTCGTCTATGTACGCGCCAGTTGAGTCCAATCAGGGATTTAATTTTAAGCCTGAACTTCCAACAAGCTCGGCCTATTACCGTTTGCTCAAGAAGCTTCGCCGTCAAGTTGGGCATGCTATTCGTGACTTCAATATGATTGAAGATGGCGATAAGGTCATGGTGTGTGTGTCTGGTGGTAAAGACAGTTATACCTTGCTCGATATTTTGTTGCAGTTTAAGCGTATCGCACCGATTAATTTTGATGTGGTTGCGGTTAACCTTGACCAAAAACAACCAGGCTTTCCTGAAGATGTTTTGCCTCGTTATATGGAAGAGAACAACATTCCATATTACATTTTAGAAAAAGACACCTATACCATTACTAAACGTTTAACGCCGGAAGGTAAAACCTACTGCGCAGTATGTTCACGTTTACGCCGTGGTTCTTTATATGGCTTTGCACAAGAAATTGGTGCAACTAAAGTGGCTTTAGGTCATCACCGTGACGATATCATCGCGACGTTCTTCTTAAACCTCTTTCATGGCGGTAGCTTAAAGGCGATGCCTCCAAAGCTTTTATCGTCAGATAAAAAGAACATTTTGATTCGTCCTTTGGCATATGTTGAAGAAAAAGACATTATTAAATATGCCGAGTTACGTCAGTTCCCAATCATTCCATGTAACCTTTGTGGTTCGCAGGAAAACCTACAACGTGCCATGCTTAATGAAATGCTACGTGAGTGGGATAAACAATATCCGAAGCGCTTACACAGCATTTTCGGTGCGTTGCAGAACGTATCTCCATCTCAGTTAGCGGATCGTGAGCTGTTCGATTTTGAAGCTCTAGACTCTCAGCGTGAGTTGGATATTAAAGATCCAGAAGAGCTTAAGAAACGTTTAGATGTAGTGAACTTAAGCTTTGCTGCTGAATAAACGCTAGCATAAAGAATGTTAAAGGCACTTTATAATCAAGTGCCTTTAATGTATCAAAATACTAAAAAATGAATGTTCCGTACAAAAAGTCATAGCCCAAAATTTAAATTACATGCTATAACAACCCACAAGCAGAATTGCTTCACATGATGTTGTCTGGATAGGCAACTAGAGAAATTGAACAAATAAATTTGAGGAAGAATCATGCCTGCATTTTTAACTGAAGATTGGTTTGCGACTGTCGAAAAATTAACTGCTGAAGCAGGTGATCTTAATTTGCCACCCGCTCTTGCGAATTTGGCAATTAATTTAGTAGTTACAGATGCTGCTGGAAATACCGAATTAGCTTTAGATGGGGGTAAAATCCAAAAAGGTTTGTCTTCAAATGCCAAAACAACTTTAAATATGGATGCTGAAACTTTACGTAAAGTATTCTTAGAGTTTGATATGGCTGCTGCTATGCAGGCATTCATGACTGGTAAAATTAAAGTTCAAGGCGATATGTCTCAATTGATGGCTCTACAAACAGCGAAGCCAAGCCAAGAACAAAAAGATTTGTTTAAGAAAGTATTAGAGCATACTGCTTAAATCAAAAAGAATTCATATAAAAAGCTTACCCAAAGAGGTAAGCTTTTTATTTATACAAACAATGAATTTATCAACTTTTAAATAATAAAAATTAGATATTGATTCGTGTTTGCGCCGTTTTAATATGTTCAAGATAAGCACGAATACGAGTCACGTATTGAACCGCTTGCTTATATCGACCATTTCGCATTTTATTACTTTGCAAATAATCGTAAAGATTAACCCACTGATTTGGGTCTTTCCCTTGTGCTTGCAAGCGCTTCTGAATCTGACTTACCGCACCCGGTCCCATGTTATAGGCCACAAGCGCGTACCAGTTCCGATCAGGGAATGGAATATTATCAAATTCACTTAACATTAAATCGTAATACTTCGCTCCACCTTGAATGCTCTGAGTTGGATCACTACGATTGCTCACACCCATTGCTCGAGCAGTGCTATTGGTCAGCATCATTAAGCCTCGTACACCTGTGGGAGAAACAGATTCAGGCTTTAAATACGATTCTTGATAACCAATTGCGGCAAGTAAATGCCAATCTAGATCATACTTCGCTGCACTTTGCTTAAAGCTCGCTTTATAAATCGGTAAACGTGTGCTTAAGTCACGTTGAATAGTTGACCATGCTTCTGGTTTCACCACATTGCGATTATAAAAAGAAGCAAGCTGCTGGGTCACACCATTTTGCTTACTCTGGCATACAAAGCCACTGGCAGTCTGGGTGAGTGGGTCATCAGCCTGTTTAAATACCCAACTTAACTCTGGGTTTAAACCATTTTTTTGCAAATTTGTTGTGTCACCACAACTTGCAGAAAACGACATCAAACCTTTGTTTTCGATTGTGCTTAAACCCGCTGTAGTCATTGCAAAGTTTGCTTTACCTTGCTGGACCCATCTAAGTGCAGTGGCATTGTCTGCCACGATTTTAAAGTCCAGCTTTACATTTAGGTTCTGTGCATAGTTACGCGCTAGGTCATAACCAAAACCATGTAAAAACTGATCTTCTTTAAAAACGGTTGTCGGGCTTTCTACCGCAACAACAGTTAGAGTGTTTGTGTTAACTACAGTATTGTACTGTAGGGTTTTACCTGCATTAAGACTATGAAATGGGAGAAGCATAGTACTGAGTGCAAGCGCTTTTAACGGGAGAGAAGAAAATAAAGAGTTAAGGCAAAGCCTCGACCCAGAACTTGAATTACTGTGCATGTTGTCTCCGCTACAGATAATTTATGCCCTAAAAGTCAGACAATAAGCTGCCATAACTTCTAAAAGTTGATAAATTCAATAAGGGGTGGGCAGTCATGACGTCATTCAAAATGACATGAAATGAAAAAAATAAACTGTGTAGAAAATCTACATAGTTTTCGAGTGGGTTAAAAAATGCTCAACATTTAATCTGCGCGCATCATAATATTGAAAAAAAGTAATGTCAAATTTTGTACAATTAAATCTTCGATATAACATCATAAACACATGAATTTCTTAAGGAAGAAAATTTATACACTTCTGATGTGAGAAAATAGGGTATAAAATGCTACATCTTGTAAGCGATATGTTGTTGAACAGTGGTTTTTAATCATGAAATCTAACTTAATCACTCGGTCAGGGCATGACAAATTAGTTGCTGAATTAAAACAACTTTGGCATGAAGAACGACCTGAAATCACCAAAAAAGTAAACTGGGCTGCAAGCTTAGGTGACCGCAGTGAAAATGCGGATTATCAATACAATAAGCAGCTCCTTAGAAAAATTGATCGACGTGTACGCTATTTAGGAAAACGCTTAGAAGAATTAAAAATTGTTGATTACTCACCAGAGCAAGACGGCAAGGTTTACTTTGGCGCTTGGGTACAGATTGAAAATGAAGAAGGCGAGCAAAGAACTTTACGTATTGTAGGAATCGATGAAATTTATGATCATCATCCGCAACATATCTCAATTGAATCGCCAATGGCGCGCGCATTGCTCGGTAAAGAAGTCGATGATGAGATCGAAGTGCACACGCCATCTGGGAAAAAGTTGTGGTATATCAATACAATTCGCTATGAAAAGACAGAAAACCCAGAAAATTAAACAGATTTGTGTTTATTTTGAGCGGTTGAATTAAAAATTAAATAAAAGATTTGCCAACTTGTGTTTTTGTTTATATTATAGCGCTCGTTGGAAGCGTGGCAGAGCGGTTTAATGCACCGGTCTTGAAAACCGACGAGGGTGTGAGTCCTCCGTGAGTTCGAATCTCACCGCTTCCGCCAAAATTCTTAAAAAGCCCTTGTTAATGACAAGGGCTTTTTTTTATTTATAATTTTTCCCACATAGAACCCCCCAATAGAGGTAGTTACAATAAGAATGATTCAGATGATTTTAGATTGATTTCTTTATGTCTCTTTAAATCTTCTATTTAAGAATATTACTCTTTAGAAAAATAAACTCCTAACATAAGTATAAGAGTAATTAAAACTCCAACACCTACGCTGATTGTTACTAGTTCTAAATTAAATATCTCTTTCCATAAGCCATGTGCTCCCCAATCACCATCTACTCCTCGATTATTAGATTTACGACCATAGGTAGCTGCTACACCAAAACCTAAAGTAGAAAGCAAGAAACAAACTAAAGAAAGTTTGAAGGGGTTAAACCTTGAAAATAAAGGGATCAATATTATTGCAATAATAGTCACAACAAAGGCAGTGATGATATGTTTCCAGTTATCCATAATTTCTCTTTAAATCTTATTAATTATAGTGTGTAGAGGAGAGCTATCCCAACATATCAGTATAATTTATCTTGTATCAAAGGAGGAATATATAAAAAATGGATGGCTTCTTCTAATTTGTATAGCTGCTAAAAAATAAGTTTGTTATGTGATCATATTAATTGTTTCTTATTTAATAAAAGGAAAAATCTAAGGCATAGAAATAGGAGTATATTTTCCTATAGGAAAGTTCCATTTTTTTAGATATGTGGTATAGCTGCACCATTCCTCAAAGCTAGATAATTTTACTTCTAGCCCCATTCCATCTTGCTCACAGCGATATACCGCCCAAGCCATATTTCTAGATTTATCAAATTTTAGTTCAACAAGCTTTGCTTCACTAAAACAGTTTTTTAAAGGAATCTGTAAAAGTCCATTTCCTGATTGATCAGGATGAAATATATTAAGTTTTCTAGCTTCTAATAATTCTTCTTTTAATTCAGGGTAACGGACCGCGGAGTACGTGGTAGGGAAGCAATTTCTGCCTGGTCCACCATTCGGTGAGTTTTTCATTCTTTTTCCCCAATTCAGAACAAATTCTTTTGGAGATATCCCAGATTCTTTTTTATTAAAAAAATAAATAGAAGTAAGTACTATGATTACACTACTCAACACTAATAAGATTGTTTTCACCTCTTGTCACCTTATTTTTATGATTTAAAGTTATCCTAAAATACACAACACAGCTTATATCAAATATTTATATAGAACCACATTGAAATAGTTTTTCTTGGCTGGTTCCTTTATTTGTTTTTTTAATAGATCAAGCTATCGGGCTTAAATTTATATAAGTTTTAGAAAAAATTTACCAAATAACTCTCTACAGCACCTAATGTATATTCTATTTATCTGAAAAATTCATACATATTAAGCACCTTTTCGAAAAGCAAATATGAAAAAAATTATAAAATAGGCCGAGAAGTACCCTTTTATAAAAACATGTCTTAAGCTTTCTTCAAAATAAAGAGGGTAACTTTTTCCTATGATAATGGAGAAAAGAATTAAAAAGCTCATAAACAAAAAACTATAGAAGACTTTTGAAAACATGAAGTAATTTTCAGAAAATTCTTTTTTATTAAAAAATAAATTTGTTATTTTTTCTGTAAGAAAAATTGAGACTATGGAAGTGAATATTCCCAATATAATACTAAGTACAATTATATTTAACATTTAAATTCCTAATAGAAGAAAGACTAATTGCTTTTTTATATAAATTAGCCTGTAATGGTTTACATCTGCTAATTTGGTTTTTACTAATACTGAAATGTTATTCCTTTAAAATCTTTTTTAAAGTTATCTATAAAATTAGTACAAGCATCTATTAACTCCAAGTGTGTTATATAAATATTATTTTGATCTTTATTGAACCAAACTGAGTTGATTCTCCATAAGTCATCTTTTTCTTTTTCAAAAGTGAGAATATTTTTTTCCTCAAACTCCATAGAGGAATAAGAAAAATTTGGCTTCTCATCTCTATCAAGCCATTGTTTTATGTAGATGGCAAGTTCCAATAATAGTAGATCTTCTTCATTGAAGATAATTTTATTTTTAACTTTAATTATCAAAGTACCTTCAATTTCTGATGAAACCATAGGATCTATAATAGAGCTTTGTGGACCATGCGTGATTGTATAGGAAATTTCCATATTGCCTTTTGGAGAATTTTGTATAGTAGAAGATTCAATAATTGGTCTATTCTAAAGGTATTTTGTTTAATTCAATTTTGAGCCAATTAAAAAAACTAATAAAATCAGTTTTAGATTGAAAATAGATATTTGCCTCATCTGTGAAGATTTTCCAATCTAATAAATTATTATTTATAAGCTTTGAAATCTCATCAATACATATAGGAATTTCATCAGGATTGTTTTGAAAATAATTTAAAATATCTTGGTTAGTTTCAAGAATATCTATATATCCCAGGAAAAATCCTATTAAATATCCATATTTATCAAGATTTTTGTGCATATATTTCCTTTTGTTGGTCTTAGCGAAAATGAAAATTTAAAAAAATATAAAAAACAGCTTATACAAAATTTTCCAGTTCAATAAGTATCATAATTTCTTTAATGCCAATGTCATCTTCCATGTACTTATCAGGAGATATTTTTAACCCAACACCACTTAAATATACTAAAGCTTTCCATAGGAGTTCCTCTTTAATAGGAGGAACGAAAGTTAAGTCTTGGTTATCTAGTGCAGTCATTCTTTTTCTTGCCCATTCTTCAGCATCCTCTCGGCTAATTTTATGGTTTAACAGATCATTGAATACTTGTTGTACATCTAATAAAGATATTTTCATTTCATCATTTACCACTTTTTATATCCTATTCTTGCCTACCTAAACTAATAATCTATATAAATTTCATTGCCTTTATAAACCCCAGTTTAACAATAACTAACTCATTATTTATCCTTACTTTTTAATGATCTAATTTAAAACAAATGTCATTTTGTGTGCTTGACTGCAAAAGGGTAGAGCACTATTCTTTGCCTGCTGGCCACATTGCCAGCCGGTTTTAGCAGACCGTGTATTATCTCCCGCATCAGAGTCGTTCCTTCTGAGGAACAGTCTTGTGTGGTGAACTACTCGTTCCTTTCCCGTTGCGGTAGGACGGGAGAGGGACACCCTCGGGTGTGCTAGTTTGAGATAATACTAGTCTGCTAACCCTTTCTCGTTCTGCCACCATAATTCTATAAATGTCTGGCAGAACTCCCAATAAAAAGGAGTTGGCTTTGCACATCCATTATTTCTTGGCAGCCTTTGCCAAAGTCTATATCGACACAACTTAAACGTTAAAGCGGTTTGAACACCTAATGGTTTTCAGGCTTTAAATCGTCACGACTAAAAACTTAGCAACAATAAAACTTGAGATGTGCCAAGCACAGTCTTTATAGGCTTTGCTATGCCTTTTTTTCTCCCAAAAAAGTATCTCACCTACAACAAGAACTTATTTTAAAATGGTAAAAATATGCCTCATTCAGAAATATCTGCCAAAAAATTACAGGTCATTTGTACTTCAATTCAGTTATTTACGATTTATGGATTTCACAATACAGGGATAAACCTTCTGATCAAAAAATGCAAAATTCAGAAGGCGACTTTTTATAATTATTTTCAGTCCAAAGAGCGGCTCATTGAAAGATGTATAGCCTTTCAAAAAAGTCGGCTAAAAGAAGAAGTGCTGGCAATTATTTATTCTCATCGCTACCCAAATTCCCACGATAAACTCAAAGAAATTTTTCTTTTACATGTCGATTTAAATAGCTTTTACTTTTTGCTATTTAAAGCTATTTTTGAAATAAAACTGCTTTACCCGAGAGCCTATCAAATGGCGATTGAATATAGAAAATGGTTGCTACGAGAGCTTTTTGATCTGATATTTAGTCTAGAAACCAATTCCTTAAAACCCGATGCCAATATCGTTTTATTTATGATTGATGGGGCACTCATCCAACTTTTAGACCCAAATAAAGCAGGGGAAAGAGAGAAATTATTAGACTATTTTTACCAAAAAATCCCCTCACTTTCTCATTCTAAGTCATAGATCCTAAGTTTGAATAGAAAGTAAGAATAAACCAAAAAGTTTGGCTTATAACATTCAGCTAGTCATTTCAATAAAAGCCCTCAAATGAGGGCCTACATATTGATCTTTCTAGCTTAGAGACTCTTTTAAAAAACCTTGTTGGCCAAATAATTTTTCACGAAATTCGGCTTCTAATTGCTCGGTTTGCATGTGTAAGGGATTAAAATTTTCATCTCTGACATCTAGCATATCTACAAATGCTTTCGATAAAATTCCCAACCGATTAACTCCTCCAAATCCTAAATAAACGCCGTCCTTTAATTGCTTTAAGCTAAATCTAATATCTTTTCTTTTTAAAATTTTTATCCAATATTCAAACATAATAGGCATGATAAGTTTTGTGACTCTAGCTAAAGCGAGTTTTCTATTTTTGCTCGAGTTGCCACCGATCGCATTTAACACATCAAATGCGACCGACTTATGTTCAAGCTCTTCGAGTGCATGCCACTCCCAAAGATTTCTGCTCTCTTGTGTAGTTTTTCTTTTAATTAGCTGATCTGTAAGCAATAGACGAGCGAGGGTAGCTGTGTAATGTTCCATGACTACGGTCGCTGCGACTTGTTCGACCGTTGAAAGTTTACGTAATTTATCCAAACGTGCTTTGGTTTTGCCCTCAATCTCGATTACTTCAGGGTAGTTAGAATGTATGAGGTGATTGTTCAGGGTTTTATGTTCACGACTATGAAAGGCTTCTTGAGCAATAAAGGCTCTGATATCTTCTAAAAGTTTTTCATCTTTAATTTGGTTTCGAACATTTCTGATACTTTCAATAAAGAACATTTCACCCGGAGGAAACATAGCGGAAAGTACAACGAACAAAGAAGTAACAACAGGATTTTCTTCGTAATAAAAAGAATAATTTTTATTCGCATCGTAAGAAAGTTCAACATTACGACGAACAATTTTTTGATTTGTAGCGAGAGCTGTATTCATTTTTTTAACTCATCTTTAAAAAATAATTGATCAAATTTTGATTTCAACTAGAATTTATCAATGAATTTATACGGAAAAAAGACGGATTTTTAGAAGGATAAAAAGAAATGGTAACTATAAGAAAACCAAAACAAAATAGAGCTAAAAATACATTTGAGTCTATAGTAAGTGCAGGATTTATCTCTGTTATGAAAAATGGCTTAGACCATACAACTGTGCTTAAAGTGTGTGAGATAGCAGGGGTAGGATCGGGAAGTTTTTATGAATATTTCAAAAATAAAGAGGCACTTTTCATTGAGATGCAGCAGCATTTTATTATGGAAATATCGAAAGTCATTTATGATGTAATTCCTGAAATTTTAGATTTAGAAATCCCTGAAGCAATCAGAACAATTTTTTTAAAAATCGGTGAATTTTTGGCAAAAGATAATAATAAATATTTTTATTGGCTTAGTGTTTCTTCTAAATATAGTACTGAAGCAAGCCATGTAAAAGCTGTAAAAGCGATCAATGTCTTAGCCATTGAATATGCCATGAAACATCCTGAAGTATTAAAAATCAAAAATTTGAAAATGATGGTTTATATTTTGATTCATTCAAGTATCGCTTTAACGATGAATTTTTTTGCTTCACAAAATATGGGTTTTACTTTTGAAGAGTTAGTTGACTGTTTAATTAACCTTACAATGTCATATATAGAGAATGATAGGAATAAGGTGGTTTAACTTAGGATTTATGATTACTGCGCCAATGGTGCCTTCAGCTTTATAAGAACTTAAAGAAAATGTATTAAATCTAAAACCCATTAAACTTAGTTTGCAGAGGTGAATGAGGAAAATTAGCTATAAAGTTGCGTAATAGAGGCTTATTCGGCTGCTTTTACTTACATTTTTAGATGAGGTAGAATTTTTGGCCTTTTCTTTGTACTCAAGTGATAAGAGCGTGTCTATTTCAAATTGCTTAAAACTAACTTTTCTCATAACTGCAATTCATCTTACCGCTTGTGCATCTTTATCATTGGAATCTAAATATCCAAGCTACGAGCAGAAATTTACTAGTAACGTATTACACGAAGACAATATTATTGGAATAGGGGAAACAAAATCTAAAAATGAACAATCGTCCCGTGCTCTACTCATTGGCGAAAAATTTAATTATCTACTTACCGAAGGTGGTTCTGATTTATTAAATATTACGCAAAAGTTACCTAACCAAGAGCGTGTTTTGCTTAATAAATTACCGCTTGAATTAGACGTTTATAACGACAATGTCTTTTATGGGCACATCTATTTTTATCATCCCGTACCAGTTAATCAGCTGAGTAATACAAAGAAGCAAGAGTTGCTTAAATTGGGTTTTCTGGAAGAATCTTTACAGGTGAAGAATCAAGAGAAAGGAATATATTTAAGTAGAAATATTGCCATAAAAGGTACTGTTTATGAGGGTACAAAACAGACGAGTCAGTTATCGTTAGCGGGTTCTATCCCAGTTGTACTTCAAGAACAGCGCTTAACTATGCAAGAAAATAAAAATAATACTTTAAAGAAAAATCTACTGTCTCCACTAGCATTAGGCTTGGATATTATTACTTTACCTATTCAGTTCGGTGCAGAGAAACTTTCTAAAAAATAGTTTAGACGAGTGGACATGAACGGCTTTAAATTTATGCATGGCAAGGCTTCCAAACGATTTATATTAAATAATGTGGAATCGTATGGAAGCCTAAACCTTTAATAACTTAGAATGTATTTTTAGTAATTACATCATCGTAAGGAAGTTTGCCCACACGTGGGTAAGGCTGAGAAGCCGACTTACCAACTGCAATCATTAAACACACCACGTGATCTTCAGGTAAGTTAATCAGTTTCGCCATCGCATCAAAGTCGAAACCATCCATAGGGCAGCTATCTAAACCATGCTCTTGAGCAAGCAGCATTAAGGTTTGAGCAAAGATACCCGCACTACGCATAACTTCATCACGTTGGGTTTGTGGACGGTCACGGTAATATTGGTCAATCGCGCCAACCATAATATTTTGAACTTCCGGAGTCGCTCCATCCCATACACGTTTAGCATCAGCTTCCCATGTACTTACTTTTGCGCATAGTACAATCAGTAATGATGACTCTGTAACTTGTGGTTGGTCCCAAGCAATGGTACGGATTTTTTGTCTTAACTCAGCATCTTCAATGATGACTGGACGCCAGTGTTGTAAGTTGAAAGCGCTTGGGGCATTTGCTAAAACTTCTTGTAATAATTGCTTCTTGTCATCATCAGAGATTTGAAAAGCAGGGTCAAAGCGTTTAACTGCGCGACGGTTACGGATGGCATCAATAACATTCATAAGATTTTCCTACTTAATAGGGGGTAGCGATACTAGTTAATTTTATAACGTTGAGCTACATCAGCCGAAGAAAAGTTTGGTAGTAATGTAATACGTAATTTTTCAAAATTATTCCATTGATTTTCGTCTTTCAGCACAGGAATTGTAATTGTTTCTTTACGGTCAAAACCAATTAGAGCTGCATTTACCAAATCATTTACCTCCATTAATGGCGGTATTTGGCTTAAATCTATGCCTGAACGTTCCCAAATTTCGGTTTTAGTGGCAGAAGGCAATACGGCTTGCACATGCACGCCATGATCTTTTAATTCTAAATGTAAACCTTGGCTAAAATATTGGATGAAAGATTTACTAGCACCGTAAATGGTAGAACCAAATTCAGGCGCTAGTCCAAGCACAGAACCTAAATTGATAATAGCGCCTTTACCTTTGCGTATAAGTTGCTGGGAAATTGCATGAGATAACCGAACAACTGCAGTCATATTTAAAGTCAGAAGTTTTTCAATCTCATGACGATCTTGAGTTAAAAAGTTTCCGCTAAGGGCAATCCCTGCATTGTTGACTAAAATTTCAATATCAGCATCGTTTTTGAGTACATCTTCAATTTTACTAATGTCTTGATCTTTTGATAAATCGGCTTGAATGAACTCGACTTGTACAGCGTATTTTTCTTGAAGATCTTTTGAAATCCTATCTAAGCGGTTTGTGTCTCGTGCAACCAAGATTAAGTGATAGCCACGTTGAGCAAATCGATCTGCATAAACAGAACCAATTCCTGACGAAGCGCCTGTAATAAGTACTTTTGATTGAGCTGACATGTGATATCTCTACGCTTTAATTTTTAGATGATGGTTATAATCTAAAATATACAGGTTTTGATGTCAATCATAATCAATGTATAATTATAATGAGCAGAGTGAATAAAAGTGGGTGCGCCATCATGAAAGTCAGTAAAACTCAGGTAAAAGAAAACCGAGATAAAATTGTTGAAAAGGCGACTCAACTGTTTCGTAGCAAAGGCTATGACGGTGTCGGTATTGCCGAGTTAATGTCTAGCGCAGGCTTTACCCACGGTGGGTTTTATAAACATTTCAGCTCGAAAACAGACCTTGTTTCCATTACCGTCAAACATGGTCTTGAGCAGGTTTTAAAAAGAATAGAAGGTTTAAATTTAACTCAATTTATTGAAATGTACGTATCTCGTACTCATCGAGACAACCGAGATCAGGGTTGTACTTTAACAGCACTATCTTGTGATGCCGCAAGACAGCCAGATGAAGTGAAAGTCGAATTTGAAGAGGGTATTGAGCAGCTTATTCAGTTCATTATGAATGAACGAGCAAAACAAGTTTCTTTAGAAACGGCAGAGTTAAGAAAGCAAGCCATTAATATTCTTGCTCAGTCTGTAGGAGCAATTGCTTTATCTCGCGCATGCCCCGATCAGTCTACGCTTAGCGATGAAATATTAGAAAGTTGTAAAGAGAGCCTGTTAAAGTTAGCTGATTAAACTTTTTTATCTCTCAAACTTGTTTGGCTAAATTGAACTAGCCTCGCAATATCTACTGTTCGCTCATATATCAGGTCGGCTGCATGTTCGCAGGCGTGTTCTAATGTAATTGGACCATTGGCCAGTGAAAAAGCAGCCGTAACGCCGTGCTCATAAAGCGCTTGGTAGCCTTTGCCTAATGTTCCTGCAATGACAATAACAGGAATTCCGTGAGCTTTGGCAATTTGGCTCACTCCAAACACTGTTTTGCCACTTAAGGTTTGTTGGTCAAATTTACCTTCACCTGTAATGACCCAGTCTGCACTTGAAATTTTATGGGCCAGTTGGTTAAGTTCGGCGATAACTTTAACTCCAGCTTTAAACTCCGCATTTAAATAACTTTTGGCTGCAAAACCTAAACCACCAGCAGCACCAGAACCTGCTTCATCTCGTTTGTCGAAACCTAAAAGGTGTGCAGAGACATCGGCAAAATGAGAAAGCGCTTCATCGAGTAACTGGACTTGAGCAGGAGAAGCACCTTTTTGTGGTCCAAAAATATGTGATGCGCCGTTTGCGCCGCAAAGTGGGTTGGTCACATCGGCAGCCAGTAAAAACCGTGTGTGCTGAATACGTGAGTCGAAATGCGTTAAATCAACTTTTGAAAGATGACCAAGGGCAAGGCCACCAGCAGGTAAAACGTTTTGGTTAGCATCGAGCAAAACTGCGCCTAAAGCACTGAGCAATCCTGTGCCACCATCATTGGTGGCGCTACCGCCCACAGTTAGAATGATGTCTTTTGCACCTGCATCTAAAGCATCCAAAATGAGCTGGCCTGTTCCAAATGTTGTGCTGTGGCATGCATCACGTTGTGAAGGCGGCACTAACTGTATGCCGCTCGCTTGAGCCATTTCAATCATAGCGATGCTTTGATTTTCTAGCCATCCCCATTTAGCTTGAACAGGCTTACCTAATGGCCCGACCACGGTTTTTTCACGCCATTGACCACCGCAGACTTCTAAAACAGCTTCAATGGTTCCTTCACCGCCATCTGCCATAGGACATAAAATCGTTTCGGCATGGGGGAAAACTGCTTGCCATCCTTTGGCAATTGCTTGAGCTACGTTTAAAGCAGATAAGCTGTCTTTAAAAGAGTCAGGGGCAATAATGACTTTCATAAGCTCTCTAATTCTGATGGATTTTTAATTGATTTATACTGCTTAATACGAAAAAAGCATAGATGAAACCAAATCAGAGTCAATTTGAAAAATCGGTCTAATCTGTTAAAAATGAAAACCAATAATAATGTTTTTATCTGTAAAAAACACATCCAACAAATTTTTAATTATTTGTTATATATAATTTTTTTAAAATAATACTAATAGACTGAATTATTGTAATTGTAAAGAATATGGCACATATTATAAGCAGGGTTGAGCCAGCTTTTAAAATATTGTGAATAAGATAAAAAGCGGACTCTCCTGACAAGCTAAACAGCAGATTGCCTAGATATAACCATAATTAAATTGTGATTTTATTGAATCTGTTGAGTGTGTAAAAAGAAATAAGAGGATGAAAAAGTGGATAATTCAGAAGAACAAAAGCACATACAGGAAAATAATGGCTTTGCGCGAATTGAGCCATATACTCATCCTGCTGGCGGTTGGGGGGCGCTTCTTAGTGTTGCTCGAAACTTAAAGCGACAAGATATTTTAAAAAAAGGTTCAATTACCTTACTCAACATTAACCAACCTACAGGTTTTGACTGTCCCGGTTGTGCTTGGCCAGAAAAGAAAGATGCTCATGCATTTAACTTCTGTGAAAATGGCGCAAAGGCAGTTGCTTTTGAAGCGACCAGTAAAACCGTTACTCCTGAATATTTTGCAGGTCATACCGTTAGTTGGTTATCAGAACAAAGTGATTTTTTTCTAGAAGACTTAGGCCGCTTAACTGACCCAGTCCGCTACGATGCTGCAACTGATAAATATCTTCCTATTTCATGGGATGAAGCATTTCAGATTATTGCTAAACACCTCCATGCGCTAGACCACCCAGACCAAGCTGCGTTTTATACCTCTGGTCGTGCCAGTAACGAAGCGGCATTTTTATATCAACTGTTTGTGCGAAGCTTTGGTACAAATAACTTTCCAGACTGTTCGAACATGTGCCATGAAACCACAAGTGTTGGCTTACTTGACTCGATTGGTTTAGGAAAGGGCACAGTCACCCTAGAAGACTTTGATTTGGCTGATGCAATTTTCAGTTTTGGACACAACCCCGGAACCAATCATCCGCGTATGTTAGGTACTTTACGAGAAGTGTCTAAACGTGGCGGTAATATTGTTGCGATTAACCCGATTAAAGAGCGAGGCCTAGAGCGCTTCCAAGACCCGCAAGCACCGCTTGAAATGATGACCAATGGTAGTACACCAATTAGTCGCTATTATTTCCAACCTAAAATTGGTGGTGACTATGCGCTAATGTTAGGAATTTTAAAGTACTTAAATGAATGGGATAAAAAAGCACTCGCTTCAGGTAAACCCAGTGTTTTTGACCGAAACTTTATTGCGGTTAATACAGTCGGTTTTGATGAGATGATTGCTGAGATCGAGAGAACTGAGTGGGAAGATATTTATAAACACTCGGGGCTGTCACCAGAGCATTTAGAAAAACTCGCCCAACTGTTTTTAGAGTCCGAGCGCTCAATTTTCTGTTGGGGAATGGGTATTACTCAACACCGCCACGGAACAGCCAATGTGCATATGTTAGCCAATTTATTATTGGCGCGTGGTCAAATTGGTAGACCGGGTGCAGGGCTTTGTCCAGTTCGTGGGCATAGTAATGTGCAGGGCGACCGTACCATGGGCATTAATGAGCTACCTAGTCCTAAATTACTCGACAACATTGATCGCGTGTTTGGAATTAAATCACCGAGAAAAAATGGTTTTGGTGTGGTCGAAACCATTAAAGCCATGGCTGAAGGTGAGGTCAAAGTCTTTATTGGTTTAGGTGGAAACTTTGCTGTTGCAACGCCCGATACCACCTATACGCAAGAAGCGCTTAGAAAGTGTGATTTAACTGTTCATGTTGCCACCAAGTTAAACCGTAGTCATTTGGTGTGTGGTAAAGATGCGCTCATTTTGCCATGTTTAGGCCGTACCGAAATTGATGAGCAGCTTCATGGTCCGCAGGCCATTTCTGTCGAAGATTCGATGAGTAATATTCACTTGTCGGCCGGGCGTAATACTCCAATTTCTGAAAATATTTTGTCTGAACCAGACATTGTGGCAAGAATGGCTGAAGCAGTGCTGCCAGACAGTAAGATCAAATGGAAATGGTACATTGAAAGTTATGACCGTATTCGTGACTCAATCGCTGATGTATTTGATGAGTTCCATGACTTTAATTTACGTGTCTATAAACCGGGTGGTTTCCACCTAGAGCATCCAGCCAATCAGCACATCTGGAATACAAAAAGTGGCAAAGCGCAGTTTATGATTACACCGCTGAGTGAAGTCTATGCCGATAAAGAACATCAATATGCTGCTGCATATACCGAGAGTAAAGTTTATACCTTAATGACCACTCGCTCTCATGACCAATACAACACGACGCTTTATGGTCTCGATGACCGTTACCGTGGGGTGTTCGGTCAGCGCCGTGTGTTATTTATGAATCAAGCCGATATTGATGAAGCTGGTTTTGAAGCAAACCAGTGGGTTGATATTGAAAGTGTTTTCTCAGATGGCGTGAAGCGTATTGTGCACAGTTTCCGTATTGTGCCATACAACATTCCACGTGGCAGCTTAGCCGCTTACTATCCTGAAACTAATCCTTTAGTGGCCTTAAGCAGTCATGACAAATATGCCAAGATTCCGGCTTCCAAAAGTGTGCCGGTGATTTTGCATCCCGGTAATGCACCAGAGCACTTCAACTTGGCAACGGCAGTTGACCCTGAAGATGCAGATAGAAAAGTAAGCAGCCTTTAAATCAAAGGCGATATTAACAATATCATCTCAACAAGTGGTGCTATTCAAAGCGCCACTTCAAGATAAAGGAAATTATTTTGACACCAGATTCTTATGGGGTTGAAACATTACAAGTAAAGCGGTTTAAGAAAGCCGAGTCTAAAAGTGTTTTAGATCATATTGTTCAAGAGCATCCGATTGCTTTGGTATATAACGGTATTTCTCATGCGGTGATGATGACAACACCGACCGATGTCGATTTATTTGCCAAAGGTTTTAGCCTTTCCGAAGGTATTTTAACAAGCTTAAAAGAACTATATGCCATTGAGGTTCATCAAAGTGAATTGGGCATTACGGTTGAAATGACCATTTCATCCAGAGCTTTTGCTGCCTTAAAAGAAAGACGACGTATGTTGGTGGGGCGTACAGGTTGTGGTTTATGTGGTATTGAAAGTTTAGAGCAGCTTCAGCTCGATATTTCTAAAATTACCATCGAACCTTCCAAAGAGTGGCTCGAACAAATTCCAGTCGCGATTTCTCAATTAAAAGATCAGCAAAAAATTACTGCCTTAACAGGTGGAGCACATGCCGCAGCTTGGGTGGTTGAAGGCAAAATTATAGCTTTATTTGAAGATGTTGGCCGTCACAATGCCTTAGATAAATTGCTGGGTTATTTAGCTCAAGAAAACTATGACACCAGTGCAGGTTTTGTGGTGATGACCAGTCGTGCAAGCTATGAACTGATACGAAAATGTGCCCAGCTTAATATTGGTTTATTGGCTTCAATTTCTGCTCCAACCAGCATGGCTATTAGGCTCGCAAAAATATCTGGCTTAACATTGGCAAGCTTTTGTCGCGGAGATGATTTTGTTTTATATACATGAGCACAGTGCTTTAAAATATTGATGAAATAAGTTCAAATCAAAAGAATGCTCAAAAATAATGGCAATATACATTTCTATTTTGCCTAATTTTAAGTTAAGCACGAGCTTTATACTTTATGATCAGATGTATGTAGTTCAGAGTGTGTCCCAATGGCTTGGTTGCAGTCTTTAAAAGATTGGGCAAAACGTCTAAAAAAACAAATTATTATGCTTTGGTTTGCATCAAAGCATCCTCAAATGCCGTGGTTACCCAAAATTATTGCTGTGGTGGCTGTGGCTTATGCTTTTAGTCCGATCGATTTAATTCCAGACTTTATTCCCATTTTAGGATTTATTGATGACGCTTTAATTCTGCCTATACTGATTTGGTTAGCAGTTCGATTTACGCCTAAACAAGTCATTTTTGATGCAGAACAACAAGCTGAAGAGTGGCTAGAACAGCAAGAGCGTCGACCTCAAAATTATTTGGTTGCCGTACTCATTATTTTAATTTGGATAACTTTGGCAATAATGGCTTATTTCTATTTTGGTGGTGGGTTGTAATTTATAAACCATCAAAGTTTAGAATCGTGAATTTAAAGGCATTAACATTGTGCTTTGCTACAACTCAAAGGATAATAACGTTTTTATAAGCTATGGGTTGCAGACAATGAAAATCGTCGCAGATGAAAATTTGGCATTTACCGATTACTTTTTTTCTGAGTTTGGCGATATTCAACACAAAGCAGGGCGCACTTTAACTCATGCAGATGTCAAAGATGCTGAAGCATTATTAGTTCGTTCAGTCACCGCAGTGAATGAAAGTTTAATTGAAAATACAGCATTAAAATATGTAGGTAGCGCGACAATCGGCACTGATCATTTAGACATTGCGGCTTTAGAAAAACAAGGTATTACGTGGGCTAATGCCGCAGGTTGTAATGCACAGGCTGTGGCTGAATATGTCATTACTGCTTTACTTCATTTAGATGAGAGCCTTTTAGAACCACAAGAAAAATTTACGCTAGGCATTGTTGGTCTTGGAAATGTCGGTAAGCGTTTGGCCTATATGGCCCAGTTACTTGGTTGGAATGTGATTGGTTTTGACCCATATGTGCATTTAGATTCAATTGAAAATGTAAACTTTCAAACTTTGTTGCAACAAGCCAATGCAATTTCAATTCATGTACCCTTAACCAAAAATGGTGAACATGCCACATATCATCTGTTTGATGAAAAAGCTTTTGCAGTGCTTCAACCGAATACGATTTTAATTAATAGTGCACGTGGCCCAGTCGTTAAAGAAGCCGCTTTAATCGAAGACATTCAACATACTCAGCGTAAAGTCGTGCTTGATGTATTTGAACATGAACCCGTCATCTCTGAAGAACTTATAGATATGTTGGCTTTAGCAACACCGCATATTGCAGGTTATAGCTTGGAAGGTAAGGCCCGTGGTACGCAAATGATTTATGAAGCGTTCTGCCAAAAGTTTGGATTCGATATAAATAAACGTTTCGAAACTCAGTTGCCTGCATGCGACGACTATTTTTCAGGAAATGATTTAAAAGCAGTGTTAAAGCAAAAATTAGCTAAAATTTATGATATTGCTCAAGATGACGCCAACATTCGTGCCTGTATTAAAGATGGCAAAGTTGAGCAAAAAGCATTTGATTTATTACGTAAGAATTATCCGCTGCGCCGTGAATGGGCAGCACATGGGGGACCACAGGCATGAGTTTAAGTTATCAACCTACTTGTTCAATTGATGCTTTAAAGGCTCGTGCCAAGCTTTACACTCAAATTCGTCAGTTTTTTGCTGAACGAGATGTGATGGAAGTCGAAACACCCATTGTTTCACAAGCAGGTGTTACTGATGTGCATTTAGCTTCTGTTCAGGTTTTACGTCATATTAATGGTAAATTACAAACTCAATATTTACAAACCTCACCAGAGTTTGCCATGAAGCGTTTGCTGGCTAGTGGCAGCGGGCCGATTTATCAAATCTGTAAGGTTTTCCGAGACGATGAACACGGGCGTAAACATAACAGTGAATTTACCATGCTTGAATGGTATCGTCCGGGTCTAGACTTAAAAGCTTTAATGCATGAAACCGCTGATTTATTGCAAACCTGTTTGCAACATCGTTTTGGTGAAGTTCGTCCGTTTATTCTAAGTTATAAGCATGCCTTTCAAGATCGCTTAGACATCAACCCTTTACAAGCAACGCTGAAGCAACTCAAAGATACGGCAAATCGTGTGGGATTAAATCTTGATTTAGGCGATGACCGTTTAGCTTATATGGATTTG
Organism: Acinetobacter sp. P1(2023); assembly: GCF_028367635.1. Lineage (NCBI taxonomy): Bacteria > Pseudomonadati > Pseudomonadota > Gammaproteobacteria > Moraxellales > Moraxellaceae > Acinetobacter > Acinetobacter sp. P1(2023). The sequence continues at coordinate 76,764 of NZ_JAQNDD010000003.1, forward strand.
TTGTTTTCTCATTTTGTTGAGCCAAGTTTAGGTTTTGATGCGCCTGTCTTTTTAACTGACTTTCCACCAGAAATGGCGTCTTTGGCGAAAGTGAAAGTAGATGAAGATGGGGAAGAAGTTGCAGCACGGTTTGAGGTTTATATTGAAGGTTTAGAGCTGGCAAATGCATACGATGAATTACTTGATGCAGACGTGTTACGTTCACGCTTTGAAGCAGACAATGCAGAGCGTGCTAAACAAGGCCTTCATGTCATGCCATTAGATGAGCATTTATTATCAGCGTTACCTCATATGCCGGAATGTTCTGGTATCGCTTTAGGTGTAGACCGTTTACTCATGGTTGCCACAGATCAGGTAAAAATTGAAAAAGTAGTTACCTTTCCAGCAGAAATTGCCTAAAACTGACAAATAAAAAAGCCACAATATTGTGGCTTTTTTATTTAAGACGGATTCAAATTAAGCTTGTTGAATACCAGCAACGACCCAGTCTTGCTGAGAACCAACTGGCTTAACAAAGTGCCAGATTTCAGTAAACGGTTGTGGCAAGCTGTTTAAATCTTCACTTACTGTACCAGTGAAGCGTACGCTTACTACGTATTGACCATTTTCAGTCGCACTGTCTACAACCATCGCATTCAAGTTACTAAATTCAGCAACGTCTTGATCTTGGTTTTCCATAATGTCGTTATACATAGAACTATAAAGTTCTGGTGTTAAGTAACGGCGAATTTCTTCAATGTTACTTGCAGTATTCATCGACTGGATGTGATTAAAACGTTGACGTGCAATACGTAAGAACGCAGCAGGCTCAGTACCATCTGGAAGTTGATTGCCATTGCTCGTTGTTGCACCACCAAAAGGCGCTTGGGTTGCTGCACCGCCACCCACAGATTGACCAAAGATATTTGTATTATCTCCAGCATTACGTGGAGCAGCTTGTGGTGCAGCAGAACGGCCAAATGGGTTTTGACCGTCATTATTTGGTGCGTAAGGGTTGTTACCCGCTAATTTTTTTTTTGATCCCAATTTACGGAATACAAAGAAAGCGAGAGCTGCGGCAAGTAAGACCCAAATCCAGCCAGGGATTCCGCCTTTTTTCTCTTCTTGGGCTTGAGCAGCTTGTTCATTTCCAGGTTGTGTTGCTTGCTGTTCAGTTGATGTTGATTTGTCATCAGCTAAAGCATTTGCTGCAACAGCACCTACGGCAGCACCAGCCACACCAGCTGCAACCATTGAACCTACGCCTGGACCTGATCTTTGAGGTGCCGTAGCAGGTTGTTGAGCAGGAGTCACTTGACGAGGTTGTTGATAAGACTGGCTTGAAGTAGTAGAACGTGCCATACCGTGGCTTTTACCACCACCTGCACGTTTAGCTTCAGCAAGAGGAGAAATTGCTAAAGCAGCCATTAAAATACCGGTAATCAAGCCACGCTGGTGTACTTCCATAGGAAATTCCTGTTTAAAGTTAATTTGTAATAGTATTTATGCAGGTATTTACTCTAAATTTCAACCTTAAAAGTATGTTTTTTTATGTCAATTCATCACTGAGTTGCATCGCTTCGGTCAACGCTTCATGCAAGCGGGCAACGGCAATGACTTGAACGCCCGGAATTGCTTTTTGAGGGGCGTTTCCTCTTGGTAAAATGACATATTTAAATCCATGTTTTGCAGCTTCTTTTAAACGCTCTTGTCCGTTAGGAACTGGGCGAATTTCACCAGAAAGACCAACTTCACCAAAAACTGCAAGCTGTTGAGGCAACGCTTTAGTGCGCAAACTTGAAGCACATGCGAGTAAGACAGCCAAGTCAGAACCTGTTTCAGTAATTTTTAAGCCTCCTACAATGTTGACATAAACGTCTTGTCCAGTGGTTTGAACACCGCCATGACGATGCATTACAGCCAGCAGCATATTTAAACGGTTTTGCTCAAGACCCAAAGCAACACGTCGTGGTTGTCCTTGAGCATCATCAACTAACGCTTGTACTTCAACTAAAAGCGGGCGAGTTCCTTCACGGCTAATCATAACAATTGAACCGGGAATCGCTTCATCATATCGACTTAAGAAAATGGCAGAAGGGTTGGCAACTTCACGTAGGCCTTTATCAGTCATGCCAAATACACCAAGTTCGTTCACTGCACCAAAACGGTTTTTAACAGCACGAATCATGCGATAACGAGAGTCTGATTGGCCCTCAAAGTAAAGTACGCAGTCCACCATATGTTCTAAAACACGTGGGCCGGCTAGTGCACCTTCTTTAGTCACATGACCAACAATAAAGAGTGCCGTGCCACTATTTTTTGCATAGCGGGTTAATAAAGCAGCAGATTCACGAATTTGTGAAACACCACCCGGAGCAGATTGGAGGGTTTCTGTATAAAGTGTTTGAATCGAATCTAGAATAGCCACTACAGGTTTTTCTTGTTCTAAAACTTCGCAAATTCGTTCTACACAGGTTTCCGCCATGACTTTTAATTGGTCAGTAGGTAAGTCAAGACGTTGAGCGCGAAGTGCAACCTGAGACAAAGATTCTTCACCGGTAATATAAAGTGCAGAGCTTTTTGCGCTTGCCATATGAGTTGCGGTTTGCAAAAGAATGGTCGATTTACCAATACCAGGGTCACCACCAATCAGCACAACAGAACCTGTCACCAAACCGCCACCAAGTACACGGTCAAATTCGCTAATCCCTGTAGGTAAGCGGGTTTCATGCGAAACTGAAACTTTATTTAATGTTGTAATATTCGCGACTTGACCGGCATAGCCTCCAATTTTTGGACGTGCACGGTGAGCAGTGGTCGGCTCAAGTTTGACTTCAGTCAGAGAATTCCATTCACCACACTCTGAGCATTGACCAGCCCATTTAAGATGATCGGCCCCACATTGCTCGCAACGGTAAACAGTTTTGACTTTGCTCATATTTGATTCAGTTGAAAACTTCTTAATTAATAGTAGAAACGGAGTATAACAAAACCAAAATAGAGAATCAGTTTTGATGTGGAATACATTTTGCTTAATTTAAAACAACGTAAAAATCAGGTCTTTGTCATGTGTTAACTAATCTAAAAGATTAAGATCGAGCAGGGTATTTTTTAATAAACAGATGAAGGACTGAAATGAAATTGAAAATTAGAGAAACAATCAAATTGAGTTGTCTTTTTAATTTAAAAATCAGACCAGTTCAAGTCATGTTTTTAGACCGTAAAGTGCGTTGTATTGCTATGGGCTTGTGCGTATTATCAGATTTAATTGTATGTAGCTTGAAATCATCAGCAATACAGATAAAAATCGGTTAGCTGAAAAATTGTCAAAAAATATACATTTAAAAGATACCTGCAAATGGTGCGATATCGTCTTTTTGATTTTAGCTAACGGACTAAAAAAAATTACTGGAGTGTATTAATAAGATGTCGAATCAAAATCTGAGTGAGTCTCATGAACATGGTGAGCTCCATCGTAGCCTCTCAAATCGGCATTTACAGCTGATCGCGATTGGTGGTGCAATTGGTACAGGATTGTTTATGGGATCAGGCAAAACAATTAGTCTTGCTGGCCCATCGATCTTATTCATTTATCTAATTATTGGTGTGATGGTGTTTTTTGTCATGCGTGCGCTTGGCGAATTACTTCTTTCAAATCTTGAATATAAATCATTTATTGACTTCTCTACAGATTTAATTGGTCCATGGGCCGGTTACTTTGTGGGATGGACCTATTGGCTGTGTTGGATCACGATTGGTATTGCTGACCTCTCTGCAATTATCTATTACTTACAGTTCTTCAATAATGGTCTGCCTTTCACACCTGTTGAGGGGGCGATGATCAGTGTTGCTGCCATTGTATTTATTATGGGTTTAAACCTGTTAACTGTACGTCTATTTGGTGAATTAGAGTTCTGGTTTGCGCTCATTAAGATTCTTGCGATTATTATTTTAATCGCTGTGGGTCTATGGATGATTTTTACAGGCTTTACTTCGACTACAGGTGAAGTTGCTTCATTTACTCATCTATGGGCAAATGGTGGTTTCTTCCCAACAGGCGTGCATGGCTTCTTGGCAGGCTTCCAAATCGCAATCTTTGCCTTCGTTGGTGTAGAACTTGTGGGAACAACAGCTGCCGAAACGAAAGATCCAGCACGTAACTTACCAAAAGCAATTAACTCAATTCCAATTCGTATCATTATTTTCTACGTATTGGCATTGTTGATTGTAATGTCAGTAACACCATGGAATAAAATTGATCCTGCAATCAGCCCGTTTGTAAACTTGTTCAGTCAAGCAGGGGTGGCAGCAGCAGCAATTTTGATGAACTTGGTGGTGTTGTCATCAGTGATGTCATCAATGAACAGTGGCGTGTTTTCGACAAGCCGTATGTTATTTGGTTTATCTCGTGAAGATCAGGGACCAAAAGCTTTTGGTAAATTGAACAGACGTGCAGTACCTGCAAATGCATTGTATTTCTCTGCTGCGTGTTTATTGTTAGGTGCAGCATTACAGTATTTTGTACCAAATACTGTTGAAGCATTTACGCTCGCAACAACACTTTCAACGATTTTGTTCATTTGCGTGTGGTTACTCATTATCTGGAGTTATATCCGTTACTACACGACGCGTCCTGAGCTACATGCAAAATCAACATTTAAATTACCGGGTGGTCTATTTACATGTTGGATCACGATTATTTTCTTTATTGGCATGATTTACGTGTTGTCTTTAGAACCAGATACGTTCAAAGCACTTAAAGTCAGCCCAATTTGGTTTCTTATCTTGATCATTGGTTATTTCTTCTTCTATAAACCGCGTCATAAAAAGTAATTAAATTTATTTGGTTATGATCAAACGCTGGCTGAAAAGCTGGCGTTTTTTATGCATATTGTTTTTCTCTTTAAGTTTACTCTTTAGCCGCCTGCATGATCACGGTATACTGCATCGAATTGTTTAAATCAGGTGCTCAGATGCGTCGTGTCATTTGCCTCATCAGTTTATTGAGCAGCAGTATTTTGCTAAGCGCTTGTGGTCAGTCAGGAGCATTACAGCTACCTTCTGATCCGAATTATGACAAACGTGCGAAATACTTGCTCTATCGTAATAAAGAACAGAAACAAGTTGTGCAACAGGATGAACAAGCTGAACAGTCAGTTGAAGCATCAGCCCCAACCCAAACAACATCACCTTAAGCTTTGAAATAAGGACACATTCATGAGTTTCACTCGCATTAATGGAGTATTGCATGCAGAGCAATGTTCTATGGAGCAGCTTGCGCAGCAATTTGGCACACCTTTGTATGTTTATTCAAAAGCAGCTTTTGAAAAACATTACTTAGATATGGACCGTGCTTTTGATTTTATTGATCATCAAATCTGTTTTGCGGTGAAATCTAACTCAAATTTAGCTGTTTTGAATGTATTGGCAAAACTTGGTGCTGGCTTTGATATCGTATCGGGTGGGGAACTAGCACGTGTTCTAAAAGCGGGTGGAGATGCATCTAAAGTTGTTTTTTCTGGTTTAGGTAAAACCGAAGCCGATATCGAAACATCGTTAAATGTAGGTATTGCTTGCTTTAATGTAGAGTCTTATGCAGAGCTGGACCGTCTGCAAAAAGTCGCAGCTCGTCTAGGCAAAAAAGCGCCGATTTCTTTACGTGTAAATCCAGACGTAGATGCAAAAACTCATCCTTATATTTCAACAGGTTTAAAAGAAAATAAATTTGGTATTCCAAGTGATACCGTTTATGAAACCTATCAATATGCTGCATCTTTACCAAATCTTGAAATCATTGGTATTGACTGCCACATCGGTTCGCAATTGACCGAGACCAAACCATTCGTTGATGCTTTAGATCGTGTCATGGTAATGATCGAAGAATTGAAAAAGCTTGGTATCAATCTTAAACATATTGATATCGGTGGTGGTTTAGGTGTTTGTTATAAAGATGAAACACCACCAAGTGTCGAAGAATATGCCAACTCAATGAAACCTGCTTTAGAAAAGCTAGGTCTCAAGGTTTATATGGAACCGGGCCGTAGCATTAGTGCAAATGCAGGAGCACTTTTAACAAAAGTTGATTTGCTCAAGCCAACGAGCCACCGTAATTTTGCCATTATTGATGCAGCAATGAATGATTTAATTCGTCCTGCATTATATGAAGCTTGGATGGATATCCAACCTGTAGTGCCAAGTTCAGATGCTGAAGAAAAAACTTGGGATTTGGTGGGTGCAATTTGTGAGACAGGCGACTTTATCGGTAAAGATCGCTCATTGGCTTTAAAAGAAAATGACTTGTTAGCTGTTCTCGGTGCTGGCGCTTATGGTTTTGTCATGAGTTCAAATTACAACACACGTGGACGTGCTGCAGAAGTGATGGTGTCTGGCGACAAAGCTCATTTAATTCGTGAGCGTGAAACGGTTGAGTCGCTTTGGGAAAAAGAAAGATTGTTGCCTGAGGAGTAAATGAAATGTTGTTAGAATTTACTAAAATGCATGGGCTAGGCAATGACTTTATGGTGGTTGATCTGATCAGCCAACGTGCCTATTTGGATACAGAAACAATTCAACGCTTAGCTGACCGTCATTTTGGCATCGGTTTTGATCAACTTTTAATTGTTGAACCACCAGATTTACCGGAAGCAGATTTTAAATATCGTATTTTTAATGCAGACGGTTCTGAAGTTGAACAATGTGGTAACGGTGTACGTTGTTTTGCTCGCTTTGTACATGAGCGTCATTTAACAACAAAAACGAGTATTACTGTTCAAACCAAAGCAGGGATTGTAAAACCTGAACTGGGGCAAAATGGTTGGGTTCGTGTGAATATGGGCTATCCGAAATTTTTGCCGAATGAAATTCCATTCATTGCTGAACAACCAGAAGCTTTATACACACTTGAGTTAGCCAACGACCAAAACATCAGTATTGATGTGGTCAATATGGGTAATCCTCATGCTGTCACTATTGTTCCAGATGTATTAACTGCAGATGTTGCTGGTATTGGTCCACAAGTTGAGTCACATAAACGTTTCCCTGAACGTGTGAATGCTGGTTTCATGCAAATTATTGATGAAAAACATGTGCGTTTACGTGTATTTGAACGTGGTGTAGGTGAAACCCTTGCATGTGGTACAGGCGCTTGTGCTGCTGCGGTCAGTGGTATGCGCCGTGGTTTACTTGCTAACTCAGTTGAAGTTGAACTGGCTGGTGGTAAGTTACAAATCGAATGGCAAGAAGGTGATGTGGTCTGGATGACTGGTCCAACAACTCATGTTTACGATGGACGTTTGGATCTACGTTATTTCCAAGGTTAATCGCATTACCTAAAAAGAAGCCTCTTTTCATCAGTTAAAGTGATAAAAGAGGCTTTCTTTTATATGTACAATAATTTTTTAATTTTATTACTTTATAAAAATATGAATAATTTAATTTTCTTACCTGGTGCATCAGGCAGTACGACATTTTGGCATCCCTTAATTGAAAAATTACCTCCGCATTACAAGACAAAAATTATTGGTTACCCCGGTTTTGGAGATACACCAGAATCTCTTGAGGTCAAAAGTTTTGAAGGCCTAAAAAACTATGTTCTTAATCAAATTAATGAAGAATCTGTAATTATTGCGCAATCTATGGGTGGTATTTTTGCTGTTGCGGCAGCGTTACAAAAACCTCAACTGGTGAAAGGGCTGGTTTTGATTGCAACTTCTGGTGGAATCGACCTTGAAAGATTTAATGTGCAAGACTGGCGAGAAGCATATCGCCAAGCATTTTTAAAATATCCAGATTGGTTTATTACTACCAATGCCAACTACGAAGAGTGTTTGTCAGATATAAGCATTGAAACTTTATTAATCTGGGGCGATAACGATCCAGTGAGCCCCGTTCAGGTGGGGCAATATTTAAATCAAAAGTTTGAAAAATCGACGTTATATGTTGTGAAAGGTGGGGATCATCAATTAGCAGAAAAACATGCCGATGAAGTTGAAGGGCAAATAAAAGACTATTTAAAAAAGTTGAAGTAATTCTTTAAGGTATAAAAAGCGTGCTGACATATAGCACGCTTTTAAAAATTTACCTTTTACTCAAAGCCAATTTCAACGCAAACAATACAAAAATACTGCCAGTAATTCGGTCCATATATTTCACAAATTTAGGTTGCTTTAGATAACGTGACAGTGGCTGCATGGCTAAAATTAATAAAATTGACCATACTATTCCAATCACCACATGAATCATTACCAGTCCCATCACCCAAGTCACAGCCGATGCTTGCGGCGGAATAAATTGTGGAAGAAATGAGATATAAAAAATTCCGACTTTCGGATTAAGTAAATTACCCAAAAAACCTTTAATGAACCAATTCTCTGAAGTAGAGCGATTTGAATGACTTTCTTGTGTGTCTGCAAGTTGGCTTCGGGGTTTTAAAATCATATTTAAACCTAGCCACGCGAGATATGCTGCTCCCATCCATTTCAGAATATTAAAAGCTAAATCAGATGCCATGAGTAAAGCACCTAAACCACAAGCCACCACAATTCCCCATGCAATACAGCCAAGACTAATACCTACTGCTGCTTGAAATGCTTTCGATTTACCTTCAAGTGTAGCGGTGCGAATAATTAAAGTCGTATCCAGACCAGGAGTAAGCGTAAGTAATGTAATCGCAATTAAGTAAGGAATGAGTATGGTGGTCATGACAGCAGATTTCCGACAAATACTTGAGGTGAATTGTAATATATAAGGTCATTAATCGTTATGCTGTGTGCTATCAAATTTTCCTGATTCAATAGTTTTTGATACACTCAAAAAAATGAGTAAATAAATGGAGAGTAATTTGGATTTTGCATTACAACTGCTCTCGATGTGGTTAAAAGAAAGAAAAATTCAGAACCAGTCTGAGCATACAATTACGGCTTATGAAAGAGATGTGAAAAGCTTTATTGAGTTCTGTGAACAAAAACAACTAGATTTAAGAAATATTGAAGCTTCAGATTTAAGAGAGTATTTGGCCCAGCGTGTTGAGCAGGATCAGTTAAGTTCAAGCAGTATGCAACGTCATCTCACCTCAATTCGTCAGTTCATGAAATGGGCGGAACAAGGTAAATATTTAGAAATTAATCCGACTGACGATTTTAAATTAAAACGTCAACCTAGACCTTTGCCGGGTATGATCGACATAGAAACAGTCAATCAAATTTTAGATCAACCTATGCCTGAAAAACCTGTTGATCAGCAATTATGGTTGCGAGATAAAGCCATGCTCGAGTTACTTTACTCAAGTGGTTTACGTCTGGCTGAATTGCAGGGTTTAACAGTTAAAGATGTAGATTTTAATCGTCAACTGGTACGTATTACAGGTAAAGGAAATAAGACCCGTATTGTACCTTTTGGAAAAAAGGCAAAAGAAAGCCTATTGAATTGGTTGAAAGTTTACAAAATTTGGAAAGGGTATTTCGATCAAAACGATTCTGTCTTTATTTCTTTACGAGGCGGAGTGCTCACCCCAAGGCAAATCGAAAAAAGAGTAAAGCTTCAGGCTCAACGGGCTGGTGTAAATGTCGATTTACATCCCCATTTATTGAGACATTGTTTTGCTAGCCATATGCTATCAAGTAGCGGTGATTTGCGTTCAGTACAAGAAATGCTAGGTCATAGTAATTTATCTACGACACAAATTTATACTCATATTGATTTCGATCATTTGGCGCAAGTTTATGATCAAGCCCATCCAAGGGCACATAAAAACTAAAAGTTAAAAAATAGACCGAATAAAAAGATAATTAAATTGAGAAGTTTTAGAGGAATGTAGAGATCATTTGTCTTTTTTTACAAATTTGTTTAATAGAAATAGCTAAAACAGCCTAATTGACCATTTTGATCTTTGCATATTTTGTCGACGACTGAGTCTAAAAAACCTCGAATTTAAGGTTTTTAAACGTAATCTTATGTTTCTAGCTAATATGCTAAATAAGATAAAAAGATAATAAAAATCAATGTATAAAATAGAGTTTAAAAAGAATAAAATAGCTTTTAATAGTAGTCTAAATTTTTTTTATGAACTGATGATTTCATTTTTTTTGTACTGTTCCAGAAAATTGTGACTTGACCGAAATGCCAAACACATTGCAAGATAGGGTACCTAAAAAATTTTAATTGAAGAGTTAATATACTTTTCTCAACATTTACTTTTGCTAGAACAGCCGAGGATTACATGAAGGCTCTTGTTGCTGTAAAACGCGTGGTTGATGCCAACGTTAAAGTTCGTGTTAAGCCGGACAATAGTGGGGTTGACCTTACCAACGTAAAAATGTCAATTAACCCATTTTGTGAAATCGCAGTGGAAGAAGCGGTTCGCTTAAAAGAAAAAGGAACAGTATCAGAAATCGTTGTTGTTTCTGTAGGTCCTAAAGAAGCTCAAGAACAAATCCGTTCTGCAATGGCTTTAGGCGCAGACCGCGGTATTTTAGTTGAAACTACTGATGAAATTGGCGCTTTAGAAGTTGCTAAAATTTTAAAAGGTGTTGTTGATGCTGAAAAACCAGAACTTATCCTTCTTGGTAAACAAGCAATTGATGATGACTCTAACCAAGTAGGTCAAATGCTTGGTGCTTTACTAGGTGCTGGTCAAGGTACATTCGCTTCTGAAGTGAAAGTTGATGGCGGTAAAGTACAAGTAACTCGTGAAGTTGACGGTGGTTTACAAACTGTTGAACTTACACTTCCTGCAATCATCACAACTGACTTGCGTCTGAACGAGCCACGTTATGCAGCATTGCCTAACATCATGAAAGCTCGTAAGAAGCCACTTGATACTAAATCTCCTGCTGATTATGGCGTTACAGCTGGTACTAAGCTTAAAACTGTTAAAGTTGAAGCTCCTGCAGAACGTAAAGCTGGCGTACAAGTGAAATCTGTAGATGAGCTTGTTGAAAAATTGAAAAATGAAGCGAAAGTGATCTAATACGGAAGGATAAAATCATGAGTATTTTAGTTATCGCTGACCACAACAACCAAGTACTTAACGGTGCTACTTTAAACGTTGTTGCTGCAGCACAAAAAATCGGTGGTGATATTACTGTATTAGTTGCTGGTTCTGGTGCTCAAGCAGTTGCTGATGCTGCTGCTAAAGTTGCTGGTGTAAGCAAAGTTTTACTTGCTGACAACGCTGCTTATGCAAACCAATTAGCTGAAAACGTAGCTGGCTTAGTTGCTGACTTGGCTAAAGGTTACAAATACGTATTAGCTGCTTCTACAACAACTGGTAAGAACATTCTTCCACGTGTTGCTGCTCTTCTTGATGTAAGCATGATCACAGATATTATTTCTGTTGAATCTGCAAACACATTCAAGCGTCCTATCTACGCTGGTAACGCGATTGCAACTGTTCAATCTGACGAAGCAATCATTGTTGGTACTGTTCGTGGTACAGCATTTGATCCAGTTGCTGCGGAAGGTGGTTCAGCTGCGGTTGAAACAGTTGGTGAAGTAAAAGATGCAGGTATTTCTAACTTTGTATCTGAAGAAATCGTTAAACTTGACCGTCCAGAATTAACTGCAGCGCGCATCGTAGTTTCTGGTGGTCGTGGTGTAGGTTCTGGTGAGAACTACCATAAAGTACTTGACCCATTAGCTGACAAGCTTGGTGCAGCACAAGGTGCTTCACGTGCAGCAGTTGATGCGGGCTTCGTACCTAACGACTTCCAAGTGGGTCAAACTGGTAAAATCGTTGCGCCTGATCTTTACGTTGCTGTAGGTATCTCTGGTGCGATCCAGCATTTAGCTGGTATGAAAGACTCTAAAGTTATTGTTGCAATCAACAAAGACGAAGAAGCGCCAATCAACAGTGTTGCTGACTACTGGTTAGTTGGTGATTTGAACACTGTAGTACCTGAATTGGTATCTAAACTTTAATCTTTATCGATTAAAGCTAAAAAACCCTTAGTTTTTACTAGGGGTTTTTTTATTGTGGGTAGTGTCCTGAAATATATAAGTGAGACTTTTAGCTCATTTGAGGTTTGATTTTTATAGAATAAAAATCACATAGTTTTACGAACACGAGAAGATGCTCGTTATATCGATATGATAAGAATAATATGCAATTAAATTATACAAATATCACTAGATTGGCAGTGTAGATTCCGCACATTACACAGTGCTTTTATGCTATAGTATACAGCTATATTTTTTTCGATTTTAGTTCAGTTTCCGGAACTAAATTTTTTGCAAGATCAAGACATATAAGCAGATGGAAATTTCTATCTGTAAGAAGGAGTATGCATGAGCGTATCGGAAATCCGACCGATTGCCATTGAGGACGAACTCAAGCATTCATATTTAGATTACGCGATGAGTGTAATCGTATCTCGTGCATTGCCGGATGTGAGAGACGGTCTTAAACCTGTTCACCGTCGTGTGCTATATGCCATGCACGAATTGGGCAATGACTATAACAAAGCCTACAAGAAATCTGCACGTGTTGTTGGGGACGTAATCGGTAAATATCACCCTCATGGTGACTCAGCTGTTTATGAAACCATTGTACGTATGGCTCAGGACTTTAGCTTACGTTATTTATTGGTAGATGGTCAGGGTAACTTCGGTTCGATTGATGGTGATAGTGCAGCTGCGATGCGTTATACCGAAGTCCGTATGACTAAGCTTGCACACGAGCTTCTTGCAGATCTAGAAAAAGACACGGTTGATTGGGAAGACAACTACGACGGCTCTGAGCGTATTCCTCAGGTACTTCCGACACGTGTTCCAAACTTGTTAATTAATGGTGCTGCTGGTATTGCCGTTGGTATGGCAACTAACATGGCACCACACAACATGACAGAAGTTGTGAATGCATGTTTGGCCTATGCTGATAATCCGAATATCTCGATTGAAGGATTGATGGAATACATTACTGGTCCTGACTTCCCTACAGGCGGTATTATTTACGGTAAATCAGGCATTGTTGATGCCTACCGTACAGGTAAAGGTCGTTTACACATTCGTGGTAAGTACCATTTCGAAGAAGATGAAAAGACAGGTCGCACAACCATCGTCTTTACTGAAATTCCATATCAAGTAAACAAAGCAAGAGTTATTGAGCGTATTGCCGAGTTAGTGAAAGAGAAAAAACTTGAAGGTATTTCAGAACTTCGTGATGAATCTGACAAAGAAGGTATGCGTATTGCAATTGACTTAAAGCGTGGCGAAAACGCTGAAGTCGTTGTAAATAACTTATTCTTAAATACCCAGCTTGAAAACTCATTCAGCATCAACATGGTTTGTCTAGACAATGGACAACCAAAATTGATGAATCTGAAAGATATTATTGCGGCATTTATTCGTCACCGCCAAGAAGTTGTGACACGCCGTACTATGTTCGAACTGCGTAAAGCACGTGAACGTGGCCATATCTTAGAAGGCTTGACAGTTGCCTTAGCCAATATTGATGAGATTATTGAAACCATCAAAACTTCTGCTAACCCTGCTGAAGCGCGTGAACGTTTACTTGCGGGTGAGTGGGCAGGTGGTGGTGTTGTTTCATTACTTGAAAAAGCGGGTGCTATTTCTGTTCGTCCAGATGAAATCGAAGGTGAAAACCCAGATCGTCCATTTGGTTTAACTGAGTCGATTTACCGTTTATCGCCAACACAAGTAGGTGCAATTTTAGAATTACGCTTACATCGCTTAACTGGTCTTGAACAAGACAAATTACATGCAGAATATACTGAAATTTTAGGTCAAATTGCTGAACTTACGGCAATTTTAAATGATTTCAATTTATTGATGGCTGTAATTCGTGAAGAGTTAGCACTTGTACTACAACAGTATGGTGATGGACGTCGCACTGAAATTATTGAATCACGTATTGATTTTAGCCGTGAAGATTTAATTCCTGAAGAGCAAGTTGTATTAACGGTTTCACAAACAGGTTATGCAAAAACTCAACCACTTTCAGACTATCAGGCTCAGCGCCGTGGTGGACGTGGTAAGTCTGCAACTTCAATGAAAGATGATGACTTTATTCAACATCTGATTGTAGCTTCAAACCATGCGACTGTGCTTTGCTTTACCAATGTAGGTAAAGTATATCGTCTTCGTGTGTTTGAAGTGCCTCAAGCATCACGTGGTGCCAAAGGCCGTCCAATTGTGAACTTGTTACCTTTAGATGCGAATGAAACAGTAACAGCTATCTTGCCGTTAACTGAGTTCCCGGAAAACCATTACGTATTTATGGCGACAGCGTCAGGTACGGTTAAACGTGTTGATTTAGAGCAATTCGCTAATATCCGTTCAAATGGTTTACGCGCAATTGAACTCAATGAAGAAGATACCTTAATTGGTGTTGCGATTACTGATGGTAATCAGCAAATCATGTTGTTCTCGAACGAAGGTAAGGCAATTCGTTTTGCTGAGACTGATGTGCGTGCAATGGGTCGTACCGCGAAAGGTGTTCGTGGTATGCGTGTAAGCTTTGCAAGCAGTATCTTAAGCGAAGAAGATGCGGAAGTTGAAAATGATGATTCTGATGATAGTGAAGATTCAGCAGATCTAAATCTAGTAAGTCGTATCGTATCGCTTGTGGTTGTACCTGAGACAGGTGAAGTACTGTGTGCAAGTGCCAACGGTTATGGTAAGCGTACTCCTGTAAATGACTTCCCAACCAAGAAACGTGGTGGTAAGGGTGTCATTGCGATTAAGACAAGCGAACGTAACGGTGAGCTTGTTGGTGCAGTTTCTATTGATGAAACTAAAGAGTTGTTACTTATTTCTGACGGCGGTACATTAGTTCGTACTCGCGCAGCAGAAGTTGCAATGACTGGTCGTAATGCACAAGGTGTACGTCTGATTCGTTTAAGCGAAGAAGAAACTTTAGTAGGTGTTGTTTCTATTGAAGCTGTCGAAGATGAAGAAGAATTTCTCGAAGGAGAAGTTGATACTTCAGATGTAGATGGTGAAGATGCAGTTTCTACGAATGACGAAGTGTCAGAAGAGTAAGAAGAAATTAAATAAAAAAGGAAGCGTAAGCTTCCTTTTTTTTTATTTTATAAAGACGTTTTTTTAACAATCCGATAATAGGCTAAGCTTCCTAATAATAATCCAATGGTCGCAAGAAAAATCAGTTTCGGTACAACTGCCGCTAAGGGAACACCCATCTGGTTAAGTTGCACAAACATTTGTACCGCATGTGTGGAAGGTAAACACCACGCCAGCCATTGTAACCAGTCAGGCATTGCTTGATGAGGCCAAGCAGCTCCAGTGAGTAAGAATAAAGGTACTGAACTAAACACAATAATATGTCCGGCACGCTCTGGCATATCTAAAAGTGAGCCGATCAACATACCTAGTCCAATCACACAACTAATAAAAATGGGAACAGCAATGAGTAGACCAATAAAATTTCCACCGTGTGGATAGTCATTGAACCACAGAGTAAAACCGAAAAGATAAAAACAACCTAAACAGCCAATGGTCAATATACTTGCGAAAATTCCAGCAAAGCGAACAGTTGTAATTTTTTCATTTTGTTCACGGTAACTTGCAATTAGCATTGCTAAACCGAGTACAATCGTTTGATGAATAATTAACGATGCCACAGCCGGAAAAATATAACTTCCATATCCTGAAAGCGGATTAAATAGCGGCATTTGATGAATAGAAAGCGCTGGCTGGAAATGCGTGCGTTGTCCGAATTTTTCAATATATTCTTTTAATGTAGCTTCAATCGATGTGGCAAGACCTAATCCAATTTCTTTAGTTTTTAAAAAGTTGGTTGTACTTAAGTATAAGCCAATTCCACCAGTTTCACCTCGGCGTAAGCTTTGAGTTAAGTTGTTTGGTAAAAGTAAAATACCATCAGCTTTTTGCTCACGTACCATTTGTTCAGCTTGTAAAAAATTGCTTGTAACGGTCACAATATGAACATGCGGGCTATTTGCACTTTGGCCGATTAATTGAGAAGTTAAGAGGCTTTGCTCTTCATCAACAATCACAATAGGAATAGATTCTGCACGCTCAGCTTTATAGGCAGTAGGATAAAAAAAGCTATAAAGAATGACCGATAAAATCAGAGTGGTGAAAACTGAGCTATTACTTACAATATCTTTAAATGTTTGCCCATACGCCTTTAAGAATTCTTTCATTGCGTTGTCCCCTGAACTAATTTTTTAAGTAATAGACAACTTAAAAAGAAATAAATCAGGCAATAACCCAAGAGTATTAAAAAAGGAATCATGGAAATGAAAACTGGACTGCCGATTACCCATTGTTCGGTTTGCAGTTTGGCATAAGGGGTATAAGGAATAATGAGTGACCAAAACTTAGTAAAAATAGGGGCATTATTCAAAGGTAGCGTGACGCCTGCAAAACTTAAAGAAGACCCGCCATAGACTGCAATAAAGCCAAAAGTTTTACTTAAATTTTTGGTCGCAAGAATGACCGTACTGCTAATCAAAGCATAAGCAAAATAAAGTAGGAACTGTGCGCATACCAATAAACTAAGAGAACCTGCTACGAACCAGCCACGGATTTCAATTAGCCAGAACATCCATAGCCATGTCCATGCACAAAATATAAGGCTATAAAGCAGATTTTTAGCCAATAAGCCTTGAACAAAACTTTCTCGGTTTACCCATGTTATTAACGTGCCACGTTTCAGTTCTTGTCCAATAGCAAAGGCAACACAACAACATAATAATAAGTGTAATACCGCTGGAACCATGAAAGGTTCTAAATAAAATTCATAGCTCATGCTTGGGTTGTAAAGCGTTGAGATTTTGACATGCGCGGTAGGTACATCTAAATAGGGAATACTATTTGCAAGATAACTTTGATCTGCATAATCTGCTAAAGCATTGAGTGTACTGACTAGCATTGCAGAGGAAATCGTGTTCCCGACACTAAAAAAAGACTGGTTAAATGCAATGCTGATTTGAGCATCTTGAGCTTTTACAAATCGTTTTTCAGCGCCGTCTGGAATGAAAACATAACCCCATATTTTAGTTTCATTAAGTAATTGTTCAGCCTCAGTAGAGCTTGCCGTAATTGTCTTAATATCTACCGTATGATTTAAAGAAAGATATTTTTCAATATTACGGCTAAGTTCACTTTGGTCCTGATCAATAATTGCAATCGGTAAATGTTCAGCTTTACCTGCGTAAAACATGCTGCTAAACATAAAAATGATAAAAGCAGGGATAAGTGTCACCATACACAAATCCCATTTATTGCTTCTTAGATAGTTTAGTTCACGTAATATACTGGCAAACATGCTTTATTTTTCTTCTTTAATTTTAAATAGAACGCTCATGCCAACCTTTAAATCTTTGACAGGACTTTCAGGCACCAAATGTAATTTGAAGCTACGAATATCATAGCCTCCGGTTTGGCGAGTCGTTTTTATGGTGGCAAATTCACCTTCAGCATCAATATTCTTAATTTTAAAATTTACCTTCTGATTAAGAGCCGGAATGAATCCTTCAAGGGTTTTGTTTTTATAAACAGAGGCATATTGATTTTCACCGACGTTTAAACTTACCCATAAATCATCATCTTCTAAAATGCTGACAACAGGTACACCCATAGCGACTAATTCAGAAGGCTTACCGTAAGTTTTTGAAACTGTACCTGAAATCGGAGAGAGTAAGCGTGTTTCTTCCTCTAAAGCTTTTGCTTCAGCTACCGCAGCTTTTGCAATTTCAACCTGTGCATCTGCTGTAGATTTTTGCTGGCTGGTACTTCCACGTTTTGCACGAGCATATTGTTGATAAGAGGCTTCACTTAATTCTTGAGCAGAGGTCTGTGCTGCGAGCATTTCATCTCGTCTTTGACGCGAAATTACCCCTTGTCTATATAAATTTTCCCCACGTTGGTAAGTGGTTTTTGCAAGATTTGCTTGCGCTTTGGTGCTTTGCCAGTTGGCATAAAGGGTATCGATATTTTCTTGTTGAGAACCGCGATCTACCGTAGATTGAAATGCTAAAGCTGATTGTAAGGTAGCCAAGGCTTGTTGCTTTTTAGCTTCTATTTCAGGGCTAACCAAACGAACAAGTGGCTGACCTTTGGAAATTTTCTGGCCTTCTTGTACATAAATTTCTTCAATACGACTCGGAACTTTTGTACTTACGTGAATAGTTTCAGCTTCAACACGGCCTTGTAGTTCAATAGGTTTCGGCTGATAGCTTTTCCACAAACCAAAAATAATTAAACCTAATAAAGCAATGATGATCAGGCCAATAATCAGTTTGATTTTAGAATTTTTAGGAGGATTGGCGTCATTTTTATTTGTGCTTGTTTCTTGCTGATTACTAGCTTGATCATGTTTTGGAGCTTGGCTGTTTTCTGCCGTATTCGCAGCAGGAGAATCTTGTTCTGAATGAGCTGAGTCTTGATTCATTTTATACTCCCCTTAACGAATATAGTCGGTATGTGGTTGATTAACGTAAGCTTTAAACTGGTCAATTGAGCCATGACTTTGCAGTAAAGTTGCAAGTGACATGACATATTTATAAGCATTTAAAGCCATTTCAGTTTTTAACGCACTTAATGCATTTTGCGCATCAATCACTTGGGTTGCTGTGCCCATTCCTTCGCGGAAAGAAAGTTCTTGAATACGTAGGTTTTCTTGAGCAGCATTTACGTTTCTTTGTAAAAGCTGATGACTTTGCTGAGCAGAGTTAAGCTCGTTATATGATTTATTCAAAAGAGCTTCGATCTCTTGTTTGGTTCGTTCAGTCATGAGTTCAGAAGCGTAACGCTTTAATTCGGCGGCATGAATATTCTTATTTTTGTCTACACCAGAAAATAGATTGTATTTTGCCATTACACCCACAATCCAGTTTTCATTTTCATCAAGCGCATATTCTCCAAAGGCAAAAAGACTTGGTTTTTTTGCAGCTTGTTGAGCTTGAATATTTACATTAGCCAGCTGAGTATCCATTTGCATTTTTTGTACTAAGCTAGATTTTTGCGAATAACTGGTTAAAAGTGATTCTAGAGTTTGGCTTGGTGTATTGTTTACAAATAATGGGGTACTTAAATCCACATTATTTTGTTGATGTAAAAGGTTATTAAGGCTAAAACGACTGGCATTTAAGTTGGCTTGAGTATTTTGTAAAGTACGTTCCGCATTATTACGCGCTACTTCAAACTGCATGCGTTGCCCTTTGCTAATAAACCCTTGTTGCTCGAGCTTTAGGGCATTGCTGTAATGTTTTTGCATAGCATTAAAGTTAAATAGGCTACTTGCTACCAATTGCTGTTGTAATTGGACATTGAAGTAACTTTGTACAACTTCGAATCGCTGTATATCTTGTTGTTGTTGGCTTGAAAGTTCCGAACGCTGCGCTTGGATATTTGCTATTTTTTTAGCACTACTGGTTAAGCCGCCTGTATAAAGTGGCATAACAACTGAAATAGAAGGGCGTACAACCTGATCTTCAATAGTTAGATTTGCATAATTTGGAAAACGATTTACACCATCATGGATAGTTTGGTTTGCGCCTTCCTGAACTTGCCCCAGCACATCTGATGGAATGACATTGTTCCACTGTGAAAGTTTATCATTTAGCCCTTGGCTTAAATCATTCTCAAGTTTTTGTTTAAAAGAGCCCAGAGGTACATCTGTTTCACTGTGAAAAGCATATGCTCTGACGTTTAAATCAACTCGAGGTAATCCGAGGCCCTTTACTGCTTCAGCTTCTAATTGAGAGGCTTGCTGCAATGCTTGATTGGCTTGAGTACTATATGAACTTTTCAGAGCTTGTTGTTCTGCTTCGGCATAACTTAAACTTTCGGCATATAAATGATTAGTAAAAAAAAGACCTAAAGCCAAAGCAAGATGTTTTGGTTTAAATGGAAAGGGAAAAATAGACTGTCTATATCGATGTGCTGGCATTTTAAATAACAATTTTTGGCATCCCTTATAGTTTAAATTTCTTGTTATTAAATTCAATTATCATCTTGTTTATTATACATTTGTATAAAAACATGGTGGTTTTTAGCTCCTTTAATTATCGAATTTACTAAGCCAATATTTTTGTAATAGCTATCAAGGTATGTGAAATGATAATCACAAGTCAAGTTGATCTTTTTGCTTAAAAATTTTTTAAATGAGGGAAGGTGGTCATTTAAACTAAAGAAATAACTGCCACAATAATTGAAAAAATAAACCTAAATACAGTCCAGCATTGAAATATTTACTTGAGAAGCTGCTGCAAGCTTAAGCAATCTGTGGTTAAATGCCATTTTTATTGTGTTTGACTTTATACAAGGGAAAAATCATGCGCGCGTACAATTTCTGTGCTGGTCCTGCTGCATTACCTACTGCCGTTTTAGAAAAAGCTCAACAAGAATTGTTGGATTGGCAAGGTAAAGGTCTATCCATCATGGAAATGAGTCACCGTAGTGCTGACTATGTTGCGGTAGCTGAAAAAGCTGAGGCAGATTTACGCAAGTTAATGAATATTCCAGAAAACTATAAAGTACTGTTTTTACAAGGCGGTGCGTCATTACAATTTTCTGCGATTCCTTTAAACCTTTTAGGTAAGAACAGTAAAGCCGACTATATTCATACTGGCATCTGGTCTGAAAAAGCGTTAAAAGAAGCAAAACGTTATGGCGATATTAATGTTGTAGAAGCTGGTATTAAAGTAGATGGCAAGTTCGCAATTTCCGAACAAAGCGAATGGAATTTGTCTAATGATGCAGCCTATGTACATTATGCAGATAATGAAACGATTGGTGGTCTACAGTTCGCAGGAATTCCTGATGTAAAAGCGCCACTTGTTTGTGATTACTCATCAAGTATTTTATCTGCGCCATTAGATGTGACCAAGTTTGGTTTGATCTATGCAGGCGCACAAAAAAATATTGGTCCTGCTGGTTTAACAATTGTCATTATTCGTGATGACTTACTTGATCAAGCTAAACCGGAAATTCCAAGCATTTTAAAATATGGTGACCAAGCCAAAAATGGTTCTATGGTAAATACACCATCGACTTATGCATGGTACTTGTCTGGTTTAGTATTTGAGTGGTTGCTAGAGCAGGGTGGGGTAGATGCGATCCATAAAGTGAACCTTGAAAAAGCTCAATTGCTCTATGGTTATATCGACTCAAGTGATTTCTACAATAACCCGATTGCCATTCCAAACCGTTCAATTATGAATGTACCGTTTACTTTGGCAGATGAAGCTTTAGAAAAGCAATTCTTAAAAGAAGCGGAAGCTAATCACTTGTTGAATTTAGCTGGACACCGTTCTGTAGGTGGTATGCGTGCAAGTATTTATAATGCCGTACCATTAGAAGGTGTACAGGCTTTAATCAACTTTATGGATGATTTTGCAAAGCGTAATGGTTAAGTAAAACAAAAAAATAAAGCCCTCAAATGAGGGCTTTTATTTATTGAATAAGTTATAAATTAAAAAGGCACTAGGCCAAATTGGTGCATGAATATGGCAGCTAAGAACATACCCAAGACAAAAAAGCAAAACGCACCAGTATCGACCTTTACGCGCAGGCTACTGGATTGAATGAGGCTGGTAGTTTGTTCGGGTATAATCTTCATTCAATAACCTAATTATTAAAATATTAGTGAAATTCAATTAGTTTCACCCTTTTTAGCACAAATAGTCGCCTGAATCCAGATATTACCGCGAATATATTCGCCAATATTAAAGTTTTTATACAAATCGTTTTTGGTTGCAATGCGCACTAATATGGCAGGAAGATCATCTTCTAAAACCAAAGTAACATCATAAAGGGTATATTCTTCCCCCATAAACGTCATAGAAGTTTTGCCAACAATATTACCTTGGAACCATGCTTCATCTTCTTGACCAAGATTTTCCCCGTATAAATAAGCAACCATTTTAGAAAAATCAACGGTTACAGGTTCTTGATCTTCTGGAGTTCTTGGTTGCCACTCATTAATGAGTTCCTGTAAGTTTTCAGGAGCAACACCATTATGTTCAGTCAAAATTGCATTTAATGCACGGTGATGTTTAATCGAGGCAGGATCATCAACAATGATTTTTTCGCCTGCTGGCACAGGTTCTAATTCATATGCCCATGCATTAAATTGGACTTGATAGTTTTGATTTTTGTCATATTGACAGTAGTTAACACTAAATAAATTATCAAACGCATAAACAGTTGTATTTTTATTTAGTCTTAAACTTAACACGGCTTGTGTCGCAGAGTCACAAGTAATGATGCGTTCAATTTTTGCATTATATTGATACGGACTTTCAAAACTAGGAAAGGCTGTTTTAAGCGCACGAGGTTTTTGGTTTTCAACAGCAATAATTTGATTGATGGTAACATTTTGATCTTGTGGACCTTGAATAAGCCAAAAAGATGGGTCCATGTCTTCTTCATGTTCACACAAACCCATTGGCATTACAGGTGCATCAAGTGCCAGTCCTAACCATTTTGGTACATCTGTTTCGGGATGGGACGTCAATAGATTCCAATGTTCTCCATGACTACCAAAATTTTGGTCATTTACTTTAATAACTTCTGGACTGTTTTGATTTTTCATAAGCACGATGCTGTTGGGTTCACATTACTTGTTATATTAAATCGAGGGTGTTTGCTATTTTTCAAGTCACCATATGTAAATTCTCTTGTAAAAGCGCGTATTTAGTCATTTAAAGAGAAATGCTACTTTTATTGATAAATTAAAAACAAACTTAATCTATAAAAACTTCAATGTTGAAATTAAAAATAAGTTTAATGTTTATTTCTACTCACCTTAGAAAAGCATCTGTTAGACTAATATTTTTAGTGGAAATAGAGAATAACGTGCTGCCATTTAAGCTATGGGTAGACGCAGACGCCTTACCAAAAATTTTACGCGAAGTAATTTTACGTGCATCAGATCGTTATCAATTAGAAGTTATTTTTGTTGCCAATCAAAATGTTGGGATTACACCTTCGGTTCGCATTAAATCAATACAGGTTTTAAGTGGCGCCGATCAGGCAGATAAAGAAATTGTCGAGCGTATGGTTGAAAATGACATTGTCATTACGCAGGATATTCCACTGGCAGCTCAAGTGATTGAGAAAGGTGGCGTTGCTATTCATCCGCGTGGTGAAGTTTATACAACTGCGAATGTTAAAGCGCGTTTACATCTACGTGATTTTATGGACACGCTTCGTGGCGCGGGTGTGCAAACTGGTGGACCGCCTCCTATTTCCGAACGAGATAAACGTGAATTTTCAAGTTCATTAGATCAAACGATTTTAAAGCAAAAACGTAAAACAGCTAAGTGAGCATCACATGCCATCGCAAACCAATTTGGCTTTAACCTATGCATTGTTAGTGTTTATCTGGGCAACAACTCCTTTGGCAATCGTCTGGAGTGTGTCAGATCTACATCTGATGTGGGCATTGTTATTACGCTTTTTTATTGCATTGCCTTTGGCAATCATCATATTGCTAATTTTAAGAACACCTTTTCCGACGCATCGGCAAGCAGTACATAGTTATATAGCTGGTTCTTTTAGCTTAATTGGTTCTCAAATTTTCACCTATGCCGCGACCCAATATTTAAGTTCAGGCATGATTGCGCTTATGTTTGGTTTGGCACCTATTATGGCGGGGCTTATTGGTCGGTTTGCATTTGGCCAACAACTTTATAAGCTACAATGGTTGGGCATGGCAATTGCGGTCAGTGGGTTAGCTATTATTTGTTTGAGCGGTGCAAATCAGCATGTGCATCCGTTTGGTATTGTTCTCATGCTGGTCAGTGTGTTTGTTTATTCTTTTTCAATTTTCTGGGTTAAGAAAGTTAATGCACAAATTCAGCCGATGGCTCAGGCAACAGGTTCTATTTTAGTTTCTTCTATTTTTGCTAGTTGTTTTATCCCATTTATTTGGCAATATGCACCGACACATTTGCCAGAAGCCAAATCTTTATTTGCCTTAATTTATACGGTACTTATGGCCTCACTGGTTGCCATGTTCTGCTATTTCAAACTTATACAAAATATTCAGGCAACGACTTTATCTCTAACGACAGTAATTACGCCAATGATTGCTATGATAATTGGGGCAGCTTTAAATCATGAGCAGCTTTCAATTATGGTTTTTGTCGGTGCTTTCATTATCTTGTCTGGACTCTTTTTATATTTCTATAAAGACATTCAAGCAAACCGAAACTTTGCTCAACATATGAAGTCTAAATAGGAGAAGATTTGGGTAATTTGTTGAGCTTATTCATTAAATTGTTCTAATTCGTAGCGAAATGCATGATCAAATTGATCTCCTAACTTAAGTAGTAGAAAATAGCGCAGCAATATCATATTAGGATTGTTAAGGATAAGTCAGAACTTACTGATTTTTAAACCTTAATACAGCATCTAACGGTATGGTCAAATAGTCGATGTGGGTGCAATTTGACATCAACATCTTTTATTTTCCATCAATGACCTTGGATTTAGAAGGTATGTTTAAACCAATCTCACTGTATATAGGGTTGAGATATACTCGCGCAAGACGCAGTAATCATTTTATTTCTTTTATTGCATTGGTTTCGATGGTCGGTTTGACACTCGGTGTCGCTGTATTGATTACGGTACTTTCTGTCATGAACGGTTTCGATCGCGAATTGAAGAACCGTGTGTTAGGAATGGTGCCGCAAGCGACAGTTTCATCTACACAAATCCTCACGGATTGGCCTGAGCTGGTAAAGCGAGTTGAACATCATCCACATGTAACTGGGGTCGCACCTTTTACGCAATTGCAAGGTATGTTAACTGCGCAAGGGCAAGTCGCTGGTATTATGGTGACGGGTATTGACCCAAAATATGAAAAGAATGTTTCTATTATTCAAAATCATATTGTTGCCGGAAGCTTAGATTCACTTAAAAAAGGTGAGTTTGGTATTGTGCTTGGTAAAGATATGACTGATTCATTGGGCTTACGTCTAAATGACAGTGTGACATTGGTTTTACCAGAAGCAACCCCATCTCCAGCAGGTGTAGTACCGCGTTTCAAGCGTTTTAAAGTGGTTGGTATTTTTAGTGTAGGCGCTGAAGTTGACTCTATGGTGGGTTATATCGCCCTATATGATGCTTCAACCTTATTACGCTTACCAGATGGTGCCCAAGGTGTTCGTTTAAAACTAGATGATATTTTTGCAGCGCCACAAGTTGCCGATGATTTGGTAAAAAGTTTACCAAGCAATTTCTATGCAACGAACTGGACTTATACGCATGGCAATTTGTTTAATGCCATTCAAATGGAAAAAACTCTAGTTGGTTTGTTGCTTGTACTTATTATTGTGGTTGCAGCATTTAATATTGTTTCGTCATTGGTCATGGTTGTAACTGATAAAAAATCAGATATTGCAATTTTGCGTACTTTAGGCGCTTCGCCATCGATGATTACTAAAATATTTATGGTTCAAGGCACCGTGATTGGTGTGATTGGTACCGTTGCAGGTACGGTTTTAGGTGTTATTTTAGCTTTAACCATTAGCGATATTATTTCATGGTTTAACAATGTGTTGGGCTTAAATCTATTTGATGCTTACTTTGTGCATTACCTTCCTTCTTATTTAAGATGGCAAGATGTGACGATTATCGTGATTGTTTCTTTACTTTTAAGCTTCTTGGCGACTATCTATCCGGCGCTTCGTGCTGCCAAAGTTCAACCTGCCGAGGCTTTGCGCTATGAGTAAAATTGTTTTAGAAGCGAAAGAAATATATAAACATTTTGATGACGGTAAATCTAAAGTTGAAGTCATTAAAGGTCTTTCTTTACAAGTTGAAGCAGGGCAGTTTGTTTCGATTGTGGGTGCAAGTGGTTCAGGTAAAAGTACTTTGCTTCATGTGCTAGGTGGTTTAGAGCAACCAACTCAAGGACAAGTATTTTTAAATGGTCAGCGTTTTGATAATTTAGGTGAAGCCGAGCGTGGTTTTCAACGCAACCAATACCTCGGTTTTGTTTATCAATTTCATCACTTGTTACCTGAGTTTTCTGCACTTGAAAATGTAGCAATGCCTCTTATGCTTCGAGCAGATAGCCAATTTAAATCGGTAAAAGCACAAGCTGAATATTTACTTGATCGAGTTGGGTTATCTCATCGTATGGACCATAAGCCAGGTGAGCTTTCAGGTGGTGAGCGCCAACGTGTGGCTTTAGCGCGTGCTTTAGTCACTAAACCAGCGGTTGTTTTAGCAGATGAGCCAACAGGTAATTTAGACCGTAAAACAGCTCTAGGTATTTTTGAGTTACTGACCGATCTTAAGAAAGAACTCAACATGGCAATGTTAATTGTGACCCATGATGAGCATTTAGCTCAGGCTGCTGATTCTATTTTGCATATGCAAGATGGACTCTGGGTGAGTGGTCCTTAAAAATTGTCATTAAATCACATTGTTAAAGCCCACTCAGTTGGGCTTTAATTTTGCCCCTAAAAAGATAATGATTATGACGTTGAATGTTAAAATTTATTTTAATGGGGTGGATTGGGGGTATTGCATTTATGGGGATAGATATCCCTCTCATCATGCAATATGGTTGGATCGGTAAAGTATTAATCGTTATAGGTTTTATTTTTTATATTTTTAAGGGGCATATATTTTTAAATCGACCCATATTAAAAGCCATTTACTTTCTAGTCTGCGCTATTAGTCTTTTTACTATAGGACATCAATATGCTCAACATGCCTTAAATGAAAGATTACAACTGCGACAAATGCAGCCTAAATCTTTAGATATAGTTGTGTATGTAAACCGCATAAGTGAAGAAAAACAAGATAAGATACAGCAACCTGTTCAGGTACTAGGGCAGTCCTTACGTCCTGTCAATTGGCTATTATATTTAAAAAATCAAAAAGTAAACTCAGCAATAGATGAACCAAAATTACAATTAGGTCATTACTATCGAATTTCGGGTAAAACCAGACCAGCTCATAGCTATGCAGTGGCAGGAGCTTTTGATCAAGAACAATGGTTTATTCATCGAGACATAATGTCTGGTTTTAGTGTTCAGCATATTGAGTCTTTAAGCTCTGATGAAATTTATCGGTTGGGTTATCAATATCATTTAAAAGAGCAACAAAATTTTTTTAACAGACAAAAATTAAATATAGAAAAATTGCGTCTAAAATTTAGATTGATGCTACAAGAATCTCCTTTGCAAAATAAAGGGTTATTATTAGCTTTATTAACAGGGGACGAAAGTCTCTTAAATGATGAGATTAAAAATCAATTTAAGGAATTAGGAGTCTCTCATTTGTTGGCGATTTCAGGGCCTCATGTGCTCATTTTTGCCATCATATTGTCTTGGGGATTACATCAATTAGTACGGCGTTATTATCCGCAGCTTTATTTGTATCAGCCTAAACAAATTTGGGCCGTGATTCCATTATGTTTCGGTGTTTTGATTTATACGGCATTTGTTGGTTTTGAAATTCCAGCCTTAAGAACTTTACTTTCAGTATTTTTATTTGCTTCTTTATTATTGATCAAACTGCCTGTTAAGCCATTTTCACTGTTAGTTTATAGTGCAAGTCTACTTGTATTTTTTGATCCATTTAGTGTTTTATCGGCAGGTTTTTGGCTCTCTTATGGTTCTTGCTTTATTTTATTGCGTATTTATCAAACTATAGAACAAGCTCCAAAACTAGTTCCAATGAGTCTGTTATCTAGAATCATTCTTTTCGGCAAAATCTTAATTGATTCTCAAGGCAAAATATTTATTGCTCTATGTCCTTTAATGCTGGTTTTCTTTCAACAGATTTCATGGGTTGCGCCTTTTACAAATATTATTGCGGTGCCTTTACTCGGAGGGGTAATTGTTCCTTTAAATATTTTTGCTGCTTGTGTAGGGCTTATTTTTAATCCTATTGGAAATTTATTTTTTCAAATTAATGACGTCCTGATTAGTATAGTACTGACATGTTTTGATCTTTTAGAAAAATTATCATTACCATTACAAGGCTTTAGCCTGACAACACTTGATTTAGTTTGCCTTAGCTTCGTTATGATTATCTTATTTTTACCGCGTGGGGTTTTACCAAAATCTTGGGGACTCATATGCTGTTTACCCTTGGTTATTCCGAATAAGTCGTCCCAGCAAATTCAATTAAATATTATAGATGTGGGACAGGGGCAAGCTATTTTCTTACAACATCCAGAGCAGACGTGGCTCATCGATACAGGTGGTTCTTATGATGAGAAGGCTTTTAGTATTGGTCAAAATGTGGTGATTCCATATTTACGTCAAAAGGGAATTAAACAATTAGATCACGTCATACTATCTCATCTTGACCAAGATCATAGCGGAGCATTTCCTTCTATCGCGCAGGCTTTTCCTATTAAACAAGTCATATCAAATGAATTATGGAAAGAACAGATTAAAGAACCTTTTACTTATTGTCATCAAGGGCAAAAATGGCAATATCCACAATTAGATATTGAAGTCCTTTGGCCTAAAGAAAAAGATTTAACTTTAGTTTCTTCAAATCAAAACCAATATTCTTGTGTGGTTTATATTCATTTAAAACAGATAAATGGCTATCAAAACTATTTAATTATGGGGGATGCAGGATGGGAAGCAGAATATCAACTTATAAAGGAATATCCCGAGTTAAAGGTAGATGTTTTGGTATTGGGGCATCATGGGAGTAAACATAGTTCAGGTTATGACTTTCTAGCGGCTTTAAAGCCAAAGCTTGTGGTGGCTTCTGCTGGTTTTAATAATCGATATAGACATCCAAGCAAAGAGGTTTTAGCGAGAGTACAAGCACTTCATATTCCATTTAAAAGCACAGTTGAACAAGGAACATTAAGCTTTGTATCTCGCAATCATGAGATGGTTTTATATACTCGACGTTTCGAGCGTACTTGGCTTCACCGGAATTTGTGAAGCTTCTGCTTTAAGCTTAGCAATGATTTGTAACGCTTCATCAGGATCAAGATTATAAATATTATCTAAAGCAGGATTTGCTTTAAAACGTTTATAACTCCAGTGATAGTGTTCAGGATAGTGCTGGATCAGTTGTTCAATGGCTTGATGAATAACAAAGGTTCCATCATCGGCGCTACCTTCGTAAATCTTCTCATCCATAGGCTCAATATGCATCGTAAAGCCGTCATGCTCATTACGAATCGCGTAAAGGAATAATGCTTTGGCTTTGGTTTTTTGGATGAGCTTGGCACTTAAATTACTTGATGCAAGTGGCACACCAAAATAATTAATCATATCCCCACCAACATTAGGTGTATGGTCGGGCAGAATTACAGTGGTTTCGCCTTGTTTTAATGCTTTAAAAATTTGTCTAACACCAGTTTCATCGGTAGGAACCAAGTTGGCCTGTTCGCGACTACGTGCTTCTCGAACAAAACGGTCTGCATCTACATTTTTTACTGGTTTGTATAAAATAGTCATTGAAGTGAATTGGGCACACCAAGCATTCATGATTTCCCATGTGCCAAAATGTGGAACAATTAAAACCACACCTTTTTTCGCTGCTAGTGCTTCATGAAAGTAATGTTCACCCTCAATATGGTGAATTCTCTCGATATTTTTACTATTTGACGAACCCCAAATACTTAAAAACTCAAAGTATGAGGTTAATTCGTTACGTATAGCTTGTTGTGTAATATCTATTCGTTGCTGCGGTGTTAAATGCGGAAGTGCAATTTGTAAGTTAAGTTCTATACTTTTTGATGTTCTAGTAATTTTTAAAGTATTAACTAATCCTGCCAACATACGGGCAATAAAACGTCCAAATTGAATTGGCTGACGGCTAAAAGTTCTGAGTAAGTAATAGTTCATGCTTTTTACATCTAGTTTGGTCATCTATCGCGGTAAAAAGGAGGCAACAAGTAAAAAAAGATAAAAATATTATAAATGAAATCATATAATTTAGACAGTTTTTATCAAATCAACGTATATAATGACATCATTTTAGATTGATTTGGATTGGAATTTTATGTCCGATTGGCCACCAAAACCACAAAATGAACCTATAATCCCTAAACAAAATGGACCAGAATGGCAAATTCTTGAGAAAGCTGTACTCGCTTCCGTAGAAGAACAGCGTCGTAGTCGCCGTTGGGGTATCTTCTTCAAAACATTAACTTTTATTTATTTACTATTTATTATTGTACTTATGGGCAAAGGCTGTTCAACCAGCAAAGAAGGTTCTGCTGTAAGTAGCAGTAGCGCTCATTTAGCAGTGGTGGATATTATTGGAACGATTGATGCTTCAAGCAATCAAGCAGTAAATAGTGAAGATACCAATAAAGCGCTTAAACGTGCTTTTGAAGCCTCAAATAGTAAAGCTGTTGCACTTAATATTAACTCACCTGGCGGTTCTCCAGTTCAGTCTGATGAAATTTGGCAGGAAATCCGTTATTTGAAAAAACAGCATCCTGATAAAAAAGTTTATGCTGTTATTGGTGATATGGGTGCGTCAGGTGCGTACTATATTGCGTCCGCTGCCGATGAAATTATTGTTAATCCATCAAGTTTAGTGGGTTCAATTGGTGTCATCATGCCTAACTATGGAATTACTGGTTTAGCTCAGAAACTCGGTATTGAAGACCGTACTTTAACAGCGGGAACGAATAAAGACATTTTAAGTATGACAAAACCGATTGATCCTGCTCAAAAGCAACATATTCAATCTGTTCTTGATAATGTTCATACCCACTTTATTACTGCAGTTAAAGAAGGGCGTGGCAAGCGTTTGAAATCGAATGATCCAGCTATTTTTTCTGGTTTATTCTGGACTGGTGAACAAGCAATCCAGTTAGGTGTTGCTGACCGTTCAGGTAATATTACGAGCTTGATGCGTGAACTAAATCTTGATAATAAAGTTGACTACACAATTGAGCGCAACCCATTACAATCCATTTTAGGGCGTATGGGGGCACAAATCGGGCAAGGAGTAAGTGAATCTATTGCTCAAGAGGTGCAGACTCGTCAAAGCGCAAAATTACAATAAATCTGTATTTTTTAGGATAGCTGTATGTCAATGAAACCAGTTATACACTTTGCTCATGCCAATGGCGTACCATCAAAAGTGTATCAAAAACTGTTTGACCAATTGAAAGGGGAATATGACGTTATTTATGTTCCCTTGATTGGGCCTGATAAGCGCTATCCTGTGACGAATCATTGGCCTGCTTTAGTTGACCAGGTTATTGATAGTATTGTGCGTCAAGCGAAAGGACGTAAAGTCATTGGACTGGGCCATTCTCTTGGTTCGGTTTTAACATTGATGGCCTCTTTCCGACGTCCTGAACTTTTCTCTCAAGTCATTATGTTAGATCCGCCTCTTATTTTAGGAAGATATTCATTTGCTTTTCATATGGCAAAATTATTTCGTCCTAAATTAGTTGATGCAATGACACCAGCGGGTTTATCTGCACGTCGCCGTGAACATTGGGAATCGAGAGAACAGGCTGCTGAATTACTACGTCCTAAAGGATTTTACAAAGATTTTGATGAAGATTGTTTCCAAGCTTATATTGATTATGCTTTGAAAGAGGATTCGGTTCGTGGTGGAGTAACTTTAACCATTTCCCGTGAAGATGAAGTTGCGATTTTCCGTAAAAATCCTTCTTGGTGGTGGTTACCTATGCCAAAACCTAAGATGCCTGTGCATTTAGTTGTGGGCAAAGAAAGTGCTTTTTTAAAAAGAGGCTTTCCTCAAATGGCAAAGCGGAAAATGGGCATCCCATTTACTGTGGTTGAAGGAGGGCATATGTTTCCACTAGAGCATCCTATCGACACAGTAAACTCTATAAAGAAATTGATTCATCAACAGCTAAATTAATTTTTAAACATATAAAAAAGGACATGCCAGCATGTCCTTTTTTATTTTTTGTTTGTTAGTAAAACATTTTACCAACTTGCAAAACGAATAGGGTCTTTTAGAGCTTGATTACGGAAATAGGCCTGTCCATCTTTCCAAGTAAGTTGACCGTTACACAACCACTCTGCAACTTGTGGGTAGATAAAGTGCTCAAGTGTATGGACTCGATCTGCTAATGAAGCAGCAGTATCATGTTCTTTAACTGATATAGCTGATTGGGCTATAGATTGACCAGAATCCAGTTCAGCAGTTACAAAGTGCACGGTACAACCATGTAAACGATCACCTGTGTTTAAAACACGTTGATGCGTATTCACACCTTTATAAGCTGGAAGAAGCGAGGGGTGTATATTCAGCATTTTCCCTTGCCATTTGTTGACAAAGGTTGGCGTTAAGATACGCATGAAGCCAGCTAAAATAACTACATCTACTTCCCACGCTAAGAGTTGCTGATGCATTGCTTCATCAAACACCTCACGAGTTGGAAAGTCTTTATGGGAGATAACAGCGGTAGCAATATTAGCTTTTTGAGCGCGCTCTAAGGCATAAGCATCTGCTTTATTAGACAGTACACCTACAATTTGCCCTGATAGATTTGCATCTATCAAGGCTTGTAAATTACTGCCGTTCCCAGAGACTAGAACAGCAATTTTTATCATGCAAAGATCACACGAATTTTTTCGTCTGCACCTTCTACTGATTCAGCATTTTCTTGGATATGTCCAATCTTCCAAGCTTTTTCGCCTTGAGCATTAAGCACTTCAATTGCTTTATCAGCATCATTTGCATCAACAGCAATAACCATACCTACGCCACAGTTAAAAGTACGGTACATTTCAAAGCGTTCTACATTGCCTTCGCGTTGTAGAAGTTGGAATAATTCAGACCATTCCCAAGAAGACTCATCAATTACTGCTTGTGCACCATTTGGTAATACGCGAGGTAAGTTACCTGGTAAACCGCCACCAGTAATATGTGCCATAGCATGAACATCAACTTGTTTGCAGAGTTCAAGAACTGGTTTTACATAAATACGAGTTGGTTCCATTGCTACATCAGCAAGAGGACGACCATCAATTATTTGAGTTAAATCAACGTTTTTAACATCTAAAATTTTACGTAGTAATGAATAACCATTTGAGTGAGCACCACTTGATGCAACACCGATAAGTACATCACCAGACTTTACTTTAGAGCCATCAATAATTTTACTTTGTTCAACAACACCAACGGCAAAACCAGCAAGATCGTAGTCTTCGCCTTCATACATGCCTGGCATTTCTGCGGTTTCACCACCTACAAGTGCACAACCTGCAAGTTCACAACCTTTACCAATACCAGTAACAACATTTGCAGCAACGTCAACATTTAAGTGACCAGTCGCGTAATAATCAAGGAAGAATAATGGTTCTGCGCCACAAACTAAAAGGTCATTTACACACATAGCCACAAGGTCTTGGCCAATTGTGTCATGACGATTGAGATTAAGTGCCAAACGTAATTTAGTTCCTACACCGTCAGTTCCAGAAACTAAAACAGGCTCTTCATAACCTTTAGGAATTTTGCATAGTGCACCAAAGCCACCAAGTCCGCCCATTACTTCAGGACGACTTGTACGTTTAGCGACTGACTTGATACGATCGACCAGTGCGTCGCCCGCTTCAATGTCAACACCCGCATCTTTGTAGCTTAAACCGGTATTTGGGGTAGAAGTTGAGTTGCTCATAAATGAAGTCTCCGCATTGGCGGCAGATTATAACCTGAATATACGAAACTCTTATGTTATTTATGCTCGAAAATGCTATCTTTAATAAAAATATTTTTTCATTTATAACGATTAAATCAAAAAAGGCTAGATTTTATGCAAGATCGTATACTGCGCCGTATTTTTTTACTCGCAGGTATTGTATTGCTGGTATGGGTGTTGTACTTACTCAAGCCTGTAGTCATTCCTTTTATCGGTGCTTTTTTCCTCGCTTATTTATTCAGTCCACTTGTTGATGTGCTGGTAAAAATGAAATTGCCTCGTTGGTTGGCAATTAGCATGGTATTTGTCGGAATAGGCGTAACCTTAACTATTGCACTTTGGTATTTAGTTCCACTGATTTGGAAACAATTAGTTTATGCCCGAGATAGTATTCCAGCAGGCATTCACTGGATTAATGCTACTTTTTTACCTTGGGTATCTTCGACATTTAATGTCCAGCAAATGGAAATTGATACCGAGCAGTTGTCCAAAGCTGTGATGGAATATGTCCAAACCAATTATAGTGCAGATAGCATTCAAGCAGTGTTATTAAAATTGGCTCAATCGGGTTTGAATTTTATTCAAATTGGTGGGACAGTTGTTTTAATTCCTATTATTGCCTTCTATTTCTTGCTTGATTGGGAACGTATGTTACAAAACTTACGTCGTCTCATTCCGCGTCCATATGAAGCAACTACTTTACAGATTGTTGGCGAATGCCATAGCGTTTTAGGAGCATTTGTCAAAGGTCAGTTTCTTGTCATGCTATTGCTTGGCGTAGTCTATGCAGTTGGTTTGCAGCTCATTGGTTTGGAAGTTGGTCTTATTATTGGTATGGTGGCTGGCCTTGCCAGTATTATTCCTTATTTAGGGTTTGCCGTAGGTATTATTGCAGCTGTTATTGCTAGCTTGTTCCAGTTCGGATTGGATTGGATGCATCTATTACTGGTTGGTGTAGTCTTTATGATTGGCCAAGCGGTAGAAGGCTATATTCTACAGCCATTCCTATTGGGCGATAAAATTGGTCTATCTCCTGTAGCAGTTGTTTTTGCAGTATTGGCAGGTGCACAGCTTGCAGGTTTCTTAGGAATGTTAATTGCTTTGCCGGTTGCAGCTGTTATTGTGGTGTTGTTGAAGCATTTAAGAGAGAATTATGAAAGAAGCTCACTTTATGCTCCACCTTCTACATTAGTGATCCAACATGGCGATATTGAGCAAATTCATGTACAAACTGAGAGCACTAAGCTTGATCTTGAAGTTAAAACACAGCAAGATACAGATGAACTGAAATCCCCTAACCAGAAATAATTTCAAGGTTAATTCAATATATGCGTCAACTCCAACTGGATATAGAACCTCAACTTGATGCCCGAATCAGTGATTTTTCGGGACCGGGTTGGGGGCATGTAGTTGATGCCGTGCGTCAATTACATGCTGGTCTGGTGAGTAGATTTTATATCTACGGTGGAGCAGGGACAGGAAAGAGTCACTTACTTTCTGCAATTTGTGATTCTTATTTAGAATTAGGCAAATCTGCGATTAAAGTCTCTTTGCTTGAACTACTTGATGCTCCTATTGAAGCTATTACTTCTTTAGAACATTATGACCTTGTTGCTTTGGATGATATTGAATCAATTAGTGGCGTACCTCACTGGCAAAAAGCTGTTTTTCATTTAATGAATAATCACGAAGGACAACTTGTATTTTCTTCGCGTGTAGCACCGATCGAATTAAAGCTTGAATTGCCAGATTTACAGTCACGACTTACACAGGCAGTTAGTGTAAAAGTGCCGAGTGGAAGTTTATATGCAGACCGCTATGCCTTGGTTACATCTGTAATGGCTAGACGTGGTATCCACTTCGATCAGCAAATTGTTGACTACTTATTATTACATGGTCCTCATCAGGCATCTCTTTTACTAAAAACTGTTGCGCAGTTGGAAAAGTTGCTCAAAGGTGAAAAAACAAAACTATCTAATGCGACTTTAAGGCAAATTTATGCTTTGATTGATGAGTATCAACAATAAAATTTTTACCTTAAGTTTGCTATTTTGCCTAAATTTATCTCATATAATTAAAGAATTTCTTTCTAGACAGAATTGTTTTTCATTTCAGAATAAATAGTTGTATTTATAACTTCTAATTTTTAATAAGCTAGCTTTTTGTATTAAAAAAACTTTTTTTAACTATAAAGCTTTTTGTAATTTAGCTCAAAAATGACTCTATAGAGCGATCAAAAAGTCTTGAGAAATTCTACTTCCTGTGACAAAGTACGCACAAAGGATGCGGTTGCAAAAGCGGAAATTTTGCAATTTTGACAAAGAAAAATGAAAAAAGATGTAAGGAGATGGGTATGCTCAAACGGAGCATTGCTTTTGCTTTATTGGCTATTGCTGGACA
This sequence comes from Acinetobacter sp. P1(2023), assembly GCF_028367635.1. NCBI lineage: Bacteria > Pseudomonadati > Pseudomonadota > Gammaproteobacteria > Moraxellales > Moraxellaceae > Acinetobacter > Acinetobacter sp. P1(2023). The sequence continues at coordinate 112,729 of NZ_JAQNDD010000003.1, forward strand.
CGCTTATTCTGCCGATATTCAAGTTACAACTACAACTGATGAAGACGTCGATAACAAGGTCTGTTCATTACGTGAAGCAATACAATTTCTAAAATATCGCGCATCTTCCAATGCTGCTGATGTTGAAAAATATGCAAACGGTTATAATGGTTGCGGAAATAAAGATGCTTCATCAAATATCATTTTGCAGCGTGATAAAGAATATACTTTAAATAAAAGTATAGTAATTACTGTTCCTGTAGCTATTAGTACAGCAAAAAATGATTCTACTCTGGTTGAGGAAGGAGCACCCAACTCTCATAATGCAACTATTAAAATGGTCGGTACGGATCAACTATTCCGTATAGATGATGGTAGTGTTGAAAAAGCTTCTTTTTCAGTTTTATTTGTTGATGTTAATTTAAAAGGTGCTGGCTCAAAGAGTGTAATACCTCAAGGTAACGGTGGATTAATTTATAATCATGAACAATTGGTTATTCAAAATTCGCGTTTAATGGATGGGTATGCAACAAATGGGGGAGCAATTTATAACGCTGGTAATTTATCAAATACTCCAAAAACAGCGGGTTCAGTAACGATTATTAATAGCCTGATGCAAAATAACAAAGCAAGTCAGGGAGGCATTTTATATACTGATATGCCACTTTACTATGTTACGCAATCTGTGGTGCGTGATAATGAAGTGACGGCAGCAGATGGCGCATTATTTCATGCTGCAACTAAATTTGCAGATGAAAGTACGGGCGGATATTTAACTTCTCGTATCATTGGTTTGAGTAATAGTACGATTTTTCATAATAAAGGTAGTTTCATTGCCAATGTTCGTGATGGCATGGTAATCAATAATATTACTCTTATTAAAAATGTGGGAGGCTTGTATTTTGATGCTCCACAAGGAAAAGCGTCTGTCTCTAATAGTATTTTAGTAGGCAACACAACAAACTGTAAGGTATCTGCAACAGATAAAACGATTGTGCAGAGCAATTTAGTAACGACAGAATGTAATCGTAATGCTTCTGCAGAGTTACCAAATATTCTATACCCTGCAAGTGAAAAATTAATTGCTGGAAATGCAGATGAAGGAACCTGTGATGTTCCACCAGCAGATGGTTTGTTATGTCCATATTCAACACCGAGCAATAGCTTTTTAGGATTCTTTAAACCAAGAGTTTTAGATAAATATACCAGCCTTTCACAATCATTATTAATTAATAAAGGTCGTTTATATAGTGATGGGACTTCTGTAGGTCTGGCGAGTTGTGAAAAACAAGATCAACGTGGAAAAAATCGAAGTGGTTATGATGAGTTGTGTGATTTAGGGGCAATTGAATTAATTACTAACCGCGATGATATTAGTACACATGGCCAAGATATTAAATATGGCGAAATTGCTAAATTTAATATTGCCGATGTGGTAGGTGATGGAGAATTAGTTTCTCCACAAACATGCGATAAAATGTTTGGAAAAAGAACAGATGGTCAAGCCTGGCAGTCAGGCTGTATGAAGATTGTTCAAACAAGTACACCATCTAAAGGAACTTTGTCTATCGATGCTCAGGGAAATTTAACTTATGTTCCAAATGGAAACTGGCATGGAGCAGATGTATTTAACCTTTTAGTCGTTACTACTACCACACGTTTTAATAATGCTGCTGACGTTTACTTAACAATTCCAGTTCAAATTGTACAAGATCCACCCTCAGGTATTGAGGATAAGTCTGTAAGTGCGGGTGGTGGCGGAAGTGTAGGTGGTGGTTTAGTTTTTGGTCTATTTGGCTTAATTGCTCTAAGACGTTTAAAGTCATAATCAAGGATGATAAAGGCTATGAAAAATTATAAAAAAGCTTTTTTAGCATTAGCTGTGATTGCTGCAATGCCGTTATTTGCAGATACCACGACTGGAAGAATTGATGTTACAACTTTTGACGATGAAGATGGTGACAATACGAATGCCTGCTCGTTGCGTGAGGCTATAAAGACAGCTGAGCTACGTAAGTCATATGGTGGGTGTACCGTTATTGATACACGTGAAACTACACAAAAATCGATTCAACTTAAAGCAGGAATTTATAATTTAACTAAAGAATTGGTTCCAAATGCCAATATTGCTATTTTTGGTGCTGATCCTGTAGATTGGCAGAAAAAAAGTGTATTAACCAATGATTATCCTGCACAACTTGAATTACAAACACGTATTAATGCTCAAGGTAAGTCACGCATTTTTAATACGACTACTTATAAACAGCCGTTAAGCATAAATAATGTAATTCTTGAAAATGGTGTCACAACTGGTCAGGGTGGGGCAATTTATGCAGGTGCTGACATTGCTTTACAAAATAGCCAAATTTTATCATCTCGGGCAACAAGCGGAGGGGCAATTTATTTAGCTTCACCGAATATTACTTTATCAGTGAATCATTCATTACTGAAAGGCAATAACGCAACACAAGAAGGTAGTGTTTTATCAATGGGGTGTTTTAGTGACACCGTCTATGCGCCACGTACTATTACTCTTACATCAAATAGTATTGTGAATAATGGTAATACAGCTACAACAAGTGCATTTGAGTTTTGCGGTAAACCTACTGCGACATTATCGGTTAATACTATTGCACAAAATATAGCCAATAGTGCTAACGGCAGTATTATCAAGTTTACTGGTGATACCAATAATCCAGCCAATACATCAAGTATTTTAAGTTCAAGCAGTAGTTTAGTTCTCTTAAATAATACAATTGTTGAAAACAACGCGAATAGCACTTTCCTCTACGACAAACTGGGTACAAAAAAACTAAGTTTTAATGTATTGGCTTATAATAGCGGAAGTTATGCGTGTAAATATCTTCTAGGGGCGGCGGCAGAGCAAAAGAGTGTAGGTTTAACGCTGAGTTTTAATGCGCTTGACTGGACATCTACGACAGCAAAATGTGATGTTCCAAAAGAATCTTTACCTGATGGTCAGACGAATATTAATATTAGTGGACAACCATTTAGTAGTGTACTAAGTCCACAGACTGTATCGGCCTATACAGGTTGGTTACCTATTTATTATCCAAAAGAGATTATTGATACTAAACAAGTAGATTTGGTTAATGTTGATCAAGATAGTAAAGGAAGTTGTGCCACAATTGACCAACGTGGTTTAAATCGTTTGGCAGACATTATCTCATATTATCAGCCAGAAAGTCGTAATAGTTGCGATATTGGTTCTGTCGAGTTAATGAAGCTCACTTCAGGTGATTTAGAGGATGTTAGTAATATTTCATTAACGACTTTAATTGATACTTATCAACAAAATTATGATTTATTTGATAATTATATTAAAGACCCTAAGACACCTTCTAACTTTATTACTTACTATAAAGTACGTTTAGCGGAGTTTAAGAATCTAATTGATGCTACTAAGGCAAATCTTAAATATCGCGCAATTTATCTTGATTTAAAGAACTATGATTTACCATTGCCGACAGAAGATGCTAATCATGTGCTGAAGTTCTTCAACCCAACTGATTATCGTATTACAACCGAGCCATTAGGTATTGGGCAGATTGATAAAGGTGTTTATAACGTTACTAAAGAACCAAATTTGATGTGTGAATGGAATGCGACCTTACAACAAATTATTTTCTATCGTAAGGATGATTCAGTAACTCAAGCTGGTAGTTATGTATATTGTAAATATACAATTACTACAGCCGATAATAAACTAAGCTCAAGCGGTTTGATTAAGGCTCGTTTTAATAATATTGAACCAGTTTCTGGCGATGGAACAATTACATTTAAATATCTTGCAAATGAAACTATTCCATTGAATTTACTTAAATATGCTAACGATGATGGTGATGGGCCTGTAAATACGCTTTTAAAGCCTAAATCTCAATTTTGGGTAAATGAAAAGGGTGTAGAGTTACCAATTTATTTACCAAGCAAAACATCGAAAGATGGTATTTTTAAAGTAGTTAAAGCTGATCGGGAAGGGCCATGTCCGAAAGATGATAAGGATAAAACTTGTTATGGTGGAAATATCTATATTCAGGCAAATAACGTATTTAATACTTTTAATGACTCGTTAAGTTATAACGTTTATGACGCTGATGGGAAAATCTCATCTAAAGCTGGAGTAATTACCCTTGTAAGCACTGCCACCACTACAGACGATACACGGGGTGGGGGCGGAGGTGGTAGCCTTGGAATTTTATCTTTGGCATCCTTACTTGGTTTAGCAGCCTATAGACGCTACCGTAAATAAACCCTAAGAATAAAAAAGCCTCCAATCGGAGGCTTTTTTATAAGAAATGAAATCAAAATAATTGAGTGATTAGATTTCACTTTTTTAATAACTCAACAATATTTAGTGTTCTAAATACTTGTTCATATATTCTTCACGAATCGCCGTTCTTTCTTCACCATTTGCTTTGAGCATACGTTCACGTAAATCTTTACGTTCTTGAGTACTCATTTTTTGCCATGCTTCACGCATTTTTTGTTTTTCAGCTTCAGGAAGTTGAGTAAACCAGTCCATGCGTTGCTGTAAGTTATTGCTCTGATTTGCTGGTAACTCTTTTAAACTCTGGTAACGTTTAATAACTGCACGTTGCTCTTCTTCAGAAAGAGCATCCCATGTGTCATCGACTTGTGCATTGGCATCTTTAGAAAAAATCCAAAAGCGTTCAAAACCTGCAAAACTTGTCTGCAAGAAACTTAATGAACACAGGATAAGTGCTAATTTTTTAGCTGCCATGTTGTACTTTATCCTCACCCAACACCATTAACATCTCTAAATCTTCTACCATTTGTGGAGATAATTTAGGATTTACGATGACTTGATTTTGTGGCTTATCTACAATTTCGACTGAGTTTGGCAGGATTACAAAACCTGTAATTGCTGCAGCAAGTGCAAAACCAGTCATTTTCCAGACACTATAATAAGAGGCTGGTTTTTGTTGAATATGGTCAAGCACATGATTCATGACCACTGTTTTGTTTTTGTGGTGATCTGCCAAACTATCAAGTTTGGAGGTCACCTTTTTAGTGAAATCATCATGATTCATCAGAACCTCCCAAGGGATTTAAATGTGCCAAGTATTCTCTAAGTCCCTGAATTGCTCGGTGATAATGGGTTTTCACACTACCTTCGGTACAGTTCATGATCTGAGCTGTTGTATGGGTGTCAAACCCTTCCCACGCACGTAACATAAATGCCTGCTGTTGACGAACAGGTAGTTTTTCAATCGCTTCCCGAATTTCCTCAATCGTTACCGCTTGATCAAGAAAATCTGCAGGATTAATAGCTTTTTCATCAACTACATCGATAATTTCGTCGTCGTCATTATCCAGACTAACTTTTTTGAAGAAAGAAAATGGGTTCGCTCTACGAGCTTCTTTGCGTCGCCAATCCTGAAGTTTGTTATTCAAAATAGTGTAAAACAGGGGATACCATTCTTCAGTACTTTTATCGGCGTAAGATTTGTGTAAAGCAATAAATGCTTCTTGAACCAAATCCATTGCAATACCTTGTTGACCTTGGGTAGCACTCTCCATCATCACCAAAGCACGTCCAGTGACATCTTGCATGAAAAATTTCAGGCGTTGTTCAGCCGTGCTGGCATGAGCACTAGATGTTTCCGATCGAGACTTTTTCGGTGCTAAATCCATGGAGATGGAAAATCCTGTCATTGGACATACCCACCTTATCTTCAATATATCTCTTATATAACGTTGAAAAGAGGTGGGAGGTTGACAACAATCGGTTATTTTTTACTAGTGTAATTGATTTTTTTCACAAATATGTGCGATGTAAAATAAATTAACGTTTTATTGGCGTTGGCGGACCATCTCAAAAAAGCAAATAGATCCTGCAATTGCCACGTTTAATGACTCTTGTCCACCTGGTTGGGGAATAGTTACTGATTGTGCGTGATCTAATGCGTAATCACTAGCGCCTTGACCTTCATTTCCTAATATCCAGACACACGGTTTTGAAAGATCTTTTGAATAAAGACTCGTTGAGCGATGAGAGCTTGTAACAAAAACTGGAATTTGGAACTTTGGAAGAATATCTGTCAACTGAAAGTTTTCAAAACAATGTAAGCTAAAATGAGCACCCATACCTGCTCTTAAAACTCGTGGTGACCAAAGTGATGCAGAGCCTTGTGTGCAAATGATTTGTTTAATATTTGCTGCTGCTGCTGAACGTAGTAAAGTACCTACGTTACCTGGATCCTGAATATTTTCAAGAATTAAGGTATCTACCTTATAATCAATGGTTGATGCAGTTTTAGGTAGGTCAATAATAGCTAAACAAGGTAAGCTCGTACCTAATGTACTCAAATCTCTATATAAAACTTCGCTAATAACAAAGATATGACCTTGATGCAGTTCAATTATTTTTTTTAAATCTTCGTGTTCTAAGGCCTGTTCTGTTGTAAATAAGGAAAAAATCTTTTTTTGCTGTTGTAACCAAGCCAAACAAAGATGAGTGCCTTCAAGAACGGTTTGTTGGTGCTTTTTTCGGGCGTTACTGAGTTCGATTAATCCACGCAAATGTTTAATTTTTGCATTGTCTTTTGATTCTAAAAAAATAACCGCCATAAGAAAATATCCAACAAAAGGGCACCATCATACTATGATGCCCTAAGTAATTAAAATTATTAGTGGTAGCTTGTTACGCGTTCAACTTCATTTTTAGAACCAATGATTACAGGAACACGTTGGTGAAGCTCGGTTGGTTCAATATCTAAAATACGAACACGGCCTGTAGTTGATGCACCACCAGCTTGTTCAATGAGCATACTCATTGGATTCGCTTCATACATTAAACGTAAACGACCTGCTTTTGTTGGATCCTTTAAGTCATATGGATAAAGGAAAATACCACTACGACATAAGATACGGTGAATATCGCCAACCATACATGCGACCCAGCGCATATTAAAATCTTTTTCGCGAACAGAAGTTTTACCTGCAAGTAATTCATCAATATATTGTTTTACAGGATTTTCCCAATGACGTTGGTTAGAGGCATTAATTGCAAACTCTTGAGTATCTGCTGCAACCTGAACATTGTCAGTTGTGAGTAAGAAAGTTTGAGTTTCTGGGTCTAAAGTAAAGAATGCTACGCCATTTCCAACTGTTAAAGCCATCATGGTTGATGGACCATAAAGTACATAACCCGCTGCAACTTGTTGTGTACCAGCTTGCATGAAATCTTCTGCTTGTGTTACTGCATTTTTTGCAGGAAGAATAGAGAAAATTGTGCCTACACACATATTGATATCAATATTGCTTGAGCCGTCTAATGGATCAAATAAAACAAGATATTCACCATTTTCTTGTGCAGGGGTGAAATCATCAAGCTCTTCAGAAGCGAGACCACCCACATGTGGATGCACTTTTAAAGCATCAATTAAGTAGTCATTAGAAATCACATCAAGTTTTTTCTGTGTTTCACCTTGAACATTTTCATTACCAGCACTACCTAAAATACCAGCGAGAGCACCTTTTTGTAGTGCTTGGTCGATCGTTTTACAGGTCGTGGCAATAGTATCGATGACTTGAGCCAACTCAGGTGTTAGATTCCCTTTTTGTTGTTGTAAAAATTGGGACAAAGTGAGGTTGGACATATAAAATAGCTCCTGTGCTTCAAGCATCAAAATGAGTCAGATAAATACGTGGCATATTCTAGATGAGAATGTCACAAAATAAAAATTATCTTACTTTATTTGTGTTGGATTTATGCTTACAAGCCCCCAATTAAAATGGTATGTTGATTGCATCACAAAGGACTGTATATTTTTAGGAGAATCGAAATGACAACAAAGAAGTTTGATGCGACCCCCACGGCAGGTGAACCAATCAATCTAGATGAAATTTCGAAAGAAAATGTTCAGGAAGCTTGGAAAGACTACGAGGCAAAACCTGAATATAAAGATTTTAATAAGCATGATTTGATTGAGTCTATGCAACATGCTGAAGAAGAAAAGAAATCTTCTTAAGTAATAAAAAAACGCTCATATTTTTATGAGCGTTTTTTTATGCAGATCTCTTATTTTAATAAAGGAGGTACTGCTTCATAATTAATTTCAACACGGCGGTTTTCTTTCCACGCTGATTCATCATGTCCTGCATTAACAGGAGCTTCTTTACCATAACTTACAGCTTCAAGTTGCTGTGGGTTTACGCCATTGGTAATTAAGTAGCTTTGTACAGCTTTAGCACGACGTTCGCCTAAAGCCATATTATATTCACGTGTACCACGTTCATCTGTATGACCAGTTAATGCAACTTTTGAATTTGCATTTGCTATAAGGAACTGAGCATGAGCTTGAAGTGTTTGGTAGTCTTCAGTAGATAAATCGCTGCTGTCATAATCAAAGTGAACAACACGTTTAGCTAAAGCCGCTTTATTGGCTTCAGTTACGCCTTTAGATGAAGCGCCTGCCAAATTTTGAGCATTTAATGCAGCATCTTCACTTAAACCAGAAGTGTTTACTGTACTTGGGTTTGTGCCAGTCGTGGTCGTCGCTGCCGGTTTACGGCTAGCACAGCCTGTCATCACGAGTGCTACGCTAAGAAAGGGTAGAGCTAAATATTTGATTGATTTCATGATCATCTCCGTCAATGGAATTAAAAGTTATTTTGGTGCCCAGGCTGGTTCACGTACTTCACCTTGTTCGCTTGGTAAATTTATACGGAAACGTCCATCAGTAGACATAATAGACAACAAGCCACGGTTGCCTTCACGAGTTGCGTAGACCACCATTTGCCCATTTGGTGAGAAACTTGGTGATTCATCTAAACTAGTTGGGGTAAGAATATTGGTGATGCCAGTATTAATGTCTTGAATTGCAACTTTATAACTGCTGCCACTTGGGCGATGAACAAGTGCAATCTTTTTGCCATCTGCACTTAGAGTTCCGCGTGCATTAAATGAGCCTTTAAATGTCAAACGCTTTACTGAGCCATCAGCAAAGGTATAACGATAAATTTGGGCAGAGCCACCACGGTCAGAAGTGAAAATAAAGGATTTTCCATCTGGTGTATAACGTGCTTCGGTATCAATTGCCGAATCATTTGTCATGCGTTTGACTTGGCGAGTTGATAAATCCATTTGGTAGATTTCAGGGTTACCATTCATCGATGCTGTAAATAGCATTGATTGGCCATCCGGTGAAAAACTTGGTGCGCCGTTTAGGCCTCTAAAACTGGTAAGGACTTCACGTGTTCCAGTTGATAAATCTTGTAAATAAATTGCTGGACGTTTAGTTTCAAAAGAAACATAAGCAATTTTTTTAGCATCCGGTGTCCATGCCGGAGAAAGAATTGGATCACGGGATGATAAAACGGTCTTTGGTTGTTCACCATCCGTATCTGCAATTTGTAAGGTATAACGCTCGGCAGGTGTTGCAGGGTTTCTTAATACATAAGCAATACGGCCGCTAAAGTCACCTGGAATACCAGTAAGCGCTTGATAAATAGCATCACTTACCATATGACCAGCTTGACGTATGCGTGAAGCAGGTACATTTAAAAGTTCATTTAAAATGTATTGTTGCTTTTGTACATCATAAAGTTGGTAGTGAACTTCAAAACCTGTCGCTGTTTGTTTAATTTGTCCAGTAACTACATATGGAATACCAGCAGTTTGCCAGTCAGAAGCTTGAATCTGATTGATAGCAGCATTGGCAGGCAAATTTTTAGATGAGCTTGTAAAGCGCCCAGAACGGTTTAAGTCTGTTTCAACAATAGGATAGAGCCCATTGTCATTGGTAAACGGGACAATAGCAATTTTGGGTGCCTGATCTGGAGCTTTGGCAATTTCCAGATATAACTGGGCAAAAGCAGTTGTAGAAGCAATAGGGCTTAAGGCTGTGATCAGTGCTAAAGATAGCAGGTGTTTGCGGCTCGTATTCATAAGTTTAAAGTCATAGAAGGTATTTTTGTGACTGTTGATTTTGTAGCATAGTTACATGCCTTAAACTATTTAAAGCATGTAACTCTTTCAAAATTATTGCGCTCTAAATGTAGAGCTAACACTTCTTGCTTCACGTCTTGCATCTGGATCTGATGGCATAGGATATGGCGCTGCGGCTTGAATTGCAGCTTTAATACTTGCGTCTAAGGCATCATCACCACTTGAACGCGTGATAACAATAGAGTTAACGCTTCCCGAATCGGAGAGGGTAAAACGAACACCAACTGTTTTACCGCTACTACCAGTTGGAACATCCCAAGAGCGTCGAATTTTTTGTTCAAAATCGCGTCTAGCTGAAGAAGCAACTTTTTTAGCTTCAGCTTTCTTTTGAGCTGCTTCTTCTTGTGCTTTTTGAGCAGATGCAGCTTTGGCCTCGGCCTCCGCTTCAGCTTTACGCTTAGCATCGTCAGCAGCTTTTTGCTTGGCTTTAGCATCAGCCTCAGCTTTGCGTTTAGCATCGTCAGCAGCTTTTTGCTGTTTGGCTTTCGCATCGGCCTCAGCTTTACGTTTAGCATTATCAGCTTTTTGCTGTTTGGCTTTCGCATCGGCCTCAGCTTTGCGTTTAGCGTCTTCAGTTGCTTTTTGCTTGGCTTTAGCATCAGCCTCAGCTTTGCGTTTAGCGTCTTCAGTTGCTTTTTGCTGTTTGGCTTTTGCATCTGCTTCAGCTTTACGTTTAGCATCTTCAGTTGCTTTTTGCTGTTTGGCTTTTGCATCTGCTTCAGCTTTACGTTTAGCATCTTCAGCAGCTTTTTGTTGCTTAGCCTTAGCATCAGCTTCGGCCCTTCGCTTAGCTTCTTGTTGTGCTTGAAGTTTAGCGTTTTCAGCCTTTTGAGCTTCACGTTTTAATTTTGCATCAGCCTCAGCTTTACGTTTAGCGTCTTCATCAGCTTTTTGGCTGGCCTTAGCTTCAGCATCAGCTTTTGCACTTTGTTCAGCCTTACGTTTTTGTTCGGCTTCTAATTTTGCTTTAGCCTCAGCTTGGCGTTTAGCTTCAGCCTGCTGTTTTTGAGCTTCCTCTATGCGTTGCTGCTCTGCTGCTTGTTTCGCTTTCGCAGCTTCTTCAGCTTTACGCTTTTGCTCAGCTAACTTGGCTTGCTGGGCCTGTTCGGCCTTTTGCTTTTGAGCAGCAAGTTGTTGAGCTGTTGGAGGCGGAGGTACAACTGGAAGATTTTGAGGTAGAGTTTCATCCACAATAGGGGCTAATACCTCTTTTGCTTCATTCGTAGCTGTAGTCTCTTGTTCAATTTCTTTGGCTAAAGGAGGAGGTAAATCTTCTGGCTTAACTAAAATAGTCGTTAGCTTTTTTGGCTGTTCAGGTGGTTTACTCAAGCCTAAAAAAAGCAAGCCAACAATGGCAATTGCATGAACTCCGAGTGTAAAGCTCAATGCAATCGCATTTTGTTTAAAGGGCGGCTTTTGATCTTTGTTCATAGCTTATTTTAAAGGCTCTGTCAGAAGGCCAACTTGAGTTAAACCTGCTTCTTGTAAACTCGCCATTAATGATACGACTTCTCCATAAGGACGAGACTTATCACCATTGACTAAAACAGTAAGTTGTTTGTTTTCTTGTTCAGCTTGTTTTTGAGCATCGCTTAAAACTACTTCGAGTTTTTCACGAGATAATGGTTCATTATCTTTGTAATCTTCATATTGAAGATAAAGATTGCCATCTTTGCCAATTGTTACCATGGCAGGCATATCTTTTGATTCGATTGGGTGGTTGTTTGCTTGAGGTAAATCGACCTTGATACCACTGGTAATCATAGGAGCAGTTACCATAAAAATAACCAAAAGCACGAGCATAACGTCAATATAAGGTACGACGTTCATATCACTTTTTAATGGTTTTTTTATGCGCTCAAAGCGCCCTGAACGCTGAATTGCCATTATGCATCTTCCTGTGATGAACCCACAGATTGACGTTGCAATAAAGCAATCATCTCTTCAGCAAATAAAGCACGATCAGAGTAAACACTTTCACTTTTAGCAGTGAAGTGGTTAAAAGCTAATACAGCAGGAATAGCAGCAAATAAACCAATTGCAGTTGCAATAAGTGCTTCAGCAATACCCGGTGCAACAGTTGCCAGAGTTACTTGATCAACGGCAGCTAAACCGATAAAGGCATTCATAATACCCCATACGGTACCGAATAGACCGATGTAAGGCGCTACAGAACCTATACTTGCTAAAGTCCCTAAACCATACTCTAAATGGCTCTGATCACGACTCAAACCTACACGCAAAATACGCTCAGTGCCTTCAATCGTTTGAGAAACAGGAGCTTGACGTTTTTTGAGTTTAAAAAATTCGCTCAACCCTTGATAAAAAATATCTTCAAGACCTGAGCGTTTTGAGTTGAGCTGAGCATTGTTATAAAGCGTATTGAGTTCAGCACCAGACCAGAACATTTTTTGAAAATGTTCATCGTCTTGATGTGCTTTTTTATAACTCATATGTAACTTGGCAATCAGATACCAACTAAAGATCGATGCTAACAATAGAATTAGCATGACCAACTGAACGACTGGACTTGCTTGTAAAATAAGGTCAGAAATATGCAGGGTTGATTCAATGTTTGTTGCCATAGGTTACATATGCCGGTTGTTTTTTTAGTCTTGTTCCAATTCTTTACGAATAAGATCACGTATTTCTTCTGGAAGACGACGAGGCATTAAGTCTTTACTTAAACATGCCAACTCAACCTCACCAGAAGCAAGCAAGATTTCACCACGATAAATATTTTGTTGCAACACAAATGACGCAGCTTTACATGAAACTACACGTGCTGTAACAGTAATTAAATCATCCATTAAAATAGGACGCATATATTTTACGTCAATTTTATATACGACAAAGTTGTAGTCTTTTTGGTGCCAGTAATGATCAACGCCAGCAGCGCGGAGCCATTCGGTACGGGTACGTTCCATATAGCGAATATGGTTGGCATGGTAAACAATACCACCTGCGTCCGTATCTTCAATATAAACACGAATGTTGAATTCAAAATGATTCGCCATGAGAGTATTCCGTTTTTAGTTCACTATAGAGCTTTGCATTTCAATTATGGCTACTGAATAAAATATTCATTTTATTTGAAGCCACGCATATGCTTTAAATACGGGGCAGTTTAGCAGATTGCATACTAAGTCCTATGGCACAACCTTTCAATTGCGATTGCTGTACTTCTAGTCCAAAAACGGTGAACTCTATGACCAGCTTACTTTTAAGTTAAGAAGGTTTCCATGCAGTTTGAACTTGTTTTGATATGTTCGGGTAATCTAATACGAACCTTACATGTAGTTCAGTTCCTATTTTTAAGGCTTTATTATCTACAATAAAGTAAGGACTATGATTGGGTGCAGCTTGGCTTAAGTCTTGATTTTCTGGTGTTGCACCTAAGAAAACAAAGAATGAGGGCATTAATTTTCCATAATAAGCAAAATCTTCACTTGCACTCTCATTGTGATCCAAAACATGTAGTTTTGAAGCTTCAACAACTTTGGCTAATGTTGGCTGAATAAATTGAGTAAGCGCTTTGTCATTCATAGTTACTGGTGCATAAGGCGCAATTTCAACTTTAGCAGTCACGTCATTGGCTTGAGCATTATGCTCTATCATGGTCGGTAAACTTTTTAAAATATTCGCCCGTATTTGTTCGTTATTAGAACGAATAGTCCCGATCATATTGACCTGTTCAGGAATCACATTACCTGCCGTGCCGCCTTGAATATTGCCAATACTGACTACACCCATACCTTTGGTTAGATCGGTTCTTCGGCTAATAAGACTCTGTAAATTATTAATCATTTGTGCCGATGCATAAATTGGATCTCTGCCTAGCCACGGCGTCGAGCCATGCACCTGCTTGCCGTTTATCTGAATACGTAAGTGGTCTGCACTATTTAAAATAGCTCCATCCTTGTAATAAAGGTGTCCACTTTTCATGCCAGCTATGACATGTATTCCAAAAATAGCTTCGGGTTTATAGTCTTTAAAGGCACCATCCGCGATCATTTTCCGTGAGCCAATTTGATCACCCTGTGTGAAGTTATCTATATCTGCTCCACCTTCTTCAGCAGGTTGAAAAACAAAGACGACTGTGCCTGATATTTTATCCTTATTGGCTGCGAGAATTTTTGCTGCCCCTAATAGCATCGCAGTGTGTGCATCATGTCCACAAGCATGCATCACATAAGTTTCTTTACCTTGATAAATTGCTTTTTGTTTACTCGCAAAGGGAACACCACTTTTTTCTTCCATAGGTAGTGCATCCATATCGGCTCTAAGCGCAATGATAGGACCAGGTTTATTGCCTTTTAAAATACCTATTACACCTGTTTTTGCATAACCTGTTTTGACTTGAATGCCATAAGACGTCAATTCTTTTTGAACAAGGGCAGATGTTTTAAATTCCATATTGCCTAGTTCAGGGTGTTCATGAATATATTGTCTTAATTGAATGACCTGATTTTCATTTTGTTGTGCAGCATCTTTTACCCAATCTGCTAGGCTTAGCTGGCTCATTAGAACGAGTGGCAAAAATAAAGCGGTTTTTTTATACATATCCTTATCCTAAAAATATTATTGTTCATAAGATTTACTATCTAGATTTCTTATAATTCAGTTTTCAAAAATATTAAAAAATCAATAAGGTATAAAGAAAGACTTAAAAGGTATAGAGTCGCTAATTTATTGATAAGATAATTATTATTTTTAATTAGATAGCGTGATTGAATTAAAAAAGGAAGAGAAAATTCTCTTCCTTTGGTTAGTTTTTAGGCTCAGGTGGTGTCATTCCAAACTGTAAATAAGATTGGTTGGTTGCGATGCGACCTCGTGCAGTACGCATGACATAACCTTGTTGAATTAAATAAGGTTCAATCACATCTTCAAGCGTACCGCTGTCTTCAGCCATAGCTGCTGCAAGAGCTTCAACTCCGGCAGGGCCACCATCAAAACGCTCTAGTAACATACTCAAATAACGTCGGTCTAGGGTATCTAAGCCAGCTTTATCAACATTGAGCATATCAAGCGCACGCTGTGCCATTTCATGAGTCACTTCGCCTGTGCCTTTCACTTGTGCATAGTCACGTACACGGCGTAATAAACGGTTGGCGATACGAGGTGTTCCGCGTGATCGGCGTGCTACTTCTTCTGCGCCTTCAACTGTAATGGGTACATCCATGAGGTTTGCAGAGCGTGACACGATGTGAGTTAAGTCTTCTACAGAGTAAAACTCAAGGCGTTGCACAATACCGAAGCGGTCACGTAGTGGTGAGGTCAACAAGCCCGCACGTGTGGTCGCAGCAACGAGTGTAAAAGGGGGTAAATCTAGTTTAATTGAACGGGCAGCAGGGCCTTCACCAATCATAATATCGAGTTGGTAATCTTCCATTGCTGGATAGAGGATTTCTTCAATCACTGGTGAAAGACGATGAATCTCATCGATAAATAAAACATCGCCTTCTTCAAGATTGGTGAGCATTGCCGCTAAATCGCCTGCACGCTCTAATACTGGTCCTGAAGTCGATTTAAGATTGCCACCCATTTCACGTGCAATAATATTAGCAAGTGTGGTTTTACCTAAGCCGGGCGGACCAAAAATCAGTGTGTGGTCGAGAGCTTCACCACGACCACGAGCAGCGCCAATGAAAATTTCCATTTGCTCACGTACGACTGGTTGCCCAATATAGTCGGCAAGAGAAGTTGGTCGAATAGCCCGATCAAAATGATCTTCAGGTTTTTCTGTTCCACTGATTAGACGGTCTTGCATAAGTGTTTTACTTCATCATGGATTTAAGAGCAGCACGAATAATATCGGCTGATTCTGTGTAATCGGCTTTAACCGCCGCAACAGCTTTTTGTGCTTCAAGTGGTTTATAACCTAAAGATTGCAACGCAGCTTCTGCTTCTGCGACAGGAGAGTTTGCAGCAAATTGAATTTGAGGCATGGTCGCTACAGTTGAAGTGCCTTGAGCCAATGTTTTGAAGCGATCACGGAGTTCGATCATTAAACGTTCAGCTGTTTTTTTGCCAACACCCGGAACTTTGACCAAAGTATTGATATCGTCATGTTCAATCGTGTGAACCAATAGCTCAACGCTTAGTGTCGATAAAATGCCTAATGCCATTTTTGGACCGACACCATTTACTTTTAATAAGGTGCGGAAAATTGTTTTCTCTTGAGCATCACTAAAACCGTAGAGCTGCTGCGCATCTTCACGGACAACCAAATGCGTCCATAGCGTAACTTTTTGGCCTTTTTGTAATTGGCAAAATGTTGAAAGTGGCGTATCAATTTCATAACCCACACCATTTACATTTAGTAAGACAGTAGGGGCTTCTAGGGCAAACACTTCGCCAATTAAACATCCGATCATAGCGTAATTTCACTTATTCATAACTGTAAATCTGGTCGTTCTAAAATGAATTGAAAACGACACTGGTTTTATTTCTTTCTATATCAAGCCAGCTTAAAACAAGCCAATTTTATTACCTTGCAACTCTTGCGCCAAGCTATAAGCCTGATGATCTGAGAACTTACTAATAATATCGAGTACCTGCATGATATTGCTGTAGTGATTATTGCTAAAGTTAGCACCGTATAGGTTAAGGATAGACATTAAACGTTGTTCTTTAAAGCTTAAAGATTTATGTGGCGTTGTGAGTGGTACAAATGCATCCAAAATGGTTTGTAAACTTTGATGCGCAATAATTTCTAAACCAGATTTTTGTGGGTGCTCAAAAATTTTGTCACGTGCCAGATTCTTGGCAGTTTCGATACCTTTTGCAATATCAGGTGAACAATATTGCAAAAGGTTGCCTTTAAGCTGACCTGTAATAATCTCATAATGATTTTTGGCAAATGCTGTGGTCACTTCATCAACAAGACGTTTCATGACTCGTCCACGTAATGCTGAGATCTTTTGTTGCCATGTACTGTTTGGATGAGATAACTCTTCAGGTTGGCCATAGTCAGCAATAAGATTTAAGAAAATGGGTTCAACTTCTTGGTAACTCAGCATATTTAAGACAATACCATCTTCTAAATCAATGAGGGCATAACAAATGTCATCAGCGGCTTCTAACAAATAGGTGAGTGGATGGCGGCAATAATGATATTCGCCGAGTTGAATCAGCCCAAGCTGTTCAGCGATCTGTTTTAAAATTTCTTTTTCAGATTGATAACAACCAAACTTTGCTCGTTGATGTGAAGGTCGATCACCTTGTGAAGCAATTGTTTTTGAAAGCCACGGATACTTTAAATAAGCGCCTAAGGTTGCATACGTTAAACGCATACCTCCATCATCTGGATGATAATCAATGCGGCTTAATAAACGTAAGCCTTGAGCGTTACCTTCAAATTGGCGAACATCGGCTTCTTCTTCTGGGCTTAGTTTTTTTAAAAAATCGTCATGTGAGGCATCATCGAACCATTCACGAATCGCATATTCGCCTGCATGGCCAAAAGGCGGGTTACCAATGTCGTGGGCCAGGCAAGCTGCTTGAATAATTGCACCGACATCGGCAGGGGAAATCCAGACAGGCAATTCATTTTTAATTTTTTCTGCGGCAAGCATACCCATTGAGCGGCCAATGCAGGAAACTTCAAGGGAGTGAGTTAAACGAGTGTGAATGCCATCATGTTGTGCTAGAGGGTGAACTTGGGTCTTACGGTTTAACTGACGAAAACTTTGAGAAAATATAATGCGGTCATAATCTTTATGGAATGGGCTACGAGCCAGTTCTGTACTACTTTTTTTGCTACCTAAGCGAACTGCGGAAAGCAGCTCTAACCAACGCATTTGTTCCATTTATCATTATTCAAAACTATAAAGCTTGATCATGCCAAAAAAAAGCTAAAAGCACTAGCTTGGTGCGACATAGTTTGTCTTAGTTCAGGTTTTATTATGTTATTGAGTAAACATGAAACAATTTATTTTTAACGGGAATGACTAAAAAAATGATTTTGAACAAAAAAGAAATCACTTCTTGCAGAATTAGGTTACAGAATACTGATTCTACATCTAGCTGATTTTAGCAAGACGCAGTAGAATATGCGCTCTCTCTAAAGTCACATTGCGGTAAGGTTCACAAGACCTGCCCGTGGAGCCAAAATCAACATGTTTATCGTGGCCGGTGCAGCAGCACATTCTTCTTTTAAGAAAGCTCAACTATTAACACGTTTATCGTCAATTAGTTCTGTTCAATCTTTTGACAGCCAATGGGTCTATTTGTTTGATCAAGCGCTCAACGAGCAGCAACATCAATCTGCTTTGCAATTATTAAATGACGGTGAGTCTTTTGAACTTCGTCAACCTGCAAGTGATGAGATTCAGATTTTAGTAACACCACGTGTGGGTACTATTTCACCTTGGTCTTCTAAAGCAACTGATATTTTCAAAAACTGTAATACACCAGTTCACCGCTTAGAACGCGGTCTTTTATTTACATTAAAAGGTGTTTCTGAAATTACGAATGAAGTTAAACAAGTACTTCATGACCGTATGACAGAAACAGTTTTTGCTCAAATTGATGATGCAAAAGCATTATTTTCAGAAACAGCTCCAAAACCATTAAATTCAATTGATATCTTGGGTCAAGGCAAAGAAGCTTTGGTTAAAGCGAACAATGAGTTTGGTTTTGCGTTATCTGAACAAGAAATTGATTATTTAACTGAAGCATTCGGTAAGCTTGGTCGTAACCCAAATGACATCGAGTTGATGATGTTTGCGCAGGCCAACTCTGAGCACTGTCGTCATAAAATCTTTGGTTCTGAATGGACAATTGATGGTGAAAAACAACCATTATCATTGTTCCAGATGATTAAAAATACTTATAAAGAATCGCCAACTGATGTTTTATCTGCATACAAAGATAACGCATCTGTAATCGTTGGTTATGACACGATGCGTTTTTATCCAAAAGCAGATGAAAACGGACACTTTGTTTATAAATATAAGAGTCAAGCTGCTCATATTTTAATGAAGGTTGAAACTCACAACCATCCAACAGCAATTTCTCCATTTGCTGGTGCTGCAACTGGTTCAGGCGGTGAGATCCGTGATGAAGGTGCTACTGGTCGTGGTGGTAAACCAAAAGCTGGCTTAACAGGCTTTACAGTTTCTAACTTAAACATTCCTGGTTTTGAACAACCTTGGGAAGAGAACTACGGCAAACCTTCACGTATGGCATCGCCATTACAAATCATGATTGAAGGTCCATTAGGTGGTGCGGCATTTAATAATGAATTTGGTCGCCCAGCGTTAAATGGTTATTTCCGTACTTTTGAACAGAATGTAAATGGTGAAGTGAAGGGCTTCCATAAGCCAATCATGATCGCTGGTGGTTACGGTAACATTCGTCCTGACCATGTAGAAAAAGATGCGATCCAACCGGGTGATTTACTCATTGTATTGGGTGGCCCTGCAATGTTAATCGGTCTTGGTGGCGGTGCAGCATCTTCTGTAGACAGCGGTACAATGGGTGAAAGCCTTGATTTCGCTTCTGTACAACGTGAAAACCCAGAAATGGAACGCCGTTGCCAAGAAGTAATTGATACATGCTGGCGCTTAGAAGACTTTAACCCAATCGTTTCTGTACACGACGTTGGTGCTGGTGGTCTATCAAATGCTATGCCTGAACTTGTGAATGATCATGAGTTAGGTGCAGTTCTTAACCTTCGTAAGATTCCTTCATTAGAACCGGGCATGAGCCCAATGGAAATCTGGTCAAATGAAGCACAAGAGCGTTATGTTCTTGCAATTCGTCCAGAGTCTTTAGAACAGTTCGAATCAATCTGTGCTCGTGAACGTTGTCCATTTGCCGTGTTGGGTGAAGCAACTGAAGCACGTCATCTAACAGTAGAAGATCCATTGTTCCAAAACAACGCAGTTGATATCCCAATGCAAGTGATGCTTGGTGGTACACCGCGTATGCAACGTTCTTATGAAACAATTGAGCGTAAAGGTAACGAATTTGACGCTTCAAAAGTTGATTTGAAAGATGCGATTTTCCGCGTATTGAAAAATCCAACAGTTGCATCTAAGTCATTCTTAATCACCATTGGTGACCGTTCAATTACTGGTATGGTTGCGCGTGACCAAATGGTTGGTCGTTGGCAGATTCCTGTTGCAGATGCAGCAGTAACGACTACAAGCTTACAAGGCTTCACTGGTGAAGCAATGGCGATGGGTGAACGTCCACCAGTTGCATTGTTAAATCCAGCAGCATCTGCTCGTTTGGCAGTTGCGGAAGCAATTACCAATATTGCATGTGCAAACATTGAACAAATTAGCGATATCAAACTTTCTGCAAACTGGATGGCTGCTGCTGGTCAAAAAGGTGAAGACCAAGCGCTGTTTGAAGGTGTAAAAGCGATTGGTATGGAAATGTGTCCAGCTTTAGGAATTGCGATTCCTGTAGGTAAAGACTCACTTTCAATGCGTACCACTTGGAATGACAACGGTGAAGATAAAGCTGTAACGTCTCCAATGACTGGTGTAATTACCGCATTTGCTCCAGTAATGGATGTTCGTAAAACTTTAACACCTGAACTTAAGAATTTAGAAGATTCAGTACTTGTACGCATTGATTTATCTAAAGGTCAGTTCCGTTTAGGTGGTTCGATTCTTGCGCAAGTATATAAAGCGATCGGTTCAATCACTCCTGATGTTGATAGTTTTGATGATTTCAAAGCGTTCTTTGCTTTAATTCAAGACTGGAATAACCGTGGCTTGATTCAAGCTTACCATGACATCGGTGATGGTGGTTTACTCGCAACTGTTGCTGAAATGATGTTTGCTGCACGTTTAGGTGTTGCATTAGAAGACCAAACTCCAGCAAGTTTATTTGCTGAAGAAATTGGTGCAGTTCTTCAAATCAAAGCAGCTGATTGGGACGCTTTACAAGCAGAAGTTGCTGCATCTAGTTTGAAAGATGCAATTGCTGTAGTTGGTCGTGTAAATAACACAGATCAGTTATCTGTAAACGGTTTGACTTTAGATCGTGCTGAATTACAACAAGCTTGGTCTGAGGTATCTCATCAGATCCAACGTCTACGTGATAACGTAGAAACTGCTGACCAAGAATTCGCTTTAATCACGGATAAATCACATCAAGGTTTAATTGCTAAACCAACATTTGATTTGAATGAACCTATCGAAGCACCGTTCATTAACACACGCCGTCCTAATATGGCGATCTTGCGTGAGCAAGGTGTAAATGGTCATATTGAAATGGCAGCAGCCTTTGATAAGGTTGGTTTCAATACTGTTGACGTGCACATGAGTGACTTACTTGCCGGTCGCGTTAGCCTAAGTGATTTTGAAGGTCTGGTGACTTGTGGTGGTTTCTCTTACGGTGACGTAATGGGTGCTGGCGGTGGCTGGGCAAAATCAGTATTGTTCAATGCGAAATTACGTGATCAGTTTGAACAGTTCTTCCATCGTGAGGATACATTCAGTTTAGGTATTTGTAATGGTTGCCAAATGTTGTCACAATTAGCACCGCTTATTCCGGGTGCTGACCACTGGCCACGTTTCCACCGCAATATGTCAGAAGTTTTTGAAGCTCGTAGCGTAAACGTTCTGGTTGAAAAATCTGTTTCTGTATTGCTTGATGGTATGGAAGGTTCGATTTTACCGATTGCTGTAGCACACGGTGAAGGTCGTGCGGTTGCAAGTGAAGCTGACATTGCAAGCTTAAATGCAGCGAATCAAGTTGCATTGCGTTATGTTGATAGCCACGGTAACCCGACTCAACATTATCCATTGAACCCGAACGGTTCGCCGGAAGCGATTACAGGTGTAACGTCTAAAGATGGTCGTGCAACGATTATGATGCCGCACCCAGAGCGTACTTTCCGTGCAATTCAGCACTCTTGGAGTCCAGAAGAGTGGACTGAAGATGGTGCATGGTTACGTATGTTCCGTAATGCACGTAAGTTTATTGGTTAATATAAACACTGAAATAAGCCACCGTTAGGTGGCTTATTTGTATGTAGTACAATCTAAATAGAATAAATAGTAGAGAAGAAAAATGAAATCAAAAATCCATTTCCGTGAATTTGCACTACTGATGGCATTACTCATGTCTATTGTTTCTTTTTCAATAGATGCGGTTTTACCAGCTTTAGGTGAGATTGGACGAGTTTTTGACTTAAAAAATAATAATCAGACGCAATGGGTCATCATTGGTATTTTCTCTGGCATGACGATAGGGCAACTCATTGCAGGGCCTCTATCCGATGCAATTGGTCGTAAGCGCATTTTATTTGCTGGGATAATCATCTACTTTTTAGGAAGTTTATTGTGCTTTACTACACAAAGTTTTGAATGGTTTTTAGTTGGCCGCTTTATTCAGGGTATTGGGGTTTCAGGTCCTTATGTCGCCTCAATTTCAATTGTGCGCGATAAATACAGTGGTGCACAAATGGCACGTATTATGTCCTTAATTATGATGGTGTTTATGGTTGCTCCAGCAATTGCACCAAGTTTGGGCCAGCTCATTATTCATTTTTTTGGCTGGCGTGAAATTTTTGTTTTATACATGGTCTATGCCACAGTCGTTGGAGCGTGGGTAGCATTACGACTAGAAGAGACGCTACTTCCTGAAAATCGTTTACCTATGCGCTTGCAAGCTTTTCAAGAGGGTTTTAAAGAGGTGGTGAATAATAAAACCACCATGAGTTATTTGCTATGTGCGGGTTTTTGTTTTGGTGGATTTATTGGTTATTTGGGAACTTCTCAACAAATTTTTATGCAGCAGTTTGGTAAAACGGGGCAAGAGTTTAGTGCTTATTTTGCTGTGCTTGCAGGTGTAATGGGAGTCGCTTCATTTACCAACTCTAAAATTGTGATGAAGTTCGGTATGCGTCCAATCTGTATTTATGGCTTTTTGGGTTTATGCTTAATTTCTTTGGTTTTCTTAGGAATTCAACTTTTAGGCGTGGCTGTTTCATTCTGGATGTTTATGCTTTATGCCTGCATTCTGTTCTTATTATTTGGAACTCTATTTGGTAATTTGAACGCGATCGCGATGGAACCGATGGGACATGTTGCTGGTATGGCTTCGGCTATTATTGGTGCAGCTTCTTCTGTTTTGTCACTTATTCTTGCCTCTATTATTGGGCAGTTATATAACGGTACATTAATTCCAATGACTGCTGGCTTCGTTATTTTATGTGGTTTGGCTTTTGCTATGACAATATATGAGAATAGATATTTAAAGAAATCGAATACTTAAAATTGTGAAGATGCAGCTAGCACACTGAATTTTAAGATTTTGTTGTAAATAAGAACTACCTATAAATGAGGGTAGCTCTTTTTAACATTTTAGAAAAATTATAAGCCTATAGACATTCGACTATTTAACACTTTATAGTTTGTTTAAAATTGGATCAGTTTTTGCTTTCTCTGTAACAACGATAAAAATCGGAGATCAAAATGATGAAAAATAAGTATCACATAAGAACAATGTATACCAAAGATAAGGGCTGGCGTTTATTTGGCTTGGCACTTGCCATTCAAATCCTTTTTATTGGAGCAAATTATCTAGTAATGATGAGCTGACTTTGATTCTAAAGCTTTTTTAAAGGTATGATTTAAGCTAGTTCAATAGTCAGGAGTCATTCTACTCATGTTAAAGCTGATTTATTACGTGCCTGATTCACATCTTGAGTCGACTAAACAAGCCATCTTTTCTGCTGGTGCGGGTGGAATCGGTAATTATGAACACTGTGCATGGCAAGTAAAAGGAATCGGGCAGTTTAAACCAGTCAACGGTGCAGATCCTTACATCGGAGAAGTGGGTGAGCTTGAGCAAGTGGAGGAGTGGCGGGTTGAATCCATTGTAATTGAAGAAAATGCAAAGGCTGTAGCGAAAGCATTAAAAGCAAGCCATCCTTACGAAGAGCCTGCCTTTGAGTTTATTCAAATCATAGAAATTGATTTTAATTAAACTGTGAAAAATCTGGTTTACGTTTTTGCATGAATGCCTGTACAGCCTCTAGCATTTCTGGAGACTGAACTCGCTGCATAAAGATTTCAGCTTCATGATCAATACATTCAATAATTTGGTCTAGATTATGCTTCATCAATGCTTTTGTTTGCTTTAACGATGCAAGTGGTAAAGCTGCTAAATGTTGAGCAGTTGCCTGAGCGGTTGCATAAGCATCTTCAACGACTTCATTCACTAAACTTGCTTGTACTGCGGTTTCTGCATTAAATTTTTTCGCAGTAAATAGAAGTTCAGCTGCTTTATGATAGCCAGCTTGTTGAATAAGTAATTGACTAGCACCACCTTCTGGAGAAAGGCCAAGGCTAACAAATGGAATTTGGAAAAGGGCAGTGTTGTCAGCAAAGACTAAATCTGCATGTAATAAAATCGTAACACCAATACCAATAGCCACACCTTTTACTGCGATAATGAGCGGCTTCGATAATCTGGCAGCAGATTTAAGAAGTACAAATGGAGGAACTTGACCTGCTGGGCCTGCATTAGGATTTTGTACAAAACCCATAAAATCTTTCATGTCATTACCAGCGGTAAAGTCATGTTCGGCACCACGTAGAACAACTACTCGTACATCTTTGTCTTGGTCAGCTTCATCAAGTGCTTGAGCAATCCATAAGTAAAGTCCGCCATATAATGCATTTTTTGCTTCTGGACGATTTATGGCTAAGGTGAGTACGCCACCTTCTAAATTTGCGTGTAAATGTTGATGAGGTTGTTGAATACAGCTAAGTGTCATCGTACTATCCTTGCTTTAAACCAAGTTGTTAATTTTTAGGTTCTCATTATGGCGCATATTTTCTGTAATGCGGGTAACTGGTGAGTTCATAAAAAGTGAAAATCTAATTATGTATAAATTTGACTATCTCGTTTTTATAGGGCGTTTTCAACCATTTCATTTGGCTCATATGCAGACAATTGAAATTGCCTTACAACAAAGTCGTTATGTGATTTTGGCATTAGGTTCTGCTCAAATGGAACGTAATATTAAAAATCCGTTTCTTGCAGTTGAACGAGAACAAATGATTTTATCTAATTTTTCACCAGATGAGCAAAAACGTATTCGATTTGTGCATGTGGTCGATGTCTATAATGATGAAAAGTGGGTAAAACAGGTCAAATCTTTAGTCAATGGCGTAATTGAACCAAACTCAAAAATTGGTCTAATAGGGCACTTTAAGGATGAGTCATCTTATTATTTAAGATTATTTCCAGAATGGACGATGGTCGAACTCGATAGCCTAAAAGACTCAATTTCAGCGACGCCAATGCGTGAAGCTTATTATCGTGGTGAAATCCAAACGGAATTTTTCCCTATAGGTACTATTCAATTTTTAGATGAGTTTAAAAAAACACGTATTTATCAACAACTGCAACAACGATTTAAAGAAGATGATCGCTCTAATTTAGATGATTTTGAGTAAGTGAATATAGATTAAGCATCTGCCCAAAAAATAATTCGGTTTGAAAAAGGATCGGCGATGCTGAGTTCGAGAGTCTCCCAATCTGTTTTTTCAACCTGAGGCTTAGAGAATTTATAATCTTTTTGGCTTAGTTCACTGTGTAACTCATAGATATGTTCCCAATAAATACGGATTGCACTATGGGGACTCGCATCACCAAAATGCTCAGATAGATGGATGACGCAATCGTCTTTAGAAATCTGTAAATATAATGGGAAATTTTCTTCAAATTGGTGTTGCCAATCAAGCTGAAAGCCTAAGAAATCAAGATAGAATGATTTAGCTAACTCAACATCAAAAATTCTTAAAATAGGTGTGATCGAACCTGATTGCATCTTTTTTCCTTTTAACGTGTACCAAATTGTTGCGTCCAATAGCTCTTTTGTTTTGCTGATTGATCAGAAGCACAAGCAATTGCGTAAGTTGTAAATTTAGGATTCATGAGGTTACTACAATGTAAGGGACTCGATAACCATCTAGATATCACTTCATCTAATGTTTTCTGTCCACTAGCAACATTTTCACCATTGGCTTTACCGAGTGTATTGTAAAGTTTTAAGCGTGATTTTAAGTCTAGGCCAGAGGAGCCAACATGCCCAAGAAAATTATGTGTAGCCATATCTTCACTATGAGAAAGTGCACCTTTATATAAATTATTGCTCCAACTTAGTGGTCTGGTTGCAGAAAAATATTGTCGACCACATTGGCGTGATTGCTGACGGATTTGATTAATTTTTTTGAGTACAGCTTGTTGGTAGGCTGGGTTTTGTAAATCTTGGCAGCTTATTTCTTTTGAATTTTTCTGAATTTGAGCAAGTGATGTGCTGGTGTCAGTTGGTATGGCTAATGTATTTGCACTACATGCACCAATAAAGAGAATGGCAGGCAGTAAAGAGCAAGTTTTGAGTGAACTCATATCAATGCCTTAAACTAATTATTCTAATATCTTTATCATACGCCAAACTAAAATTATTCGGTAATGCTTTGCACTAAAAAAGCGAGTATTAAACTCGCTTTTTGTTGGTTGAATTTATTAAGCTGTTTGCAGAGATTTTAGGTCTTCTAGCACTTGTTCTGCGTGTCCAGCAGCCTTAACTTTACGGTAGCTTTTAACCAATTCTTTGTTATGGAAAATAAAAGTAGAACGTTCAATACCCATTACTTTTTTTCCATACATATTTTTTTCTTTAATCACATCAAAATGATGACAAAGAACTTCTTCCTTATCACTAATCAGATCAATAGTAAGTGCTTGCTTATCTGTAAAATTTTGATGGGCTTTCACTGAGTCACGTGAAACACCGATAATGCGGGCACCTAAAGCTTCAAATTGATCTTTCAAACAAGAAAAACCAACTGCTTGTGTCGTACACCCTGGTGTTGAGTCTTTAGGATAGAAGTAAATGATTAACCATTCATTTTCGACTTCGGTCAAGTTCACTTCACCGTGTGTAGTCGGGAACACCTGATTTGGCAGTTGAATATTCTCAGACATTTCTTATCCTTTAAAAGTTAAATTTGATCTAATTCAAGTGGTAAAAAAGCATATTCCTCATGATAAACAATATTGAGTTTTCTTACAGGAATTGCTTTGTTAAAAATTGGCCCATCAACTACAGTCGTATGAAATTCACCGCCCTCACCACATGGATCAATGCCACGGTTTTCAAGTTCTTGAATATATTCTAAAGTTAAGAATTTACCTAAATCCTCGACCTTCATCCCTAGTTTTAGATTCACAGTAACAATGACACTTTTGAATCCAAGAGTAATGAATTCTTCAACAACTTCACGATGCGGACGTAGCCAAAGAGGCATGCCTAATTGAAGACCTACTTGTTGCGTTACTCGATCATGCCAACAGCCATGTTCAGGCATATCAAGATCACCTGTAACCAGTACTTCAGCTTCTTGTTGCTTTGCCTGAATGAGTAATTCAATAAACTTCACTTCATAATCATTCCAACTTGATGAAGCCATAAACACTGGCAAGCCGATTGCTTGAGCTTGTGCTTGAATAATATCAAGTGGCATAGCATGAGAACGAGAACGTTGACCTTGTTCTTCTAGCATTACAATCAATCCAAGCACTTCGCCAGTCTGCATGGCATGGTAGAGCGCTAGCGAACTGTCTTTGCCTCCACTAAATGAAACAATAGACCTTTTATGGTTAGCATTCGTTTTCCACTGTTCTTGCATGGCTTACTTCAAAAGAATTGTTCAAAAGTGGTGTCATTTTAACAGAGCTACAAAAAAGCCTGCATAAATGCAGGCTTAATTTGGAACATTAAACTCTTATTTTTTAGGAGCTTGTTGTTGAGCTGCTTTCATAGCTTCTTCAGTTAATTTTTCAAGTTTAGTTGTTAACTGAGGACCGAAACATGCTTTAAGATCACGGTTTTGTTGTTGTACAAATCCTAGAGAACTTGGGCTCTTCTTCGCATTGATTGCACTTTGGATTTCCCATTTTTGTGCTTCAGTCACTTTACCTTGTGCTTCAACTTGGCAGCTACAGAATTTGCTAACTTCAGATGAACTTAACTTGCCGCCTTTAGCTGTTTGTTCTTTACAAACATTAACTAATGCGCCTTTAACGTTAGTACTTTTATATGCTGCTTGAACTGGGTTTTCAGCAGCGTGAGCTGCACCAGCCATAAGAGCTACAGTTGAGAACAAAGATGAAAGAATAAGATTTGATTTTAACAACTTCATAAATTTTACCTACTTATTACGGTATATAGCGTGTTGGGTCGGCAACACCAGCCTCTTTAAAGCCTTCTTTACGCAAACGGCAACTGTCACATTTGCCACACGCACGTCCTTGAGCATCTGCTTGGTAGCAAGATACCGTTTGACTATAGTCTACGCCATGTTCAATACCTAAACGTATGATATTCGCTTTGGATAAATGTAACAGGGGTGTTTCAAACTTAAGTGGTTTTCCTTCTACGCCTGCTTTAGTTGCTAAACGAGCCATATTGGCAAAAGCATCAATAAATTCAGGACGACAGTCAGGATATCCTGAATAATCAACAGCATTGATGCCAATAACAATTGCTTCAGCATTAAATACTTCGGCCGCTGCTAAAGCATATGAGAGGAAAATAGTGTTACGCGCTGGTACATAAGTTACAGGAATACCTTCTTGTAACTGTTCTGGTACGGCAATGTTGTGATCTGTAAGTGCAGATCCACCTAAATTAGCCAGATCAATATTAATTACACGATGTTCAACACCCGAACGCTGAGCTAAAGCTTTTGCAGCATCAAGTTCCGTGGTTGAGCGTTGACCATACATAAAACTAATAGCAATACATTCATAGCGCGCTTGTGCCCAAGCTAGGCAAGTGGTTGAGTCTAAGCCGCCTGAAAGTAAAACAATGGCACGAGAGCGCATATTTTTCTCCATATTCGGAATGATTTATTTTATTGAGTGATTAACGACCTGATTCATCATTCCAAAGCAGTTTATGTAACTGAAGTTGGAAACGAACCGATAATTTATCATCAAGTATCCACTGTGCCAGATCACGTGCTAAACGTGGCAGGCCTACAGCACCTTTTTCAACTGCAAAGGCAGGGGAGAACCAAACGGTACTGACTTTTTTATGCAGTTGATATTTTTCAACTTGTTGCTTTGACCATTCATAGTCTTCACGGTTGCAAATGACGAATTTAATTTGGTCATGCAACGTTAAATGATCAAGATTGCTGATGAGATTACGATGTTCCTCACCAGAAGTTGGAGTTTTTAAATCAAGAACTTTAGAAACACGAGAGTCGACTTTCGATACATCAAGTGCACCACTGGTTTCTAAGGAAACGTCAAAACCTGCTTCACATAAACGTTGTAATAAAATCAAACAGTTTGGCTGTGCGAGAGGTTCACCACCCGTCACACAAATATAAGGTGTTTGATATTGCTTGGCTGTTTCAATGATATGTTCAAGTGAAAAACGTTCGCCACCTTCAAAAGAATAAGTGGTATCGCAATAGCTACAACGTAATGGACAGCCCGTTAGACGAATGAATACAGTCGGTAGGCCAGAGGCGTTTGCTTCACCCTGCAACGAGTAAAAAATCTCGGTAATGCGTAAACCGGACGCAGGGTCTGAGACAGGAATTGCAGAGGAACGTAAGGAAGCCATTCTAGAAATACCACACTATATAAAAAATAAAATCTCTACGATCAGTGGGATCGTAGAGATGGGGAGCGATTAAAGCTCCGCAAGAGAGTTATAACAAATTAGTCAGCACGTAACAAATCGTTTAAGCTTGTTTTGGCACGCGTTTGCGCATCAACTTTTTTCACGATGATCGCAGCATATAGGCTGTAAGTACCACATTTAGATGGCAAGCTGCCTGAAACTACAACTGAACCTGCTGGTACACGGCCATAATGGATTTCACCAGTTTCGCGGTCATAAATTTTAGTTGATTGACCAATGAAAACGCCCATTGAAATGACTGAGCCTTCTTCAACAATAACACCTTCAACGATTTCTGAACGTGCACCGATAAAGCAGTTATCTTCAATAATAGTTGGGTTTGCTTGTAATGGCTCTAAAACACCGCCAATACCTACACCACCAGATAAGTGAACATTTTTACCGATTTGAGCACATGAACCTACAGTTGCCCATGTATCAACCATTGTGCCTTCATCTACATAAGCACCAATGTTTACATAAGATGGCATTAACACCACGTTTTTAGCTTGGAAGCTACCACGGCGTGCTACAGCTGGAGGAACAACACGAACGCCTGCTGCTTTAAATTGCTCTTCAGTCCAACCAGAGAATTTAGTTTCAACTTTGTCGTAGAAACGAAGATCACATGACTCGATTGGTTTATTGTCATTTAGTTTAAATGATAATAAAACAGCTTTTTTTAACCATTGATGAACAACCCATTCACCATTGATTTTTTCAGCAACTCGAAGTGTACCGTTATCTAAACCAGCAATTGCTTCTTCAACAGCTTGGCGAATTTCGCTTGAACAATCTGCTGCAGTAAAATTTGCGCGGTCTTCAAATGCTTGCTCAATGATCGTAGAAAGCTGAGACATGATCTTCCTTCCATAAAAAATTTTAAAGATTTTACACTAATTTGTGACAAGAATCTTTCAAAAAACGTGTTAGGTTTAATTGGTGATATAAATGAGGTAAATCGGAATAAGCTTATTAGATAATCAAGTGTTTTTTACACAAAAATGATTTGAAAATAAAAATTTAACTCAATTTGTATCAAAAAATAACAGAAATCTAGCATTTTTTGTATAAAAAAGAATCTAAGCTGTCTTTATTATGATTTCAGTCACAAGATGAATAAATTAAAAACAGAGCCTTTTTAAGGAGAAAACTATGAAAGCATTACGTGTTTTAGTAACAACAACAGCTTTATTTGCTGCCGGTGCTGCAATGGCAGATGAAGCCGTTGTTCATGACAGCTACGCATTTGATCAAAAACAATTACTTCCTGTGGGGGTGCGTGCTGAGGTAGGTACAACTGGTTACGGTGGTGCTTTATTATGGCAAGCAAATCCATATGTGGGCTTAGCTTTAGGTTATAACGGTGGTGACATTTCGTGGACAGATGATGTTTCTGTAAATGGTACTAAATATGACCTAGATATGGACAACAACAATATCTATTTAAATGCTGAGATTCGTCCATGGGGTGCTAGCTCTAATCCATGGGCTCAAGGCTTATATGTTGCTGCAGGTGCTGCTTATCTAGATAATGATTATGACTTAGCTAAACGCATTGGTAACGGTGAAACATTATCAATTGATGGTAAAAACTATCAACAAGCAGTTGCAGGTCAAGAGGGTGGCGTAAAGGGTAAGATGAATTATGAAAATAATATTGCTCCTTACGTAGGCTTTGGTTTTGCTCCAAAATTTAACAAGAATTGGGGCGTATTTGGTGAGGTAGGTGCCTACTACACTGGTAATCCAAAAGTTCAGTTAACTCAATATAACCTTGCTCCTGTAAATGGGAATCCAACGTCTGCTCAGGATGCAGTAGATAAGGAAGAAAATGAAATCCGTAATGATGATAAATACAAGTGGTTACCAGTTGGTAAAGTTGGTGTGAACTTCTACTGGTAAGATGTTAAAGAAAAAACGAGCTACGGCTCGTTTTTTTTGCATCTAATAAAATAAAAGAGCTAAAAAGCTCTTTTATTTTTTTTAATTTTTATTCATCTGGATAAGCAATTTTCTTTAGAGCTTTAATATCCGCATCAGGTGAGCATAAAGAAATAAATTCGTAACCATAACCGCGTAATAGATGGCCTTTGCGCACCGCAATCCATGTCGTGTTGACACCAAAAATATCAGTCTTGGTTTGCTTTAAGCGATAATCACGTTCTGTATCATAAGCCACGTCATTGACAATCCCTACACCCATGCCAAGTTCCACATAGGTTTTGATAACATCGGCATCAAGAGCTGACATTACGATATCGGCATCGAGTTGGGCTTCTTCAAAGGCTTTATCGATTTTAGATCGACCTGTAAAACCACCATGATAAGTAATGAGTGGGTATTCTGCTAAAAGTTCTAGAGTGATTTTATCTGCCTGCACTAAAGGATGATTTTGCGGCGTAATAATACTGTGTTGCCATTGGTAGTAAGGAATGCTAGCCAGATTTTCTTCAGTCGTTAAAGACTCGGTTGCAATTCCAATATCCGCTTCGCCTTGTAAAAGCATTTCTGAAATTTCGACGGGGCTAGCTTGTTGTAAAATCAAATGAACTTTTGGAAATAATTTTTTAAATTGATTGACGATCGGAGGCAAGACATAACGCGCTTGAGTATGCGTAGTTGCGATCGTTAATGTTCCTTCGTCAACCTTATTAAAATCTTCAGCAAGTCGTTTAATATTTTCAGCATCCACTAACATGCGTTCAACAATACTAAGAAGTGACTGTCCTGGTTCAGTTAAACCTAAAAGGCGTTTACCTTTACGAACGAAAAGTTGAACACCTAATTCATCTTCTAAGTCTTTGATGTGTTTACTTACACCTGATTGAGATGTGTAGAGTGCAGCCGATGCTTCCGTCAAGTTAAAGTTTTGGCGTACTGTTTCTCGGATAATTCTTAATTGTTGAAAGTTCATTTACACTTTTCCTCAAAAGAGGTGAGGAGCGTCTAAAAATCCGCAAGATATTTCCTCACCAAATATATTTCTTAAGCAACTTGGTCTGCAAATAAGTGCAATTGAGATGCACTGACCCAAACAGTTTGATTAGGTTTAAATGCATGTAATTTTGCAGCTTCACTGCTCAGAGCAATTTCAATTAAACGTCCATTACGGTCTTGTAATTCGGCCACTACTTTTCCAGCAATCCAGATTTCACGCACAAACGTCGCTTCAATGGTATTCGCTTGCGGTTGCGAGTGAATATGTAACTCATCTGGACGGGCAAAAGCAATTACTTTTCCTTGAGGTGCCTCAACTGTTGTCGGTAACTGAATACGGTCATTGCCGATACGGATAATACCTTCCGTATGTTCACCTTCAAATCGATTTGCCTGACCCAAGAAATCAAATACAAACGGCGTTGCAGGTTTTTCGTAGACTTCACGAGGTGAGCCGATCTGTTCGACATTGCCTTTATTCATGACAATAATCTGGTCTGCCACCTCAAGCGCTTCTTCCTGATCATGAGTTACGAAAATTGAAGTGATATGCAATTCATCATGTAAGTTACGTAACCAGCGGCGTAATTCCTTACGAACTTTGGCATCTAAAGCACCAAATGGTTCATCAAGCAATAATACGCGTGGCTCTACCGCCAAAGCACGGGCTAAAGCAATACGCTGACGTTGTCCGCCAGAAAGCTGGGCAGGGTAGCGGTCTGCTAAAAAGCCCAGTTGAACTAGATCGAGTAAACGAGTAACACGTTTTTTAATTTCAGCTTCCGAAGGGCGTGTTGCACGAGGGCGAACACGTAAACCAAAGGCAATATTGTCAAATACGGTCATGTGACGGAATAAAGCATAGTGCTGAAATACAAAGCCAACCTGACGCTCACGCACATGTACATTAGTCGCGTCTTCGCCTTCAAGTAGAACTTGACCACCATCGGCTGACTCTAGACCGGCAATAATACGAAGTAGCGTTGTTTTACCGCATCCAGATGGGCCAAGTAATGCAACCAGTTCACCTTCTGGGAAGTCTAGGGAAATATTTTTAAGCGCATGGAATGCACCAAAGTGTTTTTCAATATTTTTAACTTGAATACTCATGATCTCATTCCTTACGAATCAGTTGAATGCGGTTGTGGTTTGTCTTGATGTAGTTCTAACCACGTTTTCAATACCAGCGTTAATATGGCTAAAAAAGCAAGTAATGAGGACACGGCAAAGGCTGCGCTAAAGGTGTACTCGTTATATAAAATTTCGACATGAAGTGGCAGGGTATTAGTTTCACCACGGATGTGGCCAGAAACCACAGATACTGCGCCAAACTCACCCATTGCGCGGGCATTACACAGAATCACGCCGTAAATTAGCCCCCATTTAATGTTAGGGAGTGTGACCTTCCAAAAGGTTTGCCATCCAGATGCACCAAGTACAATCGCTGCTTCTTCCTCTTCAGTTCCTTGAGCTTCCATGAGTGGAATTAACTCACGTGCTACAAATGGAACGGTAATAAAGATGGTCGCTAAAACAATTGCAGGTACGGCATATAGAATTTTGATGTCATTATCCATTAACCAGCCGCCTAACCAGCCTTGAGCACCAAAAATCAGTACAATCATTAAACCTGCAATAACGGGTGAAACCGAAAAAGGCATATCAATAATGGTCGTTAAAATAGCTTTGCCTCTAAACTGAAATTTAGAAACGGCCCAAGCTGCGGCAACACCAAATATCACGTTAATTGGCACAGCAATCGCTGCGGTTAATAATGTTAGTTTCACTGCTGATAATGTATCTGGATCAATCAAAGCCTGAACATAGACTTCAAGTCCCTGTTTAAATGCTTCCACGAAAACCAAAATAAGTGGCAACATCAGGCAGCTGAGAAAGAAAATCAGTGCAATGGTAATTAAGGTATAACGTACCCAAGTCGGCTCACGTGTCGCGTCACGAGATTGCAACTTCAAGGCAAGCGCATTGCTGTCAGTATGTAGATTCATGTGATATTTCTCCCCGTACGACGGTTTGCCCAGACTTGAAGTAAATTAATGGCAAATAAAATAATGAAAGAGAGAACTAACATCACCGCAGCAATTGTGGTTGCACCTGCATAGTCATATTCCTCAAGACGAGAAATAATCATGAGTGGTGCAATCTCTGTTTTAAAAGGTTGATTGCCAGCAATAAAAATAACAGAACCATATTCACCCACGCCGCGAGCAAATGCTAAAGCAAAGCCTGTAAATAGGGCAGGTAGTAAGATCGGTAAAATAATTTTAGTGATGGTTTGCCAACGATTTGCGCCGAGTGCGGAAGCCGCTTCCTCAAGTTCAGTTTCGATATCACTGAGTACTGGCTGAACTGTTCTTACAATAAATGGGATACCAATAAACACCAATGCCAGCGTAATCCCGATAGGTGTATAGGCAACCTGAATACCAAGTGGTTCCAGATATTGACCTATCCAGCCAGTAGGTGCATAGAGTGAGGTCAGCGCAATACCTGCAACCGCTGTTGGAAGTGCAAAAGGTAAATCGACCAAAGCATCAACCAGACGTTTTCCAGGAAAGTTATAACGAACAAGGCACCAAGCTAAAAGCAAACCAAACACAACATTAATAAACGCTGCTATTAAGGCTGAGCTAAAGCTGAGTTGAAGCGATTTTAAAATACGCTCAGACGTTAAAATTTCCCATAATCCGTCCCATCCAATTCCAAATGATTTGATGAAGACCGCGGCTAATGGAATAAGCACAATAAAAGACACATAGGCGAGGGTGAAGCCCAAAGATAGACCAAACCCTGGCAGCACTCGGGATCGCTGCGACATGATATTTCCTCAAAGAGAAAAGCCTGCTGAAACCAGTAAGCGAATAAATAAAGATAAACGGTGTGGTATAAGGATTGGTATTAAGCAAATTTCAAAGAGAAATGTGTTTTTACCGGGTCGATAGATGAGTGACTACACATCGAATCTTCTGGAATCAAATAATTCAGTAAATCTGGAAATGGCCCAAAACCTGAGGCAACATTAATATGACCAACTTCACCAAGATTCACAGGATTTAATTTCCATGATTTTGCAAGTTGTAAAGCATCAAAAAGACCAAGCCAAGGATCGTTTTCACTAATGAGTAGCGTTGCAGGCACATCAATTTTTAATTGATGAAAATACGCTTTGTAGTCGGTCAAGCTATGACGAGCAAATCCTGCTTCCCCAAAGCGTGCTGGATTTGCCGGAGCGACTAAAATAAGTTTCTTCACTTGGCTTCTTAATTCTGGATACTCTGCTAAAGCAGCAACACTTGTTAAACATCCAAAACTATGTGCAACAATCTGAACAGGAGCTGGTGCTGCTTGAACGGTTTTAACAAATTGTTCAACCCATTCGCTTAATACAGGTCTATCCCAGTTTTTTTGCTCAACACGAGAACTAGACACGAGTTGACGCTGCAACCAAGATTGCCAATGCTGATGTTCACTACCACCTACACCCGGAACAATTACAGTGTGAATCATGTCTGTTCTCCTTATCTTTAGTACAAAGAATTACTTCTCTGCACTATTGATTTTCACAATTTGATCGAAAACACCACCATTATCAAAGTGTTGTTTTTGCACTTTGGTCCAACCACCAAATTCTTTGTCGATGGTTACAAGCTTCAATGGCTTAAATACATTGCTGTATTTCTTAAGAACAGCTGCGTTACGCGGACGGTAGAAGTTACGAGCTGCAATTTCTTGGCCAGCTGGCGAATACAAGTAGTTGAGATAACCTTTAGCAATCGTTAAGTTGCCTTTTTTAGCTGCATTCTTCTCTACAATTGCAACTGGAGGCTCAGCTAAGATCGAAAGAGACGGGGTAATAATTTCAAATTTGCCTGGTTGTTCGCGAAGAGCTAAATGAGCTTCGTTTTCCCAAGCTAGCAATACATCACCAATACCACGCTCAGCAAAAGTAGTCGTTGCACCACGTGCACCCGAATCTAGAACTTTAGTGTGTTTATAAATTTGACGAACGTACTCTTGTGCTTTTGCATCATTGCCACCCGGTTGATGTTTTGCCCAAGCCCAAGCTGCAAGATAATTCCAACGAGCACCACCAGAAGTTTTCGGGTTTGGTGTAATAATTTCTACACCCGGTTTGATTAAATCAGCCCAGTCTTTGATTTGTTTTGGATTGCCTTTACGCACTAAAAACACAATCGTTGATGTATATGGCGTTGAGTTTTGTGGCAGTTTTTTCTGCCAGTCTGTTGGAAGTAGTTTTGCTTTTTCAGCAATTTCATCGATATCAGCCGCAAGTGCCAATGTCACTACATCTGCATTTAAGCCATCAATAACCGCACGCGCCTGTTTACCAGAACCACCGTGTGATTGCTTAAACTCAATATCTTGACCCGTACGTTGTTTCCAATAAGTACCGAACTGTTTGTTGAAATCTGTATATAACTCACGAGTTGGATCGTAAGAAACGTTTAAAAACTCTTGAGCTGCAAATGATGAAACAGAAAGAAGTGCAGCGATAACCCCGACTTTTAATTGAGAAAAACGCATGAGATAAGTCCTCAAAAAATATGAAATGTTCAAAACATGAACGCAGAATAGCGCTAGTCTTTATTCTAAAAAAATAATAAAAAACGAATTTAATATGAAAAAAATAGAAATACTAAAAAGAGATAAACTATTCTTAAATCTTGATATATAACAAGTTTCAAAAGTTAATACGAAATCGGTATAATTTTTTAAAATCAATCATTTATTATTTAAATGAAAGGTGTCGTTTTTGTTGTTCGGTTTTTAAGAAAGGGTGATCAAACATGTGGTGTTTTAAAAATGGGCAACCTGTTGAGACCATTTCTTTATTGGATCGAGCATTTCATTATGGTGATGGGTGCTTTACCACAATTCGTGTTTTTCAAAACCAGATTGAGCTTAAAGAAAGACACTGGGAGCGTCTAAAACTTGCATGTCAAAGACTGTCTTTAACTGCAAATTTTGAACTCATAGAACAAAGCTTACAGCAATTACAAAAGCAAAATCTTGTGCTCAACGGCACTTTAAAAATTGTGATTAGTCGTGGTGAAGGTGACCGTGGTTATAGTTTGCCAAATCATGAAGCAGATATTTATATCTGGTTTTATCCAAAAGCTTTAGAGCCATTTTTGCCAGACTCTATCCAGTGTGGTGTCTTAAATCAGGCTCTAGGTTTAACCATGCCGAGCTTGATCGGACTCAAATCTTTAAACCGTCTTGAACAAGTATTGCTAAAAAAAGAAGCAGATCAACTCGGGTGGGCTGAAGCATTAGTGACTGATGTACAAGGTTATATTGTTGAAGGGATCAGCAGTAATTGTTTTATTCGTTTAAATGATAGATGGATTACTCCTGAACTTCGTTATAATGGCGTCCACGGTGTAATGCGGGCAGAAATTCTGGCGCGTATGCAGCACCATGGTATTGCCTGTGAAGTACGTGTGATTGAATTAGATGAAGTATCTGAAATACAAAGTCTATTCTTTTGTAATGCTTTAAACCCTATGCGAGTAGTCACTCATTTAGGCGAAAAAACGCTAGATACACAGGCATGCATAGATTTATTTCATATCCTTAACTTAAATCAGATTCATTAATATGCCGAAGCCACCTGTGAATGCGAAAGCAAAAAACGCCAAGAAAAATAACAAAAAACAAGCTCCAAAATTTTCTAAGCGATTGGTTCTAATTGGCCTTTTTATTGTTTTAATCTCTACTTTTGCCATTTTATGGTCAAGCTTGTTTAAGGCTTATCCTGTTGAAGGAAAAAAACAGATGTTATCGATTACATCTGGAGAAACTTATTCTGGTTTTATTGATCGTTTGGCCAAAGAAGGCAAAATTAGCTTTCCTATCGTATTAAAGCTTTATCAAAAGTTTATGATTCATGACAGCATGAAAGCTGGCGTGTATGAAATTGAACAAGGGATGAGTGTAAGACAAGTATTAGAGATGTTATCTGATGCTGATAATGCTCAGATGAACCGTGTTTTGGTCATTGAAGGTACAACTTTTAAGCAGCTTATTACTGCACTTAAAAATGATAAAAATGTAAAAAATACAATATTGGATTTACCTAACGATCAGCTTATGAAGGCGCTTGGGATTCCTTACGATCATCCAGAAGGCTTGTTCGCGCCGAATACTTATTTCTTTGCTAAAGGCGAGACTGACAAGAAAATTCTTACCGATTTATATCATCGTCAAATAAAAGCTCTAGATGCAGCTTGGGCAAAACGCGCGCCGAATTTACCTTATAAAGACAAATATGAAGCATTAATTATGGCTTCTATTGTTGAGAAAGAAACAAGTTTAGATAGTGAACTTACACAAGTTTCTGGCGTTTTTGTCCGTCGTTTAAAACTCGATATGCGTTTACAAACGGATCCTACTGTTATTTACGGTATGGGTAATAACTATAAAGGTAATATTACCCGAGAAGACCTGCGTACCCCAACGCCATATAATACTTATACCATTAATGGTTTGCCTCCAACTCCAATTGCTTTACCAAGCCAAAAAGCGATTGAAGCAGCGTTACATCCAGATAACTCAAACAACATCTATTTTGTAGCGACTGGTAATGGTGGGCATAAATTTACGGCAAGTTTGCAAGCGCATAATCAAGCGGTGCAGGACTATTTATCCGTGTTGAGATCGAAGAAATAAGGAAAAGAGATGTTTATTAGCTTTGAAGGCACGGAAGGGGTAGGTAAAACTACACTCATTCGAAAAATTCATCAGTATTTTGAAGAACAAGGCAAACAAGTTGTTTTAACTCGAGAGCCGGGTGGGACGCCGCTAGCTGAACAAATTCGTTCAATGCTTTTAGCAGTGAATCATGATGAAAACATGAGTCATGATACTGAACTATTGCTTATTTATGCGGCACGTGCTCAACATTTACAGCAGGTTATTTTGCCGGCTCTAGACGCTAACAAAATTGTATTAAGTGATCGTTTTACTGATGCAAGTTTTGCTTATCAATGTTCTGGTCGTGGTTTAAGCCAAGATAAATTACAGCTTTTAAATCAGAACTTTGTTTCGCGCATGCCTGAGGTGACTTTCTGGTTAGATGCACCGATTGAACTTGGTATGAACCGTGCCCGTGAGCGTGGAGCATTAGACCGTTTTGAACAAGAAAAGTTAAGCTTCTTTACTAAGGTTCGTGAAGGCTATGAAACCTTGTGGAAAGCTGAACCAGAACGTATTAAGCGAATAGATGCAACCCAAAGTCCTGATCAGGTGTTCGAACAGGCATTGCAATATTTAGGATAAGCAATTGAATGAGCCACTCTTATAAAAATGGGAGTGGTTAAAAATGACGTTAATTCTGATTTAAAACGTCATAGAAAAGATCTGTTATTTTCTTATGCTATCTTACATATGATTTTATAGATTGAAGAATAACAAGGATGAAAAGTTCAAAAGAAGAAATCGTGGCATTTCTTGAAAAGGAATTTCCACCCAGTCTTGAACATTGCACGATTGAATCAGTCACCCCAAAAGCTGCAGTTGTTTACTATCATGTTGATCAAAGACACCAACGTCCCGGTGGAACTATATCTGGCCCAACCATGATGACTTTGGCAGATTTTGCTTTATATATTGCGATATTAGGTGAGATCGGCCTTGTTGGTTTAGCCGTAACCACTAACTTTAATATTAATTTTTTAAGAAAGCCCGCGGGTGATCAAGACTTACGTAGTGAGTGTAAACTCATGAAAGTAGGAAAGAGTTTAGTAGTGGGTGAGGTTTGGATTTAT
Source organism: Acinetobacter sp. P1(2023) (assembly GCF_028367635.1). NCBI lineage: Bacteria > Pseudomonadati > Pseudomonadota > Gammaproteobacteria > Moraxellales > Moraxellaceae > Acinetobacter > Acinetobacter sp. P1(2023). Next base: position 153,134 of record NZ_JAQNDD010000003.1, read on the forward strand.
TCGGTCGGTTTGGATGAACCCGTTGCGCATGTGACCGCGACTTATTCAATCCCACCTAAATCATAAAGATTAAAGCAAATAAAAAGCACAGTCTGAACTGTGCTTTTTTGTAGAAGAACAACTTAAATATCAGTATTAACTAAGGGTTGTTCTACTGCAAAATTTGGAGGAGTTAAAACCGTTTTACGAATCTCACTCGAAGTTTCCGGATAATCAAGTGTGTAATGCAGACCACGTGATTCTTTGCGTTGCATAGCACAGCGCACAATCATTTCAGATACTAAAACAAGGTTACGCAGCTCGATCAGGTTTTTACTGACACGGTAATCTTGATAATATTCAGTGATTTCGCGCTTTAACATTTCAATACGGTGTAAAGCACGTTCTAAACGTTTCGTAGTCCTTACAATACCAACGTAGTTCCACATGGTCGAACGTAACTCATCCCAGTTTTGTAAAATCACCACATCTTCATCAGGGTTAGTTACTTGTGAGTCATCCCAAGTGGGTACTTCCGGTAATTTGAAGTTTTCATCAAATTTATTTTCGATATCTTTTGCTGCACTCATACCGTAAACGAAGCACTCAAGTAATGAGTTACTTGCCATACGGTTTGCACCATGTAAGCCCGTATATGACGTTTCACCAATCGCATAGAGACCTTCAATATCGGTTTGGCTATTTGAGTTAACCACCACACCACCACAAGTGTAATGAGCTGCCGGCACCACTGGAATCATGTCTTTGGTAATGTCTATGCCTAACTCAAGCAATCGTGCATAAAGTGTTGGGAAGTGCTCTTTAATGAACTCAGGTGATTTATGGGTAATGTCTAACCAAACATGACGAATACCGAGACGTTTGATTTCATGGTCAATGGTACGTGCCACAATATCGCGGGGAGCTAATTCTGCACGATCATCAAAACGTAGCATAAAACGTTCGCCATCCGGCAAGCGCAAGTAAGCGCCTTCACCACGCATAGCTTCAGTAATTAAAAAAGAGCGGGCTTGAGGATGGTAGAGACAAGTTGGATGGAACTGATTAAATTCCATATTCGCTACACGACAACCTGCACGGTAAGCCATCGCAATACCGTCACCTGTAGCAATATCTGGATTAGATGTGTACAGGTAAGCTTTCATTGCACCGCCGCAAGCCAGCGCGGTAAATGGGGCAAGGAAAGTATGAACCTTTTCAGTGTTTTCATCTAATGCATATAAACCAATAGCACGATTCGCTTGGTCGGTATGGCCTAATTTATGTGAAGTGATTAAATCAATCGCAATATAGTTTTCAAAAATAGTAATATTTTTACGTTCTTTGGCACGTTCAACCAAAGTGGTTGAAATAGCTTTACCTGTTGCATCCGCAGAATGGATAATGCGGCGCTGAGAGTGACCACCTTCGCGAGTTAAGTGAAGCTGCTCATCCTCATCTAGAGTAAATTGCACGCCTTGTTTTAAAAGAAAATCAACAGAAGGGCGGCCGCCTTCTACGGTATGTTGCACTGCATCCATTTCACATAAATGAGCGCCTGCAATCATAGTGTCATTAATGTGCTGTTGAATAGAGTCAGTCTCGTCAAGAACAGCAGCAACGCCCCCTTGAGCATAAAAGGTACTTGCTTCGGTTAGAGCAGCTTTGGCTAAAACTGCAATATTAAAATGATTTGGTAACGATAAAGCCAGACTTAAACCAGCGCCGCCGCTGCCCACAATAATCACGTCAAAGTGGTGAATTGTCTGTAAATTAGGCATGTCCATTCGCTTCAATTTAAAACGTCCGCTAATGACACCCCTTTTTACCTAAAAAGGCAAGAGCCTAAGCGCTCTAACTCAGAGAAAAATTGCAATTGGCTTAAAAAGTTGCAATGCGTAAAATAATCCTTGTGGTGACGTATTACAAATAAACATATTGTTACGCACAACCTCAAAGTGTTGTGATACAACAGTTTTATCCTTATTCTCGTAGACCAATTGTGGGTGAGCACCGAATGAAATCTCGCTATTTACAACAAGGAATGTATGCAGCGGTATTTACAGTTGCTGCTGTTCAAGCAAATGCTGCTGTTGATTTTTCAAATCTTGTTGAACAAGTTAGTCCGGCAGTCGTGAGTGTAAATGTCGTAAAAAAAATGACTCAGGATGAACTGTTGCAGCAGCAAGTTCCTGAAATTTTAAAACGTTTCTTTGGCAATCAGGTCATCATTCCACAACAACAAGGTCCACAAGAAAAGACAGCTTACGGAAGTGCATTCTTTATTAGTAAAGATGGTTACTTACTTACTAACCATCATGTGATTGAAAATGCCTCTCGTATCAGTATTACTTTAAATGACCGACGTGAAATTGATGCAACTGTAGTGGGTAGTGATGAGCGTACAGACGTCGCATTGTTAAAAGTAAATGGAACCAACTATCCAGCTTTACGAGTAGGAAATGTTGACCGTTTACGTGTCGGAGAACCTGTTTTAGCAATTGGTTCGCCGTTTGGTTTTGACTACTCAGCTTCGGCAGGTATTGTTAGTGCAAAATCACGCAACATGAGCGGTGAAACTTCGGTGCCATTTATTCAAACAGATGTGGCTTTAAACCCTGGTAACTCAGGTGGTCCATTGTTTAACCAAAATGGTGAAGTGGTCGGGGTAAACTCTCGAATATTTAGTGGTACTGGCGGTTATATGGGCTTGTCTTTCTCTATTCCGATTGATGTAGCCATGGACGTTGCCGACCAGCTTAAAACAAAAGGTAAAGTAACACGCTCTTACCTTGGCGTGATGATGCAAGATATTGACCGAAACCTTGCCGATGCCTACAAATTACCAAAACCTGAAGGTGCTTTAATTACTCAAATTTCTCCGAACTCACCTGCACAAAAAGCAGGGCTGAGAGCGGGTGACGTGATTTTAAAATTAAATGGTGCATCTGTACTTCGTACGAGTGATTTACTCTACGCATTAAACAAAGTACAGCCAAATCAAACTGTTCAATTTGAAGTATTGCGTGATGATAAAACACGCAATATTTCAGCGACCTTAACAACTGCACCAGATGAAACGCCTGCCACTGGTACAAAAGGTGCTACATCTAAAGGGCCAGTTCTAGGCATGAGTATTCGTGATTTAGCTGAACCGGAAAAAAATGCGTTGAGCGTGAAAGGCGGTATTTATGTACAAGATGTTCGCCGTGGTGGTTTAGCGTCACTGTCAAATATCATTCCGGGTGATGTGATTACTCAAGTCAATAATAACCAGATTTTAAATAGTCAGGATTTTGCAAAAGTTGTTTCTAACTTGCCAAAAAATACAGTAGCACGTGTTGCTATTATTCGTCAGGGACAGCGTGCGATGCTTGGTTTGCGTATTCAATAGTCTTCAACCAGATTACTAAGCCACCCTAAAATGGGTGGTTTTTGTTATTTAACTTGAGCGTTTAGCGATATCTACCTACACTTAATTTCAGTTTTAAGGTTAATAAATAAGAGTGTTCATTTGTGAGTAGTATTTTTGATTTACATATTGAGGTGCAGCCACATCACATTGATGCGTTAGGGCACGTAAATAACGTAATGTATGTTCAATGGATGCAAGATGTAGCTGCTGCCCATGTTGAAACTTTGGGAGTAGGGGTAACTAAATATCTTGAGTTAAAACATGCCATGGTCGCGGTTGAGCATCATGTGCAATATCGTAAAGCTGCATTTGAAGGCGAAAAAATTGTATTACGCACATGGTTAGATGACATTAACGCGCTTTATTCGTTCCGCCAGTATGTGTTTTTCCGCCCATCAGATCAGGCTGTATTATTCGTTGGAAATACCAAATGGGCATGTATTGAAATTGCTTCAGGTCGTCCTAAACGAATGTCGCCAACTTTTACTCATGCATATACGCCGCTTGATTCAGGCATAAATCCTTATGATTTTACCGTTTCATATGCTTAATAATTGGACTTAATACGCTTCCTTTGACTGTCCTTTTTTAAAACATAAGTACAAAGCTCATGATTATTTTGGATACTTTAAAATATGCATCTGTTATAATCTCACGCAATTTATTTAACCGCTTTGGCTGTGTATTAAAACAAGCTACATAGCACTCTATATTTTCTCAAGGTAACCCATGGCGCAAGCTAAAAAATCCGTCGATATCAAAAATATACGAAATTTCTCGATTATTGCCCACATTGACCATGGTAAGTCTACATTGGCTGACCGTTTTATTCAGATGTGTGGTGGTCTACAAGATCGTGAAATGCAAGCTCAAGTCTTAGACTCAATGGAGCTTGAGCGTGAACGTGGGATTACCATTAAAGCCGCTTCCGTCACGCTGTATTACACCCATCCAAATGGTCAGGAATATCAACTAAACTTTATTGATACACCTGGGCACGTTGACTTTTCTTATGAAGTTTCTCGCTCATTAGCTGCATGTGAAGGTGCGCTATTGGTTGTAGATGCTGCACAAGGTGTTGAAGCGCAATCAGTTGCAAACTGCTATACAGCAATTGAACAAGGTCTCGAAGTTCTTCCTATTCTAAATAAAATTGATTTACCACAGGCTGAACCTGAGCGCGTAATTCATGAAATTGAAGAAATTATCGGGATTGAAGCGACAGATGCACCAACTTGTTCAGCAAAAACTGGTTTAGGTGTTGAAGGCGTACTCGAGCGTTTGGTTGATGTTATTCCAGCACCAGAAGGTGATCGTGAAGCACCATTACAAGCATTAATTATCGACTCATGGTTTGATAACTACTTAGGCGTAGTTTCTCTTGTTCGTATTAAACAAGGTCGTATCCGTAAGGGCGACAAAATGTTGGTTAAATCGACAGGGCAAACTCATCCGGTAACTTCTGTAGGTGTGTTTAATCCTAAGCATACTGAAACAGATATCCTTGAAGCTGGTGAAGTAGGTTTTGTTATCGCGGGTATTAAAGATATTTTTGGTGCGCCAGTAGGTGACACCATTACACTTGCGTCTACACCGGAAGTCACAACATTACCTGGTTTCAAAAAGGTTAAACCACAGGTATATGCTGGTCTTTTCCCGATTGATGCGAGTGACTTCGAACCATTCCGTGAAGCATTACAAAAATTACAGATCAATGACTCGGCTTTATTCTTTGAACCAGAAAGTTCAGATGCTTTAGGCTTTGGTTTCCGTTGTGGCTTCTTAGGTATGCTACATATGGAAATTGTACAAGAGCGTTTAGAACGTGAGTACGATCTTGATCTCATCAGTTCTGCACCTACTGTAATTTATGAAGCATTAACCAAGAAAGGCGAAACGATTTACATCGATAGTCCATCAAAAATGCCAGATGGATCGACTGTAGAAGATTTACGTGAACCAATTGCGGAGTGTCATATCCTTGTTCCTCAAGAATATTTAGGGAACGTAATGACGCTATGTATCGAACGTCGTGGTGTACAAAAAGATATGAAATTCTTGGGTAACCAAGTTTCTATTACTTTTGAAATCCCGATGGCTGAAGTCGTTATGGACTTCTTTGACAGATTGAAGTCATGCTCTCGTGGCTTTGCATCGCTAGACTATAACTTTGTACGTTTTGAAAGTTCAGCTTTAGTTAAGGTTGATGTGTTAATTAATAGCGAAAAGGTTGATGCCTTGGCTATGATTTGCCACCGTAATGATGCACGCCATCGTGGTATTGCATTGGTTGAGAAAATGAAAGATTTAATTCCTCGCCAAATGTTCGATGTTGCTATTCAGGCAGCAATCGGTGCGCAAATTATTGCCCGTTCTACCGTAAAAGCGATGCGTAAAAACGTATTGGCAAAATGTTATGGTGGTGACGTTTCGCGTAAGAAAAAACTACTTTCTAAACAAAAAGAAGGTAAGAAACGTATGAAACAAGTGGGAAGTGTTGAAATTCCACAAGAAGCGTTCTTGGCTGTATTGAAAGTAGAAAGATAAGAAATGAGGGTGGGGGAAAGGAGTTATTTCTTTTCTCCACTGTAATACAAGCAGCGATGCTGCGAGTGAGGTCATGTGGATTTTGATTTTAATTTAATTCTTGTTCCAGTTACGCTGATTCTATTTGCAGTGTGGTTGTTAGATAAACTTGTATTAAAACAGCGTGCAAATAAAGGGCGCGGGAACGAAAATTTTGTCATTACATGGGCCTATGACTTTTGGCCAGTTTTAGCTGTAGTCCTTGTACTTCGTTCATTTCTTTATGAACCATTTAATATTCCGTCGGATTCTATGGTGCCAACTCTAGAAACTGGTGATTTTATTCTCGTTAATAAATTTGATTATGGTGTGCGTTTACCTATTGTTAATAAGAAAATTATTGATGTTGGTGAACCAAAGCGTGGTGATGTAATTGTATTCCGTTATCCACCTCAACCAACAATTAGCTATATTAAACGTGTAATTGGTTTACCTGGTGATCATATTGTTTACGACCATGGGCAATTGATTATTAATGGGCAAAAAGTACCGAAAGTATTAACACAGTTCAGTCGTGAAAAAGATGTGATGGATACGCCAACGTCTATTTATCATAAAGAGACGATTGGTGCGCATACCTTTACAATGCGTGAGCTTGAAGGCGTAAATGTGGCGCGTCAAGCACCGTTTATCAACTATGTTGGAAATGGTAAATATGCAAACCAAGACGGTTTATATTGGGAAGTGACTGTTCCAAAAGGACATTACTTTGCAATGGGGGATAACCGCGATCAAAGTGCAGACAGTCGTTTCTGGGGCTTTGTTCCTGAAGAAAACTTAACAGGACGAGCATTCTATGTGTGGATGCATAAAGAACCGGGCTTACACCTTCCTAACTTTGGCCGAAATGGAAAAATAGATTAAAAACAACCATTAGGAAAAAAAAGAAATGCGTAAGGCACAACAGGGTACTTCGTATTTAGCAATTTTATTTGGGGTGGTTATATTTGCAATTACAGTGAAAGCTGTACTTGCAGTTTGGCCAGCATATTGGGATGATCGGCTGATTAATAATCAGATAGAAGAGCTTTTACAAGAAAGCTCTTCTGAGATCACACCACAAAAGTTTGTAACACAAATGGATCAGCGACTCGAAATGAACAATGTTCGTGATCTCCACTTTAAAGAGATCGCTCAAGTGTTTAATCAGTCAGGTCTAACGGTCAAAAAGAAATATGAAGTAAGAAAACCTTTCTTATTTAATATTGATTTAGTTTTAACATTTGAGAAGAGTTTTGATAAAACATCAGTTCAAACTAAGTGATCCTCGCTTACTGAGTCGAATCGGATATCAATTTAAGCAGCTTGAGTTGTTACAGTTAGCTTTGACTCATCGTTCGGTGAGTCATAAATACAATTACGAGCGTTTAGAGTTTCTGGGCGATTCATTATTAGGCATGATCATCGCTAATTATCTATATCATGCCTATCCAAATGAAAATGAAGGTCGTCTCACGCGTATGCGAGCGACTTTAGTTCGTCAGGAAGCTTTAGGTAAAATTGCAACAGATTTGCAACTTAGTCGGTGTTTAATATTAAGTACAGGTGAGTTGAAGTCTGGCGGTCATCATCGCGAGTCAATATTAGCAGATACGGTGGAAGCAATTATTGGCGCAATCTATCTTGATAGTGGTGATCTCAACTTACTTAAAGATATTGTGCTAAAATGGTACATACCCTATTTAGACCATATAGAACCTACGGATCAACTCAAAGATCCGAAATCACGTTTACAAGAGTATCTACAAGCACGTAAAAAACCTCTCCCTGTTTACGAGGTTGTAGATATTCAGGGTGATGCACCTCATCAGCACTTTAAAGTTGAATGTGTAGTAGATGGTTTACCGAAGATTTATGGTGAGGGTTCAAGTCGTCGTTTTGCCGAGCAGGCAGCAGCGGCGGAAATTTTAAAGTTATTGGAGCAATAACCTGCATGTCGATGCATTCTGATCAAATCAATCCAGATTCAAATGAAAACCTAGATCCTAATAATCTGATTGATCAATTTTTTAGTTCCAAAGGCGTTACAATCCCTTCGGATTTTAAGAGCGGATTTGTGGCGATTGTAGGACGTCCAAATGTGGGTAAATCTACCCTCATGAACCATTTGTTAGGTCAAAAACTCTCTATTACTTCGCGTAAGCCTCAAACTACACGTCATAAAATTATTGGTATTGATTCACGTGAAAAAATGCAGGCGGTATACGTAGATACCCCGGGTATGCATAAAAAAGAAGTGCGTGCTATTAATAAAATGATGAACCGTGCTGCACACTCTGCATTACGTGACGTTAATTTAGTTTTATTTGTTATTGATGCTTATAAGTGGACTCAAAACGACGATTTAGTGCTTGAGAAACTCAAGAATGCTGAAATGCCGGTTATTTTAGTCATTAATAAGGCGGATACGTTTGAAGATAAAAGAGAGATTCTTCCACTTATTCAAGAACGTGCCAAACTTATGAATTTTGCTGAGATTGTTCCTGTTTCTGCATTACGTGGAGCAAACTTAGAACATTTAAGTGAAACGATTGAGAAGTATCTTCCTTATCAACCACCTTTGTATTCATTTGATCAGATTACTGATCGCTCTGAGCGTTTCTTGGCGAGTGAAATTATTCGCGAAAAAATCATGCGTCAGTTAGGTGAAGAGCTTCCTTATGATTTAACAGTACAAATTGAATCTTTCAAAACGGAAGAGGCAACTGTTAATGAAAAAACTGGTCGTCTAAAACCAGCTTGTACTTATATCGATGCAACAATTTTTGTAGACCGTGCTGGTCAAAAAGCCATTGTAATTGGTGAGAAAGGAACCAAGCTTAAAACGATTGGTATGGATGCTCGAAAAGACATGGAAAAAATGTTTGAGCAAAAAATTATGCTTACACTTTGGGTAAAAGTGAAGGGTGGCTGGTCTGATGATGAGCGTGCTCTAAAAAGCTTGGGATATAGTGATATCTAAAGGATAAGGATACTGGTATGAAAACAATTACATCATTAATCGCTATACTTGGATGTACATTGCTGTTACAGGGTTGTGTATATAAGCTTGTAACCGTACCAGTAGGTATTGCCTATAAAACTACCAAAGGTGTAGTTAAAGGTACAGCAGCCGTCGTAGGTGCTGTGATTCCTGATGGTGATGATAAAAAAGAAAAAGAATCTGAGGAATAGATTCTTTTTATGATGCGCAATGAAGTCCTCCATGGATATATGATTCATCATCGTAAGTACCGTGAAAAAAGTCATATTGTGCATCTTTTTACTCAGGAATATGGGCGAGTCGATGGTATTTTAAGACAGACTCCGCCTCCTCAATATCAACCTATTCGCCTGCAAGCGACGGGTAAAAGTGAACTCAAGAATTTTACAAAGCTCGAAATATTAAATCAGCCAGTTTTCTTTTTTGGTGATGCTTTTTTTGCCGGATTCTATTTAAATGAAATTGTTCTTAGACTTTGCCCATTAGAAGAGGCAATGCCGCAAACTTTTGAGCAATATCAATTAACTCTGCTTCAATTACAGCAATTATCTTCGCACGAAAATCCTGATCTTTTTTTGAGACAGATTTTGCGTCAGTTCGAACATGTTTTACTTCCTGAGCTTGGTTACGCGATTGATTTCTCAATTGATACTCAACAACAGCCAATACAGGCTCATCAGTTTTATCAATTCCAAGTGACCGAGGGTTTTGCCCCCGTTGTTCAAGCGAGCCGTTCTTCATTGTCAGGTAAAGCAATTTTATCTATGTTGGATTATGAGCAAGGTCAGGATTTTTCTCACGAACAATTGCAATTATTAGGTAAACTATACCGTCAAATGATTACATCGCTTTTAGGTGATCGTCCCCTAAAAAGTCGACAATTATGGATTCAAAACACTCAAACTCAATCGTAATTAGGATTTATTTATGGCTGCATTGCTTGGTGTAAACATAGACCATGTTGCTACTTTGAGACAGGCGCGCGGTACTACTTACCCAGATCCTGTAGAAGCTGCTCTTATTTGTGAACAAGCTGGTGCAGAGGGTATTACTTTGCATTTACGTGAAGATCGTCGTCATATTCAAGATGATGATGTACGTCGCATGCGTCCATTATTAAAAACACGTATGAATCTAGAGTTGGCTGTTACTGATGAAATGGTCGAGTTTGCGAAAGAAATTCAACCACAGCACGTATGTTTTGTTCCTGAGAGACGTCAAGAAGTAACGACTGAAGGTGGTTTGGACGTCGTTGGTAACTTTGAAAAAGTTAAAGCGGCAACTCAAGCCTTAGCGGCTCTTGGTTGTGACGTATCATTATTTATTGATGCTGATTTAGCTCAAATTGATGCAGCAGTTGCATGTGGTGCACCTACGATTGAGTTGCACACGGGTGCATATGCAGATGCGGAAACAGAGCAAGATCAACAAGCTGAATTGGCGCGTATTATCAAAGGTGTTGAATACGCAGCTTCAAAAGGTTTAGTTGTAAATGCTGGTCACGGCCTTAACCTAAAAAATATTGCGCCAATTGCAGCTATTCCCCAAATTCATGAATTAAATATTGGGCATTCAATTATTGCTGAAAGTGTTTTTGTAGGTCTGGTTCAAGCTGTTAAAGATATGAAAACAGCGATTCAGGCAGCAGGATAATTACTTATGTCGAGTATCAATTACGATGAACTAATGCAACCTGTGGTGGCCTTTTTAGGGTGCCAAACACCAAATGCATGGTTGGATGAAGCAGTCAATAATTTAGATATCTTGATGCAAGATCATGCGAATTGCGAAAAGAAAGCAGCTAGTACAGCAATGAACTTAATGTTTCGTTATAGCTTCTTTCCTGACTTACAAGTAAAACTAGCTCAACTTGTACGAGAAGAAATGCTCCACTATGAACAAGTGCTTGAGCTTATGGCTAAGCGTGGTCAAGAATGGACCGGTTTAAGTGCCGGACGTTATGCGGGTGGGCTGCGCAAAGAGATTCGTACTTATGAACCTGAAGCTTTAATTGATGTACTGGTCATTGGTGCTTTTGTTGAGGCTCGTTCATGTGAACGTTTTTATGCACTTGCTCCGCGTGTAGATGATGAGTTAGGACGTTATTATCGATACTTGCTTAAGTCAGAGTCTCGTCATTTTGAAGACTATCTAGCTCTTGCGCTTGATGTGGCAACCACTGCAAAAATGAAAGATCCTAAAGAGGATATTCAGCAGCGAATTGATCATATTCGTGAGGTTGAAAAGAATCTGATTTTAACACCAGATGATACTTTCCGTTTTCATAGTGGCGTACCAGTCTAATCTTAGATGATTGAAATAAAAAAGTTTATCTCTCTAGATAAACTTTTTTATTATAACTATATAATTCTTTAAAATTAATTTTCAAAAAAATCTTTTATTTTTTAAAGTAATAAAGAATATTATGTAAATATAAAGATAAATCTGTTCAAGATCGGTTTAGCTAAAATAGTTGATTATTTCTAAGGATATAAGAATGTTAGCATTAGTTACAGGTGCCTCAGCGGGCTTTGGTTATAGTATTTCAAAAAAACTGATTGAGTTAGGCTATAACGTTATTGGATGTGGAAGACGAGCAGAAAAGCTAGAAGAATTACAACAAGAGCTCGGTGAAAAATTCTATCCCTTAGTATTTGATATGACAGATACGGCAGAAAATATAAATAAAGTATTGGTTGATTTACCAGTCGAATTTCAAATCAGTCAAATTGACTTATTGGTGAATAATGCTGGATTGGCATTAGGATTGGAACCCGCAGATAAAGCAGAATTAGATGATTGGTACACAATGATTGATACCAATGTGAAGGGGTTGGTTACGATTACCCGATTAATTTTGCCAAGTATGGTAAAGAAAAAATCAGGTTTAATTATTAATATGGGTTCGATTGCAGGTACATATCCATACCCTGGGGGTAATGTTTATGGAGCAACCAAAGCATTTGTGGAACAATTTAGTTTGAATCTTCGTGCAGATTTAGCTGGTACTGGGGTGCGAGTAACAAATATTGAACCAGGACTTTGCGGTGGTACAGAGTTTTCTTTAGTACGTTTTAAGGGCGATGAGGATAAAGTAAATAGCCTGTATGATAAAAAGAATCCACTCTTGCCTGAAGATATTGCAAATACGGTAGCTTGGATTGCTTCACAACCGCCACACATTAATATTAATCGTATTGAAATGATGCCGACCACGCAATCTTTTAATCCCTTAAAAGTCGTTGAAGTAGATTAATGACTTAAGAAGGTAAGATATTCTTTAGAGTTAGATTGGATCATTAACCCCAACAAAGGTTCTAAGAATAAAAATTAAATCCTCTATGTGCTGATAGGGGATTTTTTATAACTCTTGATAAATTTTTGGCAAAAAAAAGCCCGCTTTAATGCTGCGGGCTTTTTAGTATTTGGCTCTCCCACCTGGGCTCGAACCAGGGACCTGCGGATTAACAGTCCGTCGCTCTACCGACTGAGCTATGGGAGAATCTGCATGCGATTATAAGGAGATTTTGAGAAGGGTCAAGTGTAAATTGTCATGTTTACTTCATTTTTGTGTTGTATGCTTTTTATTTGATCAGTTGGGTGATGAGTTAAAAAATTACTTGCGCTTTAAAAAATCAATTGCTAGATTCAAAAAAGAACAAGCGTTTGGAGAAATCCAAACAGTGTGGATTTAAACCAACTTGCCAGCACTAAAATGGCTAAATCGGAGATAAGTATGAAAACGCTTACGATCGCTTCTATTTTTTCAAATTTTGATTTTTATCAAATCAACTATCTTAATATTTTAAGTCAATCAGAATCTTATTACACACTTGTAGAAGGTGCATGGATTAATGCTTACCCCTTTAAAAAACAAGAATTGTATTTAGGCGACTTATTGCAACTTTGGTTTAGCACTAAATGGAATGTGCATCATTCACTTAAAGTTTTAAAAAGCTCAAAACCATTAAACTCTTCTAAAGATTTATATATTTTTCAATTGGAAGGGGAATTACTGCTGGGTAAAAATAAAGTTTTAGCTTGGTCTGACGAACATCAAGAAATTATAGAGCTTCAACTTAAAAGTATTTGGGCATCCTATGTGATTGCACAAACTTGTGAACGTCCAAATAATCAAGATTACTCAATAAAAAAGGCAGCGGTTTAAGGCTGCCTTTAATCATTATGAACGAATAATCATGCAAGTTGCAGTTGCATAGGCATATAGTTTACCGTCCTCATCAATAATCTTGCCTTCGGAAATCCCTAAGTTTTTGCTGAGGTTGATCAGTTGTCCAATCGCAATAAGTTGCTTATTTTGAGGGATTGGGCGGCACATTTTTACATTGAGGTCGATAGTTCCATAACCTTCACCTGCTTCAAGTGCACTATGTATAGCGCAACCAGTCACCGAGTCGAGTACAGTTGCTGCAAATCCACCGTGTACACCGCCCATTGGGTTTAGGTGATTTTGATCTGCCTGAGCATGAAATTTGGCAAAGCCTTTTGCCACTTCAGTTGGATACATTGGAATTGTTTTTCCCATGCTCGGTGGCGGGAAGTGACCATCAAGCAGTGCCTGTAAAACTTCAAGTCCAGTCATGTCTTTTGGGTGTTTCATTTTTTAAGTCCTTTAAATATTTAAGTTCTAAAATGGAACTTATTGTTAGCCTATTATTCGGTCCGAGTTGTGTCAATTCTATAGTTAAAAATTGAACTGATAAGTCGAAGCTTAGAAACCTATTTATTGAGTACAAAATTTCTTTATTATAAAAATTGAATTAAATGAGTTGCATAATGAATTAGATAGATAAGAGAGTCTTCTTATACACTATAAAAAATAACAGGAGCATAAGGACAATGCTTTTTAAAATTGCACTAGCAATGCTGGCTTTTGCAGCGAATTCTGTATTATGCCGTTTGGCTTTGGCAGGCCAACATATTGACCCAATGACTTTTAGCTTGATACGAGTAGGAAGTGGTGCAGTTGTTTTATTAGGACTGTTTTTATATTCAAAATCATCTCAAGCCAAAGTTCAATGGAACCTAAAAAATGCACTTTTTCTAGCGGTTTATATTTTGGCATTTTCGTATGCTTACCTTCAAATTGATGCAGGTATTGGTGCTTTACTATTGTTTGGGGTTGTACAGCTGACCATGGTGCTTTACGGCTATTGGCAGGGTGAACAGATTGGCATATATCGTGGTATAGGCTTATGTATTGCTTTAGCTGGAATCATTGTTTTGCTATTACCGGGTGCTCATGCGCCTAATTGGGGATATGCTCTAATTATGGCGATATCTGGTTTGGCATGGGCGGGTTACAGTATTGCGGGTCGTAGTATGACGCAGCCTATTGGTAGTACTTTGGCAAATTTTACATTAGCTGTACCAATAGTTTTGTTGGCAAATGTATTGCTTAATCAAGAGCGGTATATTGATTTGCAGGGTTGGGTATTAGCAATTTTGTCTGGTGGTGTTACTTCAAGTGGGGCTTATGTCCTCTGGTATGCGATTCTGAAGCATATTGATCGGGTGACTGCCAGCACAGTACAGTTAAGTGTGCCATGTTTAGCGATTATAGGCGGGAGCCTATTTGTAAATGAGACTGTAACCGAGCGAGTGATTTTATCGAGTGTTATGGTTTTATTTGGAATTCTATTGGTTATTTATATAAAGCCTTCTAAAACTAACAAAGCGTAGAATTAAAAAAGGGTTCTCTTTAGAGAACCCTTTTTATGCAAAATAGCGATTATTTCGCAGCTTTTTCAGCTTCAATTGAAGCGATAGCAGCATCTACACCTTCAATTGAGTCAGCAGCTTTTTTGATACGTGCTAATGCATCAACCAGTACTTCGTCAGCTGTTGCATATGAAATACGCATAAAACCGCCCAAACCAAATGCATCACCAGGAACTACTGCCACGCCAGTCTCTTCAAGTAACCATTCAGAAAACTCTGTGCAAGACTTTAAGCCTTTTGCACGAATAAGAGGGCGAATGTTTGCATAGGCATAGAAAGCGCCATCAGCAGGTAAGCAAGAGATCCCTTTAATGTCATTCAAGCCATTTACAACTAGGTCATGACGGCGTTTGAATGCTTCAATCATTGGCTGTAAAACGTCTTGTGGACCATTCAATGCAGCTTCAGCAGCAACTTGTGAAATAGAAGTTGGGTTTGAAGTTGATTGAGATTGGATTTTTTTCATTGCCCCAATGATTTTTGCTGGACCGGCTGCATAGCCAATACGCCAGCCTGTCATTGCATATGCTTTAGACACACCATTTAAAACAATCGTGCGGTCATATAAATCTGGAGCAACAGTTGCGATGTTGTAGAACTCATCTTCCCAACGAATTGGTTCATACATATCGTCAGATGCAACAAATACTTGTGGATGACGGCGTAAAACTTCAGCTAAAGCTTCTAATTCAGCTTTGCTATAAATCATACCTGTCGGGTTAGATGGGCTGTTTAATACCACTAAACGAGTGTTAGGTGTAATCGCAGCTTCTAATTGTTCAGGAGTGATTTTGAAACGTTGGTCTTCGCCACATTTCACAATGACTGGAGTACCTTCAGCAATAATAACCATATCTGGATAACTTACCCAGAAAGGTGCTGGAATGATCACTTCATCGCCTTTGTTTAATAGAGCAAGTGCCAAGTTAAAGAAGCTTTGCTTACCACCACATGAAACCAAAATCTGATTCGCTTGATAATCAAGATTATTATCACGTTTAAATTTAGCAATAATTGCTTTTTTTAACCCAGGAGTACCATCTACAGCCGTATATTTGGTGAAACCATTATTAATCGCTTCAATTGCAGCATCTTTGATATGTTGAGGGGTATCAAAATCTGGCTCGCCAGCACCTAAACCAATCACGTTCTTGCCAGCAGCTTTAAGCTCAGCAGCTTTGTTTGTTACAGCAAGTGTAGGGGACGGTTTGATAGCATTGACACGATCAGAAAGACGTACGTCCACGGCAATATTCCTCTTATGGGATTAAAAATAAAAAGCATCCTATCTTATCGCAAAAATTAAGCAATTTGCGGAAGTGATTCCTCTCAGATGTAAAAAAGTTTAGTTTGGTAATAAACTTAAGCAAGATTTATACAATTGAAGCTTTTTTGAAAAGAAATGAGAAAAATCATTTATAATAAGTCGCAATCGAAATTTCGAGAATGAATCATGACTGAGCAACAGCCAAAACAGAAAAAGGCTTTGGTGAAATTGCCATTCCCAATGCCGAATGAAAGCAATCAAGCCGAAGATGCGGTACACAACCAAGTGCGTCCTAAGCCAGAGCAATACGCAGATAGAACGTGGATGCCTCCACGTGGTACGCGCCGTTCTATGGGAAAACGCTAATTTTGAAAAACAGGCAATATGCCTGTTTTTTATTGTTTGAGTAAAATTTCCTGATAATAGCTTTTTTTCTTTTGGTACATGTGATGATCTGCTCGCTTTAACATGTCCTCAATTTGTTCATTTGTTTGAGTGGTGGCATGCCCAATTGCGATACTAATAGGATGGCTTGAATAATATTGATTGTCGATATTAAAAAGTTCCTGAATGGTTTGAAGCATAATTTGAACAATCGCTTCATCAGCCCCCGGCATTAAAATCACGAACTCATCGCCACCTATTCTAGATGCCGTATATGCAGTGTTTAAAATAGCCTGACTTAAAATATTCCCAACACGACGTAATAAGCCATCCCCAATATCATGGCCAAACTGATCATTTGTTTCTTTTAAGCCATTCATATCTAAAAAAATTGAAGAAACTGGTCGAATAATACTTCGGTTTAAACGATTAAGTTCCTCGGTAAAAAAAGCACGGTTATATAGTTTGGTGAGGACATCATGTTGTCCTAAATATTCAAGATAGTTTTCTGCTTTTTTCCGCGCAGTAATATCTGTCAGTGCAACTTGTACTAGTCCCCACGTCTCTTCATATCCCGGAAAGACGGTAAATTGCAGCAAGACATTTCTGATTTGGCCATCTAAAGCGTAGTTAATCGCTTCACGTTTATGATGAATATTACCTTGCCACAATTCGATGAGTTGCTCTCGAAAGGTTTCAATCATTTCTTCAGCAAAAATCTTATGTGTATTTCTAAGAAGGGTAGACTTATCAGGAGCCTTAAATAAATCTATAGTGGCCTGATTAACATCTAAAATTAAAATATCTTCTATACATTGGCGGACAAATTCAGGATGAACATCTAGAAAAGTTCTGAAATCTTCAATTCCTAATAGCCTAAGTTGATCAACTCTATTTTTTATACGACTGAAATCTTCGACCCAAAGAGAAGTTGGTGAGTAGATAAACATTGATTCAGCTAATCGACGATTTTTTTCTTCCTGACGAAGCGCATTTTGATAGGGCGTAATATCTTCAGTGGTAATTAATACACGTTCAAAATTAGATTCAAAGCCAGGTAAAATAGAACCTCTGAGCTGAACATCAATGCGTTTGCCTGATAAAGTATAATTCACCGTAGTACTTGAAAAATGAGTTCTGCCATTCCAAAGTTCTTCTAGCTCATAAATATGTGATTCAAACATTTCCTTTTTGAAAATCAAATTTAAACTGGAACATAATTCTTCTTGTGTTTCTGCTTCAAAAAGTTCTAATGTTTTTTGATTAACACGAATTATTTTAATTTTATGGGCACATTCAGTAATTAAATTTTGATTTTGATTTAAAAATTCATGCAGGTTTTCAATGCCTTGATTTCTCCATAAATCAAATTGTTTTTTAACTTCACTGAAATCTTCAATCCACATTGGAATTGGGCTAAGGTCAAAAATCGAAGAATCTAAAGTTTCCATATGTTTCTTTAAGTATTCAGTTTGCCTTAAAGTATAATGAGAAAAATTAATATTTGGGAGAGTAAAGAGTTTAAATCTATTAGAATAATTAAAAATAAAAAGATTAAAGGTAAATAAAAATAAAATAATGAGAAAGCAGATATGACCTGCTTAACTCATAATTTATAAGAAAACTTAACGATTAATCGGGTGATCAATATTTTTTTCGCCACGCCATAGTTTGATAAAATCTTGTTCATCAAAATCGTAAAGTTCCATAAGTGCAACAACAGCACTGACAAAAATCATGGCACCTTCTGAATTTCCGTGAAGATTAAAAATTTTACCATTGAGCTTACCTAAAATATCACTAAGCTCATGATCACGGCCTCGTCCATAACGATCTCGTGGATATAACTCTTCATTTAAAACAATCAGTGCTATGGCTTTTTCAGCATCAGATAAATCAGTTTTATCTAAGGCTTCTTCAAAAGATTCACTGCCATGGTTGAAGTAAAAAATAACCTCATCGTTAATGAAACTTTGTACCATCTTTTGAGTTAAAGTCGGAAACTGAGATATTGCATTATCTTCAACATAAGGTTTAAAAGATTCTGGAAAAATAACGTTGTGATAAATCCCTTTAAAAAGAGGAGCAATTTCCGAAACTTTATAACCTGCAATACCACAACCTAAAGCAGTAACAAAATATTTCATTTTAGGATGATTTTTTGCATAAATTTTGAAGTCTTCAACATAGTGCTCAATTTGGGAAAGTGGCATTTGTTGAATGTGTTCATTTAAAGTTGGAATTGCAAAGCTCTGTCCAGCCCAGCCACGACCTACACCTTCAACTGCTCCGAAGTGCTGACTTGCCACACGTGCTGCACCGCTACCGTGTTGTCCAGCAAGATTACTTCCAAATACAAAAACTGTATCTTCAGGAAGTTCGGTTACAATACTTTCATCATGATATTGATAGGTCATGGTTATACTTTTTGTTTAATGGATAGCTTCATGTTGCAACCGATTAGGGTATTGGTCAAGTGTTAAGATGCTTAATCTTTTACATTGAATTTCCAGCCCAATTTAGACTTTAAATTAAGATAAAAACCCCCATTAAAGGGTAAGACGTTAAATTCAATTTTTTCATAAAGAGAGATAACTTTGAACGAAAATCAACCTTTTGATTTGGTCACTCATTATCAGCCAGCAGGTGATCAACCACAGGCCATTGAAAAACTGGTAAATGGTATCGAGCATGGTTTTCGTAATCAGTTATTACTGGGTGTAACTGGCTCGGGTAAAACCTATACCATGGCAAATGTAATCGCTCAAACACAGCGACCTACAATTGTGATGGCCCATAACAAAACATTGGCTGCCCAGCTTTATGGAGAATTTAAAGCGTTCTTTCCCAATAATGCGGTTGAGTATTTCGTAAGTTATTATGATTACTACCAACCAGAGGCATATGTCCCATCTTCAGATACTTTTATTGAAAAAGATGCGGCCATTAATGATCACATTGACCAGATGCGATTGTCAGCAACTCGTGCTTTATTAGAGCGTCGTGATGCAATTATTGTGGCTTCGGTATCTGCAATTTATGGTTTGGGTGACCCAAATGCCTATATGCAAATGTTACTGCATGTGGTTGAGGGCGACCGCGTAAGTCGTGATGAGATCATTCGTCGTTTGGTTGAAATGCAATATACGCGTAATGAACTTGAGTTCTTACGTGGTACCTATCGAATTCGGGGCGAAATTATTGACATTTTCCCTGCGGAATCTGATCAACATGCGATTCGTATTGAGCTATTCGATGATGAGGTTGATTCCATCCGTTGGTTTGATCCGCTAACTGGTAAAATGGTTCGTAAAGTTCCGCGCGTTACGATTTATCCAAAAAGCCATTATGTAACACCAAAAGACCATCTGACTCGTGCCATTGATACGATTAAAGATGAGTTACAATATCAACTTAAATTCTTCCGTGAACATGACAAATTGTTAGAAGCTCAGCGTATTGAGCAGCGCACCCGCTATGATTTGGAAATGATGCAACAGTTGGGCTATACCAACGGTATCGAAAACTATTCACGTCATTTATCAGGCCGTCCGGCTGGTGAAGCGCCTCCAACTTTATTTGATTATGTGCCAGAAGATGCGTTGCTTATTATTGATGAGTCACACGTTACTGTTCCACAAATTGGAGCAATGTATAAAGGCGATCGATCACGTAAAGAAAATTTAGTGAATTATGGTTTCCGTTTACCAAGTGCACTTGATAATCGACCAATGAAATTTGAAGAGTGGGAGCGTATTGTACCGACGACCATTTTTGTAAGTGCGACACCAGCTAAATATGAGCTTGAAAAGTCTGACCAAGTGGTTGAGCAAGTGGTACGTCCAACAGGATTAATCGACCCTGAAATTGAAGTTCGTCCTGTATTAACTCAAGTTGATGACGTTCTTTCTGAAATCAATATTCGTAAGAATCTAAATGAACGTGTGTTGGTGACTACTTTAACAAAACGTATGGCAGAAGATCTGACTTCTTATTTAAAAGAATATGGGGTTAAAGTCGCTTACTTACACTCAGATATTGATACGGTTGAACGTGTCAAAATTATTCATGAGTTACGTACAGGTGTGTTCGATGTATTGGTCGGTATTAACTTACTACGTGAAGGTCTCGACATGCCAGAAGTTTCTTTAGTTGCTATTTTAGATGCAGATAAAGAAGGCTTTTTACGTTCAGAGCGTTCACTTATTCAAACGATTGGTCGTGCTGCGCGTAACGTGAAAGGTAAAGCAATTTTATATGCTGACCGAATCACTGATTCTATGCAAAAAGCAATAGATGAGACTGAGCGTCGTAGAGCTAAACAAATCGAGTTTAACGAGTTACATGGTATTACGCCACGTAGTGCCGTTCGTCAGGTCATCAAAGAAATTGATTCAGGTGAAGTACTTTCAGATGATGAGATTGATGAGAAGGTCCTTGAACAGGCACAAGCTTTAAGTGCGGATGAAAGACATATTCTCTCAGATCCAAAATTGTTTAGTAAGCATATTACTAAACTGGAAAAAGAGATGTTAAAGGCATCGAAAGATTTACAGTTTGAACAGGCAGCTCGGATACGTGATGAAATCCTTCGATTAAAAGCGCAAATGTTGCAATAAACGAATACATAACGCTACATAATGTGTTTAAAAAACAAGCTAGTGTAGATAATTGAGTTCTTTGTATTCACAACTAATCGTTGAGGGCAACAATGGCATTTCAAAATAATGTTCCGCAAGCCAGCTGGCGTTTGGCTAAAATTGCGTTGGGCGGTGTCGTTTTGGCTGGTTTAGCTGTTGGAACCTATGTCTATGCTCAGCCGAAACCCTTGCAAACTGTCTATAAAGTTGAACTGGACCGATATTTAGGCGTTTGGTATGAAGTCGCCCGTAAGCCTGCATTTTTCCAGAAAAAATGTGCTTACAACGTGTCTGCAACTTACACCTTAAATGAAAATGGAAATATAGTTGTAGATAACCGCTGCTACGATAATAGAAAACAATTACAGCAATCTGTCGGGGAAGCCTTTGTGGTTAACCCGCCATATAACACCAAATTGAAGGTAAGTTTTTTACCTGAAGCGGTAAGATGGATTCCAGTCATCCGTGGGGATTACTGGATTTTAAAAATTGATGAAGACTATCAGACTGTTTTAGTCGGGGAACCTTCACGTAAATATCTTTGGGTTCTATCAAGAACTCCTCATCCTGAGCAAGAAGTGGTAGATGAATATCTAAATTATGCAAAAACATTAGGTTTTGATATTCGAGATATTATCCGTACAGAACATAAAGAATAATGATGTATACCTGCTTAAGAAAAAACCATGTTTTTGCATGGTTTTTTCTTTTTTATAGTGGATAAATCAAGTATTGTAGTGAGCTATTTTTACTAAAGTCTAAGAGGTTGATGATGTTTAAGGGCGTGATCTTGTCTGTCATGGCATCATTCACTTTTGGTGTACTTTATTTTTATACTCAATTATTAAGTCAGCTCGATAGCGAACAAACTTTTGGATGGCGAATTATTGCAACACTACCATTCTTAACTTTGTTTATGTGGTGGAGTGGTGATTTAGCCTATATCAAAAATATCTATCAACGCATTTTGGCTAAACCTTCTTTATTATTGCTGCTCATCACGACCTCTATTTTAACCTCAGTACAGCTTTGGCTTTTTTTATGGGGGCCAATGCATGGGCGTGGACTACAAGTATCTTTAGGATATTTCCTATTACCGCTAGTTCTGGTCTTAGCTGGAAGTGTGCTGTATGGCGAAAAAATATCAAAATTTCAATGGGTGGCGATTGTTCTCGCAGTCATTGGGGTTAGCCATGAAATATGGCGTTTAGGAAGTATTGCTTGGGAAACAGCATTGGTTGCAGTTGGATATTCTGCCTACTTTTTATTACGCAAGAAAATTAAAACAGACAACTTAGGTGGCTTCTGGTGGGATTTGGTCATTATCATGCCGGTTGCGGTTTATTTAACGCATACAGGTTTACTGCCATATAGTAAGTTTTTTGATCAGCCGACGCTGAGTTTGGTGATTATAGGACTTGGAATTTTGAGTGCTATTGGCTTAGGAAGTTATATTTTAGCAAGCCGTTTTTTACCTTTAGTCGTATTTGGTCTATTAGGATATTTAGAACCAGTATTACTTGCTTTAGCTTCTTTAGTTTTAGGGGAGAGCATTGGCCAAGAAGAATGGTTCACTTATATTCCGATTTGGTGTGCTGTATTCGTACTCGTTTTAGAAGGGGCAATTCATCTTTATCAACAACAACAAAAGGCCAAAAATTTGCAGCTCAATATCGAGAAATATCAAAAAAGATTAAAAAATGATGAGTTTGATTAGGTCGTTAGAATCTAAAAAGTAAGAAAAAGCAAAAATTTAGCTGATTTAAACAATAAGATAATAAAAAATAATTATAGGTATTTTATGAATTTATGATGAATTTTAGGAAAATCTAGTCACTAACGTCAGCTTTTGATTCATTCTTGTCAATAATTCCATTACAATTACGGGGTTTTAAAAATCACGCCTAGATATAATTAATTAGAGGACGTATCTGTGAGCAAAGACACTATCATCGCCCTGCACGCTGAACACCAAGGCCGTTGGAAAAACCGTGAAGAAATCGCGGAACGTATGATTGCATTAATCGGTCAATTATACCGTGAAAAAAATATTGTCGTATCTGTTTACGGTCGCTCTTTAATTAACCGTTCTGTTATCCAAATTTTGAAAACTCACCGCCGTACACGTGTTGTAGACGTTGAGCTTTCTGTTGTAAATACTTTCCCAATTTTAGAAGCTTTAGCAAAAGTTGAAAACATTGGTTCTGCAGAAGTTGATATCGGTAAACTTGCTGTTGAATATAAAGAAAAAGGCGGTGATGTTGATGCTTTTGTTGCTCAAGCTGTTGAGTCAATTCAAGGAAGCGCAACTTCTGAACAACCTAAAGATGTAGTTCTTTACGGTTTCGGTCGTATTGGCCGTATCTTGGCTCGTTTAATCATTAGCCAATCAGGTTTAGGTCGTGGTTTAAGCCTTAAAGCAATTGTTGTACGTAAGTCTTCTGACGGTGACTTGGCAAAACGTGCTTCTTTACTTCGTCGTGACTCTATTCACGGTACTTTCGCTGGTACAATTTCTGTTGATGAAGAAAACGAAGCAATCATTGCTAACGGTAACTTCATTAAAGTGATTTATGCATCTAGCCCAAGCGAAGTTGACTATACTGAATACGGTATTGAAAACGCACTTTTAATCGACAATACTGGTAAATGGCGTGATGCTGAAGGTCTAAGCCAACACTTGAAATGCCCAGGCGTTGCACGTGTTGTATTGACTGCACCAAGTAAAGGCGAAATGAAAAACGTTGTATTTGGCGTAAACAACTCAGATATCTTAGATGAAGACAAAATCATCTCTGCTGCAAGCTGTACAACCAATGCAATTACTCCAATTCTTAAAGTGTTGGATGACAAATATAAAGTTCTTAACGGTCATGTTGAAACTGTTCACTCATTTACAAATGACCAGAACTTAATCGATAACTACCATAAAGCAGATCGTCGTGGCCGTGCTGCTACTTTGAACATGGTAATTACAGAAACTGGTGCTGCTAAAGCAGTTGCTAAAGCATTACCTGCATTGAAAGGTAAGTTAACTGGTAACTCTGTACGTGTTCCTACACCAAACGTATCTCTTGCAATCTTGAACTTAACACTTGATAAAGAAGTTGATCGTGAAGAAGTGAACGAATACATTCGTCAAATCTCGATTAACTCTAGCCTTCAAGGTCAAATTGGTTATACCAACTCGACTGAAGTTGTATCGAGTGACTTTATCGGTTCTCGTACAGCAGGTGTATACGATGCTCAAGCAACGATTACTTCTGGTAACCGTTTAACTGCGTATGTTTGGTACGATAATGAAGTTGGTTATAGCTGTCAGGTATTACGTATTGCAGAACAAATGTGCGGCGTAAGCTACAAAAAAATTCCAGCAGAATTGAATGCTTAAGATCATTTAACGATCTATAAAAGTTCTTCACAAAAAGACCCAGTTTAGACTGGGTTTTTTTACAACCGTACAAAATATATGCTGACTAATCTTTATAAATAAATGAGAATACAAATTAAGGAAAAAAAGAAAATAGTAAGGGATAGGAATTGTCGCAGTTTAAACGTTTATTGGTCGTTTTTATATTCATCATTATTGCCAATTTATGTGGTGTTCTGATTGCAATATGGGTATTTAAGCATTTTAATATTTATATTCCATTGAAAAATCAAGCTGTTGCTATTGATTTACAAGAGCCTCTACAAGTTAAAGTTAAAGTACAAGATGCTTTAAATGTGGATGTAAAAGGTCGGGTAAATGCCAGTATTCCAATTGATGAGCAACTGAATATTCCATTAACACAAACATTAACTCCACGTGTTTATTTCGATAATATGGTGCCGATTAGCACCACTATTCCTGTCAAAGAAACATTAAAAGTTGAGCAAAATTTACCAATCGATACCAAGGTTCAGGTGAGAGTTTTGGGACGTGATATTACGTTACCATTAAAAGGCACAATTCCATTAAAACTTGATGTGCCAATTGATATTAAGGTTCCGCTTGAGCAAAAGGTTCATTTAAAATTTGATGCGCCAGTACGTACGGTATTAAAAGAAAATCTACATATTCCTTTAAAAGCGAGATTAGACACGAATATTCCAATTGAAGGTAATTTAAACGTACCTGTCAAAACAGCATTAAATGCTTCGGTTGATGTGAAAAATACTTTACCTGTTAAGATTGCAAATGGTGAGTTAAAAATTCCTCTGTCCACTATGCGATTAAATCGAGTAATAGGTTCAGAAACATCACAGAAAACAGCTGATCAATAGGGTGGATGCCAATGTTTCGTTCACTCAAGAGTATGGTAATCAGTTTCTTTTTAATGATGATTCTTGCGGCTATTATGTTTTGGGTGTATCTCAACATTCAGGCAAATTTAGTCGTTTCAGCTCATAATGCCGATATTAGTTTACCTGATTCTCTAGAAACAAAAATCCAAGTTGGCAATACTTTGCAAGTCCAGTCTATTGGTAAACTTGATACAACATTAGATATAGACCGCCAATTAACTTTACCTTTAAAAGGCAAATATTTAGCAGATTTAAATTTTGCTGTAGAAACACCAATTACGGTAAGTGTGGACTATTCAACAACTCTAAAAATTGATCAGGTTATGCCTTTGGAAACCACTACGGATTTGGTCTATCAAAGTAAATTTTTACCAAAATTTCCACTTAAATTAGATATTCCTATTAAGTTGGATGTACCTTTTAATTTAAAACGTAGTTATACCGTTCCCGTTAAAATTGTTTTTGATGGTCCTGTTTATTTTGAATTCGATGAGCCTGTAAATTTATCGGTGAAACATCAGTTTAAACCGAGCTTAAACGTGAATGACCCTATGGAAATGGGTAATGTCTCGTCATTTAATGCCATCATGTATAATTCTGTGCCAAAAACAAAAGCAAATCTTGATATGCAAATGACCTTACCTCTGCGTAATGTGCATCCTTGATAATTAAATAAATTGACTAAATTTTATTTTTTATGAAGATCCTATTTGCAAATCTAAAAGCTTCTGCTGGATTAAAGATAAAACAGCTCGTTATAAATGGAATAGTTCCATTTTCTATTCGAGAATTTTATGAAAATATGGCAGAATAGGCGGTTTTAGAGTTTTTAGAGGATTGGCAGATGCGCTTTGTTGATGAAGCAGTCATTACCGTAGAGGCTGGCGACGGTGGCAATGGCGTAGCCAGTTTTCGCCGTGAAAAATTTGTACCATTTGGTGGCCCAGATGGTGGTGATGGCGGACGTGGTGGAAGTATCTATATTCAAGCTGATGACGATACAAGTACGCTAGTCGATTACCGTTACACACGTAAATTCCGAGCTGAGCGCGGGAAGAACGGTGCAGGTGCTAACTGTACTGGACGTGGTGGTGAAGATGTGGTTTTAAAAGTACCCGTTGGTACAACAATTGTTGATACAGATTCAGGCGATATTATTGGCGATTTGGTTGAAGATGGCCAAAGAATTCTGGTTGCTGGTGGTGGCGAAGGTGGTTTGGGGAATACTCACTTTAAATCATCGACTAACCGAGCGCCGCGTAAATGTACGACTGGTACAAAAGGTGAGTTCCGCGAAATTCGCCTTGAATTAAAAGTATTGGCAGATGTTGGTTTATTGGGTATGCCAAATGCCGGTAAATCTACTTTCATTCGTGCTGTAAGTGCTGCAAAACCAAAAGTGGCAGATTATCCATTTACAACCATGGTTCCAAACTTGGGTGTAGTCGATGCTGACCGCCATCGTTCATTTGTAATGGCCGATATTCCTGGATTGATTGAAGGTGCAGCAGAAGGTGCAGGTTTAGGAATTCGCTTCCTTAAGCATTTGGCACGTACGCGTATTCTTTTACACATTATTGATGTACAACCAATTGATGGTTCAGATCCAGCGCATAATGCAAAAGCAATTATGAATGAGCTGGTTAAGTTTTCACCTACGTTGGCGAAATTACCGGTTGTTTTAGTACTTAATAAACTTGACCAGATTGCTGAAGAAAGTCGTGAAGAGTGGTGCCAGCATATTCTAGATGAACTAGAGTGGACAGAGCCTGTCTTTAAAACTTCAGGCTTATTAAGCGAAGGTACAAAAGAAGTTGTGTATTACTTAATGGATCAAATCGAACAACAACGCGAACGTGAAGTTGAAGATCCTGAATACGCAGCAGAAGTAAGAGCTTTCCGTGAACAACTAGAAGTTGAAACACGTGAACAAACCATTGCGGCAAAAGAAGCATATCGTGCAATGCGTCGAGCACAACGTCTCGAAAGCATGATGGATGATGATGACGATTTTGACGATGATGAAGACGACAATGATGTAGAAGTCATCTACGTTCGTGACTAGAAAACCGAGGGAAACATGATAGAAGTGGTCGATGGGCAACGTCAGCTCAGTGAGTGTAAACGAATCGTTGTTAAAATCGGATCATCTTTACTTACAGCTAATGGGCAAGGTTTAGATCTGGACGCTATTTCGCATTGGGCGAAACAGATTGCAGATTTGCACAATGCCGGACACGAAATTATTTTAGTGTCTTCAGGAGCTGTAGCAGAAGGTATGGTTCGTATGAAGCTTGCGAGTCGACCCACCGACCTACCCAGTCTACAAGCCTGTGCTGCAATTGGGCAGATGGGCTTAATTCATACTTGGTCTAGTGTGCTTGAAAACCATGGTATTCGTACTGCTCAGGTTTTATTGACTCATGATGATTTAGCAGATCGCCGTCGTTATCTGAACTCATGTGATGCTTTGCAAAACTTGATTGATTGGCGTGTGATTCCAGTCATTAATGAAAATGACACGGTGTCTACTGATGAGATCCGTTTTGGTGATAACGATACTTTAGCTGCGATGGTGGCAGGTCAGGTTCACGCAGAATTACTGATCATTTTAACGGATCAGCAAGGTATGTTTGACTCAGATCCGCGTCATAATCCTGAAGCTAAATTATTGTCTACCGTTCGTGCTATGGATGATGATTTATTCGACATGGCCGGTGGTGGTGGTGTGCTCGGGCGAGGTGGAATGGTCACTAAAGTTCGTGCTGCACGTTTAGCTGCTAAGTCAGGCTGTCCAACGCTCATCGCGAGTGGTGAAAGTGATAATGTCTTATCACGTGCGATGGCAGGTGAGATGCTAGGTACTTTGTTTACTACAGATAAAGATCGTATGACAGCTCATCAACAGTGGCTTGCTGCTCATTTACAAACAGCAGGGCGTCTTGTGATTGATGATGGTGCCGTTGAAGCGATTAAATTAAAGCATCGCAGTTTGCTCCCTGTTGGGGTTAAAAATGTTGAAGGGCATTTTGATCGTGGTGATGTGGTTGAATGTGTTGATAAACAAGGCAAACGTATTGCAGTAGGTCGAGTGAACTTTAGCTCACGCTCTGCTGAAATTATTAAAGGCTTAGCCTCAGATAAGGTTTATCAAGTATTAGGTGAAGCTCGTTCACTTGAAATGATTCATCGTGATCATATGGCAATTTATTAAGTCTTATTCAAATAAAAAAGCTCGCTTTATGCGAGCTTTTTTTCTGGGATTAAACGAGGTAAAACACGATCTTCACCAACCATATAGGGATGTGTAGCAAGGCTCAGCATGTCTAGGTCTTCTGAGCTATTACCATACGCATAAATCTGATGGTAATGTTGTAGCGTATATTGCTGATGTATTCTTAACTTCTTTTGTTCACTACTACAATCTGGAGTGGAATAGTAACCCGTCATCCTACCGTTTTTAATTTGAGTTTCGGTACAAATCAACTCGATATCTAGTAATTTACAAAGTGGAGCAAGATAGACATCAATTGAAGCTGAAACTAATACGACCTGATCACCACGCAATTGATGGTGTTGTAACTGAGTAAAAATTTCTGGTGAAAGCGCAGAGACTAACTCTTGTGCGTATTCTTCACCTAATCTTTGCAATTCAATTGCGGGGGTATCTTTAAACATGCTACGGAATAACTTGGCACGCATAGCATGGGCCGGATAAAAGTTAAGATAGTAGGCTTGAATCCATGGCAGAATTTTCAAGCCTTGCTTAACAATGTGACGCTTAGATAAAGCATAAAAGATGAACCCTGTAAAACTATCTTTACTACACAAGGTTCCATCAAAATCGAACAGGGCGAGACTTTTTATAGTCTTATTCGTTTCGCTCGTTGCATACATGTTTCATATCGTCCGTTTACGCGGGTTGCATACCAATTGGTATTATAATCACGACTTAATTTAGGCCCAGAAATCACCACTTGAGGCATTATTGCATAGAGCGGCTCTTTACCAGTTTTTGATTTATAAAGTTTAGTTAGTGCAATATAAGTTTGAGTACTTTCAAACTTTTTCTCTTTTTCTAATTTAAGATCATCACGTATCTGTCTTGGTGTAACTAAGATATTATTTTTTGCAAATACTGTAATCAGTTCTTTTTCAGACTGGCTTTGAGCTGCACGCGGATCGCCATCTTTTGTGTAAAGAAGTAGATCACCATCCAGACTAATTTCGGTATCCGTTAGAGCTTTCAGCATACTTTGGAAAGCAGCATTACGGCTAGAATACATGCCTGAGTTATAGTCTGCAAATCGATAAATAGCTTTATCATAATTTGCTGGATAAACCATTAAACGATGTATGCCGTAATATAAACCGCCATATTCAGTATATAAGTCATCACGAAGTGCAGCGGTGTTCATGCTTGAACGTTTATTGGCTTTCGCATAGTTAATATGAACTTGCATAGAACCTAGTGTGGTAATAGGGTTCATTTTCTCGCCAATATCTTGACCAACCAATTTGGCTGCACCTGTTAATGCGCTCACATGATAATGTTTAGCCATGAAATCGAAGATTTCTCGGTAAAGTAAATCGAGTTCTTTCTCGGTTTTAACCTTACGCATTTGACTCATATAGTTGTTATCAGGAGAGGGCTGAGTTCTTAGCACTTCTTCAAAATAACCGGCAATTGTTCCGCCAATGGTTTTGCCCAGCTTATCTTCAAACTTTTCATTTAAACGCGTACTAACTTCCTCAACCGCCTTTTGACCTAATCCCGGCACTTGAGGGTTGGCAACAAAGTTAGATTCTTGATCAACTACAGCCACAATACTACAAACATTTTTCTTGGTTTTAGGAATATCCAAGTCTTTCATAATGTCATCAATATCTTTAGCCCATGACTCACGATCATGCACACGCGATGGAATTAGACGTTTAATCTGTTGGCTTTCTAGTTCAGGCTCATCATCGTTTGACCACCAAGCTTTATCACCACAAGCAGCTAAACTCATGCATACGGCGACCATACCGAATGATTTTAATAAAAAACGGGAAGACAACGGTTTGTTCATGGCGAGGAGGGCACCTGCATAAAAAGATGAGCCGATTAAGCGGATGAAGTATACTATGTTGATCATCAATTGTATGAATATATATGTATATTGGTCCCTATCAACTGTCAAATAATTTAATTGTTGCTCCTATGGCCGGAGTCACAGACCGTCCATTCAGAACACTCTGCAAGTATTTTGGCGCAGGTCATGCAGTCAGTGAAATGATGACTGCTGATAAAACTTTGCGGATGAGCAAGAAAAGCCTTTACCGTGCCAACTTTGATGGCGAACTCGCTCCGATTTCTGCTCAAATTGCAGGTTCTGATCCTGAGCAATTAGCAGAGGCTGCACGCTATCAAGTCGCAAATGGTGCACAAATTGTTGATATCAATATGGGATGTCCTGCCAAGAAAGTATGTAACAAACTTGCTGGTTCAGCATTACTACAAGATGAAGACTTAGTGGCGCGTATTCTTGATGCAGTTGTCGCTGCTGTTGATGTTCCCGTGACTTTAAAAACCCGTTTGGGCTTTTTAAATGGTCAAGAAAATATTTTAAGAGTCGCAAAAAGGGCAGAAGAAGCGGGAATTGCTGCACTAGCTTTACATGGTCGTACCCGTGAAGACATGTATTTAAATACAGCACGTTATGATTTGATCAAACATGTGAAAGAATTAATCAAGATTCCACTTATTGCGAACGGTGATATTGATAGTCCTGAAAAGGCGAAATATGTGCTCGACTATACAGGAGCTGATGCAATCATGATTGGTCGTGCTGCTCAAGGTCGACCATGGATTTTCCGTGAAATTGCGCATTATTTAAAAACTGGAGAGCACTTAGCTGCGCCTAATATTGAAGAAGTCAAAGATGTACTTTTAGGACATTTGTCTGAGTTATATCAATTTTATGGCGAATACTCTGGATGCCGTATTGCCCGTAAACATATTGCTTGGTACACAAAAGGTTTACGTTCAAGTAACGAATTCCGCCAAAATATGTATAAAGTTGAAAGCACCGCTGAGCAAGCATTAGTGGTCGAAAACTATTTTAATCAGTTATTGGCTGAAGGTAATTTAATGAGTGATGTGCAAGTTGAGCAGGTTAACTTATTGCAGACCCATTAAATAAAAAGCCAGTATATATTTACTGGCTTTTTTAAATTTACTCATCTTCTAACATTTCTACGACTAGTTGGTTAACTAGATCAGCAGCAGCTAATTCACGTATTTGTGAGACATTACTACCCGCCCAAAAAGCACCAAAGCCATAGTCTTTATTTTTGCTTGCAATTGCATTGAGTTGCTTAGCCAAATCATAGGTATATGGATATTCGGGTTGAAGAGGGCGATTAGGTAAATCAATTTGTGTGTGCCAATGGTTGAGCAGGCCGCGGGCCGGACGTCCAGAAAGACTGGCACTGATTTGCGTCACAGTCTCATTAAATAAAGCTTTACGGTATTCGACAGATGCATTTGAAGATGGGCATTGAACGAAGGCAGTTCCGAGTTGAACAGCAGTAGCTCCTAGGCTCAACATATGTCGTGCTTGTGCTCCATTCATAATACCGCCAGCGGCTACCACAGGTCGTTTGCAATGTTGGACAATCAGATGTACTAAATCACTGGTTTTAATTGCTGCATCAAAGGTTTTATTAAAGATTCCACGATGTCCACCAGCTTCAATCCCTTGAGCAATAATAATATCAATACCAGCTGCTTCAATGGCTTGTGCTTCAACTAAATTGGTAGCAGATACCATCATGATAATTCCAGCATCTTTTAACGCCTGAATTTGATGAGGATGGGGAATACCAAAATGAAAACTGACAGCTTTAGGTTTGGTTTCTAATATGACATTTAAAAAATCATCGTTATCAAGAAAACTTGGATATATACAGTTTAAGTTTTGAGGAGGCTGTTCTCCGAACTTTTCAAATTGTGGACGTAAATATTCAATCCATTGTGCTGATGTTTGAGGATTAAGTTGTTCGGGCTGATGGCAGAAAAAATTAACCTGAAAAGATTTTTCTGTAAGTGTTTGGGTTTTTAAAATCTGTTCTCGAGCACTTTGCGCTGTATTTGCACCTAGACCTAAGGACCCCAGACCACCCTGATTAGAAACTTCTGCGGCAAGTTCAGGCGTAGATACACCTGCCATAGGAGCAAGAAAAATCGGATGTTTAATTTCAAGTTGTTGTAATAGGGTCATTTTATTCACCTCATTTCTTTATCTTCACCATAGCGTGAAAACCGAACCAAGCGCAAATAATATTGGGCATTTAGTTTTTAAATATTTATTTCTTAAATATTTAAAAGTTCTGATTTTTTAAAGTGGAGAAACATGAAATAAAGACCCGATCCAGCTTGAAAAAGCCATCGCTAAAATTCCCCACAAAGTAATACGTAAACTTCCTTTAAGTTTAGACGTACCTGCGAAATGACTGGATAGCGCCCCTAAAAAAGCTAATGAAATAATGCCAAATATTAAAACTGTTTTTTCAATCCAAATTTCTGGACTGAGTAAAATAGCCAGCATGGGAAACAACGCCCCAAATGAAAATGAGCCAGCTGAAGCTAATGCGGCTTGGATAGGATTTGCTGCGGTATTTTCATGAATACCAATTTCATCGCGTGCGTGAGCACCTAAGGCATCATGATGTGTAAGTTGTGTAGCAACTTGTCGAGCTAAATCAGGCTCTAAACCTCTGGCTACATAAATTTGAGTGAGTTCATCCAGTTCACGTTGCGGATGCTTTTTAAGTTCTTGTGCTTCAAACTTTAAGTCCGCTTTTTCAATATCTTCTTGTGATTTTACTGAAATATACTCTCCGGCAGCCATAGAAGTTGCACCAGAAATTAAACCCGCAATACAAGTAATAAGAAGCGTATGAGCAGTGGCTCCACTTGCAGCCATTCCCATGATTAGACTTGTAACAGAAATGATCCCGTCATTTGCACCTAAAACGGCTGCCCTTAACCAACCTGAGCGGTGAATAAAGTGATGTTCTGAGTGTTGGGAAAAGGACATGACTTTACCTTTTTTAGTTATAAATTTTTATCTTATCCTATAAGATTATTTACAATAATACGATTAAAAAATGTGTCATGATAGGAAAAACAAACAGATAAGTACTTTTTAAAACATAATATAAAAGGAGATAAAATGAACAACTTATGGAAGGCTTCTATAGACTTAAATAGTGCAGTTTATAAGTTTAATTATAATACTTATTGATTAAATTTTAATTCTATTTCTACGCAAACATTCTATCTACTTTCAACTAGAGGTCTCAATGAATAGCAAAACAATAAAATCTCTAACCCGTTCCTTTATCGTTATAGGTTCGATCTGTCCAGCTTTAGGCCTCTTAAGTGTTGAGACTACCTTTGCCCAAGAGATTGTGAATCAAGAATATAAACCGGGTAATCCGATTTATGATAAGTGGGACCAATTTTATAAAATTGAAAAGACTCAACCTGAAAATGCCGAGAAGTTATTATTAGAACTTGGAGAGATGACACCGCAAGATATTAAAGTCTGGAAAAGCTTAACTTATTTACAGATTCAGCTAGGGAAACAAGAGGCTGCTTTGCAAAGTTTGAGAAAAGCAGAAGCATTGGACCCAGCAGATGATAATTTAAAATTACAAGAAGCCTATTTGCTCAATTCTCAAAAAAATAATAAAGAGGCTTTAGTGGTTTTTAAGGAGCTTACACAATCAAAAGATGCTGATATTGCCACCAAAGCGACACAGGCTGTAAAAAATCTGAGTGGAGGGGAAGCCAAAACTTATTTCCGAGATGTTTATTTTGCGCCTTCATATGAGTCACGTTATGACGATGTAATTTTCCCACTTAAAGCTCGCTATGGTAAGAACCTCGATAATGGTCGAGCACAGGTTTATGGTTTTTTAAATCTAAACCGTGATACTCAATCTCAAGGTGGTGTACGACCTGAAATTATTGATGAAAATGCAGTAACTCTAGGTGTGGGCGCTAATTATCAACCTTGGACTTCTATACCTGTGCGCATGTATTTAGAAGTGGGGGGAAGCTACGATCTGATTGATCGAAATAGAGATAAGTTTCGTGAAAGTGTTGTCGGTGGGGTGACAGGTTATCAAGAGTGGTATTCTCAAAATAGTTGTAATCAGTCACTTTGCTTTAATGATTACTTCACTGATTTATATGGCAATGCAGCGACTTATTCTAGAGAAGATTATAACGTTATTGGTGATTTGAGATTACGTACGGGTCTGAATGTCTATAAAGGCGAGAACGGAACTGTACAGGCTTATATGAAATTGCATGGCTTAGCTGACAGTAAAGATGAATATTACAATAATTTATTTGAATATGGCCCCGGCATTTCATGGCAGCCTTTTAATTATCAACCTATAAAATTACGTGTAGAACGATTATATGGCAATTACTTTAAAGATGTGCCAGTAAATACGAAAGATCATTACAACAATACTCGAGTAGAACTCGTTTTTTATAAGGATTTTTAAAATGAAGAAAGTTTTTATATCTATTGTATTTGGAACCCGTCCTGAATTAATCAAACTTGCTCCTGTTATTTTATTGGCAAAACAAGATCCTCGCTTTCAAGTTGAGGTAATTTTTACTGGACAACATGATGAATTGGTCAGAGATGCGATAGATTTCTTTGGGGTTGAAATTGACCACCGTCTTAAAATTATGAATGCTGGACAAAGTTTAAACCAGCTATTAATTCATGGTTTGAGTCAAATCGAGAATGTATACGCTGACGGACAAAAAAGAGATGCAATTGTTATTCAGGGGGATACAACAACTGTGTTAGCCGCTGGATTAGTCGCGTTTTCAATGAAAGTTCCTGTTGCGCATGTTGAAGCTGGTTTGCGTTCTTATGATTTGGATCATCCCTTTCCTGAAGAGGGAAATCGTCAGTTAGTTTCACGTATTACCAAATGGCATTTTGCCCCGACTGAACAATCAAAAAGAAATCTACTTAATGAACAAATTCCGCCAGAACTCATTACTGTTACAGGTAATACAGTTGTTGATGCGGTGTATTTAGGACGTAAGTTAATTTCCGAAAAATCGGATTTGAAGAATCAGCTTGAACCTTATGGAATTCAATTAAAGCAGGATGACAAAGTTGTACTTATTACTGCTCATCGTCGTGAAAACTTTGGTGGTGGAATTCAAAATATTTGTAATGCGGTTGAGCATTTAGCCCAAGACCATCCTGATTTACATTTCATTTGGCCAGTCCATTTAAACCCAGCCGTACATGATGTGGTTCATGATAAGTTTAAAGATCATTCGCAGATCCATTTGGTTAAACCATTAGACTATCCTAGTTTATTGGCAGTCATAGACCGATCTACTTTTATTTTGACGGACTCGGGCGGCTTACAAGAAGAGAGTCCATCATTTAATAAGCCAGTTTTAATCTTACGAGACACCACAGAACGACCTGAAGTTGTTGAAGTGGGGGCAGGTGTTTTAGTGGGTACAAACCAACAAAAAATTATTGAAGAAGCTGAAAAGCTACTCACTGATCAACAGCACTATAAGAAAATGGCGCATGTAGAAAACCCATTTGGTGATGGGCAAGCTGCTCAACGTATTCTCGATCAAATTGCCAAATCTTATGAATTGGCATAATGGTGAGTTAAGAATTCTTCTCACTTATGGATTTATTAACACCACCATAAGTGAGTCGGTACCATAAGCTCACAATATTAACGCACCAATGGCTCATGTAATGAGGACCATCAAAAATATAAACAGTTTTTCCTTCATATGCTTTTAGCTGAGAAATAATTTCCCAAGGATATGCAGCTCTAAATTGCCCATTTTTTTTAACTCTAAAGGCTTCTAGTACTATAATTACTTTATCTTTTCCAAGCTTTTGTTCAAGTTGATCTAAAATATGTTTGGCTTGCTGAGGAGACCGTACACCTACGCCAACACCATCTTGAAAAAAAACTCCAGTATGGTCAGGTAGCCAGCTTTTAACCCATAAATCATAATGTTCAGGTTCGCTTTCGCCACTATAAATACTTACCCAGACTGGTGAGGGGAGTTTAGATAATACATGACCTAAAGCACTTACTCTTAGCCAAGTTGGATCTGCTTCTACTGGAAAATAATAACCTTTAGGTGCTATTTTTTGTTCTTTTATAATTTGGGTAGATTTTTCACCTAACTCAATGACATTAGCTCGAGCTTTAGGTTCATTATATTCACCTGCTAAGCCCAATATGATGTTTTTTGCCCAAGGTTCTTGTTTAATTTTTTCTAAATTAATAGCTTTTTCCCATTGTGGAAAATTGGATTCTTTCCACCATGATTTAGATTCAACCACAGACCATTGGGGAACAAAGGTATCAACACCTAAATAGTGCCAATTTCCCTCTGGTGGAGTTGTATCATTGTCGGGCTGCCAAAAAATGCCTTCAATATGCGGGGCTTGACCTTGATGTTTGAAAAGCCCCGCATATGCGATGACACTACATATAATTAAAATAATAAATGCAGTTATTTTAATTGGTATCTGTTTTCTCATTATTTCGTCTTAACCAGTACCACAAGAAGATAATTATTATCATAATTGCAGAGATAATCACAACTAATAAGAAGAAAGAAGACTGTTGGACTAAAGGAGCCTTTTGATTACCGACGATGAGTTTTTGTAAAACATAGATATTTCCATTTTCCGAAACTAACATTTTGGTCACGTTATTTGGAATTTTATGTTGGATCTTTTCCCAAAGGTGCATAAACGTTTGTGCACCACCTTCGGAATCAGTAATCACATCAAAGCGATTATTGTTATAACTAACAATGAAGCCATTCTGCGCAGCAGGTGCATAAATAATATCCTGATGCATTAATACCTGTTGCTGATAAATATCTTTATTCACACGGACATTTACGGATTGTGGCGCGTTCGGTGAATAACGGACTAGATTGAGAGGCATTGGTGCTTCTGTCAAAAGCATTTTTTTCGCGGTTTGACCTAATACAATAGCAATATTTAACGCGCCCGATTGATCGTCAATCGCAATAGTCGGAGTCGTCGCTAAAGTCATTGAAATTGCCGCCACACCATTTTTGAGTTTATGAGGAAGCTTTACAGTAGATTTGGCTGTGTCAATCCAAAGTGAACCATGTGCATTCGGTAAACACTGAGAATTGGCAATGACCGAGTTTTCTAGCTTTAGACTAAAATTTGTCGTATTAGAAATAGCTTTTGCAAAAATATTGAACTGACGGTTTACTGGGTCTGAAGCCAGATCCGCCGTTTTCATACTTCCTGCAAGCCCGCCATCAATCCAAGCCGTAATATTGGAACCTTGTAATAAACCACTTTGAATACGAAGCGCAATTTGTCCTTGCAAAATATCAGTTGGTTGCCATACCGCAGGGAAATCAAGAAACAAGTTTTTTTCGGCGTGATTTAATCTGAAATCTTCAATGCCTAAATCAGCGAGTGTATCGATTTTTTTAAATTGAGCCCAAGTTGGATGGGATATCGTATTTGGGAAAAGTGCACTTCCTGTACTCAATTGTTGTACATAAGAAGGATTAATTAATCCATTTATTGCACTCGTTAAGTCTTGTTGCGTGTGGTAAGTAATGGAGAGTGTAGGCACACCATCTACAGGTTTCGTAATTTGTACTAATGCTCCGCCTTTTAGTGGTGCTGGTGAGCGAATAACTTCAATAATAAAGTTTGTTTCCGGATTTAAATTTGTTTGACCTGAATCGACCCATTCAATAGGGGTTATTGAAGTCCATGAACTTGCCAATCTAGCGAGCATGGAGGCTTCTGTAATCTCATTACGATTATATTTTAAAATCCCAACAAAAGGAGTTGGACGTCTCGCTTGTGGGTTAAATAAAGCATCTGGCAAGTCTTTTAAACGGTATTCATTACGAATAGGTGTAAAGTCGAGTTGGGAATTGCTTAAATAAGTTAGGTGATCAATATCTTCTGTACAGAATGTTTCTCTGGCTTGATTAAGCGTAGACGGTTTCGCATATTGTTGAATAATAAAATCCAAACGATGAAAACCACTCTGACTTGCGGGGATATCAAATTTGAATTGACCATCACCGCTCAACGTAGTGTTATAAATCAGTTTATCATCATATTTTACAAGTAAAGTTGTATCACTTTCCGTGGAATAATCACTTGAAAATTGAATGCTTTGCCACTGGGCACCTTTTCCAATATAGAAAAAATGTGGCTCGACTGTATATTTGGTTGAGGTACTAATATCGTCGAGTTTCCATGTGTACGCATGAGCAGACATGGCGAGCATAAGACTGGTGCTGGCAAGGAGCACTTGAGCTGTTTTATAAAGATCAAAAGTCTTTTTCATTTATTTTTTCTCCTTGCTACGTTCCGTTTTGTACCATTGAAGGGAATTACCCTGTATTTTATTTTTAAGCATGTCATATGCGGCTTTAAATACAATAAAAAGAAAGATTTGTGAGTAACTTACATAAGATATAACAGAGTAAAAGTAGAGTTCTGGTTTAACTTTTTCGAGCGAAAGGGTAAACCACATTTGTGCGACATATAGGCAAAATGAAAGCCCCCACAAAGTGGTAAATGGCCCCGGAACTGAAATACCTGCAATATCAAGCAACCCAAGAGTTAAAGTGATATGACTCCAGAATAAAGCGGGTACAAAAAGTATGTAGCACATAATGTTATTTAGAATTTCAATTCCGATAGGAAAAGGCGTTCTTAACGCTACGGGTAAATATTTACGAGTTACATAAAAATTACCTTGAGTCCAACGGGAGCGCTGTTTAACAAATACACTTAAAGAGGGTGGGTCTTGCTGCCAACCAATTGCATAAGGCACCCATTTAATCCGTTTTTGGCCGATAAAAATCCTAAAACTCATTTCCGTATCATCGACTAATGATTTTTCATCAAAACCACCCAAGGTTTCTAAAGCATCACGCCAAATGACATAGTTTGTGCCCATTAATGTCGATAATTCAAAACGTTGCCAACGCCCGCCTTGGAAAATCCATTGAAAAAAGATGAATTCGATTGCGATAAATCGGGTCAAAATACTATCTTGCCAGTTGCGCGTTCTTACTTTCCCATTGACGGCCACTAATTTTTTATCGGCAAGGAGGGTTTGAGCGAGCAGGCGAACACAATCGGGTTCTGGTGTACTGTCCGCATCATAGACAACAATCAATTCGCCTTTGGCATGGGGAAGGCCATTATTTAACGTTCTAGATTTACCTTTACCCCCCATTCCTTTAGGAACATTGACAATTTTTATGCAAGGATAAATCTGTGCCAAATTTTCGGCAATTTCTAAGGTGTTATCTTTAGATCCATCATTAATCAGTAGAACTTCATATGCTTCGGCTGGGTAATCTTGTTGAGCAATTGCATGCAAAGTATCTTCAATCACAACGCCTTCATTGTAAGCAGGGATCAAGACACTCAGAACGGGCCACCTCTCTGGTATAGGAAGGTTTTGTAATTCTTTTTCCGCTGTTTTTGAATATTTCCAAGCTTGATAACTTAACCACGCCCAAAATGCTTGTGGAATCCAAATCCCTAAAAAACCAAATAAAAAGAGAATATCAATTGGAGCCATTTGTTCGTACCCTCCTGATAATAGAAGAGATGAGCAACAATAGTAAAATTAGCCCGACTACCAGTGAAAACCAAGATATATAACTACCAAATGTACCGAGAAGGTTTGGATAACTACTTGTTAAAATAAGGTCAAGCGGAACTACAACAGTGCTTAGCCCAATGAAAATATAGCCAAGAAGGTTTGTTTTTACTTCTTCGGGTGTACTTACATAATTGATATTATTAAATTTCCAAGAAATACCGAGTTGAGGGTATCGAATATTTGTTGTTGGTAAATCAGCAGGAGGATTAATAATAATTTCATAACCAGACATGTGGTTATTAAAACTTTTAGCTGAGTAGAATAAATGTTGGCCTTGCAAGATTTCTCGTGAAGGTAGGGGAAGCTGTGCCGGATTGAATTGAATAATATAGCTACCCGCAGGTTGTGAAATTAAATTTTCATCCCAACCTGTTGAAACAAAAGCAGCCATGGGCCGTAAACCAATGGCAGTGGAAAATGTGGCTTTGGCCGCAAAATATTGAGGTTGCTCTGATTTATAGAGTGCAATCGGAATCGCACCTTGGCTTACTGCTTCTTTGAGCAAGAAATAATGAGGAAATCCGAATACTTCATCCGGTAATATAATGCCAGGCTTAATTCCTTTGTGAATCAGCTGTTGAAAACTATCTGAACTGATTTGGTCAATTGTAAAAACAGGCCACCATGTATCTTGATATGGGAAAAACATAGAAAGATCATCTGTACTCTGAACTTCTTTTTTATTTTGTTCTGCTTTAATTTCACAATGATAATATTGGCGGTAGAACTGTTGTAAAGTAGCGTCTGGATATTGGCTAGAAGCAATAATAATTCCACAAATATTAAGAAGATTGGACATTAGTTCATCTCCTCAGGCGGAATAGGAATAACTTTATATTCCACCTCAAGACGTAGTGTCATAATTTCTCTTAATTTTTTAATAAAATCAGGTTCTTCATCCGTTTTTTGGTTGCGAATTACAATACTGTATATTTTTTCAAGATCATCATCGGCAAATTGGAAAATAATTTCTTGCGGCTGATGCTGGCTCAAAATTTTGATCATTTCATTTTGAGTGGTTTTCCATACATCATCACCTAACATTTCTTTAATTAAGCTTCGGTTGAGAATTTTGATTTCAAAGACTTCATAGTCTTGTATTTGATGATGATCGAGAAGTTTAAAGAAACTACGTTGAAAGTACTTGAGTGCACTCAGCGGGAAAATATCACGTCGGTAATTACGGTCATAGCTTTGAATGTCACGGTACTTTTGGACATTAATTTCAATATTATGGCGTATAGCGCTAAGAAAAAGAGGAATGAGAGGGATAATAAAAAGTAAAAGAAGCTGCCTTTCAATATGGGTTTGTGCACTTAAATCAAGCAAGAAATATACAGCAACCCCTACGAAAGCGATTAGCCCAACGATTAAAGATGCACCAACTTGTAAAAAAGCTCCAGAAATTAAAAGAATAAGAATGAAGATCCAGCTTCCTCTAAAACTTACAGGCAACCACTCATACGCTACTATGCCCATAAATAGATGAGCTGCGATAATCCATAAGACGAGTGTTCTTCCAGGGTTCTTTTGTTGTTGTTGCATGTGAGCTATGGTTACCTTCTGGTAATGATAGTTTTTATACTTTTATTACTAAATGTGAGGTATTACGAAGTTATTGTTGTTTATGACCTTTTTAAGTATCTATTATGTTTATTTTTAGATCAAAGTCACCATTTAGTCAAATACTGTTATTATTTTTTAATTAAAAATAAACAGATAAGACCTAACTCTTATTTAAATACTCTTGAAAGTTTCAATTGCTTTAAGACGTGTTTCCTTTAAATCAACTATTGGTTTTGGATACTTTAACTGAGTATTCGTTTTGGTTGAGTAGGGCTCATGAATGGCTTTATTGTCTAGATGAGCTAATTCTTCAACCCATTGACGAATATAATCTCCATTTGGATCAAATTTCTTTGATTGAGCAATAGGATTAAAAATTCTAAAGTAAGGTACAGCATCGGTTCCTGTAGAAGCGCACCATTGCCAACCACCATTATTTGCTGCTAAATCACCATCGATTAAGTGTTCCATAAACCATTGTTCACCAATACGCCAATCTATCAGTAAGTTTTTACATAAAAACATGGCAGTAATCATGCGAACACGATTATGCATCCATCCTGTTTTTAGAAGTTGTCGCATTCCAGCATCAATAATCGGTATACCCGTCTGGCCAGTTTGCCATGCGGTGAGGTGCTCGGGATTATAATTCCATTTGATTTTCTGAGTATCCTTTTTAAATGGAATGTGTTTAGAAACATGGGGGAAATCAAATAAAATATGTTGATAAAATTCTCGCCAAAGCAGTTCATCTAGCCAAGTCTGCTGGCCTTCATTCGTCAAATGAAAGTTGCCATGTTCAGTTCTAAAAAGGGCCTGTAAACACTGACGAATAGACAAAATTCCAAGGTTTAAATAGGGAGAAAGTTGACTAGTTCCTTTTACATGGGGAAAGTCACGCTCTAATTTATAGTCAGATAAATGATCTTTAATAAATACGTCGAGCTGCTCTAGAGCAAATCTCTCTCCAATTGGCCATAGGTCTTCTTGTTCTTTAGAAACAGATGAGTCAAAAAAAGCTTCGATATCTTCTAGAGTTAAGCTGTTTATTTTTGAAAAAGAAGTGGGGTAGTCATTTTGCTTTTCAGGAATCGGATAGCATTGAGGTAAACCACTAATATCCAATTTTGAATAACCGGCTTTTTTGAATGCACCGAAAACCTGATAGGGCTGTTGTGACTGATTGCGAATAGAACGTAAAGGAAAAATTGTACGGTCATGGAATAAAAAGAGTTCTTTACCTTGCTGATTTAAAACTTCCTGTACAGTTTTATCTCTTTTTAATTCATTAAAGCCGATCTCTATATTTGAATAGACGTTTTCAATATTGAGCTGATTTGTCAGTTTACCTATTAAGTCAGCAATACCTTTCCAGTAAGGAGTGACTTGGATAATAAGTGGAATATTAAGCTGTTCTAATTCTTTTTTGAGCTGTTGAAGCTGACGTAAATAGAAATTAATTTTTATAGGTGCGTCGTGGTGCGTTTGCCATTGTTCAGGCGATAAAATAATTAATCCAATACAAGGTCCTTGTTGAGATGCATGCCATAAAGCAGCATGGTCTCGAACTCTTAAATCCTGACGAAACCAAACCAGCTGATTTACTTTTGACATGGAAAGTGGCCCTTATAAAGTTAAGTGAGCGAGAGAATTATTATTAAAATAGTATATAAAAATAAAAACATAAAAAAAGCAAAGCCGAAGCTTTGCTCTTATCATCTTTAAAGATGAATTAGTGGTGATGACCACCAGCACCGTG
Source organism: Acinetobacter sp. P1(2023) (assembly GCF_028367635.1). Lineage (NCBI taxonomy): Bacteria > Pseudomonadati > Pseudomonadota > Gammaproteobacteria > Moraxellales > Moraxellaceae > Acinetobacter > Acinetobacter sp. P1(2023). The sequence continues at coordinate 196,514 of NZ_JAQNDD010000003.1, forward strand.
TACGTGACCGTGATCTAATTCTTCTTGAGAAGCATCACGGATTTCTACGATTTCAACTTCAAAAGTTAAATCTTGACCAGCAAGTGGGAAGTTAGCATCAACAACAACGTTGTCGCCTTCAACCGCTTTAACAGTAACGATCTGAACGCCGTCATCTGTTTGAGCTTGGAATTGCATACCAGGTTGGATGTTCTCAACACCTTGGAACATTTGAGCTGGAACTTCTTGCACTAGGTCTGGGTTATATTCGCCATAACCTTCAGCAGCAGGTACGTTAACAGTAAATTTTTCACCAACAGTTTTACCTGTTAATGCATTTTCTAAACCAGGAATGATATTGCCTGCACCGTGCAAATAGGCAAGTGGTTCACCTTGAGATTGATCAAGTGTTTCACCCTCAGCGTTTGTTAATTTGTAGTGGAATGAAACCACGTGGTTATTTGCAATAGCAGTCATGTTTTTGATCCATTCAATCAATTGAAGCGTACATCATAAAGTGAAAAATAAATTTTGTAGACTACAAAATCTTAATCTTTGGCACTTTTTCTGATGCGTTTTTATATAAATAGGGACGAACTTAAAAAATTCAACTTAATACAGCTTAATTTTTGGACGTACACGTCTTGTAAGTAAATCTTTCATTGTGAGTATTCCAGCCTGAGTGTATCCGTGAATCGTTGCTTGATGTAAACGATATAAAGAGACATACATGGTTTTTGCAATGTAGCCTTGCACACTGACATCACCAAGTAATTCTCCAACGGCCTTATGACGACTTAAAGACACGAGAGAACCTTTGTCGTTAAATGTAAACATCGGCTGTGATCGGCCATTTAATCGAGCAGCCATAGCATCGACTAAGAAACTCGCTTGTTGACTTGCAACTTGAGCACGTGGGCCAAGTGGAGGTTGTCTTGCATCAAGTTGGCAATGAGCACAGTCACCAAACGCAAATACATTTGGATCGGAGTAGGTTTGCAACGTTGCATAGACCATCAGACGGTTAATATTATCACGTTTAAAATCGGTAAAACTTTCTAGAACCTTAGGTGCTTTTACGCCTGCCGCCCAAACAGTAATATCACTTTTTAATTGATTACTATTGCTAAAGTAGATGCAATGCTTATCAATTCTTTCAACGCGGTGTTGAGTTAAAATTTCAACGCCCATTTTTTTGAGCTGCTCAGCACTGTGGTCGGCAGTTTTATCACTTAGAGCAGGTAAAATACGTTCAGAAGCTTCAATCAGTGTAATTTTGACTTGGTTGGGATGAATTTTCTTTAGACCATATTTATAAAAGTTTTTAGTTGTTTCAATTAACTCAGCTGCAAGCTCTACACCTGTCGCTCCAGCTCCCACAATTCCAATATTTAAAGTTCGCTGATTGGGTTGATTTTGAGCTTCAATATAAAGATGTAATAAATCTTGCTGGAAAACATCGGCTTGTTTTCTGCTGTCGAGGAAATGACAGTTTTCACGCACACCCGCGGTATTAAAGTCATTGGATACTGAACCAAGCGCTAAAATAAGCGTGTCATAACTTAATTCTTGCGGATGATTTTGTTGTTCCTTAGACAGCTGAGGAGGAATTAACTCAATTAATTTTTTGTCTTTATTAACGCCAACTAATGTTCCGAGCACAAATTCATAATGATGTTTTTCTGAGTGTGCAAAATAGTTTGTTTGTTCTTCGTGCGGATTTAAAGAACCAGCAGCAATTTCGTGAAGTAAAGGTTTCCAAATATGGGTGAGGTTTTGGTCAACCAATGTAATCTTTGCTTTACGGTTTTTCCCAAAAGTTTCACCGAGTTGTGTGGCCAGTTCTAAGCCACCAGCACCACCACCAACAATTACAATATGATGTAAATTTTGGGTCATTTTTTCACCTAATTATTTTTCTATAAAAAAAGATGGCTAAATTATGCCATCTTTTATTTATAAAATTTATTGTGCGTCTGTGCACAATTTGATGTTTTTAGTGCGAATCTACAGGGTAGAGTTTTGCCGCGCTATGTTCACTCGATGAAAAAATAGAGAAGAGACTAGAAAACCACATTGCGATTTTTTGGAAAATATTGGCTTCTTCAATATGTACGTTATCTTCGATTTGAAGACTACGGATCAGTTGATTATTTTGATAAATCGATACTGTTGCCAAGCTCATGACTTTCATTAACGGCGCAGTTAATTGTTTTTCATTCAGCTCAATGTTTACACGGGTTTGAGTCGTTTCGAGCGGAGCAATAATTTTTGGTTGCATGTTGCTGTCGAGGACTTGGACGCGTTGAGTCACATTGTCAAAAGTATTTAAATCAATTGGTGTCGGGTCTGCATATAAAGACGTTGTTACAATGGTCGGTTGCTTTGTTTCTACCTTAAACATTTTTAAAGTCGATTTTACAACAGGCAGTTCAGCAATTAATTTTTGTTCAGGAATAATCACTTCATCACGTGTATAGGCATACGCAAGATTCATTAATTTATCTGCAATCTCAGCACGTTTTACCGCACTTGGCGTACCTAAAACGATTACTAATAAACGTCTTTGATTTAGGTTAGATGAGAATGAAGGACGTGAAGCCGTTAAAGCCAAGTTGTAACCTGCTGCCTTAGTATATCCCGTTTTTAAGCCATCTACAGATGGATCATATTTCAAAGCAAGATTAGTCGCGTGGTGGAAACGTTGGTTATAGCTAAAGCTTGGCATTTTTGAATAATGTAAATATTCAGGGGTCTGCTTAATGACAGCCTGACTTAATAAACTAAGGTCGTGTGCTGTAGTAAAATGATCAGGCATCGTAATTCCGGCAGGATTACTAAAATGAGTATCTTTCATACCTAATGCCTGAGCTTCCTGATTCATACGTTGTACAAAGTGAGGAACATCACCAGAAATTTTTTCAGCTAAAGTCACGGCTGCATCATTCGCAGACATCACGATTAAACCTGCCAATAACTGATCAACTGAAATTTGTTCACCAGCTTTAAGATACATTTGTGATTCATCCCACTGCACAACACTAACCACTGGAGTCGCAGTAATGATTTCTTCTTTTTTCAGCTTGCCAGCTTTAATCTCTTTTAAGGCAATATAGGCAACCATCATTTTAGTTAAAGATGCTGGTGCACGTTGCACATGGCTATTATGCTCAGCAATAATTTGACCCGATTGAGTATCTACAATAGTCCATGCAGCAGCTTCAACACTTTCAGGTGCAATATTGAGTAATGCAGCATTGGTTAGGGTAGTACAGAAAATACTAAAGAGGGTAAAAAGAGATAGAAAAAATTTCACGGATGACCTTAACGTTCACTGGCAAATACGGGACACAGATGCACAGCATGCTATGCCTTTTTTTCATGGAAGGCTAGTGGGAATTGTTGCCAAAAAATACATCTACGCAAGACGATACAAAAAAGTGATAATCTAATGTGAAGCCGTTCTTATTTTAAATTGAAGAATTTATGTTGCATTATCAAATTGAGTTCGATGATTACAAACAACACCTTGTTCACGTGACAATTCGTTTTTTAGCCAACCCGAATCAGGAACTTTGGTTACCAACGTGGATTCCGGGTAGTTATCTAATTCGAGAATTCTCAAAACATATTGAATCCGTTAAAGCTTATGATGAAGCTGGTCGTCTGCTAGACATTAAAAAAACGAGCAAGAATCGCTGGCGTTTATTTAATACAGACCACGAATTAATGACGATTGAATATGATGTGTATGCATATGATTTGTCGGTACGTGGTGCGTATGTCGACCAGACTCGTCTATATATTAATCCAGCATGTGTATGTTTGGCTTTAGAAGGGCAGGAGCAATCTGCATGTGAAATTGAAGTTTTCTTGCCGGATGAATTAAAGCATTTTCAGTTAGCAACAGGCTTAGCTTCAAAAAGTTTAGTTAAAGGTCGATTTACTTTAAAAGCAGATCATTATGATCAACTGATCGATAGTCCATTTGAATTAGCTGATCAAACACGCTTTAGCTTTGAAACCCATGGCATTGAACATGAGTTCGTAATTTCTGGTTCGCATAATACGAATATTGATCGTTTAAAAACTGATATCGAAAAGATTTGTGCAGCTGAAATAAATATGTTCGGTTCTGCACCATTTAAAAACTATACCTTCATGACCATGGCAACAGGGAATAGTTATGGTGGGTTAGAACATTGTAATAGTACAAGTTTGATCACACCACGTGATGATTTGCCAAAGTCGAATGAACCAACTGAACCTTCTAAAGACTATCAACGTTTTTTAGGCTTATGTAGTCATGAATATTTTCATTCATGGTTAGTCAAGTTCATCCGCCCGGAAAACTTTGCAAACTATAATTTGCATCAAGAAGGCTACACGTCTTTATTGTGGATATTTGAGGGTTTTACTTCATATTACGATGACTTGATTTTATTACGTAGCGGCGTGATTTCTCAAAAGTCTTATCTTGATTTACTTAAAGCACAAATTGATCGCTATTTACAAAACCCAGGCCGTTTTGTTCAAACAGTGGCCGAATCAAGTTTTGATGCTTGGATTAAATTTTATCGTCAAGATGAAAACTCAAATAACGCAGGTACTAGTTACTACAATAAAGGTGCTTTAGTTGCGTTATGCCTAGATCTAGGTTTACGCCTACGTGGTTCTAGTCTTGATGCTTTAATGCGTCGATTATATGAAAATACCCAAAATGGTATGCAAGTAAACGAAAGAACCATTTTTGATTTATGTAAGGAACTGACGGGTGATAGCTGGATTGAACAAATTAATCATTTGATTAATACCACTGATGAGTTACCACTTGATCAATTGTTTCCTGAGTTTGGCTTAAGTTATAGAGTTAAAACGGACAAATCTTTGCCAATAGGTTTGAAACTTGTCGATAAGCCAGAAGGTGTACTCGTACAAAGTGCTCGTCGTGATGGCGCAGCAGCGAAAGCAGGTATTTCTGCTAATGATGTAATTATTGCAATTGACGGGTTAAAAGCGACCACTAAACTTGTTGAGAAGTATGCAAAGCAGGGTGGTACTTACACTGTCTTTGCTTTCCGCCGCGATGAGTTACTAACTTTTGACGTTGAGTGTGCTACATCTGATTTAACTGAAGTTGAACTTGTCATTGAAGATCAGGCGAAAACCGATAAATGGTTAAAGGCTTAAATAGCAGTTAAATCGTTTATAAAAACCGATGTTTTTTACATCGGTTTTTTCTTTTGAATGGCAAAAAAATAGTTAAGCGCGTTATCTTTGAGTTTGTTTTGAATGAAAAGTATAATAATTGTCAGAACTCTGAAAGATATCTCATGTAATTTAAGACTGTTCTATACCTAAAAGGTGGGTAAAGCTATATGTATGACCTTAAGTTAGGTATAAGAATATTATCAATAGATTTAAATTATGTATTATTTCACTGCGAAATGTCGTTATCACTGGATATTTCGTTGACTGGAAGGCAATGAGAGCCGATACTCTCAGGGTTTTATTTAAGCATATCGGTTCGTAGGCACTGGGCCAAAAGCTCGGTCCTCAACACTCAATCAAACGGAAGGGGCTATATATGGCTGGTGAAAAGTCAACTATTATTTACACACTGACTGATGAGGCGCCATTATTGGCGACCTATTCGCTACTGCCGATCATTGAGACCTTTACCAAGCCAGCTGGCATCGAGATTATTAAAAGTGACATCTCTGTAGCTGCACGCGTGCTCGCAGAATTCGCTGATTACCTAAGTGAAGAGCAAAAGGTATCTGACAACCTTGCAGAGCTAGGTCGTCTTACACAAGATCCAGATACAAACATTATCAAACTCCCGAACATTAGTGCGTCTGTTGCGCAATTAACTGCATGTATTAAAGAGCTTCAATCAAAAGGTTACGCAATTCCTGATTATCCGGAAAATCCGACGACTGAAGAAGAAAAATCAATCAAAGCTCGTTATGGTAAGTGCCTTGGTTCAGCAGTAAACCCTGTCCTTCGTGAAGGTAACTCTGACCGCCGTGCTCCTGCAGCAGTTAAAAATTACGCTAAGAAACACCCTCATTCAATGAGCGAGTGGAAACAGTGGTCACAAACTCACGTTTCACATATGGAAGAAGGTGACTTCTACCATGGTGAAAAATCAATGACACTTGATCGCGCGCGTAATGTGAAAATGGAACTTATCACTAACAGTGGTAAGAGCATTGTTCTTAAGCCAAAAGTTGCGCTTCAAGAAGGTGAAATCATTGATTCAATGTTCATGAGCAAGAAAGCACTTTGTGATTTCTATGAAAAAGAACTTGATGATTGTAAAGAAGCGGGAATTTTATTCTCTTTACACGTAAAAGCGACAATGATGAAAGTTTCACACCCGATCGTTTTCGGTCACTGTGTGAAAATCTATTACAAAGAAGCTTTCGAAAAACACGGTAAGTTATTTGACGAGTTAGGCATTAACGTAAATAACGGTATGGCTGGGTTATACGAGAAAATCGAAACTCTTCCTACATCATTACGTGAAGAAATCATTGAAGACTTACATGCTTGTCAAGAACACCGTCCTGCACTTGCAATGGTTGACTCGGCAAAAGGCATCACTAACTTCCATTCACCAAACGACATCATCGTAGATGCTTCTATGCCAGCAATGATCCGTGCCGGTGGTAAAATGTGGGGTGCTGATGGTAAGCAGTATGATGCTAAAGCTGTTATGCCAGAATCAACATTTGCCCGTATTTACCAAGAAATGATCAACTTCTGTAAATGGCATGGTAACTTCGATCCGAAGACTATGGGTACAGTACCAAACGTTGGTTTGATGGCTCAAAAAGCTGAAGAATACGGTTCTCACGACAAGACTTTTGAGATTTCAGAAGCAGGTATTGCGAACATTACCGATCTTGACACTGGTGAAGTGTTATTGACTCAAAATGTTGAAGAAGGCGATATCTGGCGTATGTGTCAGGTTAAAGATGCTCCGATTCGTGACTGGGTTAAACTTGCAGTAACTCGTGCGCGTAATTCAGGCATGCCTGCAATCTTCTGGCTTGACCCGTACCGTCCACACGAAAACGAGTTGATCAAGAAAGTACAAAAGTACTTAAAAGATCATGACACGACTGGTCTTGATATCCAAATCATGTCTCAAGTACGTGCAATGCGTTACACACTTGAGCGTGTAGTACGTGGCCTAGACACGATTTCTGTGACTGGTAACATTTTACGTGACTACTTAACTGACTTGTTCCCAATTATGGAACTTGGTACTTCTGCAAAAATGTTGTCTATCGTTCCGCTAATGGCGGGTGGTGGTATGTACGAAACTGGTGCAGGTGGTTCAGCGCCAAAACACGTACAACAACTTGTTGAAGAAAACCACTTACGTTGGGATTCACTTGGTGAGTTCCTTGCGCTTGCAGTATCTTTAGAAGAAATGGGTATTAAAGAAAATAATGCTCGTGCTAAGTTACTTGCGAAGACTCTTGATGAAGCGACTGGTAAATTGCTTGACAATGACAAGTCTCCATCACGTCGTACTGGTGAAATTGACAACCGTGGCAGCCACTTCTACTTGTCACTTTACTGGGCTGAAGCGCTTGCTGCTCAGAACGAAGATGCTGAGTTGAAAGCTAAATTTGCTCCTCTTGCTAAAGCTTTGGCTGAAAATGAAGAGAAGATCGTTGCTGAACTTGCGCAAGTACAAGGTAAACCAGCGGACATCGGTGGTTACTACGCAATTGATCCGACTAAAGTAAATGCTGTAATGCGTCCAAGTGCTACATTCAATGCAGCTCTTGCAACAGTTGAGGCTTAATTACTAACTCGTTAGTAAATAGCTTAAGAGCCGGTGCATATGCACCGGTTTTTTATTGCCTAAAAATAAAAGACATTAAAAAAGCCCACTGATGTGAGCTTTAAAAATTAAATATGTTTATCGACCATTATTACGCCCACGACCACGTGGGGCTTTGGTATTTGGACGAGTTGTACCATTGGTCTTACGACGTGGTTTCTCGCTTTCATCCATTTGCCAAATACGTTTTGTACCAGACTTTTTCGCAGAACCATCTTTATTTTTGCGAACCATTGGCTTGCCGCCTGTACCGCCTGGTTTTTTCACATATGAACGTGAACGATAAGGCTGTTCAGCTGGCACATCTTTAAAGTCAGGGTAGAGTAATGGTTCAATTTCTTTAACATCACCTGGTTTTAAGCCAAGTTGAACTAAGTCGATTGAGCCAATTTTAGTGCGAATTAAACGTAAAGTTGGAAAACCTACCGCAGAAGTCATGCGACGAACTTGACGGTTACGGCCTTCGCAAATTGAAATCTCGATCCAAGATGTTGGAATATTTGCACGGTAACGTACTGGCGGATTACGTTCCCATAACCATTCAGGTTCACTGACTTTAATGGCTTTGGCTGGCAGCGTTATACCATCGTTCAGTTCTACACCTTTACGAAGTTGTTCAAGCGCTTCTTCGGTTACATCGCCATCAACTTGAACTAAATACGTTTTGTATTTTTTATTTGCAGGGTTGGTAATGAACTGATTCAGACCACCATGATCGGTTAAAAAAACTAAACCCTCAGAGTCCATATCAAGACGGCCTGCTAAGCGTAAAGTCGGGTCATCAACAAAGTCAGAGACGGTCATATGTGCTTCGTCTTTACGAAACTGGGAGAGAACGTCATATGGCTTGTTGAGAATCACAATTTTCATAAAAAATGGCTTCTTCTTTCAAATAACTAGAGTAAACATTGAGCTATATTTAAGTGTGAAATTTGCTTATTTCCCACATAAATCTCAAAAAGAATTAAATTCAATTAAGCTATTATGCGTTAATAAAAGTTGAAAGTATTGTTTATCGATAATTATTTTTAGTTAATTAAGTATTATAAAAGGGAGAATCTACACAATGGGTTATCAGAAGATCGTGGTTCCTGCCGACGGTGACAAAATCAAAGTAAATGCAGATCTATCACTGAGCGTACCAAATCATCCAATTATTCCCTTCATTGAAGGCGACGGTATTGGTGTGGATATTACACCAACAATGAAAGCGGTCGTAGATGCTGCGATTTTAAAAGCTTACGGTGGTAAACGCTCAATCGAATGGATGGAAGTGTATTGCGGCGAAAAAGCCAATAAAATTTATGGCAACTATATGCCCGAAGAAACTTTCGAAGCACTTCGCGAGTTTGTTGTATCAATCAAAGGTCCCTTAACCACACCAGTAGGTGGAGGCATTCGTTCACTCAACGTCGCTTTGCGCCAAGAATTAGATCTATATGTTTGTGTACGTCCAGTGCGTTGGTTTGAAGGCGTTCCATCACCCGTTCAACACCCCGAATTAACCGATATGGTGATTTTTCGTGAAAACTCGGAAGATATCTATGCCGGTATTGAATGGAAAGCTGATTCAGAAGAAGCTAAAAAAGTGATTAAGTTCCTTCAAGAAGAAATGGGTGTCACAAAAATTCGTTTCCCTGAAGGATGTGGCATTGGAATTAAGCCAGTTTCAAAAGAAGGAACACAGCGTTTAGTCCGTAAAGCCATTCAGTTCGCAATTGAAAATGACAAACCTTCTGTGACGCTCGTTCACAAGGGTAATATTATGAAATACACCGAAGGCGCATTTAAAGAGTGGGGCTATGAATTAGCTCTAGATCGTTTCGGTGGAGAGCTAATTGATGGTGGCCCATGGGTTAAAATTAAAAACCCTAGAACTGGTAAAGACATCATTATTAAAGATGTCATTGCAGATGCGTTTTTACAACAGATCTTGATGCGTCCAGCTGATTACTCCGTTATTGCTACTCTAAATTTAAACGGAGACTATATTTCTGATGCTTTAGCAGCAGAAGTAGGCGGCATTGGTATTGCACCGGGTGCAAATATTGGTGGTGCAATAGCGGTTTATGAAGCGACCCATGGGACTGCGCCTAAATATGCAGGTCAGGATAAAGTAAACCCCGGTTCTATTATTCTTTCTGCCGAAATGATGCTACGCGATATGGGGTGGACAGAGGCTGCTGACCTGATCATTAAAGGGATTTCTGGAGCGATTGCTGCCAAAACCGTAACTTACGATTTTGAGCGCCTAATGCCGGGTGCAACCTTGTTACGTTGTTCTGAGTTTGGAGATGCCATTATTAAACACATGGAAGATTAAATAAATCTTATATAGGAAAGCCCTCAGTTGAGGGCTTTTTTATTGCATAAATTCGGGGTGTTTCGGAGTTTTAATAAAACCAGTTTTCTTTTGATAACTCTGGTCTAGGGCTTGAATAACAAGAACGAAAGCAACTAGAAATAAAGGAAAGAGCAGAGTTTTCACGATTTGGTTTCTCCGAGAGTTGAGGTGAAAGAGGGGCGTAGAGGAAGCAAAAGGCAAATCGCAAAAAAGAGAACGATTCCACCTAAAAGAAAAAGATGTGCATAAGACCAATGCAAATGATGCAAAGTACTAATGACAACACCTCCTAGAAGCTGAGTGCTAGCAAACCCAATAGTGGCAAGGCTCCAAAGCTTTTGATAACGTTGCTCATAAATCTGTAACAGACTATAAGAACTAATAAATACGGTTGCGGGAGTGAGTAAACCTGTCAGAAGCGAAGATAAGGCCAGTAAAGAAGTTATTTGTGAAAGGAAAGGTAAAACAACAGCTAGGCAGTAAATGGTATATAACCACTTAATAGTCTGTAGATATCCCATTATTCGGCTTAAGCCATAAGCAACAAGTGCACCAATACAGCTTCCCATTCCATAGAGAACCCAAAATAGATTTCTTTGCTGTAGGGGAAAATGCAGAGTTCCAGATAAATAATCCATCCAAAACAAAGAATGTGGAATATAGGCAAAGGCACTGCACATATAGGCAATAATAATAATCAGACCCAAACGTGATTTTTGTGAGGCTTGCTGAGCGGTCGATTGCGGTTTAATAACTTGAGCACTATTACGACTTAATAAGCGATAAAGAATTAAGCTTCCTAATAGAGAAAGACCCGCAAAAATATCCCAAACATAATGTACGGGCATATTTTTAAGTAAGGGAATAATAATAGTGGCAGATAAAACGCCTACACCAATCCCGCTAAATCCTAAAAAATTAACTTTTAATCTTTGTGTGTTGGGAATGTATTTCATTGCAAAGCTAGGCGCCAAAATCATAAGTAAACCACCAGCAATACCTGAAATCGTGCGCCAGACAATGAACCACACCAGAGGCATATCCATGAATGAACAGCATAGTAGGCTAAGGCTACCAGCTATAGCCGAAAGTACGATGAGGGAGGGGATGTACTTTTCTTTAATACTGGGCAGCGCCAATAAGGCACCCATGAGATATCCCAATAAATTTGCACTGCCTAAGTAGCTGGCAAAATCGTGATTCCAGTGGTACTGCTCGATCATGATGGGCATGAGTGCAGTATAGGAAAATCTAAAAACACCAATTCCCAAACAAGTTGCCAAAAAGACAATTAAGCTCATTCGATAAAACGTAGACATGAGAAGACGCTCAATTTTTTTATTATTAAAAACGAGTTTATCAATCATTAAAAATGATTTAATATGATGATAATTATCTTGTTTTGAGATAGTGGTATGTTACTTAAGTCTCTAGAGTTTTTTTTAGCTGTTGTAGAGAGTGGAAGTTTTTCATTGGCTGCACAAAAAATGTATACGGTTCAATCGAATATCACCAGCCATATAAAAAAACTTGAAGAAGAGTTGGGGGTTATTTTATTCAATCGTAATAACCCAGTGACCTTAACCAATGCCGGACAACAGCTACATAGTTATGCTGTTCAAATGATTGCGCTACATAATAAAGCTAAAAAAATCTTTCAAGAGGGTGATATTGATCCGAATGAAACCATTCGTTTGGGCAGTATGGAAACGACAGCAGCAATACGTCTTCCTCAATTACTCAATCAATGTATGCAGCAATATCCAAATTTACCGATTGAGTTACAAACCCACCCAACCCGATATTTGTTGAGTGCGGTGCAGCAAGGAGAGGTGGATTGTGCTTTCGTTGCTTCTAAATATGTGATTCCAGAGTTATATAGTTTTCCTGTCTGGCACGAAGAGCTGGTACTAGTTTGTCCTAAGCAACAAGTGAGCTTTCCAGATAGGGCCACCCTTGCAAAGACTAGATTTATAGCATTTCGGCAGGGTTGCTCATATCGACATGCCATAGAGCTTTTCTTGAATGATTTTAGTGTTCCGCCTTCACAAATCATGGAAATGGGAAGTCTTGATGGAATTGTGAGTTGTGTGGAGTTGGGGGTGGGTTTTGCCTTATTACCGAAATCATATCTCACGAAAGTTGCAGATAAAGTTTCAGTCAATTGTTTTGGATTAAATACGGAATCTGCTTTTTTTACGACTTACTTGGTTGCTCAGTTACCAGAAACTTGGGGAACCAATTTAAAGCAGTTTATTCGTTTTATTGAGCAACAATTTGAATTAAAGGTTGCTTAAGTAGAGGCTGATTTTTATACATAAATATCTTACGTAATTTATAAATTAAAAGTGATGTATATGTATTTAAAAGTCATTTTATATTCTCACGCAGGTTTGTAATCATCTTGATGCTATAAAATTGTGGAAAAGGGTAGTTTATATAGGCTGGCTATGGTCAAATATGCCCCCTTGAAAGATGACACAAGCAATAATTTGGAGTTTGGGAATGAATATACCCTTAATCATCAATATTGTGGTTTTCGTCGGGTTAATATTTTTACTCGCCCAAACACGTAAAACAGATTGGAGCTTATCAAAAAAAGTTCTGGCTGGCTTAGTTCTAGGTGTGGTGTTTGGTTTAGGACTACATTTGATTTATGGCGGTGGCCATCCGATTCTTGCTGAATCTATTAGCTGGTTTAATATCGTTGGAAACGGCTATGTAAAACTTTTACAAATGGTTGTTATGCCTTTGGTATTTGTGTCTATTTTGGGAGCGGTTGCAAAATTACACCAAGCCTCATCTTTAGGCAAAATCAGTTTTTATACGATCGGTACATTACTCTTTACAACACTGATTGCTGCACTGGTAGGGGTGTTTGTTACAAACTTGTTCGGCTTAACTGCAAAAGGTTTAGTGCAAGGTGCTGCTGAAACTGCACGTTTAACTGCGATTAATACAGACTACGTAGGTAAAGTTACCGATCTAAGTGTACCGCAATTTATTCTTTCCTTTATTCCAAGTAATCCATTTGCTGAATTAACTGGCGCCAATCCAACTTCAATTATTAGTGTGGTTATTTTTGCTGTCTTTTTAGGGATAGCAGCACTCAACCTAATGAAAGATGACGCAGAGAAAGGCCAGCGTATTTTAACTGCAATTCAGACTTTGCAGTCTTGGGTAATGAAGCTGGTTCGTTTAGTGATGACACTTACACCGTATGGTGTTTTTGCACTTATGACAAAAGTTGTGGCAAGTTCGAATGTCGCAGATATCTTAAACCTTGGTGGTTTCTTGGTCGCATCTTATTTAGGTCTAGCGATCATGTTTGTCGTGCATGCGATTATCTTGACCCTGACAGGTGTTTCTCCGCTTAAATTCTTCAAAAAAGTTGCTCCTGTTTTGACATTTGCATTTACCAGTCGTTCAAGTGCTGCAAGTATTCCGCTCAGTATCGAAACCCAAACTCGTCGTTTAGGTATTCCTGAATCTATTGCAAGTTTCTCAGCTTCTTTTGGGGCAACCATTGGTCAAAATGGTTGTGCAGGTTTATATCCAGCAATGCTCGCGGTGATGGTTGCGCCAACCATGGGGATTAATACTCTAGACCCAATGTGGATTGCATCGTTGGTTGGTATTGTAACTTTAAGTTCAATTGGAGTTGCCGGAGTAGGTGGTGGTGCGACTTTCGCTGCGCTAATCGTGCTTCCTGCTATGGGCTTGCCAGTAACTTTGGTTGCACTGCTTATTTCAATCGAGCCACTCATTGATATGGGCCGTACTGCCTTAAACGTAAATGGCTCAATGACAGCTGGTGTTGTGACCAGTCAATTGATGGGTCAGACTGATAAAGAAATATTAAATAGTGAAGATGAAATTGAGTTAACTCAACATCATTAAAAACTGATATTAAACGGCTCATCTACTCTGGATGAGCCGTTTTTTTATATGTGTAAATTGCCACTGTGATGTTAATTTTTAAAAAACTGTATCTGTTTTTCTTCTAAATAATTTTCGAAAATGAGTCTATTACAAAAGAGAGTACTATCATGAAAATGTATCAAGTCGACGCTTTTACAAAAGAGCTATTTCGTGGAAATCCGGCTGCTGTGATTGTTGAAAAAGAATGGCTGGATACAGATTTAATGCAGAAGATAGCACTTGAAAACAACTTGTCGGAAACTGCCTTTGTAAAAATTATAGATGCTGAAAATTATGAAATCCGTTGGTTTACGCCAACGGTTGAAGTTGATTTTTGTGGGCATGCCACGCTTGCCAGCGCTTTTGTAATCTTTAAAGATTTTACTGATAAAAAGACAATTAATTTCCATGTACGAAATTTGGGGCTTTTTGTGGTACATCAAGATGAAGATGGCAAAATCAGAATGGATTTCCCGATTCGTAAAGCTCATCAAGTGGAAGATTATCCAGATATTTTACGCCAAGCTTTAACCAAACCTTTTAAAGCGGTTTATCAAAATGTTCAAGCCTATATTGTTGAGTATGAATCAGTACAAGATGTATTAGATGAGCAGCCTGACATGAATTTGCTCAAAGCTCTAGGTAAGAGAACTGCAATTACAACTGCAGATATGGATGTTGTAATAACATCAAAAGCAGACCAGCAATATGATTGTGTATCGCGTTATTTTGCTCCTGTCGCGGGTATTGAGGAAGACCCTGTTACAGGTTCAATTCATACCGCAATAGCACCATTATGGGCAGAAAAACTCGCTAAAAATAATATTACGGCTTATCAGGCTTCTAGCCGCGGTGGGGTTTTATATTGCAACGTCCTGTCGGAGGAACGTATTGAAATCGCAGGATATGGAAAACTTTATATGCAAGCAGAAATTTTTCCTTAAAATATAAGGCCGTTTAAATAAACGGCTTTTTTTTCAAAACTTTACTATGAAAGTCAGCTTAAATTTCCTACTATAGTCCCACAACTATTGATTTTTTATTATTCAAATTAATTGGTATTTATATGTTTATGCAGTTTAAACAACTGACTCTCTCCCTGTGTATTCTTGGTTTAAGTGCTGCATCTTGGGCACAAACTACATTAGTAAAAAGTAAGCAAAATATTGAGGAATATAAATTAGATAATGGTTTTCGGATTGTTCTAGCACCAAATGCCAAAGAAAATAAAATCTTTATTAACACCATTTATTTAACTGGTTCATTAAATGACCCGCAAGGCAAAAGTGGCTTAGCTCATTTGCTTGAGCACTTGGCTTTTAAAGGGACTAAAAATGTTAAAGGGGAAGAATTCCAGCGCCGTTTAGATCAATATACATTGATGACAAACGCCAGCACGGATTATTATTCAACAAAATATACCAATATCGTTCGTCCAGAGAAAACTGCGCTTGATCAGGTGCTGTATCTTGAATCTGAACGTATGGATAAATTAGTTCTTCAAGAAAAATTTGTTCCTTCCGAAATTGAAATTGTAAAGCGCGAACGTGAAGTCCGTATGGATCAGCCATTTGCTGTGCTGATGGATCAAATGTGGAAGTCAGCGTACGGTAATCAATATTTAGGACGTTTACCGATTGGTGATTTGCCCGAGCTTAAATCTATTAAGATGCCTGAATTAAACCAGTTCTATCGTAGCTGGTATGCGCCTAATAATGCAGTCATGGTGATTTCAGGTAAGTTCGATAAAACAGAAGTCTTAAAAACAATTGACCAATATTTTAGTCCAATTGCGGCACGAGAGGTTCCAAAGCCTGTACAGATTCCTGTGCTTGACTCTACAAAAATAAAAAATCGTCAGTTCATGGTGAAAAAGGGAAGTGATCTGGCTAAATTCCATATCTATATGAATGGTAAAAATACCAAAATTCAGCCAACACTTGCTTTAGCCCCTTTGTTATATACCATGCAGCCAAGTGGTCATTTATATCAGGACATGGTTGAAACGGGCATTACCACAAATGTAGAGTCTAGCACTTGGTTAGACCAAGATTTTAATGTGGTGTTTTTAGGCGCGATTTACTCACCAAGTAATGATCCTAAAAAAGTTGAAAGTTCTTTGTTAACAGGCATTGAAAAAGGAAAGCCTTTTACCGAAGTTGAATTAAATCGTGTTAAAAGTTTAATGAAAACTCAAGGTGACCTAATTACGAAAGATGCGGTAGCACTGGGGTCGCGTTTAAGTGATTACACCGTTGCTGGCGGGCAGTGGGATCAATATTTTAAAGATTTAGATTCAGTAGAAAAAGTTAAGCTAGATGAAGTAAATCAAACTTTAAAACAGTTCCTTGTAGCTGAGCATCGTATTGATGGTGAAATTCTACCAACGCCTGAAGACCAGAAAAAAGCTCAACAGCAAAATTCAAAAGAGACCCCTAAAACTCTAGATCAGGTAGAAGTAAAAGCCGAACCTTTAAAAGATCCAAAGGTATATCAACAAGAAGTTGCTGAGTTTTTAAAATCTTCTAAGCAATATGTTGAAAGTAATGAGAAAAAGATTATCCGTGGAAAACTGAAAAATGGAATGAAATATGCCTTATTCCCAGTTGAAACACGTGATGATCGTACTTATGCAACGATTACCATGGATTTCGGGACAGAAAAATCTTTATTTAATAAAGGTACGGTAGTTGATTTAACCTCATACTTATTGCTTCGTGGTTCTGATAAATATAGTTTGCAAGATATTGCTGATAAGTCGATTGATGCAGGCGGCGCGGCTTATGCAAGTGCTGACGGCAATGGCATGACGATTAACATTCAGTCTAAATCAGAAAAATTTGATGAGTTTTTCAAGTTTGTTCTTGATGTGATGAAAAATCCGAAATTTGAGCAATCTCAATTTGATTTAATTAAATCGCAAAGCTTATCAAGCCTTGATCGTCCTTATACCGAGCCAGATGTAGTAGCAGGCTTAACACTTTCACGTTTGCTTGAAGAATACCAACCAGGTGATTTGCGTTATCACTTTGAACCTGAACTGGCAAAACAGCAGTTGAAAAATGCAACTCAAGAGCAAGTGAAAGAGTTGTATGAGCGTTTCTTTGCAATGAACCACGCTCAAATTGCCATTACAGGCGAATTTGATGCGAAAAAGATGCAGAAATTACTGAATCAGGAATTTGGCCGTTGGAACGGTAAACAGCCATATCAAAAAATCTTGATTGATCACGTTGATTTTCCAGCACAGAAAGTTCATGTTTTATCTGAGCAACGTGAATTTGGTAGCTACCAAAGCGTACTGTCACTGCCAGTTGGGAAGAACCATCCAGATGCATCTGCTCTTATTTTAATGAACTATATTTTAGGCGAATCTCAAATTTCCTCACGTTTGGCTCAAGAGCTTCGTGAGAAAAATGCACTAGTTTATGGTTTTGGAAGTGGGCTGCAACTTGACCGTGATACGAATGTAGGAGCTTTGAGTATTAGTGCAAATTATACTTCGGGTCGTTCAGCCCAAGTGTCTGCATCAATACATAAAGTGTTGAATGACTTGGTGAAAAACGGTGTAACTGAGCAAGAACTTGAAGCTGCTAAAGCAGATATCATGAAGAAACGAGTTACGGCATTAGAAGATGAACGTAATATTCATGGGATGTTAAATCTACAGCTTGAAACAGACAAAACATTGCAAGACCGAATTCGTCATGATCAAGAGTTAACTAAATTGACTGTTGCGGACGTCAATAGAGTAATTAAAAAGTATATTAAACCTGAGCATTTGGTCGAAGTGATGGCTGATCAATATGGTCAGACAGCAAAAAAATAAAGTCTTCTCGCAAATAAAAAGCCACTGAATTGTGGCTTTTTATTTGGTTTTTAAATCATATTAATGATCGTGTTTATGCGCGTGAAAATCTTCATTTTTACGGAAACGTAAATAATTTTCGAATTGCTCACAATACTCATCGAAGTTATCTTCAAGCATCATTTGAAATTGTTGAAGAAGGTAAGACATGACCTGATCTTTCGCATCACGCATTTCATTGCCATCTTTAAAATTATTTGCTGCTACCCATGTATTGAAGCGGGCAGTCGCAAACAACATTGCAGCACTCACTTGACCACGTAGTTCAGCCGGATCAACTTTTTTATCTTTTGGCGGGCGACAAAAATCATTAGCCTGTTTAATAAATTCATCCGCACGCTCAAAGAAAACAGCATTTAACGCTTCTTCTTCAGTAATATCTGTTGCATTAATCTTTTGAGACATGACTTATTCCCGCAAAAATAGAGCTGCTTATTATAGGCAAACGCTTGCGGAAACAAAACCTTTGACTTAGTCTGTAAATAGCCTAAGTATTGGTAGGAGAGAATAATATGCAAGATGCAATTGCGATTCAAAGTTTAAAGACAGATATTGCTTTATTACGACAGCATGTTTTCCCACCTCAATATTTAGAACATGTTGAAGGGTTGCCGATTTATTATGGCTTGCAAAAAGAAGTCGAAAATTATTACCAACAATGGCAGGGCCTAATTGAAAGGGCACAAGAGCTTTTTCAGCCATTTATGGAAGATGAATTACCAGATGCTATTCATTTACCAAGTCATTTAAATTTACCGCTGTTCTTTTTTCATGTAGACCGAATACGGATTAATAAAACACGCGCAAAAGAATCTAAAACTTTCCGCGGTGTAGCGAGTCTTATTGAAAAATGCGGACAGTTTGAAACAGACCAGATATTTACCATGCAAGAATGGTTGCAAAGCGACGATACCGCGGCTCTAGTTGCTCACCGTGAATTCATCGATTTAAGAACTTATGTATTTCAACATGGGCAAAGTGAATATACCCGTTCACGGTTTTATACCAATGGTATTGTGCTAGGGGTTGAGCCGCACTTTAAATTGGTCGATGCTCGTGATAAACCAAGAAAGCAGCGCAGTGATAGCTATAGTGATCCTTTAGCAGATAATGGTGTATGGAAAGTATTTGGTAAGTATCGATAAAAAGTCGCTGCATGTTTACAGCGACTTTTTATAAATTACCAGAAAGTTTCAGTCTGGCTAAACGTTTGTAAAGCTTTTGCTGAGCGCTTTTGTAGCTGCGGCTGCTTGGCTTTTACCCAGCCTAGAGCAAACCAGAACGATGGGTCATTTTCGACAGCTTTATTGAAAATATCTTCCGCAATAAATAAGTCGTTATAGTGACCTAAAGTGTTTTGTACAGGTTGTAGCTGTTTTAAATATTGCTGTACTTTTTTGTTTGAATAAAGACTTGAAATAAATTCAACACAGTAACGTAACTGCTTAGCTTGCTTTCTTATTTTGTGCTGTTCAACAACTTCGAGCTCAGAGAAATGGTCAGCATGGCTAATCACTTTATGATGTAACTTATCTAAACTCTTTTTAATATGTTTTTTTAACCCCCCAGTTTTGCTCTCTGAATCTTCTTCTGAATAAGCAAATGCTAATAAATCAAGTAATAGCTTAATCGTGTCCGCAGAGGTAAAGATTGTTGAGAGTTCTTTTGAGGGCTGGGCTGAAACAGGTAGTAAAAGTTCAGGTGAACCGTGTTGTTGAATAATAGGTAGCACTTCGGTGCGAATAGCATCTTCATCACGAGTGTCGCCAAGCTTACGGAAAAGCTCAGCAATTTGTTCTTCCCAAAGTGGATTTAGCTCGCCTGACCAACCAGCGAAATGCTTAAGCGCACTACGTAAACGACGTAAGCTTACACGTGCCTGATGAATATGCTCAGCTTCAGCAACGCCATCGGCAATGACAGCCATATTTGGCAAAAATTGTTCTAAACAGTTTTCGACAATCTTTTTGAGAGCCTGTTCAGCAGTAATATCTTTATTTAGTGTCAGAGCTTTGGCATGAACAGCAGGTGAGGCAGCTTGCCCTAGTGCTAATAGGTTGCCACGCTCAGCTTTACTTCTTACATCAAGCCAAAGTGAATACCGATTAATCCATTGCTGTGCAAATTGAATAAGCGTTTTCACTGGACCTTGCTTGAGTTCAAATTCGACTTCGCAAATTACACTTTCTGCATCCGCCGTTTTTACCACACCATCATCTAAGCAAACTTCAATCGCTGTATTATCTGCTTCAAATACGTGGTAGGTACGATGTACATCCGTCTCAAACTGCAAACTCAATTTTTCAGCTTGTGTTCCTAAAGCTGTATTAATTAAATCCATGACTACTTTATTATCTTGATATAACTCAAGGTTTAAGTCAGGTTTTTGCTCACACTTACCTAAATGAATTTCTTCTTCAACACGGTGAAGATGACTTTGACCTGCGGCTTTAAATGTTTGTACCCATTGATCATCTTCTTTACGCAGACGTAAGGCCATACCATTTTTTGCAAGCAGTCGATCAGGAGTATCGTAATACTTTGCTTGTAAGTGAATATTCTTTGCTTTGTGTTTTTTTAAGTATTGCTGGACAGTTTTTTTCTTCGATTCAGGTAACTGAAACTTTAGTTCAACTTCGACCATAATATATCTCCCTGAATCAGGTATTTAAACTATCTTGAATAAGTATAATAGCTTAGCGTTAAAAATAATGATTTTGATAGAGAAAGTTACAATCAAACATATGACGCTACACTTTTATTTAGGTGTACAATCAGGTGACGTTTTGATCAAATAAAAATCAGGAAGATGATCGTGAATGCACCAATAAACTTTAGCCATGAAGCTCAGCCAGAGTTTGAATTACCGATTAAAAACTATCAGGACTTTTATCGTTTTTATTTAACTGAACACCGTAACATCATGAGCAGACGCTTACATGTGGTGGGTAGCAGTATTGGCATATACTTTTTTTCAAAAGCAATTCGTAAGAAACAGGCCAAATATGTGCTCTATGGTTTGGTAGCTGGTTATGCAAATGCCTGGGTTGGACATTTTGTGTTTGAAAAAAATAAACCTGCCAGTTTTAAACAGCCTTTTTATAGTTTTATTTCTGATTGGCGAATGTTGTCGGATGTTGCACGTGGCCGTTTGAGTTTGGTTGATCGTAAGTTTGATAAAATTCCGAGTTAATTTTTACTTTTATTCTCATTATACCGATTGGTACTGGTAGACCTAGATCAATCGGTACTTATGATGTCCTATAAATCCGTTATACTAGCCAAGTTTTTTAAAGCGAGAGTAGAGTATGCGCGGTTTATATCTCATTACCAATGATGACCCAATCCAATTATTATTAGAAAAATTAGACGCCGCGCTCGCAACTCGTCAGGTCGCAATTTTACAGTATCGTCGCAAAAAAGTAGACAAAGCAGATCAACCTGCTGAAGTTGAACACATCAAACTATTATGTGAAAAATATCAGGTTCCTTTTGTGATTAATGACGATCTGAAACTGGCTGCTCAGTTTGGATTAGGTGTGCATTTAGGTCAAAGTGACGGTGAAATTACCGATGCAACAGCGCAATTACCAGAAGGCGTCATTATTGGTCGTACTTGCCTGAACTCTTTAGAGCTTGCACAAAAAGCAATTGCCGATGGGGCGACTTATATTGCATTTGGTGCGGTTTACGCGACTTCTACAAAACCTGAAGCAGGTAATGTCGGTATTGAAGTGATTAAGCAAGCAGCAGCTCAATATGATGTACCAATTTGTGCGATTGGTGGTTTAACTGTTGAAAACTCACAACCTGTGATTGAGGCCGGGGCTGACCTCTGTGCAGTCATTAGTGATATATTAGGCCGATCAACTGCTGAAATTCCTGCCCGTGTACAGGCCTGGGCACAATTATTTTCTTAAGCTTTCAAAATTATTTTTTAGATATTTAAGACGAGCATTTCCATGAGTTTATCTCCAAAGCAAGAACAGTTATTTAAACAAGCCAGTAAACACATTCCAGGTGGTGTGAACTCTCCAGTACGTGCCTTTAATGGCGTTGGAGGAACACCAGTTTTCATCGAGAAAGCTAAAGGTGCTTATTTGTGGGATGTCGATGGTAAGCGTTATGTTGACTATGTTGGTTCTTGGGGACCAATGATTTTGGGTCATGCTCATCCAGAAATTATTAAAGCAGTACAAACAGCCGCAGAAGATGGTTTAAGTTTTGGTGCACCAACCGTACATGAAACAACGTTGGCAGATATTATCTGTGAAATCATGCCATCAATTGAATTGGTGCGTATGACGAACTCTGGTACAGAAGCGACCATGACCGCTATTCGTTTAGCACGTGGTTATACTGGCCGTGACAAGATTGTGAAGTTTGAAGGTTGTTACCATGGTCACTCAGACTCACTCTTAGTAAAAGCAGGTTCGGGCTTACTCACTTTAGGTGAGGGTGAGCCGACTTCGAAAGGTGTACCTGTTGATTTTGCTAAACACACCTTAACGCTGCCTTACAATGATATTGCTGCATTAAAAGAATGCTTTACTAAATTTGGTCATGAAATTGCGGGCGTTATCATTGAGCCTGTCGCAGGTAACATGAATATGGTGAAACCAATTGACGGTTTCTTACAAGCCATTCGTGATATTTGTGATGAATATAAATCTGTATTCATTATCGATGAAGTGATGACAGGCTTTCGCGTTGCACTCGGCGGTGCACAATCGGTATATAACGTTAAACCTGATTTAACCACTTTAGGTAAAATTATTGGTGCAGGTCTACCAGTTGGTGCGTTTGGTGGTAAACGTGAAATCATGGAATGTATCGCACCTTTAGGTGGGGTATATCAAGCAGGTACATTATCTGGTAACCCACTTGCTATGCGTGCTGGTATTGAGATGTTCAAGCATCTTCGCCAACCAGACTTTTATAGCAACTTATCTGCTCAACTTGAAAAGTTACTTGCAGGCCTACAAGCTGCAGCTGATGAAGCGGGTATTCCATTTAAGACTCAGCAAGCTGGCGCAATGTTTGGTCTATATTTTACTGACCAAGAAGATATTACAAGCTTTGACTCTATGTTGGCCTGTGACATTGAAGCTTTCAAAAAGTTCTTCCATGGTATGTTAAAACGTGGAGTCAACTTGGCACCGTCTGCGTTTGAAGCTGGCTTTATTTCATCTGCACATTCTGATGAAGATATCGAGTTTACGATTCAGGCTGCAAAAGAAACATTCGCTGAAATGAAGTAAGCAAGAAGCCCGTGTTAAACGGGCTTTTTAATTTGAGCTATTTTTTATATTTGTAGAGAATAATGTTTTACCCCTTACCTCGAAAAATCCAATTAGCAACAAGTACTTCAAATTGGTCAATTGAGTCTACGCAAAGTATATTGCTATTGGTTGGGTTCAATGAGCTTAGAGTACGACCAGATTGGTCTGAGCAACCATTGGCACACCATTTAGAACTGTTGAGTAAACGAGCTCAATCACTAGAAATTCCAGTTATTTTTATAGAGACAGTTCAGCTTCAACAAACTATGTTGGAGCTTGGTCAGCGTTTGTCATCAAATACTCAGGCTCAAGTTATGATGGCAGGTGATTTGTCGCCTCTATTTAAGCAAGTCATGCAGCTTGTTTTATCGATTACAGATCAGGTCAGTGTGGTAAACGATGCAATCTTGGCGAGTAGCTTAGAGCAGCATATCCAATGGGTTGAAAAGATCAGTTTTGACTCCATTCAACATGTAAACACACAGACTTTAATACGCTTATGGTCTTTAAGTGCGCCATCTTCCTATATCTTGTCAGATAAAGGAATTTTATTGGCAATTGCTGAACAGGTGGGGCGACATCCTATGGAGATCCATCCGGAAATTGATTTAAGAAACTACGGACTAGATCAGCCTGCTGTTAATTATCTGGTCGATCTATGGCGTGCAAATGGTGCGAGCTTGAGCGCAGAAGAGTTAATGCAAGCACCGACATTGCAACATATTATGCAGTTATTGAAGCAATGACTGCCGATAGGGGCGAAGTGATCCATATTATTTGCAAATTCTGCTGTTAATTTACCCGAACGGCATTGTAATTCGGACGTAAGCTTTTTATTATTGCCCGCTTGTTTTTCATCTTACCTTGGGAATACAACTTTGAGTGATTTTCTAAGTGAACATCTGATCTATCGTGATGATGATTTTATGGTGATTCATAAACCTTCGGACATTTTGAGTGTTCCTGGTAAGGGTGATTTACATGATAGCGTTTTGACAAGGTTGGTTGCGATTGAACCTAGAACCTTGCTCATTCATCGTCTAGACCGAGATACTTCAGGTATTTTAGTATTTGGTTTATCGAAACGCGGTCAAAGTGCAATTGCACGTCAATTTCAAGATCGTCAGACTTCAAAAATATACGAAGCGCTTGTCGCAGGTCATTTAGAAGGTGAAGGGACTGTAGATATTCCTGTCATCTATGACCCAAGTCGACCGCCTTTACATATTGTCGACGCTTCTCACAACAAACCTGCTTTAACACATTGGCAGGCCATAGAACATTTTCAAATTCAGGGACAACCTGTAACTCGTGTGAAATTAACACCAATTACAGGTCGATCTCATCAACTCCGTGTACACATGCAATATCTTGGGCATCCAATTGTAGGTGACACGCTGTATGCAACACCGGAGCAACAACTTGTTCCGCGCTTATGTTTGCATGCCAAACAGTTAAGTTTTAATCATCCTGTCACAGCAGAAACATTAACTTTTGACTGTCCTGTACCGTTTTAATGTAAAAATTTTAATGCGTGATTTTTTGTAGCAAAGTCATTTAATTGGTTTTTGCTTCAAAATTTTGCTTTAAAGACTACATAAAAAGATGCAAAAATAAGCTAATTTGCATCGTACAATATGTAGTGCGAACTTGAGAGAAAGGTGGAAAAATTGCAGCAGTATGCTATTGGTCAACGTTGGCTATCAGACACAGAAACTGAGCTCGGTTTAGGTGTTCTTATTGATGTAGATGAAAGATCTGTCAGCATTTTATTCCCCAAAAGTGATGAGACACGTGTCTATGCACGTAACAATGCTCCACTATCTCGTATCATCTTCAATACCAATGATGAAGTTCAAGATCAAGAAGGCAAGAAGTGGATTGTTGAGTCTGTTGAAGACCGACATGGTGTTTTGCGTTATAACGTTGTTCGTACTTTAGAAAATGGCGAACAAGAGCGTAAAGCGCTCAATGAAACCCGTATTGGTGCGCAAATTCAATTATCTAAACCTTTAGATCGTTTGCTTGCAAGTCAGGTCGACTATAAAGAGTGGTATGATTTGCGTATTGAAGCGATGCTCATGCAAGCGCAAATGCAGACTAGCCCTTTACGTGGTATGGTTGGTGCACGTGTTGGCCTGATTCCTCATCAGCTTTATATCGCACATGAAGTTGGTAAACGTTTTGCTCCTCGTGTTTTACTTGCCGATGAAGTAGGTTTAGGTAAAACCATTGAAGCTGGTCTAATTATTCACCAGCAGCTTAAAACAGGACGTTCAGAACGAATTCTTATTTTAGTCCCTGATTCTCTACAGTATCAGTGGATGATTGAAATGCGTCGCCGTTTTAACTTGCAATTCTCTCTGTTTGATTTAACGCGTACTGCATCTATTAAAGAACATGATCCAGAGCTTAACCCGTTCTTGACTGAGCAATGCATTATTGCCAGCGTTGACTTAATGGTTGACCATGATGATTTGCGTGAGCAAGCCATAGAAGCTGGTTTTGATTTGCTTGTGGTTGATGAAGCACATCATTTGATGTGGAGCGAAGAAGAAGGCGGTAATGATCGCTACGATTTAATTGAAGAATTAGCTGAAAATACAGCAGGGGTGTTATTACTCACTGCAACACCTGAACAATTAGGTGTAGAAAGCCATTTTGCTCGCTTACGTTTACTTGATCCACAGCGTTTTAGTAGTTTAGAGCGCTTTTTAGATGAAGAGACTCAATATCAGCAAACTGCAAAAATTGCTGAAGTACTCATGTCTGATCAAGCTTTAACGCCAGAGCATTTATCTGCTTTAGAAGGTTTGTTAGGTCACAGTATTGACGACCAGCCTGATCAACGCTTTAGAGCTATTCACGAGTTATTAGACCGTCACGGTACTGGACGTATTTTATTCCGTAATACACGTGAAGCGATTCAGGGCTTCCCAGGCCGTGATTGTCAGCCAGCACCATTACTAGCACCAGAAGATTGGTCAAAAGATGGCAAACTGCGTGAGCAGATGTGGCCTGAAGAAGCACAGATTGATGGTTCATGGATGCAAAATGATCCGCGTGTGCCATGGTTAATGGAAATTTTACGCAAAGATCTTAAGCATAAAAAAGTGCTTTTAATCGCGCGTAGCGGACCAGTGGTTGAGTCTTTAGAAAATGTGTTGCGTTTGCATGCAGGTATTCGTACCGCAATGTTCCATGAGGGCATGAGCTTACTTGAACGTGACCAAGCGGCTGCTTATTTCGCTGAAGAAAGCTATGGTGCACAGATTTTACTGTGTTCGGAAATTGGTTCGGAAGGCCGTAATTTCCAATTCGCCAGTGATCTTATTTTATTTGATCTACCAGCTAACCCAGATGTTTTAGAGCAGCGTATTGGGCGTCTAGACCGTATTGGTCAAGAAAACCGTATTCAGATTCATGTGCCATATCTTGTGGGAACAGCTCAAGAACGTATGTTCCGTTGGTATAACGAAGCACTTAATATTTTCAGCAATATTTCTCCCACAGCACAAACGCTGCAAGAGAACTTTATTGTTGAATTAAAAGATTGCTTACTTGCAGACCAAGGTCAAACATTTGAAGATTTGCTTGAAGAAGTGAATGTTCAACGTCAAGCCTTAGAAGCTGAACTTCAAGCTGGCCGAGACCGTTTACTTGAATATAATTCATGTCGTCCTATTGTGGCACAAGAAATTGTTCAGGCCCTTGAAGACTATGATGACAATACTACGCTGCCAATGTTTGTGAAGCGTTTCATGTCATCAACCAATATCGACTTTGATGAGCAAAGTAATGGTACGGTGATTATTAAACCGACCGACCAAATGCAAGTGCAAGGTTTGGCTTTAGACGAAGAAGGTATGACCGCAACGTTCTATCGCGATCAAGCTCAGCTTCGTGAAGATGCTCAGTATTTAACTTTAGAGCATCCATTCATTGAAAGTGTTATGGAAATGATCCGTACACAATCATTTGGTAGTACCAATGTTGCTGTGCTCAAATCGAATGCGTTAAAGCAGGGTTCAGTCTTAATTGAAGTCTGGTTTAAAGTGGATGTTGTTGCGCCGAAATCACTGAACTTACCATCGAGCTTACCTAAGCAGCTTATTCGCGTATTATTAAGTGAAAATGGTCAAGATTTGTCTGAAAAAATTGATCCGACAATTTTAAAACCTTATTTACATCACTTAGATGGTAATAGCTGTCGTCAGGTGGTTAAAGCTCGTCGTGATATCATTGAGCAGCGTTATAAACAAGCGTTAGAGATTGCGAAAGTTGATTTGCCGCAGCTTCAACAGCAAGCAAAAGAACATTATGGTAATAAATGGCAATATGAAATTGACCGTTTAACTTATCTAAAACAATTCAACCCAAGTATTCGTCAAGACGAAATTGAACGTTTACAGAAGTTGCAAAAAGAAGGTTTAAGCTTACTTGATGGCTTAACAGTTACACCAGAAGCGATTCAAGTGTTAGTTGTAGTTAAACCTTAACTTACTCAAAATAAAAAAAAGCGCCTAGAGGGCGCTTTTTTTATACATCGATTTTGAATTAGATGAGACCAGCATCTTTTAATTCTAATTTTAAATATGCATAGAAAATTGGAGCCGCGATTAAACCGCCTAAACCAAAAATAGACTCAAACACTAACATTGCCAATAAAATTTCCCATGCACTGGCATTGATTTTATGCCCAATAATTTTAGCATTAATAAAATATTCAAGCTTATGAACTAGAACCAGATAAAGTAATGCTGCACCTGCTAGTCCTAAGGAAACGGTAAGAGCAGCAATGAAGGTTAAAGTATTGGAAATAAGATTACCTAAAATTGGAATCAGACCAAACATGAAGGTCAAAATGGTTAAGGTTTTGGCAAAAGGGAGGTGAATTCCCCAAAGTGGTAATAAAATAAAGGCAAATAAAATAAAAAGCAGGGTGTTAATAGCTGAAATTTTTATTTGTGCAAAAACAACATTTTTAAATGAAATCGATAGTTTTTGGATACGTTGAATCAGAAGAGACTTAAAAACAGGCTGAGGAGTACGGCGGTGAAAACCATGTATTGCTACCAAAATACCAATAATTAATCCCATCACCATAGTTACGAAGTTATGCAAAATATCGGAACTGGTATTTTTTAATGTAGTCACGTTATCTTTCATAAAAGCAAAGATTTCGTCTTTTAGATCTGTCACGCTATCGGGAATATAGCCTGGAAGATATTTTCCGATCTCTGCCTGCAAATGAAGTAGGGTTTGGTCAACTTTGCCATTAATACTATGTAAACCTACACCTTTTAGATCGTGTACAACAAAACTAATCAGGCTCGTAATGAAAAAACCAATAAGCGAAATGGTAACAATACTAAGTAAAATACTAATAAAAATACGGGCTCTTTGGCCGTCAATATAACGTTCTACAACTGAACTTAAGCTAATAATAATTTCATAAATGAGAAAGCCTGCAAAAAAACTTGCTAATAAATGTAAGGGGATAACCGAAAGCAAAAAGATGCCCATAAGAATGTAGCTTGCAATCAGACTTTGACGATTATTCAAATTTTGCATGTGGATCCCTGAGATCGTTGGGAATATAGGAGAAAGAAAGAGCAAATGGAATGATTATTTATACTCTGGCAAGCTATTAGCTTCAATTAGTGAATTATATTTTTATTGGAAAATAGAGGAGTTAGATTTAAAAATGGCCTGTTAATTAACAAGCCATTCATAAGTCAATTTTAGCGAATTTTTGCTTCATCTAAATGACGTGCGCCTTCTAAAATCATTCGAATCATAATCATGGTTTGTTCAGCCACTTCTGCACGTTGATTCATTGGTAAATCAATGACTTTTGCACCCATGTGAAACACAAGTTGAGTAATTGCTTTTGCAACAAGGTCTGGATGGTAGAGGTGATTGTTATTCAAGCGCTCAAGACGGATTAAATCTTCTTGTAGCTCTTGCTGAAAAAAGTTGAGTTGACGGTCTACTGCAGCTTTATAAGAAGCTGAACCTGTAAAACTTTCACGGAGGAGTAAACTTAAATTGCCTTCATCAGCATCAAGCTGTTGAAGAAAAATATCGACAGAACTACGAATAATACTCTCTTGTAAGGAAGCACGTAGGCGAGCCTGACGGATGATTTTACGTAAAACAATACCTGCACGGTCAATTAAAGAAATTGCTAACTCATCAATATCTTTAAAGTGTCGATAGAAACTATTGGGTGCAATTCCTGCTTCTCGAGCTACTTCACGTAAACTCAGTGAAGCAATACTTTTTTGTGGGCCAATGAGATTTAAAGCCGCCTGAAAAAGTTCTTCTTTAGTAATTGTCGCTTTTCTTCCCACAGAACGCGTAGCTGTTTTAATTTCAATGACATCTTGTTGAAGAGGTGTGTCATTCAGGTTCTGAGAAAGTGAAGATTGGGTCATGCTGTTCAATATATTTGTAAACTCTCAGGATTATAGCCTTAGAAGCTGAACTTGTGAAATTGTAATTAAAAGTACGAGTGTATATACAAATATATATACATGTGTATAATAATTAAAAAAGAGCGACAGAGCCTTCATTTATGCAAGCAATCGAAAAGAGAAATTCTCTATTCAATTCATTGACACAAGCCATCTTTGATAAAGAAATGGCTAATTTCTGGCTACAAAAAGTTAATCCTTTATGGTCTGTAAAACATGGCCTTGTTCAAATTGTAAAAAAAGAATTTGTCGCTCATGACATGGTGAGCTTGACGCTAAAATGTAACCGCTTAGTGAAAATGGGCGTTGCTGGCCAGCATCATCCTGTAATTGTAGAAATTGCTGGTCGTCGCTATGAACGTACTTATAGTTTGACGCAAATAGATGCGCAACACTTACGTTTAACCGTAAAAAAAGTTGCGGATGGTATTGTCAGTAACTGGTTTATTGCTGAAAGCCAAATCGGTGATGTTTTTGAGCTTGGTCAACCTTATGGCGATATGCAACAAAACGTCAAAACACCGAATTTAATTATGTTGGCAGCGGGTAGTGGTATTACCCCAATGTTGAGCTTGATTACTGCGATTAAACAAAGCCAGCAATTAGATAAAGTTCAAGTACAACTTTTATATTGGGTGAAACAACGTTCGGATGCAGCTTTTGTTGAATATTTTGAAAAAGTTGCACAGCAATATCCAAATTTTAGTTATCAGGTTTTCTATACCCAAGAAACCCCAAATGATGAACGTTTAAATGCAGAGCATTTAGCATTAGTTGATGATGTTGAAAACAGCACAATTTATGCGTGTGGACCTTCTGGTTTTGTGGCGACTGTTGAGCAGTTATTTGAAAAAGCTCCAGCCCTTTTAACAGAAGCATTTAGCTTAACAAATGAAAGTTCTGCTGATGATATTGGTTATGTGAATGTCACATTAACACAGTCTAATAAGGTGATTGCAATTCCTAAAGGCCAATCAATTTTGGTTAGCCTTGAACATGAAGGCGTTAAACCAACTCATGGTTGCCGTATGGGAATTTGCAATAAATGTGTTTGTAGTAAAACACAAGGTTCAACACGTAATTTACTCAACGGCAGTGAAAATACTGAACCAAGCCAATTACTCAAAATTTGTGTGAACTCAGCACAATCCGATCTAGTTATTGATCTTTAAGAGAGAACTCTTATGAATATGCCAGTGAAAGTCGAATATTTTAAAAATCCTAAAAATCGTGATTTGACTCCAGCAGAACTTGATGCATTTGCAAAAGAGCTTGATCAGATCAAACAAGAAGTATTGGATGATTTGGGCGAGAAGGATGCTAAATATATCCGCCGTGTGTATGCTGCAATTCGTTATAGTAGCTTTTTAGGCCGTGCATGTTTGTTTGCAGGCTGGTTCCCACCAGCATGGATTTTAGGAACAGGTCTATTAGGCTTTTCTAAAATTATGGAAAACATGGAACTCGGTCATAACGTGATGCATGGTCAATATGACTGGATGAACGATCCTAAGTTTAATGGCCAAACTTACGAATGGGATACTGTCGGTACTTCTGATAACTGGCGTCAAACGCATAACTATAAACATCACACCTATACCAATATTAAAGGTATTGATGATGACATTGGTTATGGTTTACTTCGTTTATTCCCAGAACAACGCTGGAAGCCAGGTTTCTTACTTCAACCTGTTTATAGCATCCCATTTTGTTTGTTGTTCCAGTGGGGCGTAGCCATTCAGAACCTTGAAATTGGACGCGTCCTGTATAAACGTAAGAGCATGGCAAAATTCTTGGAAGAATTAAAACCTGTTAATAAAAAGATTGGTACGCAACTTTTTAAAGACTATGTTTTCTTCCCATTAATTGCGGGGCCAGCAGCTTTACCTGTATTCACTGGTAACCTAGTTGCAAATGGTCTTCGTAATATCTGGACATTTACGATTATTTTCTGTGGTCATTTTACAAAAGATGCAGAAGTATTTCCGAAGTCCGTTTTACAAGAAGAGAGCCGTGGTCACTGGTATATGCGTCAGATTCGTGGTTCTTCTAACCTGAAAGGTTCAGAAGCATTACATATTTTAAGCGGACACTTGAGTCATCAGATTGAGCACCACTTATTCCCTGATATTCCAGCGCGTCGTTATCGCCAAATGGCTCCAAAAGTTGAAGCTGTATGTAAAAAATATGGTTTAAATTATAACAACGCGAGTCTAGCTAAACAGTTTGGACAAGTTGTAGGCCGTATCTTTAAATATGCTTTACCGTTTAAAAAATAAGTCAAAAAAGCCCTGATCAGTTCAGGGCTTTTTTAGCTCAAGCAATTATTTAAACTGAATTGAACCGTTCGCATTTACAGTAATTTTAGACTCACCAGCTGCCATGTCTTGAGCTGGTGCAGCTTCGGCCATAGCGAACTTAGCCATGCTGGCACGCATTACAGGTTGTGGGAAATAGTTGTTGGTATTCAAGTTCAGATTAACCAATGTATATTGGTTTTTATTCCATGCTTGAGTCAACATTTGAGCGCGTTGTTGAAAGTTTTTAGATGCTTCTACCATTAACTCATTTTCAACTTTTTTACGTTGTTCATCAGAAACTGTAAAATTAATCGATTGAGTCTGGAAGTTTTGCTGTAATTCATTCACTAGCTGGCTAGCAGCTTTAAAGTCTTTACTTTCTAAACGGATTTCAGCGCGACCACGCCATTCTTTTAACTTATTGCTATCGTTATCGTAAATTGGATAAGTGCTTTGAGCACCTGTTTCCACTTTGACTTGAGGATATTTACGAGAAACGGTAAGCGCCTGATTCATCAATTGGTTAATTTGATTTGAAAGTTCGGCTGGTTGTTTGTTACTTTTTTCAATATATAAAGTTGCATGCATTTCATCGTTTGAAACTTGACGAGAAGCCTCAGCTTGTACATTTACAATATTGTAGTTCAAAGCATTATCATCCTGAGCAAAAACGAAAGGGCTAAGGAGGGAACCTAAAAGAAGGGTAGAGACGGCTAAAGTACGCATAAATTTTTCCTTTAAAAATTAATATAAATTTAATTTTTTTCATTAAGAAATGTTAAACATAACTTATGCATAACTTTTGCAGATTTTGTGGCGTATTTGTAATATTAAAATCAGGTTTTTTTAAATTTTGGTCAATATAAAGTTTTTAAAAAATAATAACTTAAAAGTAAAATGTTTCAATGTAACTTAAAAAATCAAACTAATATAAAAAAAGAATATTTTCTTTAGGTTGTCACATAGTATGATGATAATTCATCATAACTATTGGGATGATACATTTTTTCAATAAGATTAGATGAGTAAAGTACATAAAAGACGTTTTTTTTCTTGCAAAATTAGGTATCATCGCGCTCCTAGTTACAAGATATAAAATAAGTGTCTTTGCTAGTTCTATAAAGCACCGAGTCAAAGGACCAATCGTCACCAGACTTATTTCTTTCTACCCCTATCAGAGATGGTAATCCGATATGAGCGTTACTTCCGTTAACCCTGCCACTAATGCTACTAACGAATATTATTTGACTCGCCAAAGTCAAATGGAATCAAATGTTCGTAGCTATCCACGTAAATTACCGTTAGCGATAGCGAAAGCACAAGGATGCTGGGTTACTGATGTTGAAGGTACACAGTACCTTGATTGTTTAGCTGGGGCAGGTACATTGGCTTTAGGTCATAATCATCCTGCGGTGATTCAAAGTATTCAAGATACATTGGCAAGTGGTTTGCCATTGCATACTTTAGACTTAACCACACCTTTAAAAGATGCATTCACTGAAGCATTGTTAGCATATTTACCTGGTGGTAAAGAAGAATATTGCTTGCAGTTCTGTGGTCCTGCTGGTGCAGACGCAACTGAAGCAGCAATCAAACTTGCTAAGACTTACACTGGCCGTAGTTCAGTGATCAGTTTCTCTGGCGGTTACCATGGTATGACCCATGGTGCACTTGCTATGACTGGTAACTTAAGTGCAAAAAATGCAGTTAATGGTTTAATGCCAGGCGTACAATTCATGCCGTATCCGCATGAATACCGTTGCCCACTTGGTTTAGGTGGTGAAGCAGGTGTTGACGCTTTAACTTACTACTTTGAAAACTTTATTGAAGATGTTGAAAGCGGTGTAACAAAACCGGCTGCTGTTATTCTTGAAGCGATTCAAGGGGAAGGCGGCGTAGTTACAGCTCCAGTAAAATGGTTGCAAAAAATCCGTGAAGTGACTGAAAAGCACAACATCGTTTTAATTTTAGACGAAGTTCAAGCTGGCTTTGCACGTTCAGGCAAAATGTTTGCATTTGAACATGCAGGTATTGAACCTGATGTTGTTGTAATGTCTAAAGCAGTAGGTGGTGGTTTACCACTTGCAGTATTAGGTATTAAACGTAAATTTGATGCTTGGCAACCTGCTGGTCACACGGGTACTTTCCGTGGTAACCAACTTGCTATGGGTACTGGTCTTGTTGTATTAAAAACGATTAATGAACAAAATCTTGCTCAAAATGCGCAAGAACGTGGTGACTTCTTACAAGCTGAATTTAAAAAATTAGCTCAAGAATTCCCATGTATCGGTAACGTACGTGGTCGCGGTTTAATGATCGGTGTTGAGATTGTTGACGAGCGTAAACCAGCTGACCGTATTGGTTCGCATCCTGCTGACTCACAATTAGCTGCTGCAATTCAAACTGCTTGTTTCAACAATAAACTATTGCTTGAAAAAGGTGGTCGTAACGGTACAGTAATTCGTTTACTTTGCCCGCTTATCATCACTCAAGACGAGTGTGTTGAAGTAGTTGCTCGCTTTAAGAAAGCAATTGCAGAAGCATTGGTTGCAGTACGAGGCGCATAAGTATGGTGGATTTTGCAGAACATCGTAAAGCGTTACTCTGCAATGATGCACAATCCATTGCTGACTATGAGTCAGCAATGGGCGAAGCGGTAAAAGCCGTTTCAGCATGGTTGCAAAATGAAAAGATGTACACTGGCGGTAGCATTAAAGAATTGCGTTCAGCAATTTCTTTCCAACCTTCAAAAGAAGGGATGGGTGTACAAGAATCTCTTCAACGTATGATTGAGCTTTTCTTGAATAAAAGCTTGAAAGTACATCACCCACATTCATTAGCACATTTACACTGCCCAACCATGGTGATGAGCCAGATCGCGGAAGTGTTAATCAATGCAACTAACCAGTCTATGGACTCATGGGATCAAAGCCCTGCAGGCTCATTAATGGAAGTTCAGCTCATTGATTGGTTGCGTCAAAAAGTAGGTTATGGTTCTGGTCAGGCTGGTGTTTTCACTTCTGGCGGTACTCAATCTAACTTGATGGGTGTGTTGCTTGCTCGTGACTGGTGTATCTCGAAAAACTGGAAAGACGAAAATGGTAATCCATGGTCTGTACAGCGTGATGGTATTCCTGCCGATGCAATGAAAAACGTCAAAGTCATTTGTTCTGAAAATGCGCATTTCTCTGTGCAAAAGAACATGGCAATGATGGGTATGGGCTTCCAGTCAGTTGTAACTGTTCCTGTGAATGAAAATGCACAGATGGATGTAGATGCTCTCGAAAAAACGATGGCGTATCTTCAGTCTGAAGGCAAAGTTGTTGCTTGTGTCGTTGCGACAGCAGGTACAACCGATGCTGGTGCAATTGACCCATTGAAGAAAATCCGTGAAATTACCAATAAATATGGTTCATGGATGCACATCGATGCGGCATGGGGCGGTGCATTAATTCTTTCAAATGACTACCGTGCAATGCTTGATGGTATTGAGTTATCTGACTCGATCACCCTTGACTTCCATAAGCATTATTTCCAAAGCATTAGCTGTGGTGCGTTCTTGCTGAAAGATGAAGCGAATTATCGCTTTATGCACTACGAAGCTGAATACTTGAACTCTGCTTATGATGAAGAGCATGGTGTACCAAACCTTGTTTCTAAGTCATTACAAACGACTCGTCGTTTTGATGCATTGAAATTGTGGATGACAATTGAATCACTTGGTGAAGACCTTTACGGTTCAATGATCGACCATGGTGTAAAACTTACTCGTGAAGTTGCAGATTACATCAAGGCAACTGATGGTTTAGAACTCTTAGTTGAACCACAATTTGCTTCGGTATTGTTCCGTGTTGTGCCACAAGGCTACCCAGTTGAGTTTATCGATAGCTTGAACCAAAACGTAGCGGACGAGTTGTTTGCACGTGGTGAAGCAAATATCGGTGTAACAAAAGTTGGTAATGTACAGTCATTGAAAATGACCACATTAAGCCCTGTTGTGACATTCGAAAATGTTAAAAACCTTTTAAGTCAAGTATTGGCTGAAGCTGACCGCATTAAAGATGCGATTGCTTCTGGTAATTATGTACCACCAATCGACTAATTGAGTTGATACCAAAAAAGCCCGGTTTATTGCCGGGCTTTTTTATTACATATTATTTTTATTTAAAATGTGCATCGAAATAGACTGATATGCACAAACCATGCATATTTTCAAAAAACAAAAATAATTATGCATGATTTATGGGAAGCAAATTTCTTATTGTATTGGTATGTCCCCAATGTTTGGTCACATCGATATATCAATACTGCACTTACTCTTTAAAAGACGCTGCTCAAATGGTCATAAGGTAAGAGGCTGTAATTACAATTAAGACAAGGAAGAAGAAATGCAACAAGTTAATGTGCTTAATGAATTTAAATTAATTATTAACGGTCAATCTTGTTCAGGTGAACAGGGTGAACTAGAAATTATTAACCCAGCTACAGGTTTAACTGCCGCACGCTGTGCAAAAGCATCGGTTGAGCAAGTAAATCAGGCGGTTAGCGCTGCTAAACAAGCATCTAAAGCTTGGCAACAAGTTTCACACGAAGAGCGTAAGTCAATCTTAAATAAGATTGCAGATGGTATTGAAAAGCACGCTGAAATGCTTGCAGAGTTGGTTGTACTTGAGCAAGGTAAGCCACTCGCACTTGCACAAATGGAGGTGCAGGGCGCAATTGGTTGGACGCGTTACGCGGCTGCTATGGATTTACCTGTTGAAGTGATCGAAGACAGTGAAACCAAGCGCATTGAACGCCATCGCCAACCATTAGGAGTAGTAGCTTCAATTACTCCTTGGAACTGGCCACTGATGATTGCGGTTTGGCATATCATGCCTGCATTGCGTGCAGGTAACGTGGTCATTAGCAAACCTTCTGAATACACGCCACTCTCAACTTTGCGTTTATGTGAAATTATTCAACAAGAAGTTCCAGCAGGCGTGATCTCAATTGTGGTCGGTGCTGGTGAGATTGGTGAAGCATTATCTTCTCATCCAGATGTACAAAAAGTTGTGTTTACGGGGTCAACTCGAACAGGTCAGCACATCATGGCTGGTGCAGCTCAACAGTTAAAACAGCTAACTTTAGAGCTTGGTGGTAATGACGCTGGTATTGTATTACCAGATGCAAATATAGATGAAATTGCAGCTAAGATTTTTAATATGGCGTTCTTAAATGCAGGCCAAACATGCGCAGCATTAAAGCGTTTATATGTGCATGAAAGCCAATATGAAGCTTTATCTCAAAAGTTAGCTGATATTGCCAACGCTCAAGTCGTGGGTGACGGAATGGAATCTTCTACAACATTTGGTCCTGTGCAAAATCAAATGCAATATAAGAAGGTGAAAGCCCTTATTGCTGAAGCCATTGAACAAGGTGCAAAAGCACTTTCTGGTCAACAGCACTTACCAGAGCAAGGCTACTTTATTGCTCCTACTATTTTGACTGAAGTTTCTGACTCTTGCCGTGTGGTGCAAGAAGAACAGTTTGGTCCTGTGTTACCTGTTTTAAAATATACAGATATTAACGATGCAATTGCCCGTGCCAATGACAGTGAATTTGGTTTAGGCGGTTCAATCTGGTCGTCCGATATTAAAGCAGCACAGACTTACGCTAGTCAGCTTCAATGCGGTACTGTTTGGATTAATACCCATGCAGAAGTCCTGCCTCATGCACCTTTTGGTGGCTGGAAAATGTCAGGCTTAGGTGCTGAATTTGGTTTAGAAGGTTTACTTGAAAATACGATCGGGCAAACAGTTCATATTAGTAAAGTCTAAATATTAACTTTAAGGCGGATCTAGTATCCGCCTTTTTATTTTCACTTTTATGAGTGAAAAGCTGAGCTATTTTATTGGGAGTGATGATAGCTCATGCTTTTAGGCTTGATTAAAAAATGATTCTGTTCTTTGATTTTTTTCAGAACAATGTAAGACTTTATATGACCAATAAAATTATAAGAAAGTAATCTTTCAGTCACAAATTGAGAGAGCTGTTCTAAGTTTTCAGCAACGACTTTTAAAATAAAATCTGCATCACCACTAATTGAAAATGCATCTTGAATGTTATCTTCAGCTTCGATCAGTTCCTGAAAAGCCTGCTGTGATTTTGCTTCGTGTGTCCTTAAATTAATATGAATCATCGCTGTAACTTCCAGCCCTAATGCCTGCTGCTGAATACGTGCGGAGTAACCTAAAATTATGCCTTTTTGCTCAAGTAACTGTCGTCGTCTTGAACATTGGGAAGCTGATAATCCGATTAAATCTCCAATTTCCTGATTGGTGAGCCGTCCATTCTTTTGTAGTGCCTGAATGATTTGCCAGTCAAACTTATCCATTGCATAAAATCCTTTTATGATACACAAATCATGTATTTTTATTAAAATGC
This sequence comes from Acinetobacter sp. P1(2023), assembly GCF_028367635.1. Lineage (NCBI taxonomy): Bacteria > Pseudomonadati > Pseudomonadota > Gammaproteobacteria > Moraxellales > Moraxellaceae > Acinetobacter > Acinetobacter sp. P1(2023). Next base: position 234,977 of record NZ_JAQNDD010000003.1, read on the forward strand.
GTTTTCATTATGCACGAAATCTAAAAGATAGATGAAATATTATTTTTCTATGGAATAAAAATTGGTCTCAAAGGATATAGAGCAATGTTCATAGAAATTGGTGAATTTTTAAATCTTCGTCTAAAACAAATGGGTATCCAACATCTTTTTGGAGTACCTGGTGATTTTAACCTTTCATATCTAGAACAAGTTGAAGCAGACCCACAACTCGAATTTATTGGAAATTGTAATGAATTAAATGCTGCTTATGCAGCAGACGGCTATGCACGAATTAACGGTTTTTCTGCCTTGGCAACCACTTATGGTGTAGGTGATTTAAGTGCGATTAATGGCATCGCAGGTGCCTATGCAGAAAATGTACCTCTTATTCATATTTCTGGTATTCCACCATTACATGCAGTTCAAAAGGGCACTTTAATACATCATACGCTTGTCGATGGTAACTATGACAATATTATGAACTGTATGAAAGAGTTCACAGTTGCCCAAACACGTTTAACTCCTGCAAATGCAGCTTTTGAAATTGACCGTGTATTACGTCAGTGTTTCCTTGAACGCCGTCCTGTACACATTCAACTACCAGGCGATATTACTCATGTTAAGATTGAAGTATCTGAGCGTCCACTCGACCTAAGCTATCCAGCTGTTGAACCTGAATTATTGCAAAGTGTGGTAAGCAAACTCTGTAACATTATTGAGAATGCTCAAAGTCCAGCGCTTCTTATTGATAATGAAGCTTCGGTTTTTGGTGTGACATCACTTTTAAATGATTTATCTCAAAAATGCTCAATTCCATTTGCAGGGATGAATACTGCAAAAAATATTATGGATGAAGGCTCACCTCGTTACATCGGAACTTATGTGGGTGGAGCAAGCCAACCGCATGTAAAAAATATCATTGAACAATCTGACTGTTTAATTGGTGTTGGCGCGCGCTTTACCGATGTAGGCTCAGCTGTATTTACTCATCAAATTGAAACCAAGAACTACATCGAAATTAAATCTTATGGCCTAAATATTTTTGGGCAGGATTTTCCGGGTATTGAGATTGGTCAGTTACTCGTTGAGCTAAATAAAAAAGTTGCACCACGTAAATCGACAACACCTCTTCTTGAAAAACAACCGCCGAAAGTGATGGAAGCTCCAGCTCAACAAAAGCTTAGCCAAGATGTGCTTTGGAACTACATTTCAGGTTTCTTAAAAGAAGATGATGTAATTATTGGTGAAGTCGGAACATCAAACTCAGCTTTGTCAGGAATAAAGCTTCCAGCTACAGCTAAATATATTGCTCAGCCACTTTGGGGTTCTATTGGTTACACCTTACCGGCTTTACTTGGTAGTTTGCTGGCCGCGCCTGAACGTCGTCAAATTTTATTTATTGGTGATGGTTCATTCCAACTTACGGTACAAGAACTCTCTACGATTATCCGTCACGGTTTAAAGCCAATCATTTTCTTGCTGAACAATGGCGGTTATACCATTGAGCGCTTAATTATGGGCGAAAACGCAGCCTATAACGACGTGCAAAATTGGAAATACACCGAAATTCCTGCGGTATTTAACGGTAAAAAAGACCATACAACTTATGTGGTTGAAACTGCCGGACAGCTTAGATGTGTTTTAGACAATGTTCATTTAAATGATCAGTTAACTTTTATTGAATTAAAACTACCAGCAATGGATGCACCAGTAAGTTTGAAAAAATTTGCTTCTGTGATTGCGCGTTTTGACTACGGTGATCGTGGCTACGAAATTTTAAAGGAGCGTTCCCAACCGATTAAATGTAAGGATGCAATCTCTTTTTAAATAGTGGACAGGACACGTCTTCTCAAAAATTAAATGGACTCATATTAAAGCTATTTATGTCCGAAGGTCGGTTTCTGATCTTCGGATATGGTGCTGAATAAAGGTGTACAGGAAGTGACACCAACATTGGAGATAATGTTATGGATGCAAACAATAAGCACGAGTTAAAACAAGGCTTATCCAATCGGCATATTCAACTCATCGCACTCGGAGGGGCGATTGGAACAGGTTTATTCTTAGGTCTTTCTCAAACAATTAAACTGGCTGGTCCTTCAATCTTATTAGGATATGCAATTGCAGGCGTGATTGCCTTTTTGATTATGCGTCATTTAGGTGAAATGGTTGTTGAAGAACCGGTAAGCGGTTCTTTTAGTTATTTTGCGAACAAATACTGGGGCAAAATGGCTGGCTTTATGTCTGGCTGGAACTACTGGGTTTTGTACGTGCTGGTGAGCATGGCTGAACTGAGTGCGATTGGGACTTTTATACAGTTTTGGTGGCCTGAAATTCCGACATGGCTGACTGCTTTATTTTTCTTTATTTTAATTAACGGCATTAACTTGGTAAATGTCCGCTTTTTTGGGGAATCCGAGTTCTTATTTTCCTGCATTAAAATTGTTGCGATTTTAAGCATGATTGGCTTTGGTGCTTATCTATTATTTTCAGGTTCAGCAGGTCCGCAAGCAGGTATTGCAAATTTATGGCAACACGGTGGTTTCTTCCCGCATGGGATTCACGGTTTTGTCATGGCTCTGGCTGTCATTATGTTTGCATTTGGTGGTTTGGAGTTAATTGGTATTGCTGCAGCGGAAACGAAAAAACCTGAAACCACTATTCCAAAAGCAGTAAATCAGATTGTTTACCGCATCCTGATTTTTTATATCGGTGCGATTGGTATTCTTTTATGTCTTTATCCATGGAATATGGTGGCAGAAGGCGGTAGTCCATTTGTCATGATTTTCCAGTCATTAAACAGTAATGGTGTTGCGAACGTTCTAAACTTTGTGGTCTTGATTGCTGCTATTTCGGTTTATAACAGTTGTATCTATTGTAATAGCCGTATGTTGCATGGTTTGGCAGAGCAGGGTAATGCTCCGGCAATTTTGAAAAAAGTAAACAGCCGCGGTATTCCAGTTCCGGCAGCAGTTGTTTCTGCATCTATTACAGCAATATGTGTCGTTGTGAATTATCTGATTCCTGGTCAAGCTTTTCAGCTCTTTATGATGTTGGTTGTCGCAGCACTTGTCATTAACTGGCTTATGATTTCAGTCACACATTTGAAATTTACTAAAGCGATGAAATTGCAAAAACGTCAAACTAAATTTCAAAGTATTCTTAGTCCATGGAGTAACTATTTAACCATTAGCTTTGTATGCTTTATTCTTATTATTATGGCGTTTACACCAGATATGAGGTTGGCTGTTATTTTAGGGCCAATCTGGCTTGCTGTTTTAGCGGTAATGTATTTCTTAAAATATCGCAAAAAAATGGTAGCGATGCCAGAAGTACAATCGAATTGATCGTCTAAATTGACAATGATATTGCGGTTACCTGACTTAAAGTCGGTAACCCTTTATCTTTTGTCATATTATTTTAATGTTACAAAGAAAATAATTATTTTTAGAAATTTTTATTCATATTTATAACAATAGAAAATATTTAAATCATAAAATTAATAACATCGTAAATTAGTGGATTTTAATATATTTATAATAAATTTGATTTTTATAATTTATAAATAACTAAATTTTATATTTTTAATCATTGTCATAATAAACACGATGACCTTCTGTAAAATAGGCGAGAAGTTTGAATTAAATAACTGATAATAAATAAAAATAATAATATGACAATCGACATTATAAAAATCATTAAAGCGTCATCATACTGTAACTTAATTGTCATATTTTCTATTCACAATGCAGCTATCGAAGAGCGTACAAGCACTCAACAAAAAGTGACGTACAACCTATTGCATTAATGAGAGAGAACAGAATGCGCTTAAATCCACGTCAAATCGCAATTGCGTTAGCAGTAACTGGGGCAGCTGTAACAACGACTGCAAATGCAGCTCGTGATACGATTCAAATTGCTGGTTCTTCAACTGTATTACCGTTTGCCAGCGTTGTAGCTGAAGAGTTTGGTAATACATTCCCTCAATTTAAAACTCCTGTAGTGGGTTCTGGCGGTTCTTCTGCTGGTTTGAAACAATTCTGTCAAGGTGTTGGCGATAACACAATCGACGTTGCAAACGCTTCTCGTAAAATTAAAAGCACTGAAATTGAAGCTTGTAACAAAGCTGGTGTAAAACAAATCCAAGAAATCAAAATTGGTTATGACGGTATCGTATTTGCGTCTAACTCAAACAAAGCAGCTTATAAATTAAAACCTTACCATGTGTTCGCAGCTTTAGCTGCACAGTTACCTTCAAAAGGTAAATTGGTTCCAAACCCATATACAAACTGGAACCAAATTGATAAAACACTTCCAAATGAGCCGATTACTCTTGTAATCCCTGCATCTAACCATGGTACTCGTGAAGTTTTCCAAGAGAAAATGGTTGAAGCTGGTTGTGAAGCATATGAATACTTCAAGAGCTTAGACAAAGATGCTCAGAAGAAAGCATGTTCTACTTTCCGTAAAGATGGCCGTGTAATTGAAATCGCTGGCGACTATACAGAAACATTGGCTCGCTTAAAGACTTCTCCAAGCGCAGTAGGTGTGTTTGGTTTAAGTTTCTATGACATGAACCGTGACAAGTTACGTGTGGCAACAGTAAACAACGTTGTTCCATCTGAGAAGACAGTATTGAATGGTACATACCCTGTATCTCGTCCATTGTACTTCTACGTGAAAGGTGAACACTTAAAATCAGTTAAAGGCTTACCGCAATATGTAGAATATTTCGTGAGCAAAAAAGCGACTGGTAAAGGTTCTAAAGCTGAGCGTGATGGTTTAATCGCGATGTCTGATGCTGAACGTGCAAAAGTTTTGGCTGACTTTAAAGCAGGTAAAACTGTTAAATAAGTTAGTTTGAATGAAGGCTGGTGATCTTAAGGGTTCATCAGCCTTTTTGTCTAACTTGTTTTTCCAAATTATGACAATTGAGAAAACAGTGGAGAGTACATGAATCTGCTACTTATCGGTGTGTTGTTAGCCCTTGTGGCCATCGCATATCAACTTGGGCTGAGAAAGAGCCGTAACATAGCAGGTAAGGGAAGCAACTCGGCGACATTACATTCTCGTCCTGGTTATTATGGCGCACTGGTTGGTCTTTGGTGCGGTATCCCTGCTTTTTTAATTTTGATCATTTGGAACTTGGTTGAACCAAGTATTTTAAATCATATTATTTTTAATAATATTCCAGCGTCTGTAAGTGCTTCGCTTGATGAAGCAGGCAGAAGTGTACTGATTGATCGTGTTCAATCAATCGCTTCAGGTTTTGGTGTAAGTGATAAACCAGCTGCTTATGAATTAGCTGCTGCTCAACAGTTTGCAAAATTTCAAACCATTGGCTCTTTTGCCAAATTTGCTGTTGTCGTTTGTGCAGCTTTACTCGGTTTAGTGTGGGCAAAGAAAAAAATCAATCAACAATACCGTGCTCGTAACCAAGTTGAACGTGCCATTAACGTTGCTTTGATTTTATGTTCGGGTGTAGCGATTTTAACCACCATCGGTATCGTAATGTCGATGTTTGGCGAAGCAATGCACTTCTTCCGTTTTGTTAGCCCAGTAGACTTTTTCTTTGGTACAGAGTGGAATCCGGGCTTTAGTACTTCTGGTAATGCTGAAGGTAGTTATGGTTTATTACCATTGCTATGGGGTACGCTCATGGTCAGTGGTATAGCGCTACTCGTTGCTGTACCAGTTGGATTAATGATTGCAATATATTTAGCTGAATATGCTTCACCATGGTTCCGTTCATGGGCGAAACCAACAATTGAAGTATTAGCTGGTATTCCAACAATTGTTTATGGTGTATTTGCCATGATGACTATTGGGCCATTCTTTAAAGCAGCAGGCGCTTCTATTGGTTTAGAGATTAATGCGACGAGTGCTTTAACTGCTGGTTTTGTGATGGGGATTATGATTATCCCATTCGTTTCATCTTTATCTGATGACATTATTACTCAAGTCCCACGTGCACTGCGTGATGGTTCTTTGGGACTTGGTGCGACTAAGTCTGAAACAATTCGTCAAGTCGTATTACCAGCAGCTTTGCCGGGTATTACAGGTGCTTTCTTATTGGCAGTCTCTCGTGCTGTTGGGGAAACCATGATTGTGGTTTTAGCAGCAGGGAACAGTCCACTTTTACATGCAAATCCATTTGAAGCTGTTTCGACTGTGACCGTAACTATTGTAAAGCAGTTGACTGGAGATACAGACTTCTCAAGTCCACAAGCATTGGTTGCATTTGCGCTAGGTCTAACACTATTTGTGATTACCTTAGGATTAAATATTGTAGCACTGTACATTGTGCGTAAATACCGTGAGCAATACGAATGAGTACATCAAATACATCGTCTCCTATGGATCAGAACGTATTTGATCCGAAAGCTGCTGCTGAAACGCGTGAACGACGTAAACAGGTGATTGAAAAATCTTTGGCTAAACGCCATCGCAAAGAAAAAGCTTTTCGTTTTGCGGGTTTCTCGGCAGTTATTATTGGTCTTGCATTCGTTGCTCTCTTGTTCGGTAGCATTTTGGCAAAAGGTTTACCAGCTTTTTGGCAGACCAGTATGAATGTTCCAATTTACTTTGATCCTAAAGTCATTGATGCAGGGCCAGTACCTGTACGTACTCAAGGTGAAACACCGGCTCATTACCAAGAACGTTATGTTGATTGGCAAACTAAAATGGGGATGGTGGATTGGGATGGCATCATTGTAAATGGAATGATTGCTAAAGATCCTGCACTTGCATCACAACGCGATTACTTAAGTAGCTTATATGCAAGCTCAGAAGCTTATCGCTTACGTGATATGGTTTTTGCAGATCCATCACTCATTGGTAAAAAAGAAAATATTACTTTCTTGGGCGATGCGAATGTCGATGTTTGGTTAAAAGGTAATATTGATCGTTCATTGCCAGATGATCAGCAACAACTTGATCCAGAAGTGCGTAAGCTTGCAGATGATCTAAAAGCAAAAGGCGTTCTTGAAAGTACATTTAACTTGAACTTATTTAAGAACCCTGACTCACGTAGTTCACCAGCAATCAGTGGTCTTGCAGGTGCATTCATGGGTTCATTGTTCATGATGCTGATTGTAATCATCATTGCGATTCCAATCGGTGTTGCTAGCGCAATCTATCTTGAAGAGTTTGCTCCAAAAAATGTTCTTACCGACATTATTGAAGTCAACATTAATAACCTTGCTGCTGTTCCTTCTATCGTATTTGGTTTACTTGGTGCTGCAATCTTCATTGGCTGGATGCACTTACCTCTATCAGCTCCGCTGGTAGGTGGATTGGTTTTAAGCTTAATGACATTACCGACAGTCATTATTACAACCCGTGCCTCATTAAAAGCAGTACCACCTTCTATTCGACAAGCTGCACTTGGTTTAGGAGCTTCTAAGTTCCAAACTATTTTCCATCATGTTTTACCGTTGGCATTACCAGGCATTATGACAGGGGCAATTATTGGGGTTGCCCATGCACTTGGTGAAACCGCACCTTTACTTTTAATCGGGATGAGTGCATTCGTTGCAAGTATTCCAACAACACCATTTGATCAAGCAACTGCTTTACCTGTCCAAGTTTACTTATGGCAAGGTAATGAGTTGCGTAACTTCTTCGAAGGCCGTACTGCCGCTGCGATTATCGTACTACTTGCATTAATGATTGGTTTAAACAGTCTTGCAATTTGGTTACGTAAAAAGTTCGAAGTGCGTTGGTAATAGAGGATAAATCATGAATACTATTGATATTACGAATTCCTTAGAAAAGGATAAGTTAGTGAATACTGAACAATCGCAATTTACAGACAAACCGCTGAATCATGGCACTTCGTATGTTTCGCATTTTGAACCACAAACTTCAAAAAAGCAGAACTCAACCGAAATCAAGATTAGTGCACAAGATGCCCATGTTTATTATGGTGATTTTGAAGCCATTAAAGGTATTGATCTAGACATTTACCAAAACGAAGTAATCGCGTTTATTGGTCCGTCAGGTTGTGGTAAATCAACGTTTCTTCGTACTTTAAACCGTATGAATGACACCATTGATGGTTGCCGTGTAACAGGTAAAATTACCCTCGATAATCACAATATTTATGACCCAAACCTAGATGTTGTATTATTACGTGCTCAGGTGGGTATGGTATTCCAAAAGCCAAATCCATTCCCTAAATCTATTTTTGACAACGTGGCTTATGGCCCAAAACTTCATGGTTTAGCACGTGATAAGTACGATCTAGAAGAAATCGTTGAAAATAGCTTACGTAAAGCTGGTTTGTGGGATGAGGTTAAAGACCGTTTGAACCAACCAGGCACAGGTTTATCAGGTGGTCAGCAACAGCGTTTATGTATTGCACGTACCATTGCCGTTAGTCCTGAAGTGATTTTAATGGATGAACCGTGTTCTGCACTCGATCCAATTGCGACAGCAAAAGTAGAGGAATTGATTTCTGAATTGTCGAATCAATATACGATCGTAATTGTGACTCACTCAATGCAGCAAGCTGCACGTGTTTCTGATCGTACTGCTTATTTCCATTTAGGTGATTTGATTGAAGTCAACTCAACTGAAAAAGTCTTTACTCAACCCGATCATCAGTTAACGGAAGCATATATTACTGGACGCTTCGGTTGATTAATCATCAATAAAAGAAAAAGAGCCAAGTGCTCTTTTTTTTATTTTATAAATGAAAATGACTCTATTTTGCAAAATCGCTATTGAATTTTAATCAAAAGGACCACATCTTAAGGCTATAAAGATAAACTTATGAGCTTAGAATTTTATGTTATTCCATTTGCCTAAACTCCCTGCGGAAATACGTGTCAGCCATTTAAATGCACGTGTCAATGAACAGAGAAAAAAAATTGCACAAACTACGGCAAGCCGTTTAGAACTTTTACAATTAGCTCAACAACTTGCTAAAGAAGCTAAAATTCGCCGTAAAAATAATCAGAAAATTTTTGTTTTAGATTTCAAAGGCGATATTCAAGCATCGGCAGTTGAGAACTTACGTGAAGAAATTACTCTTATTTTAGCAACTGCTAAAGCAGGGCGTGACCGTGTTGTTGTTCGTCTCGAAAGTCCAGGTGGTATGGTCCATGGTTATGGTCTGGCAGCAGCTCAATTGGTACGCTTACGCGATGCAGGTTTTCATTTAACGATTTGCGTAGACAAAGTAGCAGCAAGTGGCGGCTATATGATGGCATGTATTGCAAATGAAATTATTACTGCACCATTTGCAATTGTGGGTTCGATTGGAGTGGTAGCTCAAGTTCCAAACTTTAATCGTCTTTTGAAAGAGCATAATGTGGATTTTGAGCTTTACACAGCAGGGCAGTATAAGCGCACAGTCACCATGTTTGGCGAAAATACCCCAGAAGGTAAAGCGAAGTTCGAAGAAGAACTCCAACAAACACACGTTTTATTTAAACACTTTGTAGAAAAGTATCGCCCACAGCTGAATGTCGATAAGGTGGCTACAGGTGAACATTGGTATGGTGAAGATGCGTTAGATCTAAACCTTGTTGATAAATTACAAACATCTGATGAATATCTACTGGGTCTATTGCCTCAACATGATGTATACGTCATTAATACACGTAAGAAAGCGACCTTGGGTGAGAAGCTAGGTTTGCAAGCGGCACAAATGGCAGATGGTTTGATTCCTGCTGTAATGAGTAAAATAATGGAGAGCCTTGCAAAAGCGAACACGACGCTTGTGCAGGTACGTGATCCAAAACTATAAGTTTATCTAGTTCTAATTTTATAAAAGGCCAGCTTAAATGCTGGTTTTTTTATAAAGTTAATATTCAAAGTTGTCTGGTTAAATATATTTGGATTTTTAATAGAAAGTAAAAAATAAATATTGATAAATATACTTTTTGAATTGTGATAAACACATGGTTTTGATATTTTAAGCAGCAATAAAATAGCTTTTAGATGAAACATTTAAAAAGTTAGACATTTAAAAATATAACTGAAATTTAGGACAGGAAATAATGACAAGAATAATTGTAGCATCCAAAGAGGGTTTGGACGTTCTGCAAGATGGTCAGCTCAGTAAAGTGGTTTTAAACCAACCTGCAATTATCCAGATTGGTGTGAGTCAACAAGATATTGCATCAATGGTTAAACAAGGTGGAAACTTAGTAATCCATTTGAAAAATGGTGAAACGCTTGTTTTAGAAAACTTCTTTAATGAAGCAAATAATACGACAGATCATTCACTTGTTTTTCCGACTGAACATGGAAAATTTGTCGAAGCACAATTTGATGCTCAAGGTAAGGTGATTGACTATACAGGTATAAACCATGTCACAGATTTAGCCTATACCAGTACGAGCCAACCTGCTGCATCAATGGCAGTCGATGAGTCCCCAACTTTTTCGATGGGCAATGTCCTAAAAGCAGGCTTGGCAGTTTTAGCCGCTGAAGGTTTATACCTTTGGGCCTTTGATAACGATGATAAAGATGACTCTTCAGGACCTGTAGATATCTTACCGCCTGCTGCACCGACGGCTAACGTTGCCGATGATACTGTTACGGTTAATGGTAAAGCAGAAGCTAATGCAAAAATTTATCTTAAAGATGCTGCTGGAAATACAGTCGCAACAGGTGTCGCAGATGCAAGCGGTAATTTTACAATTAAACTCGATAAACCTTTAGCAAATGGAAATAAATTAAATGTTTTTGCTGAGGATGCTGCTGGCAATATGTCTAAAGCAGGTACTGTGACTGGTAGTAAAGACACAATTGCTCCCGATGCCCCACAAGCCCAGTTAAGCGAAGATGGTTCATTGTTAACTGGTAAAGCTGAAGCAAATGCAAAAATTACTGTTTATGACGCTAGTGATAAGGTATTAGGTACTGTAACTGCAAATAAAGATGGTATTTTTTCTTTAAAGCTTACTCCTCCATTGACGAGTGAAGCAGGTGGAAAAGTTATTGCAGAAGATGCCGCTGGCAATAAATCTGAGCCAACTAAAATCATTGTAGGAAAGGATACTTTCGCTCCAGATGTTCCTTTAGTTGAAGTCAATAAAGAAGGCACCACAGTTGAAGGACAAACTGAGCCTAATGCAAAAGTTCAGATAAAAGATGCTGATGGTAAAGTGATTGGAACTGGTACCGCAAACGCTCAAGGCGAATTTCAGATTACGCTTTCCCCGGCATTAAAAGAATCACAAAAGGCAACCGTTGTTGTTGAAGATGCAGCAGGTAATACGTCAAAGCCCTTAGAAATTTCTCCAAGTTATGATTCTATTGCGCCTGATAAACCCGTTGCTCAAATTAATACTGATGGAACAACGGTAACAGGTACAACCGAAGCAAATGCAAAAGTTGAAATTAAAGATACAACAGGTAAGGTCATTGGTACGGGAACGGCAGATGCAAACGGCAAATTTACAATTACGATTTCGCCTGCTTTAACTGATAACAAACATGCTTCAGTTTCGGCTATTGATAGTGCAGGAAATAAATCTGAGGTGCTTGATATTATTGGTACTAAGGACACAACACCACCTGCAAAACCTGTTTTAAATAGTGTGGATGATGATGTTGGTGCTCTAAAAGGTGCGATTACTGCTGGTTCAGAAACTGACGATGCAAGACCCAAGCTCACAGGTTCAGGTGAGGCAAATGCAACTTTAACCATTTATGATAATGGTGTTGCTATTGGAGTTGTAAATGTGAGTAGTAGTCGATCATGGAGCTTTACGCTCGATAAAGACTTAGCAATTGGTAAACATACCATTACTTTAACTCAGACAGATGCTGCAGGGCTTACAAGTGAGGTGAGCTCGCCATTTACGTTTTATGTGGTTGCTCCAAAGACTGCGAGCTTAAGTGATACAGCAGTTGATACCACTCATGCAGAAACTGTATCTGTTGCTGATAGCGTTGGCCTAAATACATTAAAGTTAGTCCAAAACACAACGAATGAAGCAGATAGCCAGCAGCATAAATCTGTACCAATAGATGATTTGTTAAAAAGTTCTGTCTCTAGTGAACCAGACCCAATTGAAACTCTTTTATCTTCAGCAGCACTAAAGCCTACGCAAATAAATGATCAAAGTGATATAACTACCAACGCTAGCAATACGACAGCTCATCTTGAGCATGTTTTACCTGATACAACTTCTTCTGTTTTACAAAACCTTTTAGAACAGACGAATCCTGTTGTTTAAATTGGTCTTAAAAAAAGCGCTCATTGAGCGCTTTTTTATTTATGAGTTATTCGTTTTAGAAGGGAGCACCAGTGCTGGAAGTCCATAGATAATTGCCCCAATCGTTGCTAATAGCATATCTTTATGTGCATCCCACATGTCACCTTGTTGCCCATTATAATTTTCGGCTTCTTCAGGTGATAATCCAATTGCAATTGCCCATTCAATAAGTTCATATAAAACACTTGAAGCCATTACGAATTGAACCACTAGTAAAAATAGACTAAATCGTTTTGCTGAGGGTAACCATACTTGAAAAACACGATAAATAAGAGGGTAGAGCAAAACGCCATAAGCAAGATGAACTAAACGATCATACATATTACGGGACCAACCCATATATTGATCTAAGTTGAAATGGAATACCTGCTGTATCCAATCATTGTACGGAACGTATGAATACAAATAGTGCGCACCGATAATATGGATGAGCAAAAACAGCAAATAAAAAGTAAAACTTAAAAAGTCGAGCCCAATTTTTTTTAAAATAACAAAGAGCAAAATCAACATGAAAACAGTGCCAGCTTGATGAAGTAAATAAGCTTCAAATTCGAGAGGCTGAATACCTGAGATGACAATTGCAATCAAGAGCAGGCCAAGAGCAATATAGTGTTTTAGTTTGAATTGTTTTTCGATCATTTTATGAAGACTTTATTGTGATTTATATCAGTGTAATAAAAAAGCGAAGCCTAAGCTCCGCTTTTTGTAAACTTTTTAATTAGATTTTGCTAATTAAATCGTTAATTTGTTTCGCTTGTTCAGCTGCATTACCTGTGTAAGTTGCAGGCGTAAGCTCAGCTAAACGTGCGCGTTCTTCGCTTGGTACTTGAGAAAGTTCGTCACCATTTACGAAATTAACCATCATGTCACGCGTCATTGCTTGACCACGAGTTAATGCTTTTAACTTCTCATATGGTTTTTCAATGTTGTAGCGACGCATTACAGTTTGAATTGGTTCAGCTAAAACTTCTTGAGCTTGGTCTAAATCTTCATTTAAACGGTTTGCATTTAACTCAAGTTTACCAACACCTTTTAAGCACGCATCGAAAGCAATTAAGCTTTGCGCAAAACCGACACCCATATTACGTAATACAGTTGAGTCAGTTAAGTCACGCTGCCAGCGAGAAATTGGTAATTTTTCGCCTAAGTGAGCTAATACTGCATTTGCAATACCTAAGTTACCTTCAGAGTTTTCAAAATCAATTGGGTTAACTTTGTGTGGCATTGTTGATGAACCAACTTCGCCTTCTTTCAATTTTTGTTTGAAGTAACCTAGAGAGATGTAGCCCCATACGTCACGGTTAAAGTCGATCAAAATCGTATTGAAACGACGTAACGCATCAAACAACTCTGCCATGTAGTCATGTGGTTCGATTTGTGTCGTGTAAGGGTTGAATGTTAAACCTAAAGATTCAACAAAAGCTTGAGCATGTGCAGCCCAGTCAACATCTGGATAAGCAGATAAGTGCGCGTTGTAGTTACCTACAGCACCATTGATTTTGCCAAGTAGCTCAACATTTTCAAATTGTTTGATTTGACGAGCTAAACGGTATGCCACGTTTGCCATCTCTTTACCCAAAGTAGTTGGGCTAGCAGTTTGACCGTGTGTACGAGACAACATTGGTTGTTCTGCGTGAGTGGTTGCCAAAGCAGAGATCGCATTTAGGATTTGCTTCATGCTTGATACTAAAACTTCACGACCGTTTTTAAGCATAAGCGCGTGAGACAAGTTGTTGATGTCTTCTGAAGTACATGCGAAGTGAATGAACTCGCCCGCATTTTGTAATTCAGTAATACCCGCAATCTTCTCTTTTAAGAAATACTCAACTGCTTTTACATCATGGTTAGTTGTACGTTCAATTTCTTTAATGCGGTTAGCATCTTCTTCAGAGAAGTTGCTAACAATTGCATCTAAAGCTGCGTTTGTTTCGTTTGAGAAAGGAGCAACTTCAACAATTTCTGGATGGTTAGAAAGTGCTTGTAACCAACGCACTTCTACAGTGACACGAGCATGGATTAAACCAAACTCAGAAAGAAAAGGGCGTAGCGCATCACATTTGCTGGCATAACGTCCATCTAATGGTGATAGAGCGGTTAAAGCGTTCATAACGATTCCTTAATGTTGGAATAAACATAAAACTAAAAAAATCTCGTTTATAGTCTTAAATGACTTGGTACTGTAAACGAGCAAGTGCTTGAATATCCTGTAGCAATTTACGTTTGCTAAAAATCATGTTCCATGAACTACCGCCGAGTTGTCGCCATAAATGGGCCATTTGCAAGCCAGTAAACAGACAAGCGCGGATGCGGTTAGTATGGTTGGTATCTTTAAATGCTTCTGCATTACCACGAACTAAAATGCGTGGATTAATCTGCCCGGCAGTATCAACATAAGTTTGTGCCAAATTGGCTAAAATGCTTGGGTGTAAATAGTTATTATCAAAAAAAGAAAGCTGTTTTAAAATTTTCTGCTGAGCTTTCTCAATGATTGCGACATATTCAGGATTGCTATAAACCTTTTTCTCTAGCTGTAAAAGCGACATCGCGTAGGACATTGGAAGTTTGGCTGTGCCCATTTTTGGAAGTCGAGATTTAGGCATGTTTGAAAAAGGTTGAGTAATACAATTTTCGAGTGTTTTAAGGCCTAAAGAAATATCAGCCAACTGATTAAAAAAATCTAAGGTTTGAACACCATTATTGGCTGTAGGTCGAATATTTAAACTTGCTTTAATTAACAGCTCAAAATAGAAGTTACCACTTTCACCAATACTTTGTTGACCCGTCATCGCTGTCATATGAGTAAGCTGGGTGGCCTGAAATACCCCAGCCAAGGCAAGGGCACGGTTTTGTCGAACATTCAAGGCTTGTGATTGTTGAAATGGTAACTCCACCATGCCATTCATTCCCTTAAATAAAATTTGGTGTAGGGGCATTTGTATGGTGAATGACACCCCCGCCTAAGCAAACTTCATCTGAATAAAATACAACGCTTTGACCCGGTGTAACAGCACGTTGAGGTTCATCAAACTCTACGCGCACACCATGTTCAGTGTTTTCATCAATAAAAATTGTACATGCCTGATCAGGTTGACGGTAGCGTGTTTTTGCTGTGCAGCGTAATCCTTCAACAGGAATATTTTGCTCGCCAGCTACCCAGTCAATCGACTCACTCCAAAGCTGTGTGCTTTGCATGAGTGGGTGTTCATGTCCCTGACCAACAACGAGGCGATTATTATCAAGATCTTTATGTAGTACGAACCATGCACCCTCAGCTGCACCTTTCAAACCACCTAGACCAATTCCACCACGCTGACCGAGCGTATAGTACATCAGACCGTGATGTTCACCAACTTCTTTACCTGTATCAAGTACAATTTTCCCTGGTTGAGCGGGCAAATATTGTTTAAGGAAGTCATTAAAACGACGTTCCCCAATAAAACAGATTCCTGTTGAATCCTTTTTCTTGGCTGTAGCAAGATCAAGTTCTTCAGCAATTCGGCGAACTTCAGGTTTTTCGATTTCGCCTACAGGGAATAAAGTTTTATTAATTTCTCTACCATGAACAGCGTGCAAGAAATAGGTTTGGTCTTTATTGTTATCTACACCACGTAATAATGGTGCATATGCTTCGCCTTTAGAGTTATATGCAGTTTCACCACGACGTGCATAATGACCAGTTGCGATAAAGTCTGCACCTAAAGTCATGGCATGATCTAAAAATGCACGGAACTTAATTTCTTTATTACATAAAATATCGGGGTTTGGTGTACGTCCAGCCGCATATTCAGCTAGGAAAAGTTCAAACACTCGATCCCAATATTCCATAGCAAAGTTTGCTGTATGAAGCTTAATACCGATTTTATCAGCTACTGCTTGAGCATCGGCTAGGTCTTCCATTGCTGTACAGTATTCCGTGCCGTCGTCTTCCTCCCAGTTCTTCATGAAAAGACCTTCAACTTGATAACCCTGTTGAAGTAAAAGTGCTGCAGAAACAGAAGAGTCTACACCACCAGACATACCGACGATGACACGTTGTTGCATAGGACTAGGCATCCAAATGAGAAGTTAATGAGGGAGAGAAGGGGTGCTCATAAATAAGCGATAGAGGATAATGGTGGCCTTTCATGGCATCTTCAACTGCTTTTAGCACAAGAGGACTACGGGCACGGGCAGATTCTTTGAGTTCATCTGGTGTCATCCACACAGCAGCGACAATATCTGTATCAAGTTGAGGATTACTTTCAACTTGAGTCACATGCGCTAGAAAACAGAAGCGGTAATATGTGCGATCGGGAAACATGGGTGGGGTATAAGTATAAATACCAAGCAAGGCATCAATTTCAACATGATGACCTGTTTCTTCTAGGGTTTCACGAATAGCAGCTTCTGTTAATGACTCACCACATTCCACATGACCTGCAGGTTGGTTAAATACTGTGTGTACAAAACCTTCGCTATGCTCTTCTACAAAAAGATAGCGTCCGTCTTTTTCTACGACTGTAGCAACAGTGACATGAGGAGTCCATGCGGCCATAAAAAAGCACCATGATTTAAAAGACGTATAATACGAAATTTAGGGGTTTTTGGCTACGGTGATCTGCTAAACGATATGAGCAATACTACAAAACCATATCGTTTAAAAAACAGAACTTTTACTACTTACCATCAAGATAGATAATTAATCTTGATTTGCCTGTGCAGCTTTATGATTATTTTGCACTCTTACATAATGTCTTGCTGAATAAGGAAGAAATGCGAGTTCTTTTTCAATCAGTGGGCGCACTTGTTGTACAGGGCTTCCTACATAGAGATAACCACTTTTTAAGACTTTGCGTGGTGGCACTAAACTGCCTGCCCCAATCATTACATCATCTTCAATAATCACGTCATCTAGAATAACGGTGTTAATTCCGACTAAAACACGGTTACCGATAGTACAGCCATGCAACGTCACATGGTGGCCAACGGTTACATCTTCACCAATAATTAGAGGTGAACCATTCGGTTTTGCATCATTTTTATGGCTAACGTGCAACATACAATGGTCTTGGACGTTACTGTTTTTACCAATTTGAATACTATTTACGTCACCACGGATGACTGCAAAAGGCCAGACAGAGACATTTTCAGCTAAGCTAACGTCACCAACCACAACAGCCATGTCATCGATATAACAGGTTGCATCTACTTGAGGGTGGTGTTCAAGATAAGGACGAATGTTCTTTGCCATGATGAGTATCAAAATAAAATTTAGTCGAATTATAAAATAAAAAAGCACTCAGGCTAAATAGCATGAGTGCTTAATTCACCTATTCAAAAATTAGAATAAGTTGCTGAAGAATTGTTTGATATGGTCGATTAAACGAGCAAAGAAGCTTGCTTCTTCAACTGGCTTTAATGCAACTAAAGGTTTTTCAGCAATTACTTTGCCATCTAGGCTAGCAACAAGTTTGCCCACAACCTGACCTTTTTGAAGTGGTGCATTTAAGTTAGGTTGAACCACTAACTGAGTTTTAATGCCATCAGCTTTACCTTTAGGCATAGTCACACTAAAGTTTTCAGCTAAACCAACTTGAACTTCATCTTCTTTACCAAACCAAACTTTTGCTTTTGCAAGAACTTGATTTGCTGGTTGAACATTTGCAGTTTCAAAGTTAGCAAAGCCCCAAGCCAGTAAGGTACGCGTTTGATCTGCACGTTCAGACATGCTTGGCGTACCAAAAATCACTGAAATTAAACGCATTGGACCACGTTTACTTGACGTAGTTAAGCAGTAGCCCGCTTCATCTGTATGGCCTGTTTTTAAACCATCTACACTTGGGTCTGTGTAAAGCAAGGCATTACGGTTACCTTGTTTAATACCATTAAAAGTAAATTCTTTTTCAGAGTAAATCGGATAGTATTTTGAACTGTCTTTAATAATATGTTGCGCTAAGACAGCCATATCTTTTGCAGTTGAATAGTGACCTTCAGCAGGCATACCGGTTGAGTTAATAAACTGAGTGTTTACCATGCCGATACGTTTTGCTTCCTGATTCATCATATGAGCAAACGTGCCTTCATTTCCGGCAATATGTTCAGCCATTGCTTTCGATGCATCATTACCTGACTGAATAATAATACCGCGGAGCATTTCTAGAACAGTCGCTGTACCGTTTAAAGGGACATACATACATGATTCAGAACTACTTCCTTTACACCATGCAGACTCGTTCATACGAACCTGCTCATTTTCAGTCAGTTCACCTTTTAATAATTTTTGTTCAATGATGTAACTGGTCATCATTTTTGTCATAGAAGCAGGTGCAAGCTTTTCGTTTTCATTTTTAGAAGCGAGAATTTGTCCTGTCTCATAATCCATTAATACATAAGACTTATTATTTAATTCTGGCGGAGCTGATAAGACAGTTGCTGCATAAGAAAAACTTGGTAAGAGGAGTAGTGCAGCAATAGCGCTTTTTCGAGTCATTCTAGGTAATTCCAATATCTTGTATGAAGCAGAAGAGCCTAGCATTTTAGGATAAAGCAAAGCCGACTTCTACGGGGGAAGTCGGCTTTTTCAAACAGTATTGTAACTCAAGAGTTTTTTACTAATTTAGTTTTGCGATTGATATGCTTTCACGTCTTGGCAAACTAATGTATTTTGCTCATCACCCGCAGCTTTTGCATCTTTACGCGCTTCTTTTAAGTATTTTTTGAAACCTTTGTCTTTGCTACGTTTTTCTAATGCAGAAACGGCATCAGCTTCATTTGGTAGATAGTCTTTCACTAAGCGTTCATAGCCTTGAGCGAAGTCGGTATCTTTTTTACCAATCAAACTTGGGCAAATTTCAGAAAGCACTTGAATTGCAGCTAATTCTTCAGGAGTTGTGCCTTGTTGTGGAGTCACTTCAACAACATTTTCATTTTCGGTTTTCTTTTCAGTTGTTTTCTTCTTATCAGCAGCGAAACCAACTGTTGCCATGCTCATAAGTAAAACCAAAGAGAGCGATTGAACTAAGCTTTTCTTCATAAACATCGATAACTCAAAATAAAATTTTTAAATATGCGGTTAGCTTAACCAATTTAGATTTTAAAAAAATGGAAAAAATGTATTGTTATGTTGGTTTTCTGCTTAATACCAAGCAGAAAACCAAAAATGAATAAATCTCTCTATCTAAAAAGAGGAAGGTTTAGTCTTTATAATTGACGATCTCTTCGCAGAGCTCATGTTGTTCATGATGGTCCATTTGTTTTGCCGCAAGACGTGCTTCATTTAGTAGAGTTTTAAATTCAGCATCGTTTTGTAGAGTATTTAAGGTCATTGATTTATTTGAATAACCACTTAGATACATTGCAATAATTTTTTGAGCATTTGACTCAAGTTTTTTATTTGTTCCGACGAAAGCTGGGCAGATTTCCTGTAAAACTTGCGTTGCGGCAATGTCATCTTTAATTAAGCTATCAGCCTCTTGTGTTGAGATATCCTCATCTGCAAAAACCGCTTGCGTACACAATGTGATACTGATCCCCAATACCTGAAAAAAAGGAGCGAAAGTTTTCATTTTTTCACAATTTTATAATGCTATGGAGGCATAAATATATATAATTCAACAAATAATTCAATTGTGAAAACCTTTAGGTTTATTTGTAGAGAAAGATTTTAGTGAATATTTTAATTGCGAATGATGACGGTGTTTTTGCGCCAGGTATACAGGCTTTAGCTGAAGCATTAAGACCACTTGGACGCGTGGTTGTGGTTGCACCGGAAAGTGAAAGAAGTGGTTTCTCAAGTGCATTAACATTGGATCGACCATTACGCCCAATTCAAATTGCCGAGGATGTCTGGGCAGTAAACGGTACACCAGCAGATTGTGTTTATTTATCCATGAATGGTTTGTTTGATTTTGAGTTCGATTTGGTCGTAAGCGGAATCAATAGTGGCGCAAACTTGGGTGATGACGTTTTATATTCAGGAACGGTAGGGGCTGCATTTGAAGGCCGTTTAATGAAACAACCCGCAATTGCCGTATCTTTAGCAGGTCCTGATGTGCGTGCCTATAACAATAAAGAAGATTATGCTCAGGCAGCGCAGTGGGTACATGATTTTATCGCAAGCGGTTTACCAGCTTTGCCGCCAAGACATATCTTTAATGTCAATATTCCTGATGTGCCGCAGTTAAAAGGAGCACAGATTACGTATCAAGGACGTCGTGCTCAATCTAAACCAATTACCAGTCACGTCGATCCACGAGGCCGTCAAGTTTACTGGATTGGTTTAGCAGGTGAGGCAGTTACAGATCCGCAGCGTGTTTCAAGTCAAATTCAATCTGATTTTTTTGCGGTTGCAAATGGTTATGTAAGTGTTACACCGATTCAAATGGATGCAACAAATTACGCCGTTTTAGAAGATTTACAGCTCAGTTTGAGTCAATAATCTGCTTCAAATGTTATAACTTTGTGAATAAAGAAAAAGAGGAACGTGTTTCCTCTTACTTTTTTGGTACTCTTAGCCGAAATGATTTGTAGCATTTAGTGAGGGAGATCAATGCATTTAATTGGGCAACAAAGCAGAGTGCATATCCAAAAAGACAAAATAATGAAAATTATGATGTTGTCTATAGCAGTAGGCTTTACTGCGGTTATGGCGGGATGTGCTTCTAAACCACAAATTAATAATAGTTCTCGCTATGCAATGGCCCCTAACTATTACACAGTTCGTTCAGGTGATACTTTAAGTGGTATCGCAATGCGTTATGGTCTGGACTATATCAGTATTGCCGAAATGAATGATATTGCTCCACCATATCGTATTTATGTTAATCAGTCTTTGCGTTTGAAGAAAGGTTCTTCACCAAGAACGGTATCTACACAAGTTATGGCGCAGCCTGAGCAAATCAAGCGTCAAACGATTGCTTTACCAACTACACAACCTGTCACCCCAGTAACTCCGCCTACAACGACCGCACCGTCAACAAATACGACAGTGACTTCAGTTGCACCAAATTCTAGCTTACGCTGGATAAAACCGACCAATGGACCAGTGATTCAAGGCTTTAATTTGGCAAATAATGTCAAAGGAATCCGTTATGGTGGAAATCAGGGCGATCCTATTTATGCCGCAGCGGATGGTCAAGTTGTCTACGCAGCGGATGGCTTAAAAGAATATGGTAATCTGGTTTTAATTAAGCATATTGATGGTTATATCAGTGCCTATGCTCACAATAGCAAGATGTTGGTGAAAAGCGGTGACAATGTAACTGCTGGACAAAAAATTGCCGAAATGGGTTCTACTGGGGCATCTCAGGTCATGCTTGAGTTCCAGATCCGTCTGGATGGAAAACCAATTAATCCTATAAATCTTTTACCAAAATAGCTAATGCATAAAACTTAGGTTTCCTCGTATAATATAATTGGTTGCTTTCATTACAACAATAAGCATTTTTTTATAAATTTAGAATTAGATTTGAGGAAACCTATGTTAGATCAGCTTCGTGCGATGGGTGTTTTTGCTTGTGTGGTTGAAAAAAGTTCATTCAGTGGTGCGGCACGTGAATTAGGAATTACAACAAGTGCGGTGAGCCAGCAGATTCGCTCCCTTGAGCATGAAATGGACGTAATTCTATTACACCGCTCCACTCGTAAACTTAGTTTGACAGAAGCCGGACAGGCTTTTTTTTCAAGCTGTCAAGAAATGTTGGCAGCTGCTGAAAGGGGAAAAATCAGAATTAATGAATTGAGGGATGACTTAATTGGGGATTTGCGTATCGCAACAACTCCTGATTTAGCAGTTCAACACCTCATTCCTGCATTATCTCACTGGATGTCAGCTCATCGCGGTTTATCTGTGCATTTTGAAGTTGGGCATCGTTATATCGACTTAATTGAAGAGCGAATTGATATTGCAGTACGCATGAGTTCTACTCCAGTAGAAGAAAGTAGCTCTGTCATTCCAATGGCTTTTGTCGATCAAATTTTAGTAGCTTCTCCAAGTTATTTAAATCAATCGAGTCCAATTGTGCACCCTCATGATTTAAGAGATCACGAGCTGTTGTCGATTAATGTGATGAATGAATCACATAATTTCCATTTTCAACATGTAAAAACGGGTGAAACGCTTAATGTTGAAATGCAAAGCCGTTTGCAGAGCAATAATTTACAAGTTGCAAAAGCGTTATGTCAGCAAGGCCATGGTATTGCACGAATTTTATATTTAGATGCTCAAAAAGAGTTAAAAAATGGTTCTTTGATTGAACTCATGCCTGATTGGAAATTGCCAACTTTTACGTTATATGCAGAAGTTGCCAAGCATGATCAACAACCCATGAAAATTCAGCGCTGTGTTGAAGCACTTAAACAATATTTTAGTCAGTTAGCAGGAGGGCGAGCGATCCAAATCGTCCGCTAATTTTCTAAGACTAAAAGTAAAAGGGCCTATTTATTACAGGCCCTTTTTTATTACTTTTGTTTTAAGGTTGCAACTTCCTCTACACTTTCTTGCGGCAGATCTTCCGCCGTAAGCTCTTCATGCTTCTTGATTTTTTTCTTATTTTTCTTTTTCTTTTTTGGTTCCTCTTCAACTTCAGCACCATCTTCGATTGCTTGCCAGTACTCAAGTTGTTCCATTACAGCCGCATAAATTGAGTGTTTGCTGTATTTACCTTTTTTATCAAGTGTACCTACTGGGCGAGCCATTAAGATTTCAAGTGCCTGATCAATCGTGTCAATCGCATGAATATGGAATTGGCCGTTTCGAACAGCATCGATTACATCTTGGCGTAACATTAAATGCTGCATGTTTTGACGAGGAATAATGACACCTTGCTTACCCGTTAGCCCTTGTAATTTACAAGCATCATAGAAGCCTTCAATCTTTGCATTTACACCACCAATTGGCTGAACTTGTCCTAACTGGTTCATTGATCCAGTAATTGCCCAAGATTGATCAATTGGTAACTGGCTAATTGCAGAAATCAATGCTGAAAGCTCAGCTACAGTTGCGCTATCACCATCGACTTGGCCGTAGCTTTGTTCAAATGCGAGGGCAGCAGAGAAGTGCAAAATTTGTTCACGACCAAAGTGAGCTTTTAAGAAGCTAGACATCAGCAACACACCTTTGGCATGCAGTGAACCACCGAGCTCTACACTACGCTCAATATCAAGAATATCACCGCCACCTTGATAAACAGATGCCGTCAAACGTGAAGGTAAACCAAATTCAACATCTGCATAATGAATAACGGAGAGGGCATTGATCTGACCTAGACGGTAACCTGAAGTCTCGATTAATTGAGTGCCACGAGAAAGATCCTGCCAGTAAAGCTCTCTTAAATAGCCTAAGCGATATTGTCGATGTTGTAGCGCTAGGTTGATATGTTGTTCAGTAACGATCTTATCATCAGCTTTAAACGCATGGTGATGTGCTTCTCGAATGAGATCACCCAAAGTAGAAGCATGCAATGATAATGAGCTTTGATCTTCTGCTTGTCGGCTAGAATCAGTTAATAGAGCAGCCAAAGCACTACGATCAAACGGTAATAATTTATCGGCTTGCACGTAGTCAGCAATCAACTGCATATAAGCTTGTTCATTGGTTTCGTTACGTTGCAGGGTATCGGTAAAATCTGCACGAATTTTAAAGACACTGCCAAGCTCTGGTTCTAGCTCCAAAATTTCATAATAAATTTCAGGCTCAGCCATTAAAATCACTTTAATGTCGAGTGGGATTGCCGCTGGTTCAATCGAAATACTGCCTGTTAAGGTGAGCATGTGTTCGAGTGAAGACAATCTAAGTTGCCCAGATTTAAGAGCGCGTTTTAAACCTTGCCACGCATAAGGTTGCTCTAATAACTGCTCCGCCTCCAGCATTAAAAAGCCACCATTAGCTTGATGCAAAGAACCAGGACGAATTAAGGTGAAATCTGTGGTAATTGTGCCGTTATGAGTGAGCTGTTCAACATGACCTAGCAAATTATAATGCGTTGGAAAGTCTTCAAAAATAACAGGAGCGCCACTGTTTGGCTTGTTCGCTACAATTACATTGGCTTGATAACGCGCAGGTACACGATTGAACATTGAAGGCGCAAAGTCATCTTCATCTTGTTCTAAAATCAGTTCAACATTCTCAATAATATCTTGAGCATATTGTTTTAAATAATCTTCAAGCCCTTTAACCTGACCATATTTATTTAAAATAAGGTCCATTCTTGGCATAACGACTTGTGTTGCAATATCGCGATTTAAAACAGATACTTTGTCGCGAGCATCATCTTCTAAATCACCTAAATGTAAGCCAAGACGTTCCAGCTTTTTATCCATGTAGCGGATATTGGCTGCAATTTCGGCACGTTGCTTACTATTAAGTGCATCAATTTCTGTTTGGGTGAGCTCTTGAACCTGATCATCTTTTAACTGCACAGGTACAAAGCCATGCTTTTCATTGCGAGAGATGAGTTTTAAGTCGAGCTCTTCACCTTCTTTGGTTAACTCGACAAGCGCTTCTTGCTGTTCATCTCCAGTTTCCTGACGAATTCGTTCAATACGATTATGATAAGTCTCGGCGCTAAAACGGCGTTCAAGCTGTTTTAAAATAATTTGCCAAGCTTGATGAAGTGCTTGTTGAAACTTTGTACCTTGACCCGCTGGAAAACGCAGCGCAATCGGTTGACGTGCTTGTTTAAAATTATAGACATACACCCAGTCATCAGGTGTTGGCATCGTTTTGGCGTGTTGCTGTAGTAAACGTTTAATCATGGTACGTTTGCCTAAACCGGCAGTTCCTACAGCAAATATGTTATAGCCTGAATAGGGCAAAGAAATTCCTGCCTCTACAGATGCTTTAGCACGATCTTGACCTAAAAAGTTATTAAGCGGTTTGATGCGTTTGGTTGAAGCTGGAATTTTTTCAAAATCTGGAATATGTGTTAGTTGTTCGGGTTTTAAGGCTGTTTTATCTAAGGTCATTTTTATATCAGGTTGCTCAAAAGCTGAAGGAAATGCATTTACTGTGACGTTTGTGGTGTTTGTTTTAGCGAGTGATAAAGTTGAGATAGTCACTTGATCAAGTTTTTGTGTCACTGTTGATATCCAGCAAAAGAAAACGAAGGTTGAAGCTTAAAGGTATACAGGTTTAGCATAAAATATCAAGCAAACTTGCCGTTTTTATCGCCAAAACAAAATTGATTGCATAAAGAATCTTGAAAGCAATTGTAAGAAGAGTTTGAATAGGCACATTTATAATTTATGGAAAATAAAAAACGAATGAGTGCTGAATCAAAAGGGTGGAGAAGTTCTTTTATGGCCTTCTTGGATCGCCGAGCAATTATTATGTTGTTTTTAGGCTTTTCCTCAGGAATTCCCATATTTCTAATTTTTTCAACCTTATCATTTTGGTTGACTGAAGCTGGAATTAACAGAAGTACTATCACGATGTTCTCTTGGGCAGCTTTGGCTTATTCGTTTAAGTTTATTTGGGCACCCTTGATAGATAAATTACCACTTCCTTATTTAACAAGAAAAATGGGATTAAGACGTAGTTGGCTATTAGTTGCACAAATTTTAGTTATCTGTGCAATTTGTTTAATGGCATTTACAAACCCACTACCCAATACTTCTGATTTCGGCTCTTTTTCAAATCTGACTATTATGGCAGGAGCTGCTATTTTCCTTGGCTTCTCTTCAGCTACTCAAGATATTATTGTTGATGCTTATCGTATTGAATTAACTGAAGATCCTAATGTACAAACTGTCTTAGCTTCAACGTATAATGCTGGATATCGTACTGCTACAATTATTACACAATTAGGTGCGTTATTATTTGCAGCTTCACTAGGTACAGCTGTTGGCAATTATATATATGAAGCTTGGCGAACTACATATTTATTAATGGCAGGCCTCATGGGTATAGGAATAATTACAACATTATTTATTCATGAGCCTGAAGTTAAACGTATCCAACATCACTATCAAGCTAAAGACTATTTTCAGTTATTCTCGGTTTTTGTTATTTCAACCATAGTTTTTGGGTTTAGCTTTTACCAAATTGGTTTAATTTTTGATTCGTTTTCTATCGAAGATGCTTTTTTAAACTTTCTACTTTTAGTCATTAAATTTTTAATTAGTATATCAATTGCAGTTATTGTAATTTTGGGGTTAATTAAATTTGGCCTAATTAATAAAAAAATTGTTGTAGAAACATGGTTGTCACCTTTACTAGATTTTTTTAAGCGATATGGATTAAAAGTTGCTTTAGCAATTTTATTGCTAATAGGTTTTTATCGTATTTCAGATGTCGTTGCTGGTGTAATGGCTAATTTATTCTATTTAGACTTAAATTTTGATAAAGAGGAAATTGCTTGGTTTAATAAGTTTTTTGCAATCTTCTTTGTGATATTAGGTGGTTTTCTCGGAGGAATGTTAGCGCAACGCTATAACGTAATGAAAATGATGTTGTTAGGAGCAATTTTAGCAAGCACTACCAACTTGATTTTTGTTGGATTAGTTAAATCTGGCGCTACTATGCAAAATGTTCAAGTCCATATAGGGGATCAAACTTATACTACAAGCCCTGATGAAGTGGGAAATTGGTCACTAAAATTCCCAAGTAATACACTAACAACAATTCAGAATAAAATTTCAATTAATTCTCAGCCGGTAGGGTATGCTGAACCTTTAAAGGTAACTCTTCCATTAAAATTATTTAAATCAGAATCACAACCAGATATTTATATTCAAGCAATTGGTGGAGATGATCTTTTATATAAAGATGAGTTAAAGAAGGATGTAATTATTCATGGTAACTTATTGAATCTACCTAAAAATAGCGAACTAAAATCAGTTAGTATTTTATTAAATTCACAAAATAAAATAGAAGGAAAGATTAAGGGTAATGATTGGAGCGTTATTATTCCCGGAAATGAACTTGCTAAAATTAATGCAATACGAGTAGAGGCAAATTATGAAGATAATAAGCAACTGCATACTTTAACTCTAATCCATTCTTATCAAAAACAACTAGAAGAGAATCAACCTCGTTATCGTATGAGTTTATCTGATATTCCAGCGATTCCGATTGATAAAAATGTTGATATCGAGTTGAAAGGAAAAGTAGTTGTTCCTTATAGCAAAGTTTGGCTAGTAATGGGCATCATATTTGATAACTTAGCCTCTGGATTAGCTGGGGCAGTTTTTATTGCATTTCTTTCTAGTTTAACTAGTGTGTCATTTACTGCCATGCAATATGCTATTTTTAGCTCGCTAATGCTGTTGTTACCAAAAACGATTGGTGGATACTCAGGTACAATAGTGAATCATATCGGTTATTCAGGCTTTTTTACGGCTACATTTTTGATGGGATTACCAATTTTATTACTCGTGATTTGGGTAGGTAAGTTATTAGCTAATCAATCATCAAAATGAAAGTTTCTTAGGAGATAAATATATGCGAATGCTTCATACAATGTTGCGAGTAGGCAATCTAGAACAATCTTTAAAGTTCTATACCGAAGTATTAGGGATGAAGTTACTTCGTAAGCGTGATTATGAAGAAGGGCGCTTTACACTGGCATTTGTTGGCTATGGCGATGAAGAAACCAATACCGTGCTTGAGCTTACCCATAACTGGGATACATCAAGTTATGATTTAGGCAATGCTTATGGTCATATTGCCATTGGTGTTGACGATGCTTACAAAGCATGTGAAGAAATTAAAGCACGCGGTGGCAAAGTTGTGCGTGAAGCGGGTCCAATGAAAGGTGGTGTTACGGTGATCGCATTTGTTGAAGATCCGGACGGCTATAAAGTCGAATTGATTCAACAAGATGCTAATGCGACAAATAACTAAAAATTGACTGTGATGCTTTAAGATTTAGTTCTTAAAAGTCTAGCTTTATTTTTTTAGCCCAGTATGATGAAGGCTTGACCAAATGGTCAATTTATCAACTGGGTTTTTTATTTATCTAAAATAATCATAGGATATGGCTATGCTGAAGTTATTGGCGCTTGATCGATTTACAATTTTATTGGTTGGAATGGTACTACTCGCAACATTCTTTCCAGTCAGTGGTCAAGCAGCACAATATTTCAATACACTGACCACAGTCGCGATTGCAATTTTATTCTTTTTACATGGTGCGAAACTATCACGAGAGGCGGTGATTGAAGGCATTTTGCATTGGAAAATGCATGTACTTGTCTTTGCATTTACTTTCTTTATTTTTCCAGTAATTGGTTTATTGGCTAAGCCCATTCTGTTACCTCTATTAGGTCAGCAGTTGTACTGGGGTTTTTTGTTTATGTGCTTTTTGCCCTCTACAGTTCAATCTTCTATTGCATTTACATCAGTGGCAAAAGGGAATGTGGCTGGAGCGGTGTGTAGTGCATCTTTTTCCAATTTGATTGGTATGTTTATTACACCAGTATTGGTGAGCTTTTTTATTTTAGGTCAAAGCCAACATGGGTTCGATCCAACAGCTTCAATTATACAAATTACATTATTACTGTTAGTACCATTTATTTTAGGTCAATTATTACGTCCTTATATCTTCCCTTATATGGCAAAAGTTCCAAGTATTGTTAAAGCATTCGATCAAGGTTCAATTTTGATGGTGGTGTATGGTGCATTTAGTGGGGCCGTGGTTGCAGGGCTTTGGCATCAAGTGAGCTGGAAAACTTTACTCATTCTCACAATTGCATGTTCAGTGCTTTTAACGGTCATTATGCTATTAGCACTTTACTTACCGCGTGCTTTAGGGTTTAACCGAGCAGATCAAGTCACGGTTTTCTTTTGTAGTTCAAAAAAGACTTTGGCAAGTGGTGTTCCGATGGCGCAAATTTTATTTATTGGTCAGCCTTTAGGTATGATTGTGTTACCTATTATGATCTTTCACCAAATCCAATTAATGGTGTGTGGGGTGATCGCAAATTACTGGGCTAAATCGAAAGATTAATTCGCAAAAAGAAATTATTTGACGTATAATGTTGCCCACTTGTTGTGCTTAGCTCTAACCCTAGAGGTTTCGGTGGGCCAAAAGAATGGTCTGTTGTGGTGTTGATCTGCTCATTTTGAGCCTGTCCTCAACTGAAGTTGAGAGTGATCAATTGCGATGACAGCTTAAGCCTTTCTTCCAATTAGGAGTAATCGACGATGCGCGCCGATATTCACCCAAAATATGAAAAATTAGTTGCAACTTGTTCTTGCGGTAACGTAATCGAAACTCGTTCTGCTTTAGGTAAAGAAACTATCTACCTTGACGTATGTTCAGCTTGCCACCCATTCTACACTGGTAAGCAAAAGAATGTAGACACTGGTGGTCGTATCGACAAATTCAAACAACGTTTTGCTGGTATGTCTCGCTCTATCAAGCGTTAATACTGCGACACGAAACAAAAAACGGGCTTTATGCCCGTTTTTTGTTTTTAGCGTACCAGCCCATTATTGGTCTTGTACGTCCGTTAAACGATCAAGTTTTTTCTGAAAATATTGGCCTTGCAAGAAACGAGCTTCTACATTCCAAGCATTTGCAAATGAGTTCATGTCATTAAGTTCACTCAGTAAAATCCCGACTGGTTTTACAGTTAAATAGTTCAGAACCTTTTCTTGTAAGCGAACTAGACCATCATCTGAGTTTAACAGCTCTGTTTTCTTCGATTGCAGTTTTAAATATTGGACATCAAGTTGTTCCAATATTGATTCGCTATACATAGAAGAAGAGAAATCCCGAATCGAAATTTCTGCGCCATGTTGACGCAGGCGAGTTATGTGTTGCTGAGCAATGGCAAGATGAGGTTGAATCACTTGTTCTGAAAATTGTAAAACCAATGGGCTTTCAAGCTTGCTACCAATAATGGTGAGTAGTTTTGAAATCAACTCAGGGAATGTTTTATCTTTGAGCAAGATATCAATATTCAGGTTGATAATCAGTTTAGCTTTGGGATACTGAGTAATAAAGTTATGTAGTTGCTTACACGCCTCAACTAAAATCCAGCGGTCTAGTTGAATAGAAAGCTCACTGTCTTCTCTTAATTCAGCCAAGTCATTTATGTCATACCATTGTTCATTACTAATAAAACCACTAGTTACTTCATAGTTATGAGTTTCTTGATCATGCTTGTCGTAGATCTGCTGATATTTTAAATGAATTTCACTTCGGGCTAGTTGATGCCTTAATTGCTGTAATACAGATGATTGCAGAGGTGCATCAACATGTTGAAGGCTTAGATCAAGCGATATAGGTGAGCTGGCAGGCTCAGCAGTGACAATATCAATCGTTGGTGCTAACTCAAGTTCTGATTTCGCCTGAGGTAACTCTTGCTGATGAGTTTGATCAAGTAACTTTGTAAAGCTATCTTCATTTAAAGGTTCAGTTATTGGGGTATAACTCAGCTTAAACTGGACCGAGTAGTTAAGCTCATTAATCTTTAATAAATGCTCTTTCTGCAAACTTTGCAGACTAACCAGTTGAGAGTTAAGAACACTACTGTTTTCAGCTTGTAAAACTCCAATATATGCACCAAGTTCGATATTGAAAATCGGCATTTGCGCGTGCTCTTTTAAGAAACTTTGCAACTGGTTGAAATATTGTGCAGGGATTTGCCAATCTTGTTGAAATACTCGTTCTGGGCACTGATTTAAGTGAAACAAAATTAATGCATTAGCCTGAGCGGGATAGCTCGATAGATGTCGATTAATTTGTTGCCAAGCTGTTTGTACACCATCACTCTTTTCGGAAAAGAGGGTATTTGCTGGTGTTGTTAAATCCAGTTGGTAGTCAATAGTCAACTGTACGGCATCTTCTTCCTGACTAGGAATAAACTCTAGTTTTAGCGCGTTATTACCTGAAATTGCTGCATGTTGGCTTTGAATTTCAAAACGTGCCTGATCGAACTGGCCTAATGAAATTTTCTTAAATCTTTGTTTAAAAACATTTAAATCATTAGGTTGTAAAACATCTAAGATAGGCAGACCAATAATCTCATCTTCTTGTTTAAAGCCAAAAAGGTTGAGATATTCTGTATTT
Organism: Acinetobacter sp. P1(2023); assembly: GCF_028367635.1. Lineage (NCBI taxonomy): Bacteria > Pseudomonadati > Pseudomonadota > Gammaproteobacteria > Moraxellales > Moraxellaceae > Acinetobacter > Acinetobacter sp. P1(2023). Next base: position 266,187 of record NZ_JAQNDD010000003.1, read on the forward strand.
GCTTTGACATGCATGCCTTCTTGAAAAAGGGCAACTGCTTTATGGCTGTTATTGACCAATGTTTGTGTACGGGAGTGAATCGTTTCTAACTCCTTGGTCAGACGTTGTTCGGTTTGTAATAACTGGCTATATGACAAGGTCCGAATAAGAGTGATATAAAAATAATCTAATGGTTCTAATTGAACTACATCATAAATGCCTTTTTGAATATAAGCCTGATATTGCTGAGGTTGATAATCTTCAGGTTGTAATAATAAAACAGGTAAATTTGGCTGCTCAGATGCTTGAATGAGGGAGAGAGTTTGTTCAATTTTTAGATCATAAGCGCGACCAAAAATAATAGCATCCCACGGCGTATTTAACTGTTTTTCAAAACTTTTTAAATCATCAAGTAATAATGCCTGAACTTGATAATCATTCCCCAATAATAAATCTAAAATCTGGTTATAACGTAGCTGGTTGTCATCAATAATGAGTAAACGTGTTTCAGTACGTTTTAACTTTTTAGATAATAAAGAGTTTCTCACTTTAGTGCTTCCCATAAATCTTGGCTGCTAGAGTTATTACCCTTTTTCATCATGAACTGATCAAGCAAGCCTTGTTGCTGCTCATTCAAAAGTTCGAAATGAAATTGAATAAAACTTTGCGTAATGAGTTGTGCTTTGAGTAGATACACTTTGATTTCTTCTGTCCCCAATCGTAAATGAATTGTTTGTTGCTCTCTAAAAATTTGAGAGCCCGGTAAAATAAGCGTGTTTTGTATTTCTTCTAGATTTTGTGTTTGTAGTAATAGTGCGGGATGATAGTTGCGAGTATGGCGCTCAGCTTGAATATGCACTGCGCAAGGGAACATGGCTTGTGACAAGATCTCTAAACCTAACTCTAGAGATTTTTCAGTCGATTGCTTAATCCAACGAATCACGCCACCGCGCCATTGTCCGTGCAAAGTCTCTTTAACTAAAATGTATTCACCAGTTCTTAAGTTTTTCGGTGCTTCTCCAGACCATTTAATACGGTATCCATTGACACTAATATCAAGAACAGTGGTTTGATAAATGGTTTTGCTCTCACGACTCAAGCGTTGATAAGAGCTTGTTTGTTGTTCTTTTTTCTCTAAGTTAGATAAAACTTTAGATTCGCTTTGCAAGTTATAGTTATGGTTAAGCTGTAATGTTTCTTCAAAGTTCTTTGCTTTTGATAGATAGAAGTGAGCAGTGCTTAAACCAAAACAAATTTGTAGCTCTGCATTGTACTCATAACGTTCATGACGACGTTGAGCTGTAGTTCCTAAAATCGTTTGGACATGAAACTTTAAAGCTGGACTTAAATAAAACTTTTCATTCTTAGAAATATATTGAGCATTTTTATGCATGGTTGCAGTAACATGCTCAAGTAAGGCTTGCGTACCTATAAAAATGCTCGGATTAAAATTAGAGCTACGCTTGGTATTATAAACAGGTGGATGATCTTTATTTGGGTCGACGACGTATTTTGTTAATGCGGTATCTTTCGGCAAAATATGAATCATTCTTGCCCAGTCAAAACTACATTGAAATAATGCCTGAATCTCTGACTGACGAATCTGGTTGGTATTTAAAATATCGAGCAAAATCAGTTGAGCATAGGCCTGAGTGATATTTGCTAACGGGTGTTGGATACCCTGAATATGATTGATATTTGTCAGATGGTATTTGTATTGAACAGCGGTTTCATAGAGCTGATGTGCAATTAACCATTGTCCTTTAAGAGGCTCGCTATAGAGCATATGCTGCTGATATAAAAGACTCGTTAACTGCTTTAAAGCATGAAAAGTCGATAGAGTACGCGCCGTTTGCAAATTCTTTTTTTGCTTATAAGCAAAGAGTGAAAACTTTTGATGCTGTAGTTGCTCATGACTATTTTGCGCAATATTCAAATAAATACTGGCGAAATAGCAGCGGAGCAACATTGCTAATTCAATAATATGTTCATTACGATCTGTACTAATAACACCTTGGTTAAAGAAGTTTTTTTCTAGGCTCGCGAGCACATTATTAATGGTTGGATGAAGCGTTTGTATGAGATCAAAACGTAGAGTCTCACTACATTTTAATTCATTGAGTTCTAAAATGGCTGTGAATAATGCTTTTGACGTATCACCGAGTTGCATAATAGAAAGGGTAGTGACCCATTCATTAAGATCTTTAATATTGGCTTCACAAAAGCTTAACCGTTCACGAGTGAGTGCGGTTTGATTGTGAAAAATGTCTGACAGCGCATTATTCATCATCACTTATTATATAACTCAAAATGTTGTGGCCCCAAAAAGCGGTGTTTTATTCTTTTCGCCCGCAATTTCCCTGACAAGTTTAGGAACCAAATACCCCGGTAGGTTCGCTAACACGTCACGATAGATCTCATCTATCTCAGATGAATCTAAATCAAAATGTTGTGCACCTTTTACTTTATCTAAAACATGTAAGTAATAAGGCATAACGCGAGCTTCAAATAAACGATAACTTAAATCGACTAAGGTCTGTGCAGAATCATTCACACCTTTTAGCAATACTGCCTGATTCAGTACAGTAATATGATGGTCAGATAACTGCAACAATTTTGAACAAGTGAAGTCATCGAGTTCAGAAGCATGATTTGAGTGTACCACCAGAACTATACGCAGCCTACTGTTTTTTAATAAAGAAATCAGCTCTTCGTCGATCCGGTTAGGAATAACAATAGGGACTCGTGAATGAATTCTCAGAATCTTAATTTGTTTGAGAGATGATAGGCGTTCTAACCAAAGTGCCAATTTACGGTTAGAAAGTGTAAGGGGGTCGCCACCACTTAAAATGATCTCATTGATGTTCGGGTTTGCTTCAATATAATTTTTAATATTTAGCCAGTCTTCATTTTTCGGTAAGTTTTCTTGATAGGGGAAATGACGACGGAAGCAATAACGACAATGAACGGCGCAAGCGCCTGTCAAAGTTAGTAAAAAGCGTGATTTATATTTATGTAATACACCCGGTAGTTGATTTGCTGCTTCTTCGCCCAATGGGTCAGTGACAAACTCCGGATGTTCTTCAAGCTCTAAATGATGAGGTAATACTTGTAGCAAAAGCGGATCAAGCGGGTTTTTAGCGTTCATTTTTCCGACGAACGCGCGAGGAACACGCAATTTAAACTTTTCAGAAGCCAGAATCGCACCCGATAATAGCTGTTCTGAGGATAACTCGAGTAGGCTTAGCAATTCAGAAGGATCAGTAATAAGGTCACTCAGTTGAGATTGCCAGTTTTGCTCTTGGTATAAATAGTTTATCATTTGACACGATTAAGATAATGCAACAACGCATTATATCGCATAGTTGACTTGTTAAGTTTGGAGTGTGCCTTTCATGGCCTATTATTCTACAAATGATTTCAAAGCAGGCCTTAAGGTTATGCTTGATGGTAACCCATGTTCAATCATGGAAAACGAATATGTAAAACCAGGTAAAGGTCAAGCGTTCAACCGTGTAAAATTACGTAACCTTAAAACCGGTAAAGTATTAGAAAAAACTTTCAAATCAGGTGACTCTTTAGAAGCTGCTGATATTGTTGAAGTTGAAATGGATTATCTATACAACGATGGTGAAATGTGGAATTTCATGGATCCTGTATCTTTTGAGCAAATCGCTGCAGACAAAACTGCAATGGGCGATGCTGCTAAATGGTTAAAAGATGATTCAAATGAAAAATGTACAATTATGTTGTTCAACGGCGTACCTTTAACAGTAAACCCGCCGAACTTCGTAGTATTAAAAATTGTTGAAACTGATCCAGGCGTACGCGGTGATACTTCTGGCGGTGGCGGTAAACCAGCTAAGCTTGAAACAGGTGCGGTTGTTCGTGTTCCGTTATTTGTTCAGCAAGAAGAAAGCGTTCGTGTAGATACTCGTACTGGTGAGTATTTAGAGCGTGCATAATAGTTAAAAAATAAACTATTATCGAAGGGATGATGTAAATCATCCCTTTTTTTATGCGAAAGTATAAGAGGAAAAAAATTAAAGGAGGAGTAGAGTCACAAGGATTACGCAGAGAACAGTACATAACAATATAAAAATGCTGTAGTTATTTATTGAGAGGTTAAGAATGGACACAATGCAAGCGAAATCTACGCTTCCCTCCAAGCTGGTCTGGAGCCTAGTGGCAATTATAGGTGCAATTTCTTTTGGGATGCTGGCACTCAGCCGTGGTGAACATGTCAATGCGGTTTGGCTTGTACTCGCTGCAGCATGTGTATATAGCATCGCATATCGATTTTATAGTCTATTTATTGCAACTAAAGTATTTGAATTAAACCCAAGACGTTTAACCCCAGCACATCGTTTAGCCGATGGTCTGGACTATGTACCCACCAATAAATATGTGCTTTTCGGTCACCACTTTGCTGCAATTGCAGGAGCGGGGCCGTTAGTTGGACCAATTTTGGCTGCACAAATGGGCTTTTTACCAGGAACGATCTGGTTACTGGTCGGTGTGGTTCTGGCGGGTGCGGTACAAGACTTTTTAGTTTTATTTATTTCAACGCGTCGAGACGGTCGATCGCTTGGTGAAATGGCAAAACAGGAATTAGGTTCTTTTGCCGGGATTGTCGTCATGCTCGGTGCGCTTGGGGTAATGATTATTATCCTTGCGGTACTGGCTTTAGTTGTGGTGAAAGCACTTGCCCATAGTCCATGGGGGGTTTTTAGTATTGCAGCGACGATTCCAATTGCATTATTTATGGGCGTTTACATGCGTTTTATCCGCCCGGGACGTATTGCTGAAGTTTCTATTATTGGCTTCGTCTTAATGATGCTTGCCATTGTTTATGGCGGACATGTTGCAGCAGATCCTTATTGGGGTGAATTTTTCACTTTAACAGGTACACAACTCACATGGTGCTTAATCATTTATGGATTTATTGCATCAGTTTTACCTGTCTGGTTATTGTTAGCACCACGTGATTATCTATCAACGTTCCTTAAAATTGGTGTCATTTTAGGTTTAGCAATCGGTATTGTCATTGCATTACCTGAATTGAAAATGCCGGCAGTGACTCATTTTATTGATGGTACTGGTCCTGTTTTCTCAGGTAGTTTATTTCCATTCCTATTTATTACCATTGCCTGTGGTGCTATTTCTGGCTTCCACGCACTTGTATCAAGTGGTACGACACCAAAACTTGTGAATAACGAAGCGGATATTCGTGTAATTGGTTATGGCGGCATGCTCATGGAATCTTTCGTCGGTATTATGGCGATGATCTGTGCAACTGTCTTAGATCCAGGTGTGTACTTTGCGATTAATGCTCCTGCGGCTGTGCTTGGTACAACTGTAGAATCTGCGGCAGAAGCTGTGCGCAATTTAGGCTTTGTCGTTACTCCTGAAATGCTAACTTTGTTAGCTCAAGAAGTGGGTGAAAGCTCAATTCTTTCACGTACGGGTGGTGCGCCGACCTTTGCGATTGGTATGGCACACATCATTTCGGAAATTTTTAATAGCCGTGAAATGATGGCGTTCTGGTACCACTTTGCGATTTTATTTGAAGCATTATTCATTTTAACTGCTGTAGATGCAGGTACTCGTGCTTGTCGTTTTATGGTGCAAGACACGGTTGGTATTGTTATTCCAGCGGTCAAAGCATCAGGTTCATTCTTCGGTAACTTGGTCGGTACGGCAGTTGCTGTAGGTGGATGGGGCTTCTTCGTCTATCAAGGTGTGATTGATCCACTCGGTGGCGTTAACTCCTTATGGCCTTTATTTGGTGTTGGTAACCAAATGTTGGCTTCGATGGCACTCATTTTGGGTACAGTCATTCTGTTTAAAATGAAGAAAGAAAAATATGTTTGGGTGACAATCATCCCAACAATTTTCTTATTTGTAACCTGTATGACTGCGGGCTGGCAAAAGATTTTCCACGAAAATCCAAAGATTGGTTTCTTGGCTCAAGCTAATAAATTTTCAGATGCGATTGCTCGTGGTGAAATTCTTAAACCAGCCAAAACTATTGCTGAGATGCAAAACATTGTGATGTCAAATCAGATTAACGCTGCACTTTGTGGCTTCTTTATGATTGTTTCGATTGTCATGATTATTGCTTCAATTGGTATTGTGCGCCGTGCTTTAGCAAGCCCTAAACCGACTGTAAACGAAGCGCCAGCTGTATATGCCGATCCGGAAGTGGTCACCCCACGAGGAGAGTAATGATGAATTTTAAATTTGCAAAAAATGGAACTGTCATTATTGCGAAAATCATCAAAATGACGGTGCTCTCGCAAAAAGAGCTATTGCTTTCTCCAAAGAACTGGTCGCGCATTGCAACCTTGTGGCAGCGTTTGCAGCAAAGTTTCCGACTGATGGTGGGTGTGCCAGATTATCAGACTTATCTGGAACACATGAAAGCTCATCATCCTGATTTAACACCCATGGATGCAAAGACTTTCTATCGTCATTGTGTCGATGCGCGTTATCCATCTGCAGGCGGTACTTTGAAGAAATGTCCTTGTTAAGTTGAGAGTTAAATTCAGCTAAACAAAACGGTATGTGGTTAAACCATGTACCGTTTTTCTTTCTTGGGAAGTCAAAAAGAGTTTGCTTAAAGTCTGCTCATTTGTATTTTTTTCAATTGAAAATCACTTGTTTTGCTTTTGAAAAATGAATATGATGCTTTCCATTCTAGGTGTATAGCTCAGTTGGTTAGAGCGCTACGTTGACATCGTAGAGGTCTCCAGTTCGAGTCTGGATATACCTACCAAGATATTAAAATCATATAAACTTGCATAGCTTTATATGACTTAGAAAAGCCCTAAATTATAATGATTTAGGGCTTTTTTTATTGGTTTTATAAATTCTATAGCTGGTTACTTCATAAATAAAAATAATTAAAAAGTAAATTTGTATTTTTAAGCTATGGATAGGGTGGCTAAAAATAATGATATTTAGGAGTTTGAATATAATTTTCTTTTGATACATTGAAATAAAGCTTAATAGAATAGTTTAAATAAAAGATTTTAGGAAATTTTTTTGTTCAATAATTACGTGAATAATATTTTATTTTTTATTTATCCTGATTTAAAAAAATACCAATTGGTAAATGTAAGGTATCAATTATAATCAATAAATTTACTTATTTTTTAATTATGCTATTATGCGCCCTCATTTTGGTAAGCCAAAATGGCTTATTAGAATGATTTTTTAAATTTATAAAATTGGAAACTTCATGTTAAATATAACTAAATATATAATAGCTTTAGCTTCAATATTCATAGTAACAACTAGTCATGCTGCTAGTGCTTTGGATGTATCACCAATTTGTAAAAAAGTTGGAAAAGATCTAGATAGCTATATAAGTAGGGGGGCCCATTGTTTAGAGTCAGAACCATTTGAAATTCCTTTAACTGATGCAAAAGGATTAAATGTAGGTACTGCGAAAGTAGTTGCATATGTTTATTCTGATAATCCAAAAAATGCATTAACTTGGACTTTTAAATATAAACTACGTACACAAATTATAGGAAAGCCTGGCGATTCTCTAAAAGTACGACCTGAGTTGTACTGCTATAACTGCACAGCCAAGACTGTCTACGGCAACCCAATTAATTTAGTAAATGGCCTCTCTTTAGAATCTACAACTACTTTCACACCCTCTAATACAGAGTTAGCTTCCTCAAACCCGTTATCATTATCTCCAAGCGTGTCTTTTCAAATTGTGAAAGCAAATGCTTCATTTAATGATGCCGCAAGTTACGAACCAGGTATTTTTAGCCCTAGCGTACGTTGTGATATCGGTAAAGCCAAAGCAAATACGAAAGGATGTGTATATTCAGATGTACCACCTGTTCTTACTACAATTAAAATCACTAATCCTGATGTAGATGAATCTGCAAAGCACATTAAAGAAGCATTTGCAGCGGGACAACCTGGTAAATTTATAGTAGGTGCACCTAACTCTGTTTTCCCTAGTTCAAGTGCAAGTGCTTTAACTCGCTTACGAGATGCTAAAACTCGTAAAGATAATCGAGCTGAATCTGTGAAAATGTGTAAAGTAAAATATGGCCCAACGGTTGGTTCAAAATGCTTCTTTACTGGTGATTCAGATGAAGTCGCGACAGACTGTGATTGTGATGAATTTCCATTTGCAGCTACCGGCCAAGGTGGTGCAGGGGCTTCAGTGAAAAAAATTGATGCATCTGACAATCGTAGAGCAGGTAGTCTTTTAGGATCTTTCTTCAATACTGAACGGGTCTTAGATGGTGATAAGTTCTTTATTAATGTTGATTAATAATTAAAATTAGTGAAGTACCTCCTATTTGAGGTACTTCTAGGAATTATATTTATGCAAAAAAAACTTCCAGTACCTGATAATTTACCGAACCATTTAACGGACATTTTTTATCATATCCATATAAATTTGCCAAAAGGTGATTTAAAAGAAACTGTAGAGCTAGATAAAGCAATAAATCAAGTGAGTGCAAGTGATGTGTATGCTTTGCAAGATTATCCTCTACATAATTTATCAGGATATACAGGTTGGGCTATTAATTCAGAAATAACGGAAAGTGCAACTAAAGAAAGTCCTTTACTCATTACTTATTGGTACTATTGGGGACAACAACTTTATCGGTCTATTAATCCCTATAAATTAGATCTAAAAGCTCCAAGTTTATTAGAGATTCCTGCTTATACAAAATTACCAGAGTCTTTAGATGCGGTCATTGCTGAACAAGATGAAAGATTAGATCTTTCTGATACCGATGCTAAAAAAATTACTGGCCCCATTCCAGCCATGCATGGTGTTATTCCTAAGGGCAGTATGTTTAAACAAGGGGAGATGATTTTAAAAAAAGATGAGAAAATCACTCCTGAAAAATTGATTGCCTTAAGACGGACCGGAATCAAAGAATTATCTATATATAAGAATCCCAAAATTCTCATTGTAAGTATGCATTCTTTTGATGAAGAGGAAATGAGTGAGGAAAGTCTCTATGTTAACGATGTGTTGAAAACATGGGGATATGAACACGTAGAAATAAAATTACTCAAACCTGAACGTTTCGATGCAGCATTTAATACTCTTAAGAAAGATAATGACCCAGCTTTAGATGATTCATTAACGACAAGCAGGGATGATTATATAAAGTTCTTTGAAGAACAAACTTCAAATTTTGATGTCATTCTTTGTTGTACATATCAAAATAATCGTTCTTCTTTATTTCAGCTTGAAAAACTTCCTATCTTTGATCAAAGCAGTATGTCATCGGCCTTGAATACTCGTTGTATACCAGGTAATGAAATCAAAATTTTGAAAGGCCAAGATAGGACTCCACCTCGTCGTGATACCGTGCAGATATATGATGAAAGCGGTAATCATAAAGGTATGCGTGTAGTCGTTACAGAAGATAAAGCGACTATTATTAACTTACCGGGTGATATTCAAGATATTGCGATTCTGATGCATATTTTTGTGAAATATATTTTGAATAAGCACATCTCAGACTTTTTTGAGCATACTTTCTTTAAAGGTAAAGCTGACGTAGAGATTGTTCCTGATGTGATAAACAGAAAGTTGTTATGGGGACATTATAAGGCTCAAGAAAATGGAGAATATGTATTAGAAATTATTGAGCAACAGCAGCCATATCAGATAGAACCATTTGTTAAAGCGAATTGTATTGTGATAGTACCTTTTAAAGAGCAGACAATTGCAAAAGGCACCGATTTATATTTTATGAAAATAGATGAAGTTTAATTTCTATTTAGAACTTAATTGAGTAGTGTCATATGAGATAAACCGTGGCAGGGCTTAATATTGCCTAAAAAGCTAGTTTCTATAGCATTGTCTTAAACCATCTAGAATTTCATTAATATTTATAAAAATAAACGACCCATTAATTAATGGGCCGTTTAACAATGAAAATTAATAAGAAGGTGTTTCTTTAATGCCCATGCCCGATTTCATCGCCAATTGCATGCGTTGGCGCTTTTTTGGCAGCGATAGAGAACCAAAGAACATAGACATAGCATAATAACGGAGCAATAAAGGCAATTGATTTAGAACCAGTCATTTCTTCAAGCTTTGCAAAAACGATTGGCAAAATTGCACCACCAGAAATTGCTAAAACAAGAAGTCCTGAGATTGCAGGAGTTGGAGCCGTTGAACGTTGTAATGTCAAAGTAAAAATGGTCGGGAACATAATTGAGTTAAAAAGCCCAATTAAGAGTGCTGCAAATGCTGGAATTAAACCTGTCGTATTTGGAACAGAAGTCAGAAGTACATTGATCATTCCAGTAGGAGCAGATGGGTTCATTCCGTTGGTCAGAATGATGATTGAACATAAAACAATTGCCCCAATCGCGACGACAGTTAACATCACATAATCTTTGAATACTTTCATCAATGCTGAACCAGCAAAGCGACCAATCATTGCAAATAGCATATAAAAGGTAGTGAGATGCCCGGCAGATTGTGCTTCGATATTAAGAATATTCGTTTGTTCTAAGAAAAGAAGTAGATTTAGAGAAATGGCAACTTCAGCACCGACATAAAGAAAGATACCAATTGTGCCCAGTCTTGCCCATTTAGAACCTAAAGCAGAGAATGGCGAAACAAATTGACCAGTTTGCGGGGCAGCAGCTGTAATTTTGTCACGGATGAGCCAAATTGCCCAAATGAATAAAGTAAGCATTAAGCCAATAGCAAGATAAACATTGGTCACAAAGCCCAGAGCTTCTTCTCGCATAATGTCTGTAATTACAATATTCTTTGTAAAGATTGGACCATTCAATAGGAATGATGCACCGAAAAATAAACCGCAGGCTGCACCCAGTGAATTAAATGATTGTGATAGGTTCAGGCGAAATGCAGAGTCTTCCGGTTTGCCCATAGATGCAATTAATGGATTTGCTGCAACTTGTAGTAGGGTTACGCCCGCTGCCATAATAAATAATGCAATTAAAAACACCATATAAATGTGAACTTTGGCGGCAAGAATTGCGATAAAGCAGCCTGCAACAATACCTCCTAATCCGACAACAACCGATTTGGCATAACCAAATTTTGAAAGGAAGGCCGCAGAAGGTAAAGACGCAATAAAATAACCTAAGAAAAATGCAAATCCAGTTAAGCTGGCTTCAACAGGGGTTAATGTGAAAACGGTTTTCATCGTTTTCAATAATGGGTCGAGTAAATTGGTGACCAGAGCCCAAATGAAGAATAGAGCGGTAATATAAATCACGGCGATAGGAAGGCCGGTTTTTCTGCTATCCTTAGACTCGGGTATAGATAAGCTAGTATAACTTTTGGACATAAAAGTACCTACAATCCTTTTTAGAAAAAGCACCATTAATTCCTTGTGCTTTAATTATTTGAATGAAAATCTTATGTTTGTTAAACAAACTAAAATGATTTATAAGGACATGCTAGATAAGAGTTTCAACAAATTCCAATTGCATATTTTCACTATGCAATAACTTCTAGTTATTTAATAAAGACAATGTCGGGTTTTGATGTGCTGAGATATTAGACTTTAGATGGGGTAAAGGGTTTTCAAATATTTATTGATATATCTTGTTTTGATAACTATTAGTTATTGTTTAATCAAAATCTTGCATTAGACAACATCCGATCATGGACTTAGAGTACGGTGATCAGAACTTTCACGATCGTATCAGTTTAAATTAAAGCTAAATCATGATACTAGAACATAAATTCTGAAAAAACTTTAGCTTGTTGCATTGTATAACTTTAATAAAGTTCATTTATATGCCCAGCAAAATCAGGAAGGAAGCCAATTAAAGGCAGAGAGGATTATATGGATTTACAGCCCGCTCATTACCCAAGTTTAGTTAATCAAATTGTTTTTATCACAGGCGGTGGTAGTGGTATTGGTGCAGAGTTGACTCGTGCATTTCATTTGCAAGGGGCTCAGGTTGCATTTATTGATATTGATCAAACTGCAAGTCTGGCGTTAATTGAAAAATTAAAAGCTGAAACAGGACGAGCGCCATGGTTTCAAGTGTGTGATATCCGCGATATTGCAGCGCTGCGTAAAGTGATTGAGGATGTAGGGGAGCAGCTTGGCCCGATTAGTGTTTTGGTCAATAATGCTGCGAGTGATGACCGCCACGACTGGCGTACGGTTGAGCCAGAATATTGGGATGATCGGGTAAATATTAATATACGCCCAGCTTTTTTTGCGATCCAAGCTGTTGCTTCTCAAATGATCAAAGCTGGTAAAGGTTCAATTATTAATTTTGGCTCCATTAGTATCCAGTTGGCCGCAGGTGAAATGCCTGCATATGTTACTGCCAAATCGGCTACACATGGTTTAACTAGAGCAATGGCACGAAGCCTAGGTGAGCACGGTATTCGAGTGAATACTATTGTGCCGGGTTGTATTATTACAGAAAGACAGTTGGATAAATGGATTTCACCAGAAGATGAAATCAATATCCAGAAACATCAATGTCTTAAATTTAGATTGGTTGCAGAGCATGTGGCACCAGCCGTCCTGTTCTTGGCATCTGATGCAAGTCAGGCCATTACAGCGACAGAATTACCTGTGAATGGTGGATGGGGCTAATTCACATGGCACATTTAGATGTTGTAGTTAAATTAGAAATGGATTTAGGGGAGAGTCCTTTATGGGATTATCGCCAGCAATGTTTATATTGGATTGATATTCATGTGGGGCGTATTTATGCATGGAAACCCAGTGTAGATAAGCAGCCTGTGTGTATTCAGTTAAATGAGCCTGTAGGGTGTTTGGCTTTAAGTGAACAGCATCATGTGATTGCTGCAATGAAAAGTGGGATATGCCAGCTTGATGCAGAACTTCAACCTGCGTTTTTCTTAGCCAAAAATCCGGAATGGGATGGTGAAAAGGGCAACCGTTTTAATGATGGCTGTGTAGATCCATTAAAAAGATTATGGGTCGGAACATTAGATCGTGAAGAAAAGCATTCAACAGCAGCTTTATATTGCTTATCTGGAACTGAACTTGAGAAGAAAAAATCAGGTATTACCATTTCAAATGGATTAGCTTTTAGCCCTGCTGGTGATTGGCTTTATCATACTGACTCTCCTAAACGTCAGGTGGTACGTCATCGGTTTAATCCACAAACCGGTGAAATTGGTGAGGCAGAATTGTGGATTAATTTAGATACTTATAATTTGCCGGGCGTTGTTGATGGTGCTGCCGTTGATAGTTTAGGGCGCTATTGGTGTGCACTGTATGGCGGCGGTCAGGTCGTATGTTTCTCTCCTGAAGGTGAGTATTTACATAGTTACTTGTTGCCATGCCCGCATCCAACAATGGTGACATTTGGCGGAGATGATTTAAAAACAATGTTTGTCACCACTGCTCGTCAGCATTTAACAAGTGAGGAATATTCGCTTTATCCGGATGCTGGAAGTTTGTTTGCATGTCAGGTTGATGTTCCAGGATTGGCGCAACCTATATTTAAGGGATCTATTTCCTAAACTAACCATTTATTTTTCGTGTGCAATTCTCTCTGTTCAAATAAATAGAGCTAGAGAGTTGCACCCAAAAAAAGATGAATCTTAAAAGGAATTTTATATGAACAAGCCTATATGGATTATGGGTGCAACAACTTTAATTTTGACAAATGCTGTATCAGCCTTGGACATTAACGGTTATTTTCGTACAGGTATTGGAAGCAGTGACAATGGTCAAACACAAGAATGTTTTCAATTGACTGGAGCGCCGTCTAAATATCGTTTAGGCAACGAATGTGAGCAATATGGTGAATTAACAGCTAAACAAAATTTGATTAGTCTGAAAGACAACTCGACCATTTCAATCAATGGCATGCTACAGCTTTATAACCAATATGGAAAATCACTGAGTTTCAGTGGTGAAGATGGATTTACCCGTTTAAACCAGATCTATCTAAATTGGGAAAATATTTCTTATTTAAACGGAGCCAATATCTGGGCAGGACGACGTTACTATAATCGTAATGATATTAATATGTCTGACTTTTACTACTGGAACCAAAGTGCTACAGGTTTTGGTATAGATGATTATAAAATTAATGGATTATCTTTGAGTTATGCATTTTCAAGAAAAGATAATGTATTTCAAGAAAAATATATCAATCGTCATGATGTGACGGTGAAAGACATTGATATTAATAAAAATAACAAACTCAATGTCGGGGTATCTATTGTTGATACCGAACATACGGGTTGGGATTTTACGGTTCAAAATGTGACTACAAATGTATTTAATGGAAAGAATACGTTTGTGGTTCAGTATGGGGAAGGTTCCGGTACGGGCTTAAGTTATACGGGAAGTCCAGATGCTGACCGAGATGATTCATCATTTCGCGTTATTGATGTGATAGATTGGGCTTCTGAAAATAAAAAGTTTAATGGTCAAACAGAACTTTTATATCAAAAGAATAAATTTAAAGATCAGGAAGATACCGAATGGTACTCTGTCGGTTCGCGCTTAGCTTATGTCGTTCAAGATCATTTTAAGATTTCTACCGAGGTTGGTTATGATCAAATTAAAGGTGGTGATCAAAACCGCAATTTGACGAAATTGACCATTGCCCCAACATGGTCTCTAAAAGGTACGGGTTTCTATGACCGACCGGAACTTCGTTTTTATTACACTTATGCTTTTTGGAACTCTGATGAGCAAAAATTACGAGATTCTTTAAATACAGACAGTGCATTTTATCTACTGAGTCACGGATCTAATTTTGGTGTTCAGTTAGAGCATTGGTGGTAATTTTTGTACCTTTTCCACAACTCTTCAATGAGGAGTTTATGTGACCATCATTTTAGCTGAGCGAGTGTGGGTACAATATTGTTATTAAAGTTAAATCAAAAACAGCCTTTCTAGGCTGTTTTATTTCTTTTTTATAAACCCCAAATTCACAATAACTTATTGATTATTTATCCTTACTTTTTAATGATCTAATTTAAAGCAAATGTCATTTTGTGTGCTTGACTGCAATAAATGTGAAGCTTATCCTTTGCCTGCTGGCCACATTGCCAGCCGGCTTTGACAGGCCGTGCTCAAGTACATTGAAAAAATTCGTTTTTTTGATGTAAACCCGTTCGTCTCCCTTTTGTTGCGGTAGGACGGAAGGGGGACGCCTTCGTGCGTGCTGGGTCTTGAGCCAGTCTGTCAACCCTCTTTCGTTCTGCCACCATAATTTTCATGTCTGGCAGAACTCCCAATAAAAAGGAGTTGGCTTTGCACATTCTTAATTTCTTGGCAGCCTTTGCCAAAAGCTATAACGACACAACTTAAAAATTTAAAGCAGTTTGATTATCTAAAGATTTTCAGGCTTTAAATCATTTCGTCTAAAAACTTGCATCAACAATAAAACTTGAGATGTGCCAAGCACAGTCTTACGGCTTTGCTATGCCTTTTTTCTCCCAAAAAAGTATCTCATTTAGAAACAACAAGAATTTATAACGGTAAAAATATGCGAAATTTAGTTCTCCCAACGCGTGCCATAAAAGTTGTAAATAAGTCGATTGATCTGTTTCATCATTATGGGTTTCATACCGTAGGCATCGATAAAATTGTGAAAGAGTCACAAATTCCAAAAGCGACCTTTTATAACTACTTTCACTCCAAAGAGCGGTTTATCGAAATCTGTTTGATCGTGCAAAAAGAGCGCTTAAAAGAAAAAGTGGTTTTAATTGCTGAGCAGGTAAACCGCACCAACGTGACTGATCAATTAAAGAAACTTTACTTCTTACATACCGATTTAGAGGGGCTGTACTATTTATTATTTAAAGCTATTTTTGAAACGAAGCTCACTCATCCTAAAGCCTATAAAATTGCGATCAGATATAGAACATGGCTCACCAATGAGATTTATAGCCAGCTTAGAATACTAAAAACTGATGCGACTTTTCAGGATGCCAAACTCTTTTTATATATGATTGAAGGTGCAATCATTCAGCTTTTAAGTTCGGATGCGGCAATTGAGCAAGAAAGCGTGGTGGACTGTTTTTTGGCGGGGTTGGTTTGCGGCTAATTAAAAACAATATTTTTTAATTTAACTGCATCAGCCTAAACGATGCAGTTAAATGTAAAGATTAAGAAATTTCTAAAATTTTTTGAGCAATATATAAATCTTGGATGGATAGCCCTGAACTGTCATAAATTGTGATTTGTTCCTGAGATTGCCTACCTTGAGCATTTGCTAAAAGCACACCACCTATATTGATTAAAGTTGCAGACTCAGGCGCATGTTGAAATTCACCAATGAGTTTAGACTGAACATCAAGATCACAAAATAAACCACTATGTAAAAATAGCTCTGGCGGAAGCTCTTGTTTGCCTTGTTTATCTGAACCCATTGATGAAATATGAGTGCCAGCTTTGACCCATTCTGTTTTGAAAAGAGGAGTGTGGGAGGACGTTGCTGTCACAATAATATCGGCTTGTTCACAGGCTTCTTTTGCACTCGTAATTTGAAGCTTAACGCCTAAGTGTTTGAGGGCTTCTGTCATTTTTTCAGCTTTACTTGATTCTCGTCCAACTATCAAAATCTGTTCGAAATTTCTAATTCTTGCTAAAGCCTCGCATTCATATTTGGCCTGATTTCCTGTACCAAATATAGCCAATACTTTTGAATCTTTTCTTGCCAGTACATGGGTTGCAACAGCATTAGACGCTGCTGTCCGAAAAGCATTGACTTTGCCTGCTTCGATGGCCGCTGCCATTTTTCCGTTGGCCTGATTAAATAGTAAAATGAGCGCGTTATGTCGAGGCAAACCATTTTTAGGGTTATCTTTCCAAAAAGAACCAACTTTAAGACCAGCTAAGTGCTGAGTCGCCGATGACTTAACGCTAAAGGTATTTTTGCTATCGGACCCTTGACCGTGAACCACAGGAAAACTTTTGGTTTCTGGTTGTGTTGCAGCAATTAAAGCTTGGTAAATGGCATCATAAGCCAGTTCATGATTGATGAGTGCAGAAGATTCCGACTCGGAAATAAATCTCATAACCATCTCTAAAAATTAATATTTAAATTAAGACGTGAACAAGCCGAGAGACGAGTAGCATGTAATGTCTATCTATGAAGCATTAACTGACATCATAGATAGACAGTGGCTTTTATTAAGCAGATAAAAACTCTACATATTTAGAAATATCGACATTCCCGCCACTAATAATGATGCCTATACGTTTGCCTTTTAACTCATGCTTTAAATTACGCGCAGCAGCAAATCCGAGACATCCTGTCGGTTCAACGACCATTTTCATTCTTTCAGCAAAGAACTTCATACAGCTAATCAGGTCTTCATCTTCTACTGTCAAAATATCATCTACATTCTTTTGAATAATAGGAAATGGTAATTTGCCTAAATATTGAGTTTGAGCACCATCAGCAATCGTTTGCGGGGTATCAATATGAACAATTTCCCCTTTTCTAAAAGACATCTGTCCATCATTTCCTAGAGCAGGTTCAACACCATAGATTTTACAGTTAGGCGAGAGCTGGCGAGCAGACAGGGCAGAACCTGCCAATAAACCACCACCACCTAAACATACAAACAGATAATCTAAGTCACCTACTTCTTCAAATAACTCTTTTGCAGCCGTACCTTGACCCGCAATTACATGTGGATGGTCATAAGATGGAATGAGTGTCAGGCCATTTTTTTCGGCGATCTCTTTTCCAATTTTTTCCCGATCTTCTGTATAGCGATCAAATTCAACAATATCGGCGCCGTACTCTCGCGTTGCTGCCATTTTTGCAGCAGGAGCATCTTGAGGCATAACGATTATGGCTGGAATACCAAGAGTTTTTGCTGATAATGCAATCGCTTGTGCGTGGTTTCCCGAAGAGAAAGCAACCACCCCCGCTTTTTTTTGAGCATCACTAAATTGCAAAAGTGCATTCATTGCACCACGAAATTTAAAAGCGCCAACACGCTGAAAATTCTCACATTTAAAGAATACTTCTGCTTCAAATTCATTGTTCACAGTACGTGAAGTTAAAACAGGAGTCTTATTTGCAAAACCTTTTATATGTTCAGCAGCGGCTGCCACATCTTCATAAGTGGGAAGGGTTAAATTTTTCATAATTAAACCTAATGCTATTCAATGTTTTCGGATGCAAAATTTGCTATTGCTCAAGCAACGCACAATGTATTGATCTTGTTTAGATAAAATATATATTTTTAGATAAAATGTCTAATTTTATTTTCTAATGTGATAACAATGAGATATAAGATTTTGATTTACATTAAGTTTAAAATTAGATAAAAAGTCTAAATTACTATTGCATGCTTCACGCTAGGGGTTGAAATAGTAAGTAAGTCATTAGGAGGAAATACATTGGGCAATCGTGATAAACATTTACTCACTCAGCTAGATACAATTGCAAAGGGATTAAGTGAAACGCTATCTCCTTTTTGCGAAGTTGTGGTCCATGACTTAACAAATCCTGAACATGCCATACTTTCAATACACAATAATTTATCTGGTCGAAAAGTTGGAGATCCAGCAACTGAATTAGGATTGGCTAGAATCATGTCTCCAGAATTTCCGAACCTTATTTCAAACTATGCAAATCAGTTTGCAGATGGTCGTCCCGCAAAAAGCACGTCTATTGGAATTAAAGATGAAGAGGGCCAGTATGTGGCTGCTTTATGCATGAATATTGATTTAACCCTGTTTAGAGGGATGCAAAGCGCTTTAGAGCATTTCACTAAAATTGAAACTGATAACATTGTTGAAAATTTGGAGCCGAGTGGCACTGAAGCAATCCGTAAATACATCGATCAATTTGCCTCAAAACATGCCACTACACCGCGTATGCTAAAACTCAATGAGAGAAAACAATTAATACATGAGTTAAAAAATAATGGTTTGTTAGATATTAAAAAGGCTGTCGAGACAGTTGCACAACATTTAGGTATATCAAGAGCAAGTGCCTATTTGTATGTGAAGGAAACTTAAAAGTTTTATCTTATTCATCAAAAAACAACTTGTTTATTAAGCATGACTCATTTAAATAATTGAATGAATACGAACAAGCAAGCATGTCTATAGCTTGATCTAGGAGGTCGTTATTTGAAGTTATTTATTATTATATTTATTGCGATTTTTTCCAGTATTGGACTGATTTGTTTAATTGCTCTGCTTAGAAATTTAAAAAATTATTCACCATCGGGTGAGCATGATCATTCATCTTCTTCAACGCATTATTTTCACGATAACAGTCCTAGCCATCATCATAGTGCTAGCCATTCAAATGATTGTTCGTCATCTTCAGACTCGGGTAGTTGTGATAGTGGCGGTGGCGGAGATTAAAAAAAGCCCTTTTATGCAAAGGGCTTTTGATGATTTAAGGTAAATCAAACCAGATAAATTGACTGTCTTCAGTTGCTTGAATTGTCGCATTGTCTTCAAAAACTAAAGCATCGCCTGCTTTAACTTCTTGATCGCCAATGCGAACTACACCCGAAATCACATGCACATAGTTCACTTTTTTAACCGTATCAACAGTTAACTCATGGCCTTTTTCCAATACAGCAGACTTTACTTCTGCATCTTGGCGAATATGCATTGGTGCATTTGCATCAGGCCCTGCAATTAAATGCCATTTGTTTGGCTCTTTACGTGGGTCCAAATTAATTTGTTGATAATTTGGCTCGGCATCTCTTTCATTTGGAATAATCCAGATCTGTAGTAAATGTACAGGCGTATCAGTGTTGTTGATTTCACTGTGGGCAACACCTGTGCCAGCGCTCATAAGTTGCCATTCACCCGCTTTAATCTGGCCTTCATTTCCCATCGTGTCACGGTGTGAAATCGCACCATCTAACACACAGGTTAAGATTTCCATATTGTCATGTGAATGCGTACCAAAACCATTATGCGCATCAATCTGGTCGTCATTAATTACGCGTAGAGCGCTTACACCCATATATTTAGGGTCGTACCAGCTACCAAATGAAAAGCTATGATAAGACTCTAACCAGCCTGCTTTTACATGACCTCGATCTTCACTACGATGTAGATAAGCATTCATGACCTAATCTCCCAAATTTTTATTTATCTCTTGAGAAATATCTTAATGTTCTATGAAGGGCGAAAAAATAGGTTAACTGCAACATGTCGTTGCATAATTGATATAATTATAGAGTTCTTTACTCATATATTTTTAAGAATAAAAAAACCTGCCATGAAGGCAGGTCTTTAATGGAGCTATTAATTACTCAAGGAATTTAACAGTTACGCCAGAACGTACTTTACTTCCTAAATCGTTTGCATCCCAGTTAGTTAAACGGATACAACCATGTGAAGCTGTTTTAGAAATTAAAGACGGGTTTGGTGTTCCGTGGATACCAAAAGATTTTTTACTTAAACCAATCCAAATATTACCTACAGGAGCATTTGGACCTGGTGGTAAAGAAAGTGGTTTTAGGTTTTTACCTTGTACGAAGTTTGAAGGTGAGTAGCTGTACCATGGGTTACGAGCTACGCCAACTACCTTGTAAGTACCGGTCGGAGAAGGCGTATCAGTACTGCCAATTGTTGCAGGAAATGAGGCAATCATTTGGTTCCGGCTATTGAAGAGGTACAGTTGTTTTGCACCTTTATGCGCAATAATCAAATGAATATCTTCTGGTAAATCATTGCGTACATTTGGAACAATGATTTTTTCGCCAGCTTTTTTGAATGTCGCAGTTGGGTTAATTTTCTTTAAGAAAGCTTCATCAATGTGAAACTTCTCACCCAACATTTCGCTAACACGTGTGTAGTACAAACCTTTCATTTTGGCCTGTAATGCGTAGTCAGAAGGAATCGACTCAGCATATGGACCTTTTAAGTCAGCATCAGAAATTGTGTATTCAATAAATGCTGGCTTTGTTTGTTTAGCAACTAAAGCATCCCAAGTTTCTTTAGTGAGTTCACCAGTAGGTGACAAACCATTCATTTGTTGGAATGATGAAATTGCTTTTAAAGTGTTTTTACCGCTCATGCCGTCAATTGCACCTGGTGATGCATGTGCATTATTTAGCATAACGTGAGCACGTGCATAAACTGGAAGCTGGCCTTTACCAATATTTTCAGACCATTCCGCCGAGTTTAAGCTATCTAAAGTCCATGATGCAGCGGTTGTCGCAGTAGTCGTAGACGCAGCAGTGGTTTTAGCAACAGCTGGAGTCGACGCTGCGATGCCTGATTCAGCATTTGGGTCTTCAGTTTTCTGTAAATTTTGTAATGTTGTTGACGCTCGATTTAGGTCATTTTGTTCTTGAGCGGTGATTTGTGTCGGAGCTTGAGCTTGTACAGTTGAAGCTGCTTCTACTGCTAAAGGATCAATCGGATCTTCTACAGGAGCTGATACCTTTTTAGGGTTCAGGGGTTGCTCAGTTGTTGAAGCAGCAAAAGCAACATTAGCAATAATACAACTTAAACTCATAGCGAGTAATGAGCGAACAAACATGTAATTCAACCTTAAGAATTTTCATATAAGCAATAGGAAGATTGATTTGATCTCAAAGTGCATAAAACTACCAATAACTCATCTCTATGAGCCCAAGATTGGCAATTTAGTGATTAAAAGAATATCAATAAACCCAATGTAACATGTTGCAAGTATTGCAGAAAAGCCCGTTACTTGCAGTAGACTTTTGTGTAAATATGCATTTTTTAGTAGATTGACGCGTTTTTTGTGTGAAATTGAAATTATAAAATTCTCTATGTTTTTGATATGATGCTGCCACATAAAGAATATAGAGATTGGTAATGACGACTTTGAAAAATGATCGTTTCCTACGAGCTTTGTTACGCGAACCTGTAGATACCACACCGGTATGGATGATGCGTCAAGCGGGACGTTATTTGCCTGAATATCGTGAAACACGTTCAAAAGCAGGCGACTTTCTATCTCTATGTAAAAATACAGAATTTGCTTGCGAAGTGACTTTGCAGCCTTTACGCCGCTACGACTTAGATGCAGCGATTTTATTTTCAGATATTTTAACAATTCCTGATGCATTAGGTTTAGGGCTTTATTTTGAAACTGGAGAAGGTCCTAAATTTCAAAAGACTGTTCGTACTGAACAAGATGTCGCGAATTTACCAAAGTTAAATGCAAAATCAGATCTTGATTATGTGATGAATGCGGTAAGTACAATTCGCTCAGCTTTAGGTGGTCAAGTTCCACTGATTGGTTTCTCTGGTAGTCCTTGGACGCTTGCAACTTATATGGTTGAAGGTGGTTCAAGTAAAGAGTTCCGTTTCACCAAGCAAATGATGTATGCGCAGCCAGAAGTTTTGCATGCTTTACTTGAACATTTAGCAGATTCAGTCATTGATTATTTAAATGCTCAAATTGATGCCGGTGCTCAGGCGATCCAGATTTTTGATAGCTGGGGCGGGGCATTGGCACACCGTGAATATGTCGAATTCTCTTTAAACTACATGAATAAAATCATTGCAGGTTTACAGCGTGAGAAAGATGGTCGACGTATTCCTGTTATTGTGTTCACCAAAGGTGGCGGTCAATGGTTAGAACCAATGATTACCACTGGTGCAGATGCATTAGGTTTGGACTGGACTACTCCGCTCAATACAGCACGAAATGTGGTCTCTGGACGCGTAGCGTTACAGGGTAATCTTGATCCTGCTGTTTTATATGGCTCGGCTGCTTCAATTGAAAAAGCAGTGAAAGCGATGTTAGACGATGCCTACGCAAATGGTGAAAAAACAGGTTACGTTGCTAACTTAGGCCACGGGATTACTCAGTGGGTAGATCCTGCACAGCCAAAAATCTTTGTAGATACAGTACATGAGTATAGTGCTAAATATCTAGGATAGTTTTTTGTGCGCCATCTTATTTTACCCATTCATTTTATCGGCAAGGCTGTTTCGGCAGCCTTGTTTGGTATTCTGCTTTTAATTGCTTTTGCTTTAACAGCACCGATGGGAAGCCATGAATATATGGGTTTTTATCGCTATGATTATTTACTCATCTATGCATTGTTAATCCAGATCTGCTTACTTTATTTAAAGCTTGAATCATGGGCAGAAGCCAAAGTTATTGCTTTATTTCATGTCATGGCAATGGTCATGGAAATATTTTTAACGCATCCTGCGATTGCATCATGGCAATATCCCCAGCCCGCCGTATTTAAAATCTTAACTGTGCCCTTATTTGCAGGCTTTATGTATTCGGCCGTAGGTAGTTTTTTTGCACGTTCAATCCGACTGTTTCAAGTTTCTTTTGAAAAGCTTCCTAGTTTTGGAAGCATGCTTTTATTGGCATTTTTCTCATATATCAACTTTATGAGTAAATTTTTTGTGCCTGATATTCGCTATATTTTATTTGCGATCAGTATTTTTATTTTTTGGAAGACTAAGCTTTATTTTCAGTTAAATGAACATAAATTTAAAATCCCGATGTTGCCTGTATTGTTTACACTCGCTTTTCTCATCTGGATTGCTGAAAATATCAGTACTTTTTATAAAATCTGGCTCTATCCAAGTCAGGTAGATGCTTGGCATATGGTGGGCTGGGGTAAACTTGGTTCATGGTATTTATTATTACTGTTAAGTTTAGTACTGGTGCTTAAAATATTAGGTCATCGAGATAATCAAGGTAACTGGAATTTAAGATAAATTTTTCTTTTGCACTTTTTATCATATTGTTTATTTTTTAATTGCTAATTCACAGCCTTCTCGTTATCTTTAATAGCGTGTAATAAAAATTACACATAACAATACAACACATAAGAAACAATCAATAATGATTTTGGAGTTATACATCTATGTTAAAAAAATTAGCTTTAGCTGCGTTATTAGCAGCTGGTTCAAGTGTTGCAATGGCTGACAACGATGTAGGTTGTGGTGTGGGTACACAAGTCTGGGCTGGCAAAAAAGGAGTAGCGCCTAAAATTCTTGCTGCGACAACAAACGGTATTTTTACTAACCAATTACTAGGGATCACTTTCGGTACTTTAGGCTGCCGTCAAGGCGGAACAGTAACTGCTCAAGTGGTTACATTCACAAATGAAAATGCTGAAGCTTTAGCTCGTGATATGGCAGTAGGCCAAGGTGAAAGCCTGAACGTACTTGCTGAGTTAATGCAAATTAAACCTCAAGACAAAGATCGTTTCTTCAAAGTTTCAAAAGCAAACTTTGGTGAAATCTATTCTGCAAACAACCAAAATACGCTTCAAGTATTAGCATCATTACAAACTGTAATGGCTAAAGACGACGTTTTAAAAGCTTACGTATAAGTTTGAAACTGAAAACCCTGTCGTATGGCAGGGTTTTTCTTATATTTAATGATAAAAATTGATGAGCTTAATGAAGTCAGTTGTTTTAGTTTTTGCCTCTTTGGCAGTGAATATTGCGTATTCAGCAGATATAAATCCATCTATTCAAAAATATTGGTCAATCGCAGAACAACAAAACCTAGATCAAGACATTACATGGCAAAGGCTCATGTATGCCAATAAAAACCAGAAAAGTGAGGTCACTTATGGTGGCTATTTCCTATCAAAAAATGGAAAAAATAATCTAAAAGAAGAGCTGAAAGCTGACATCTCGGCATTATTTATGCCCGCTCAAGATAATCAGTCGATCCGTTGTAAGTTCCCTGCACGTAGCCAATGGCTCATACAAAAAGTAGGCATTCAAGAAAATGAATTGCCTCAAGTAAAATGTTCAGAATTTGAAAACTGGATTGGGCAGATTAAGCCCTACAAATCGACATTAATTTATGCGACCGATTTTATGGGCAATCCTAGCTCCATGTTTGGCCATACGTTATTGCGTTTAGACCCCAAAGATCAGCAACAATTAAATTTAGTTTCCTACGCTGTAAATTATGCAGCAACTGTGGCAGGGAACGACAACTGGTCATATGCATGGAAAGGTTTAACAGGGCAATATCCGGGTGAATATTCACTGATGCCTTATTACCGTAAGGTAAAAGAGTACGGCGATTTTGAAAGCCGTGATTTATGGGAATATGAGTTAAATCTATCACCTGAAGAAACTCGGTTTTTAGTAAGTCATATTTGGGAAATGCAACATGTGAGCTTCCCTTATTATTTTGTGAGTGATAACTGTGCCTATAGGCTTTTAGGGTTAGTCGATTTAGTAAAACCTGAATCTAACTTACAAGAAAAATTTACTTATGCCTCCATTCCAATGGAAACCATTAAATCGATGCAGCAGCAGGGACTCACCAAAGCTCCTGTGTACCGACCTGCTTTAGAAACTCAGCTACTGGCCCAAGCTCATCAGCATGGTGCCTCTTTGGCAAAGGTGGCTCATCAAATTACGATGCTGCCTACACAGCAGTCTTCTCAGATTTTAAAATCATTTAGTGAGCAAGATCAGGCTAAAATCCTCGAGATGGCCTACGATGATTTATATCTCCAATTTATTAGCCGAAAAATAGAAGAAAGTGTTGCTCAACCGCAGTTACGTCAGCTTTTAGCGCTAAGAAGTCAGATTGATTTAGATAAACAACGTCAAGAACCTAAAAGACCAGCAAAGGAACCAACTCAAGGTCATAACGCTCGTAACTTTTCCGTGAAAGCTGGAGAGGTGCAGGGTGATAAGTTTATTGAACTTGGTCATCGGCAAGCCTACCATGACTTAATAGACCCTCAAGGCGGATATCGTGCAGGTACTCAATTACTCTTTTTAAATGGTAATGCGCAGTGGCGAGATGACCATTTAAAACTAGAACGTCTTGATTTGCTCGAAGTAAATTCTTATAACCCGATTCAACCTTTTAAAACACCGTTAAGTTGGGGATTTAACTTAGGCTGGCGTCAGGAAGCCATTCATGACGGAAGTTTTAATGAAGACAAACAACACGGCGTCGCAAGCTTTAATGCACAGGTCGGTTACAGTCTTGCTGACTATGAGCGCAAGCATATTTGCTATGGGCAACTGCAAAGCTACGTACAAACTGGTTCAAATCTAGATAAAGGATGGCGTGTAGGCGTAGGTCCAACTTTAGGTTGTATGAACCAATGGTTTGAGCGCTTCAACTCTGTCGTGCAAATCGAATTGCCCTATTGGGAAGACCAAAATCAATGGAATTTGAGAGTCAATACACAGTGGCAATATGTGATTAATCGTAATAATGCGGTTCGTTTAAACTGGGATTATGAACAACAAAATCATCAAGACTGGATGAAATCAAGTCTAGGATATGTTTGGTTCTTTTAAAGAATAAACCCATAAAAAAAGAGAAATGAGATTATTCATTTCTCTTTTTGTTTTTAGAAAAGACGATTATTTCTTTATTGCATTTAACACAGCATAAGCTGCTTTAATGCGTTCTTCATTGGGAATACGTTTATTAGTTAACATGACTAAACCAATATTTTCTTTAGGAATGAACACGACATATGTTCCAAAACCGTTAGTCGATCCAGTTTTGTGGAACATCTTAACGGAAGGTTCTTTTGAAATAGCAGTCACTTTATTAGGTTTCATCACGATTTGTTCTGAATTACTGTCTAATAAAGTTTGTAAAGGTGCTGGATAAGAAAACTCTTCCCAACCTAGTGCTTGATACATCGTACCCACTTGGTAGAAACCTTGATGTGTTTCATTAATTGCACGTTGAATATTTGCTGAATATTTTTGTGGATTTAGGTTGGCATTAATAAAACTCAGCATATCCGGTAGGGTAGATTTAACGCCGTATGCTGGTGCATCGAGTGGACCAGGATTAACGCGAATCGGCTGATTTTCTTGGTTATAGCCAAATGCATAGTTTTGCATTTGAGTTTTAGGCACATTTACATAGCTATGTTTTAAGCCAAGATCTGGAAAAATGGTTTTTTCTAAGACTTGGTCAAAAGGTTTATTCATAGACAAAGCAACAACTTTTCCAAACAAACCAATGCTTGGATTTGAATATTGTCGATATTCGCCGATTGAGTTTTTAGGTTTCCATTCTTTGAAAAACGTTAAAACTTGCTGATCTGTTTTTACTTCATCTGGAAATTGCAAGGCAAGGTTGCCACTGGTATATGTCGCAAGTTGAAGTAAATTCACTTGATCAATCGGTGTATTTTTTAGTTCTTTCCAATATTTTCCGGGCGTATCATCAAAAGAGATTGTTCCTTTCGTTTTGGCATATCCGCCTGCTGTAGCGGTAAATAATTTACTGACCGAGCCTAGCTCAAAAATGGTATTGCTATTAACGGCTTTTTTATTTTGAACGGATTGTAGACCATAATACATTTCATACTTTTTGTTATTTTGAATAACGCCCACAGCTATACCGGGCACATCATATTTTTCTAGTAAAGGCTTAAAATTTTGATCAACCAGTTTTTTGATCTCTTGCTCTTTTGGTGTATTACCCGCATAAATTGAGCTACTAAAAATAAAAAGAGGAGGTAAAAGTAAGCAAGAAATTTTTTTAAATTGCATGATTAACTCATAAATTATTTAAAAATAAAGATGAGTACTTTTATATCAAAAATCACATAATTTAATTGTTATGTTTTATGGAGTTCGCGAAGTATTAAGATGTAAAAAAAGCCCAACTGAGTCGGGCTTTAATTAGTTTACTAAATAAAAATTAGTAACTTTCAGGTACGGCACTTAAGAACTCACGACGTGCTTCTTTATCAGTTTTAAAATCACCAATAAATGACACAGTACGTGTAGTTGATTCTTGCTTACCTACACCACGCATCATCATACACATATGTGCTGAATCAATAACTACGGCTACACCACGAGCACCAGTCACTTCAGCCACAGCTTCTGCGATTTGCTGAGTCAAGTTTTCCTGAATTTGCAAACGACGTGCAAACATTTCAGTAATACGTGCAAATTTCGACAAGCCGAGAACTTTGCCTTCCGGTAGATAGGCAACATGAACACGACCATAGAATGGAAGGAGATGATGTTCGCAAAGCGAATAAAATTCAATATTCTTCACCAATACCATTTCATGGTTATCTGATGGGAAAACAGCATTATTGGTGACTTCTTCTAAAGTTTTACTATAGCCAGAAGTTAAATATGAAAAAGCTTTAGCCGCACGCACAGGCGTATCTTTAAGGCCGGGACGATCAAGATCTTCACCGACGGCAGTCAGAATATTTGCGTACGATTGCTGCATAGACATAAGAATGTTCACTTACACTGGTTGAACAAAACGGCATTCTATCAGAAAACTATAAAAAGTCTGAATTCTGTAGAAAATGCCGATTATTGTTGGTACTTGGGATTTTTTTCTGCACGTTTAAGCAGTACGAGAACGGCGCCTGTGCCACCTTGATTTTCTGGAGCACTTACAAAGGCCAAAACATCGCGGTGTTGGCGTAACCATCCGTTGACATAGGTTTTTAAGACAGCTTCTGGGCCCTTACCATGTACGATTTTGATCACATTTTGATTTTCATCTTTTGCGATCTGGATAATTTGTAGAACCGCATCACGTGCTTGTTCAATGGTACAGCCGTGTAAATCTACAGCTTCAAACCAACGCATCTTGCCAGCTTTTAAGTCTTCAAAAACTTTATGCTGAAGGGTAGCAATGCGATAGCTTAAGGTTGCTTGGCTTGCGACAGGGTTTAAAGCCGCTTGGGTATCAGATAACTCGGCATGTTCAGTGTCACGCCCGCCTTCGGCAGCTGCACGTTTCGCTAATGTTTGAGCATCAACTTTTTTTACACGAGGGGGTCTCACATCAGCAATATTACTATTATTGATGGGTTTAACACCTGCTACAGCACTTTGAAACAGATTTGCATTTTCCAATTCTTCAGACTCAGCCTGAGGTTGTTTGACCTCAGGCTGACTTGCGATTTTGCTTGAATGAGGATTGGAGATTTGCTTTTTAAATTGCTTCAATAACTTTTGTTGCTCTTTAGAAAGCGATGAATCTTTATTACTCATATATCTTCTATTAAACCGTTTGGGGTTGTCCAAAAAGGGCACTAAAGGCTTGATCTGGTCTTGGTTGTTTCATAAAACTTTCACCAACCAAGAAGGTGTGAATATCATGTTCTTGCATCATGCGAACATCATCTGGAGTGGCAATACCGCTTTCAGTCACGAGTAAACGAGAGGCAGGAAGTAAATTTTTCAAACGAATTGATGTGTTTAAATCAACATCAAAGGTTTTTAAATTACGGTTATTCACACCTAATATACATTGCTCAGACAACTTTAAAGCACGTTCAAGTTCTTCTTCGTCATGAACCTCAACCAATACATCGAGTTGATGTTCAAAAGCAGTTTTAGACATTTCTTCGAGCTGCTGGTCTGACAAAGAGGCAACAATCAATAAAATACAGTCAGCATGTAAAGCACGTGCTTCAACTACATTATATGGATCAATCAGAAAGTCTTTACGTAAAGCGGGTAAAGCACAGTGGCTTCTTGCGATTGCGATATTTTCATCTGCACCCTGAAAAAAATCAACATCAGTTAAAACAGATAAACACGCTGCGCCAGCTTGTTCATATTGTTCGGCAATTTCAGCAGGATTAAAATCTGCACGAATAATGCCTTTTGATGGAGACGCTTTTTTAATTTCAGCAATCACGGCAGGGCGTTTGTGTTGTAACGCTTTTGCAAATCCTCTTACAGGAGTTGCAGCTTTCGCAAGTTCTTCAACATCCTGTAAATTACGTTGTTTTAAACGCGCAGCAAGTTCCTCATGTTTACGGTCAACAATTTTACCTAAAATGGTATTTTGAATATTAATCATGAGAAATCCTTAATCTGCCTGACATTGTTTTAATGTTTTGGTAAATTCAGCCAAAACACTCATTTTTTCTAAAGCTTGTCCGCCGTAGATAATATCTTGAGCGAATGAAACAGCTTGAGCATAGGTTTTGGTAATACCAGCCACATAAATTCCTGCACCCGCATTAAGTGCAATCATGTTTGCTGCTTTTTCACCAATAGCAGTTTTATTTTTACCTAACGCATCTTTAATTAGCTTTAAGCTGGCAGCGGCATCTGCAACAACTAAACCATTTAAAGTTTGTGATTCAATTCCGACATCTTCTGGGGTAAGCGTCCATTCAGTAATTTCGCCGTCTTTAAGTTCAGCAACAGCAGTAGGAGCAGCAAGGCTGATTTCATCGAGTCCATCTCTTGAATGAACCACCATGACATGTTCAGCACCGAGTTGCTTCATAACCTCTGCAATCGGACGACAAAGCTCATCTGAAAATACCCCAATCACAAAGCGTTTTACGCCGGCCGGATTCGTAAGCGGGCCAAGTAAATTGAAAATACTACGAACACCAAGCTCACGACGTGGGCCGACAGCATATTTCATTGCTTTGTGATGATTTGGAGCAAATAAAAACCCTACACCCATCTCACGAATGCAGCGTTCAGTTTGTTGCATGTCTAAATCAAGATTAATTCCTGCTTGCTCAAGTAAGTCTGATGAACCTGATTTACTCGAAACGCCTCGGTTACCATGCTTTGCAATGGTTGCGCCTGCTGCTGCAATGACAAAGCTTGAAGCAGTAGACACATTAAACAAGTTTTGTCCGTCGCCGCCAGTACCCACAATATCAACTAAATATTTGATATCGCTCACATCAATTTTGATGGCGAATTCACGCATAACACGTGCAGCAGCAGTAATTTCGTCAATACTTTCACCTTTCATGCGAAGGCCCATCATCAAAGCACCAATTTGTGCCTCGGTTGCCTCACCTTGCATGATACTGCGCATAATGTCTTCCATTTGCGGCTGAGTCAGGTGAATATTTTTTGTTATATGGTTAAGTGCTTGTTGAATATTCATAGTGATCACTTATGCATAAATATCTAAAAAGTTTTTAAAGATTTGATGGCCATGTTGACTCAAAATAGATTCTGGATGGAACTGCACACCTTCGATAGGCAATGTCTTATGTTTAACACCCATAATTTCTTCCATTGAGCCATCTGCTTCATTGGTCCAACACGTGACTTCAAGGCAATCAGGTAGTGTTTGCTGATCGATCACCAAAGAGTGGTAACGAGTTGCCGAGAATGGGCTAGGGAGATTACTGAAAATACCTTTATTGCTGTGGTACATATCAGATAAACGTCCATGCATAACCGTTTTGGCTCTTACAATGTTTCCGCCAAAAGCTTGCCCAATACTTTGATGCCCTAAACACACGCCAAGCAAAGGAATTTTTCCGGCAAAGTGATTAATTGCAGGAATGGAAATACCCGCTTCACTTGGAGAGCAAGGACCAGGACCAATAACCAGATATTTAGGTTGCCATCGTTCAATATCCTCTAATGTGACTTGATCATTGCGAACTACTTTTACTTCCTGATTCAACTCGCCAAAATATTGGACGATGTTGTAGGTAAAAGAGTCGTAATTGTCGATCATTAGAAGCATGATGAACTTAACCTCATGATAATTAATATATATTTAATTAAGTGACTAGAGTTTTACTCACAATGTTACTTACTTTTTAAAAAGTACCTTTATTTGATCAAATAAAAAGCCGCTTTCTAAGCGGCTAATATAACAAAAAAAGAAGTGACCAGTTTAACTATTTCATTCGTTAGAAATTTGAGAGGAAATTGAGCTTTGATGCATATTAAGTTTGTTTAAAAATAGAGATAAAGACAACAAAGGCAGAATAAGCTTTTCATTAGAAATAAAAAATTATTCTGCCCCTATAAAAAGAGAAGATTAAATCTTACGCGTGTTATAAATCAGCCAGTCTAAGACCTCTCCCGACAAATGTTCAGCGAGTCTTTCTTGGACGGTTTGATGGTAATGATTTAGCCAGTCTTTCTCTTCATTTGTTAGTAGGTCAACTACGATACAGTCTAAATGAATTGGACAAAGTGTGAGCGTTTCAAACTCTAAAAATTCACCGTAAGTTTTTTCAAAGCCTGAGTGAAGTTTGTTTGCAACCAAATTCTCAATACGAATGCCGTATTGACCTTCATGGTACAGACCCGGTTCGTTAGAAATAATCATTCCTTCACGCAATTTGCTGTAGGCATGTACAGGCGCATAGTAAGAAAGAACTTGTGGCCCTTCATGTACGTTAAGTGCAAAGCCTACGCCGTGACCTGTTCCGTGTCGATAATCTAAACCATGTTGCCATAAAGTATGTCGACAGATTGAATCGAGTAGCGGTGCAGCTAACCCTTCTGGATAAATAGCTTTTGCCAAAGCAATGTGACATTTTAAAACCAGCGTATAGTCACGTTTTTGTTGCTCCGTTGGTGTTCCCACAGGAACAACACGAGTGATATCAGTTGTTCCATCTACATATTGCCCGCCAGAGTCAATGAGTAATAGACCATCACCTTCAATAAAAGAGTATTGCTCTGGAGTTGCACGATAGTGGGGTAGAGCACCGTTGGCGTTAAAGCCGGCAATCGTTGAAAAACTTGGTCCTATAAATCCGTCTTGCTGAGCGCGGTAGGCTGTAATTTTCTCATCGATAGTCAGTTCTGAAATGCGTTCACCCTGATGAAATGCTTTTTCTAGCCAATGGAAAAAGTGACAAAGCGCGACTCCGTCTTTAAGCATTGCATGGCGGATATGAGCAATTTCGCTTTCATGCTTGCGCGATTTAAAAAGTGTACTTGGGTTGATGTCGTATACAACCTGAATATCTTTTGCGATGGTTTGTTCATGAAAAATCGATACTTTTGGTGGATCTAAAAGCACAGATGGATCAGAAATATTCGTTAAAAACTTAGACGTATCTTCATAATTACGAATTTCGATGCCATCTGCTGCGAAAGCTTGTTGAATGGTTGAGTCTATTTTACTGCTATCAATAAACAGAACAGCTTGCTCTGCATTAATATAAAAATGAGAAAGAAAAACTGGGTTGTATTCTACGTCTTGTCCACGTGCATTTAAGACCCATGCAATATCATCTAAAGATGAAATGAAATGCCCCGAAATATTCTTGCTATGTAAAGTCTCACGAATAGCCTGAATTTTTTCTTTACGAGAGAGTGCATTTAGCCCTTCAGGCATTAAATAGATTTTTTCAGTGGGTAGTTCTGGGCGGTCTAACCAAATCTCTCCAACTAAATCTTTTTGAGTTTCGAGTTTATAGCTATGAACTCGTGCAGTATGTTCGAGTGCTTTAAATTGTTGAATAGATAAGGTATGTCCATTTACGGCAATGATCGAATTTGCTGCTAAGTTTTGTGCAATCCAAGCGAGATGTGTTGAAGATTCATCACTTGTTAATTTTTGAAGATCAAAGCCAGTTCCAATAAGTTGTTGCTCGGCTTGTACCCAATAGCGACCATCTGCCCATAGGCCAGCAAACTTTTGAGTCACTACTAGTGTTCCAACAGAGCCACTAAACCCGCTGAGCCATTGTCTCGCCTTCCAATAGTCTGGTAAATATTCTGACATGTGGGGATCGGCACTCATCACAACAAATGCATCAATTTGCTGAATGCGCATGAGTTCGCGAAGTTTTTCAAGTTTTTCTGGAACAGTTAAAACGCTCATATAGTTTCCAAGTCAGGTTGAACTTTACTGGTAGTTTTGTTCATTAATTTATTAATAGGTTTCTTTAATAAAAATAACACGATTGCGCCAATCACTAATGCCAAAACACATCGCATAAACAGAGTAGGTAAATGATCAATATTATCTGCTGATACATGTCCGCCAATAAGACCCGCAATGAGATTACCTAAAGCTGAGCCAGTAAACCACAGACCCATAATTTGACCGCGTATAATATCAGGTGCAAGTTTGGTCATGGTTGATAAGCCAATTGGGCTTAAACAAAGTTCACCTATGGTAAGTAAAAATATAGTACTGACTAACCAAAATGGTGAGACTAAGCCGCCAGCAATTGCGAAACGACTCGCAAAAGACATGAGCAAAAAGCCGCCTGCCGCGAGTAATAATGCGATGATAAATTTGCTGATATAGCTTGGGTCTTTATTTGACTTACCTAGCTTTGTCCATAGCCAAGCTGCAACTGGAGCAAAAACAATAATAAATAGGGCATTGATGGATTGGAACCATACGGTTGGTATTTCAAATCCGAAAACAATACGGTCTGTATAATCTTGCGCAAATAAATTAAAAGATGTTGGTTTCTGCTCAAAAGCAGACCAGAATAATGCTGAGGTTGCTAATAAAACGAAACAAACAATAATTTTGAATTTATCATGCTGTTCTAAATTTAGGAAAAGGAGTAAATACGCAAAATAAGCAATAATTCCAATCCCGATTGCAACTGTTAAATAAGTTGCTACTGCGACTGGATTGATATGTATGACGCCAAAGAAGGTAAGAGCACTAATGATTGCGACAGATAGTAAAAAGGAGAAAGCAATTTTGGGCGCATTTTTATTTTCAACAATGGGTTTATTGCAATTGTCATTTTCTTGACGCAACTGATTAAAAGTTTGTAGCTGTGGAATAGCAAAGATACGAAAAATAAGTAATGCAACTAACATCCCAAGGCCGCCGATTCCAAAACCTAAGTGCCAGTTATGATCACGTGCTAATAGACCCGTAAGAAGGGGAGCAATAAACGATCCCATATTAATCCCCATATAAAAAATGGAGAAACCGGCATCTCGTCTACTATCCTGAGCTTTATATAAGGTTCCGACAATCACTGAAATACAGGTTTTAAATAGACCTGATCCAAGCACAATAAGAACTAAACCGAAATAAAAAAAGAATTGATCAAAAATGGTAGTGAGGGCAATTGATAAATGGCCTAGCGCAATAATAATGGAACCGTACCAGACCGATCGTGCCTGACCTAACCAGTTATCGGCAATCCAACCACCAAAAACGGTCATTAAATACATAGAGCCGGCAAATAACCCAACAATTGCTGCAGCAGTTGGACGGTCAAGGCCTAAACCACCGTCGTTGACCATTGCAATCATATAAAGAACGAGTAAAGGCCGTATACCATAATAAGAAAATCTTTCCCAAAGCTCTGTAAAAAATAAAGTTTTTAATGGTTTTGGATGGCCGAAAAAAGCTCTGTCATATTGTTCGATTTCATGCTTCATTTCAAATCCTTTGAACTGATTGGTAGTTTAGAGAAAACCAAACTTTTAGTTTGTTTAATTATAAAAAAAAGTTATGTTTCATTTTTTAGATTTTTTTAACTTGAAAAGCAAGTTTGTCATGTATAAAAAAGGTATATAACAAATGGTAAAAATTAGATCAGAAAAATTATAAGGTGAGGTGGGTTCTATAAAGTTTTTACTGCACCAAAGCTGATCAACTCTCGCTTTAGTACAAAGAACAATAAAAACAAAATTAGATTAATATTTTAAAGCTTTAGAATTTCAATGGATGAGTATGAACTCATAAACTATTCCATTTTAAAAATATCTATTCAGACGAAGTCTTTTTAAAGCCCTTATTAGCAAATCGTGGTGTATATACCATGGTCTCAGCTCTAGCTTAAAAATTTCATATAAAATAGATTATTATTTTCATGCATTGCAGAAGGAAGGTCGGCTTTCTATATAAGAAAGTATTATGATCGTGAATGACTGCTAGATATTGATGCGATGATTCATATTGGCGCAACAATTTTGCACTAAATTAGGGCGATTGCGAGCTATTCTTGTATGCCATAATTTGAAAATGTCTGAATATGGTGCATTTAACTATGCAAACAGTATAATGGGTTCGAGACAAGGGACCTAAATCATCGATAGTTATAAGCAATTCAATGTTTTAGGTAAGTCTTATAAAGTTGGTATGAGAATTGCTATATAAATACCAGCAACTAACACGCACTTAACAAGTGCAACAAAATTTCATTGGAGCAAAATGAGCATGGCGAACAAGGTCCTTCAACTCATACAAGAAAGTGGCGCAAAATGGGTCGATTTTCGCTTTACTGATACTAAGGGTAAAGAACAGCACGTAACTTACCCAGCTGATTCTATTGATGAAGATACTTTTGAAGACGGTAAAATGTTTGATGGTTCTTCAATCGCTGGTTGGAAAGGCATTGAAGCATCTGACATGATTTTACGTCCAGATGCAGAAACTGGTTTCATCGACCCGTTCTTTGCTGAACCAACTGTAGTTGTGACTTGTGACGTTATTGAACCTTCAACAGGTCAAGGTTATGAGCGTGACCCACGTTCGATTGCTCGCCGTGCAGAAGAATACTTAAAATCTACAGGTATCGGTGATACTGCATTCTTTGGTCCAGAACCAGAATTCTTTGTATTTGACGAAGTGAAGTGGGACATCGATATGTCTGGCGCTCGTCATACATTAATCGCTGAAGAAGCTGCTTGGTCTACTGGTAAAGACTACGAGTCTGGTAACTCTGGTCACCGTCCACGTGTTAAAGGCGGTTACTTCCCAGTTCCTCCAGTTGATTCTTCACAAGATATGCGTGCAGAAATGTGTGCAAAAATCGAAGACATCATGGGCCCAGGTCGTGTAGAAGTACATCACCACGAAGTTGCTTCTTGCCAATTAGAAATTGGTGTGAGCTTCAATACTCTTGTACGTAAAGCTGACGAAGTTCAACAGTTCAAATATGCTGTTTGGAACGTTGCACATCAATATGCAAAAACAGCTACGTTTATGCCTAAACCAATGGTAGGTGATAACGGTTCTGGTATGCACGTTCATATGTCTATCTCTAAAGATGGCAAGAACTTGTTTGCTGGTGATGAATATGCAGGCCTTTCAGAAATGGCGTTGTATTTCATTGGTGGTATCATCAAACACGCGCGTGCATTGAATGCAATCACAAACCCATCTACAAACTCATACAAGCGTTTGGTTCCTCACTTCGAAGCTCCAATTATGCTTGCTTACTCAGCGCGTAACCGCTCTGCTTCTATCCGTATTCCATACGTTTCTAGCCCTAAAGGTAAGCGTATCGAAGCTCGTTTCCCAGACCCAATGATGAACCCGTACTTAGGTTTCGCTGCATTATTGATGGCTGGTATCGACGGTATCCAAAACAAGATCCATCCGGGCGAAGCTGCTGATAAGAACTTGTATGATCTTCCTCCAGAAGAAGAAGCAAAAATCCCAACAGTTGCTCATAGCTTAGATATGGCTCTTGAAGCACTTCAAGCAGATCACGAATTCTTGTTAAAAGGTGGCGTGTTCACTAAAGAAATGCTTGATGCATACATCGAACTTAAAACTGAAGATGTACGTCGTCTTAACACGACTACTCACCCAGTTGAATTCGATATGTACTACAGCTTGTAATACATATTTTCGTAAAAAAGCCTGCTTATGCAGGCTTTTTTATTGTTCAAAATGTTGATTGAATTCTCTACGTTTTTTATCAAAAAATTGGGGTAAACTAGGTGCGAGTTTTCATGTGAGCAGATTATGCGTAAACGGCAACCAGTACTTAAACAGGAAAAGACTTTAAATCCTGAATTGAAAACATGGTTGTATGCGTCTGGTTCTCTGACTCAACAATTAACTGAGCTTGGTGGTGGCCAGTTCAGTGTAAAACCCTTTAAAGAACACTTTCAGCGTTTAACTTTTGCAGATAGTCAGTGGATGAATATGTCTCATGCTCACACCTCGTGGGTAAGGGAAACTTATTTATATGGCTGTGAGGCACAGCCGTGGGTGAAGGCAAAAAGTATTTTTCCAATTCAAAGCTTACAAAAAAAAGCCCGTATATTTCAGCATATTGGTTCTAAGCCGATTGGCTTTTTTTTATTTCAAAGAACCACTCCGCTTTGTGACCGCCGTGTCATTCGTTTACCAGAAGGTTGGACACGGCAAAGTTGCTATACTTGGCATGGATGTAAATTTATCGTCCAAGAAACATTCTTACCGGCTTTTGAAGCTTTTTTAAATCAGCAGCACGACAAGGAATTACTATGACGACTGCAACAGGCACAACATGGCGTCAGCGCTTAGAAGCTTATTATTATCTATGTCGATTTGATAAGCCTGTTGGAACAG
This sequence comes from Acinetobacter sp. P1(2023), assembly GCF_028367635.1. NCBI lineage: Bacteria > Pseudomonadati > Pseudomonadota > Gammaproteobacteria > Moraxellales > Moraxellaceae > Acinetobacter > Acinetobacter sp. P1(2023). Next base: position 304,116 of record NZ_JAQNDD010000003.1, read on the forward strand.
AACTGGTGTTTTGGCCAACCATGTGGGCACTTTGGATTGCAGCAGAGGGGATGCCACCTCTACATATTCTTCTGGCGATGGTATTAGGTACAATTTTTATGCGTGCTGCTGGCTGTGCCATTAATGACTTTGCTGATCGTAAAGTCGATGGTCATGTAGAGCGTACAAAGACACGTCCTTTGGCAACTGGTGTAATTAGCCCAAGAGAAGCTATATATGTATTTTTAGCTTTAGTATTTGCAAGCGCTTGTACCTTGTTCTTTTTACCTATAGCAACATTTTACTGTGCGTTAGGAGGTTTGGTTCTAGCATTTATATATCCTTTCATGAAACGTTATACCCATTTACCGCAAGTAGTTTTAGGTATGGCATTTTCTTGGGGTATTCCAATGTCATTTACAGCAATGGGTAAGCCGTTAGATATAACGTGTTGGCTGCTCTATTTTGGTAATTTGGCTTGGACAGTTGCTTACGATACTCAATATGCAATTACTGACCGTGAATATGATTTAAAGATTGGTGTGAAATCTACCGCTATTCTTTTTGGTCGATATGACATCCAGATTATTGCACTCCTACAGGCAACGAGTCTTGTTTTGATTGGTACTGCACTATATTTAGAAAATATCTTATTTCCATGGGCGATCTTCGCTTTAGTGATTGTAGCATTCGATTTTATATATCAAACAATGAAAACCAAAGACCGCAATCCTCAAGTCTGCTTTTGGGCATTCCGTCACAATCGTTGGGTTGGATTAATCATTTTTCTAGGAATATTTTTAAATTTCATATAGTAAAAATGACCATGAGGTTGAAAAGTGTTCTATGCAGAGCACTTTTTTTATGTCTTAATATTTGTGCATAAAAAATATGCGGAATAAATAACACATAAAAAGGATATTCTATGAAACGGTCAAACATTGCTTTAGCTATAACATTATCAATTTCAGCATTATTTCTTACAGCGTGTAATGACGATGATGATAATTACACTGGGATAGATACAAATAAAGCCTATGTCTCTGAAAGTAATTACGCAATTGATAAAGTTGATAATGCCTCAACGATCAAAGTAATGACTTATAACATGGCAAATGTTCAAGGAAAAACAGCAACTGCTACAGCAATGGTATTGTTTCCAAAAGCTACACAACCGAAAGATGGTTATCGCGTAGTGGTGTGGGAACACGGAACTGTTGGGGTGGGTGATGGTTGTGCACCAAGTAAAAATACAATTAATCCGCGATTTAAAATCCTTGCTGAGTCTTTGTTAGCAGCAGGTTATGTGATTGTGGCACCAGATTATGAGGGATTAGGTACACAAGGGGTGCATCCGTACTTAAACTTATCAAGTGAAGCAAAATCAGCATTAGCTGCAGTTAAAGCAGTAAAAGAACATTATGGCGCTCAGTTAAAAGGTGACTGGATGTCGATTGGTCAGTCTCAAGGTGGGCATGCATCTTTGGGAACTGCTGAATTTGCTAATACCGATGCAAGTTATAAAGGAGCTGTAGCTGGTGCACCAGCTTCAAGTTTAGGAACAATTATTCAAATTTATATTGACCCTGCAATGAATCAAGATAGTAATTTTGCAGTTAGTAAGCTAGATCAGGCAATTAGAGCGCGTAGACAGATTGATGCAGCGATTGCTGCAGGGCAAATGTCTCCAAATGATCCACTAGCGCTTGCTGTACCTACAATTGATAAAACTGCAGAAGGATATGCCGAATTATTAGCATATGCAGCATTCGCAAGTGCAGGGATTAAAGCACAGCAACCAGACTATGACTTGAAGGCAATTTTTACCTCAGGAGCAGCTGATATTGCAGAATTAGCTTATGGTCGTACTGGTGATGATGGTGCTTGTTTAAGTTATCCTACGCCTGATACTGCAAACGGCCTGCAAGAGAAATTTAAAGCGGGAATCTTAGCTTTCTTGGCTGACCCTACACATCAAATTACCCAATACGGTATTGATCTGAATAAATTTAAAGGAGATCAAGTTGTTCAACGCTTCTTGACGGCGACTCAACCTGCGACGAATGCTACTACTGAGAAAGTCATTAAAACACCAGTATTCATTATTCAAGGTGAAAAAGATCAAGCTGTGTTGCCTGTGGTAACGACAAGCTTATTTAATAATATGAAAGCGAAAGCTGCGGATTTGTTCCCACAAGCAGGCTATGATAAAGGCTATAAGCTAACTATTGTACCGAATGCGACCCATACTCAAGCAATCATATGTGAAAATGCCAATGCTGTAGATTTCATTCAAGCTAATATGTCAGCGGGTACGGGTATTGTGCTGACTGATGCACAAAAAGATGCCAGCCAAAGTCCACATTGCACAGGTAAATTCTAAGATTTATTTGTTTAATTGGAAATTAGCTTTAAAAAAGAGCCACTTTATAGCGGCTCTTTTTGTTATATTGTTACACAGTTTGATTTGATACTATTTGAGTTTAAAGCATTTATGAGCCAGCAATCTGTAGAAAAAAAATCTGTTCCTTGGTTATTAATGGGATTAGGTTTACTTATTCCTTTTTTGATTATTGGAATACTTTTCTTGGCTGCAAAGAGTGATGCTAAGAATAAAAAACAATATGAGCAGCAACGTATAGAAATGGAAAAAAGAATCGCTGAAAAAGAGGCTGCAAATTCAGAAAAGAAATAACAGCAGCTTGTTAATGAATATCCTTTTGTAACTGGCGTACCGTAGGAATATTCGTGTAGCGCTTTACTAGGTAACCTGCTTCAGTGAGCATTTGATCACGAATACGGTCTTCTTCTACTTTTTCAAGATGGGTAGGGTCATCTAGCTCAATAATAGCAATCACTTCCATCTTGTCATTTAGCACGACAAAGTCAGTGACTTTACGGTTGAACTGACTACGAATTTTATAGTCATTACTGGTAATTAAAGCACTAAAAGCCACTTGTGCTAACACATGATAATTTGGAAAACTTTGTTTTAAACGGATAAACATTTGAGTTTCAAAGTTTGTAATGACAGGACGAGCAAAAAATTTTTGTTTTGGAAATAAATAAGGGCGTAAACAAACGAGAAGAAAAATACAGGTGCTTACGCAACCTAAAACAATAAAAAATAAGTGACTCGATTCGAACATGGGAAAGCATCATACAAATAAAAACCCACTCATGATGAGTGGGTTTTTAAGAATCTTGGCTCTCCCACCTGGGCTCGAACCAGGGACCTGCGGATTAACAGTCCGTCGCTCTACCGACTGAGCTATGGGAGAATCTGGAAAAGGATTTTAGGCAGGAAAGGGGGCTGGGTCAAGCCTTAATGGCAGAATTAGAGAGAATATCTAATCGTTTGGTTTAAAAATACTCGAAACGTTGATTTTATTAAAAATAATAAAAGTATTAAATGATAAAAAAGAAAAAGCCCACAATAAATGCGGGCTTTTAGAATCTTGGCTCTCCCACCTGGGCTCGAACCAGGGACCTGCGGATTAACAGTCCGTCGCTCTACCGACTGAGCTATGGGAGATTAGTAGATGGCTCTCCAACCTGGGCTCGAACCAGGGACCTGCGGATTAACAGTCCGTCGCTCTACCGACTGAGCTATTGGAGAATCTGATGCGCATTTTATGGATGAAATCTAAAACCGTCAATAAGAATATTAAAGAAAATGAATCGTTTGCTTGATTAATATGCTTTTGTGGTATTAAAAATAAAAAAAACCACCCGAAATAGGGTGGTTTTTTATAAAGAAATAAAATTATTTCTCTACACCTGCTGGTTGACCTGCAAGTTTTGCATTTGCATAGTCCCAGTTTACAAGGCTTTCTAAGAAAGTTGCGATGTATTTAGGACGTAAGTTACGGAAATCGATGTAGTAAGCGTGTTCCCATACGTCAATTGTTAATACAGCAATTTGACCATGTGCAAGTGGAGTGTCTGCATTAGAAGTTTTAGTAATAGAAAGTTTACCGTTTACTTCATCAGCAACTAACCAAGCCCAACCTGAACCGAATTGAGTTGTTGCAGCAGCAGTAAATTCTTCTGCAAATTTTTCGTAGCTACCAAAAGCTTCGTCAATTTTAGTAGCGATTGCGCCAGTAGGCTTACCACCACCATTTGGCTTCATAGAATTCCAGTAGAATGTATGGTTCCAAACTTGAGCAGCGTTGTTGAAAATACCAGCTTTAGATGCATCACCAGCAGTTGCTTTGATGATTTCTTCTAAAGTTTTACCTTCAAGGTCAGTTCCTTTGATTAAGTTGTTTAAATTAACAACATAGGTATTGTGGTGTTTGTCGTGATGGTATTCTAAAGTTTCTTTACTAATATGTGGCGCTAAATCATCATAGCCATATGGAAGTGCAGGTAAAGTAATGGTTGTCATGTTCCTATTCCTTGCATTTGCTGGGTTATACAATTAAGTGGCTCTATTGTAAATGATTCTGGTCACAATAGGGCATCGTTTTAAAGAACTATACACAATAAAGATCTAATTAATACGCATAACACAGATTGAAAAAAAGACTTAATTAAATCGGATTATTCAATTCAAAATATTCAGATTCAACTGAGAACTGTTTTGAAATGGCTTGTGCCAAGCGTTGAACACCATAACGTTCGGTGGCATGGTGACCACAAGCAAAATAATGAACACCTAATTCTTTTGCTTCATAAAAAGTTCGTTCACTGACTTCACCTGAGATATAAGCATCACAATTTTGCAAAGCGGCTTTAGCAATAAAATCTTGAGCCCCACCTGTACAGAAGCCCACTTTTTGAATGCTTTGTTTTTCTGCTGGCAAATGAATCACCTTAAAATCAAAACTGTTTTGTAGTTTTGCTTTAAATTCATCAACAGAAAGCGCTTGTTCTAAATAACCAATATTGCCAATTGGATGTTTCTCGGCTAAATCAAGTGGTTCTAAATTCTGCAAGCTCAGTTTTTCTGCAATAGCCACATTGTTGCCTAAAGTTGGGTGAGCATCTAAAGGTAAATGGTAAGCAACTAATGAAATATTATTTTGGATGAGCTTCTTAATGCGATTGCCGCGCATTCCTGTAATTGGATATGGTTCGCCCTTCCAAAAATAACCGTGATGTACGAGTAATAGATCTGCATTCTGAGCAATTGCAGCATCAATTGCATCTTCGGAAGCAGTAACCGCACAAAGAATACGTTTTACTTCAGTTGAACCTTCAATTTGCAGGCCATTAGGTGCGTAATCTTTAAATTCTGCTGCTTTTAAGGTTTGGTCGCACCACTGAATAATTTCATGCAAATTTGCCATGATATTTCCTGAATTGAGTAGTAAATAATTGCTAAAGCTATAGAAACATATTTTGTTGTGTAACTAAAGCTAGACAAATCTTTTTTGACTTTTTTATGTATATCGACATATTTAATTTAAAATGTTTAACTGAAAAGTCTTTTTGTTCAATATATTAATTTAATTAAAAACTTCTTTGCGTAGAGGATATGAACGTGCGCCGCACCTTTACATGGTTACCTTGGGTGTTACTTATTATTGTAATTGCCAGTTTTATTGCATGGCAAAAATACCATCAGCCGAAACCAACTGTTGCAGTTGATGGGGTGCAAATGCCTGCTGAGAAAGTTGAACCATTGGTTGATACTTCACGAACGGGCGGGGTGGTATCTTATAGCGCTGCGGTAAAAGTTGCAGCGCCAGCCGTTGTTAATATTTTTACGACCCAGAAAGTTAAACAAAATCATCCATTATTAAGTGATCCTGTCTTCCGCGAATTTTTTGGAAATCAGGTTCCTGAACAACAACAGCAAAATGAAAATAGCTTAGGCTCTGGGGTTATTGTACGAGCTGACGGTTATATTCTTACGAATAATCATGTAATTGCTCAAGCTGATCAAATTGTGGTGGCATTACATGACGGGCGTCGTGCAGAAGCAACGATTGTGGGTACAGACCCTGATACGGATTTAGCCGTAATTAAAATCGATTTAGATAAATTACCTGTATTGCCATTTAAGCTAAGTGGCAATGAAGTAGGTGATGTTGTCTTGGCTATCGGTAACCCATTTGGTGTAGGGCAAACGGTAACTCAGGGTATTATTTCTGCGACTGAACGCTCTGATTTAGGTATCAATACCTATGAAGACTTTATTCAAACGGATGCTGCGATTAACCCAGGTAACTCTGGCGGAGCATTAATTGATGTGGCTGGGAATTTAATTGGTGTAAATACTGCTATTTTCTCTCAGTCAGGTGGTTCTTTAGGAATCGGTTTTGCAATTCCAGCTAAAGTTTGCCAACAAGTTTTAAACTCAATTTTGAAAGATGGCCGTGTTGTCCGTGGATGGTTAGGTATTAGTTTAGTACCACCTACACAAGAAGATGTATTAGCGCCGAAACAGCAAATTGGGGTAGTGGTTGCAGATGTCTTGAAAAGTGGTCCAGCTGCGTCAGCAGGTATTAAAATTGGCGATAAAATTATTCAAGTTAATAATGAGCCAATCACTTCAGCATCTCATTTGATTAACTACGTCGCATTACAAGCACCTAATAGCGAAATTAATGTAATGGTTGAGCGAGATGGCAAACAACAAAACTTTGTGGTGACAGTAGGGGAAAGGAAAAACCAAAATACTCAATCACAATTTATACCACTGCCTAAACAGTAAAAGTAAAAAAGCCTCTTAGTGAGGCTTTTTTATTGGCTTGAATTAAGAATGAGAGGGTGCTTGATGTTGATGTTTAAACTCAGTTAAAGCATCAATGCGATACTGAATTAGCATTTCACCAATCTCAGCACCTTTAATATTCTCAGGTAAATCCTGAACTTTAATAGAGCGAACGATTTGCATCGCGTCTAACATATATTGAGCTTGAGGATAAGGGCGGTCTTCTAAACCTAGTCTTCCTTTAGCATCACATTCACATGCTTGTACAAAAGCTTCTACTCTCTCAGGACGGCGTAAGACATCTAGACGCTGTAATAAACGCCATACAGTTCCAGGTTTTAATGACATTATCTGATGACATTTTAGATGTTCTTTACACACCGAGAGTGCCAACTGTCGAGTTTGAGTAGGAACTTTTAAGCGTTCACATAGCTCGGTAACGGGTTTTACTCCACGTTCTTCATGCATGATATGGCGAGGAAGTTCATTAACTGGAGTTAATGCTTTACCTAAATCATGTACTAACACAGCAAATCGAACATCGAGCGAATAATTAGCCTTACAAGCTTGTTGTAAGGACATTAAGGTATGTATGCCGCAATCTACTTCTGGATGATATTCAGGTCGTTGCGGTACACCAAACAATGCATCAATTTCAGGAAAAAGATGTTTTAAGGCACCGCAATCACGCAATGTTTGGAAATAAACATCGGCATGATCTTCTAAAAGTGCACGTGAAGTCTCTTTCCATACACGCTCTGGCGTTAATGCATCTAGTTCACCTGATTCTGCCATTGTTTGCATGAGTTCTAAGGTTTCAGGTGCAATATGAAAACCATATGAAGAATAACGTGCTGCAAAGCGTGCAACACGTAAAACACGTAAAGGATCTTCAGCAAAAGCTTCTGAAACATGACGTAAAGTTTTATTTTCTAAATCGTTTTGACCGCCATATGGGTCATATAGTTTGCCATCTTGATCCATTGCTATGGCATTGATGGTTAAATCACGGCGAATTAAGTCTTCTTCTAAACTTACGGTAGTATCGGTAAAAAATTGGAAACCATGATATCCCTTACCGGACTTACGTTCAGTACGTGCAAGTGCATATTCTTCTTTCGTTTCAGGATGAAGAAACACAGGAAAATCTTTGCCTACAGGTTGAAAACCTTGGGCGAGCATGTGTTCCGGCGTTGCACCGACCACAACATAGTCTTTTTCCTGATAGGGATGCCCAAGTAAAGAATCACGGACAGCACCGCCTACTAAATACACTTGCATGAAAAAACCTCTATTCTTCAAGCAATCATGCTACAGAATAGAGGTTTTCTCAAGTCATTAGAGAGGCTTTTCGTAAAAAGCGGTTTCTAAATTACTTTTCTTGTTGTTGGATTTCAGCAACAGTTAAAGCAGTCATATTGATAAGACGACGAGTTGTTGCAGTCGGTGTCAAAATATGAACAGGTTTAGCAGCACCTAACAAAATTGGACCAATAGTAACGTTGTTACCAGAAGTCGCTTTCAATAAGTTAAATGAAATATTTGCTGCATCTAGGTTCGGCATAATGAGCAAGTTTGCAGAACCTTTAAAACGTGAACCTGGGAATGCAAATTGACGAATATTTTCGTCTAATGCTGCATCACCATGCATTTCACCTTCAACTTCAAGCTCGGGAGCTTGCTCAGATAAGATGCGATAAACTTCACGCATTTTTTGAGCACTTGAATCAGTTTGGTCGCTACCAAAACTTGAATGAGAAAGTAGGGCTACACGTGGAGTAATACCAAAACGACGCACTTCTTCAGCTGCTAAAATAGTCATTTCAGCAAGTTGTTCAGCAGTCGGGTTGGTGTTTACGTAGGTATCTGCAATAAATAAATTACGATCTTCAAGCATTAATGCATTTAATGTGAAGAAGTTATTCATGCCTTCTTTAAGGCCAATCACATTGCGTACAAAGTCGAGGTGAATGTTATAGCTACTATAAGTACCACATAACATACCGTCTGCTTTACCGAATTTAACCAGTAAAGATGCAATTAAAGTAGAACGGCGACGAGCTTCACGTTGAGCATATTCAACAGTAATGCCTTTACGTTGCATTGTTTGATAGTAGTCTTTCCAAAACTCTTCATACATCGGGTTTTGTTCTTGATCTACGATCTCAATATTTACGCCATGTTGTAAACGTAAGCCTAATTTTTTGATATTAGCTTCAATTACAGCAGTACGACCTACTAAAATTGGTTTAGCCAAGTCTTCATCAACTGCGATTTGCACTGCACGTAATACGCGCTCATCTTCACCTTCAGCATATGCGATGCGTTTAGGATCTGTTTTTGCTTGAGCAAAAATCGGTTTCATCAAGAATGCAGAGTTATAAACAAACTCAGATAATTTTTGACGGTATGCAGAGAAATCTTCGATCGGACGAGTTGCAACACCTGAATCCATTGCAGCTTTAGCAACAGCAGGGGCAATTTCTAAAATTAAACGTTGATCAAGTGGACGTGGAATTAAATAGTCACGGCCAAATGAAGCAGATTTCTCACCATAAGTAGCTGCATCAGCTTCTACATGTGCCATACGTGCAATTGCATGTACACATGCAATTTTCATTTCTTCATTAATCGTCGTTGCACCAACGTCAAGTGCACCACGGAAAATGTAAGGGAAACATAATGCGTTATTTACTTGGTTTGGATAGTCAGAACGACCTGTTGCCATAATCACGTCTGGACGTACTTCATGGGCATGTTCAGGTAAAATTTCTGGATCTGGGTTTGCCAAAGCAAAGATAATAGGGTTCTCAGCCATCTGTTTCACCATTTCTTTGGTGAGAATACCAGCAGCAGAAAGACCCAAGAACATATCTGCACCAGCCATTACTTCATGAAGCTGAGATGCAGTAATATCTTGAACATAACGTTTTTTAGATTCATCAAGTCCGTCACGAGAAGTCGTTAATAGACCACGAGAATCGGCAACAATAATATTTTCTTTTTTAGCACCAAGTGCACAAAGCAAGTCTAAGCATGAAAGTGCTGCTGCACCTGCACCTGAAGCTACAATTTTGATTTCATCAATTTTTTTATTTACAAGTTGCAATGCATTGAGCAAAGCTGAACCTACAATAATACTTGTACCATGTTGATCGTCATGGAATACAGGAATTTTCATACGTTCACGAAGTTTCTTCTCAATATAGAAACATTCTGGCGCTTTAATATCTTCGAGGTTGATACCACCGAAAGTTGGCTCAAGAGAGGCAACAATATCTACAATTTTATCTGGATCGTTTTCTGCAATTTCGATGTCAAATACGTCAACACCAGCAAACTTCTTGAATAAAACCCCTTTACCTTCCATTACAGGTTTAGAAGCTAATGGTCCAATATTACCTAAACCAAGAACAGCTGTACCGTTACTGACTACGGCAACCAAATTTCCGCGAGCTGTATATTTAGCAGCAGTTGATGGATCACGTTCAATCTCTAAACATGGCGCAGCAACTCCTGGTGAGTAGGCTAAAGCCAAATCTCGTTGGTTGACAAGTTGCTTACTTGGGGTGACGCTGATTTTCCCTGGGTTTGGATATTCATGGTAATTTAAAGCGGCCTGTTTTAAAGATTGATCGTCCATCTGAGTCTCTATTTGATACAAAAAAGCAAACTAGTCAAATTGCTCATTTAGGGAGAGGCAACGCGGCTCTTTGACTATGCTTTAATTTTTACCAATTAAGAGAATAGTAGACGAATTGCCAATAGCCCCGTGGTGAGCTAAATGCTAAAGAATATAACACTACTTCTTTATTTCTCACAGTCAAAAACGCTCATTTTTGGAAAAAGCAGCATAGGTAAAATAGATGGCCAAAACAGTTAAGAAATATGTGGATTTGTTTGTAGATAAGGGATGATCTGCTCGGCAGGGATTGGACGACTAAAGAAATAGCCTTGTAAAAAATCACATTGTTGTTTTTGCAGATAGGTTACTTGTTCTTTTGTTTCTACGCCTTCAGCAACCAGTTTAAGCCCCATACTTTTACCCATTGCGATCATTGCATTCACAATCGCTTCTTGTTTGTGATCGCCAATTTTAGAAATAAAAGCACGATCAATTTTTAATACATCAATTGGGTACTCTGTCAGGTACGCCAAAGAAGAATAACCCGTACCAAAGTCATCTAGAGCAATTGAGATATCTCGTTGTTTTATCGCGTGTAATAGTGTTTTTACGTTATCAGTATTGTCTAAAAGGGCCGACTCAGTAATTTCAAGTTCAAGATCTGAACCTTGTATATTATATTTTTGCAAAACCTCATCTAAATCACTGAGTAATAAGCCTCGATGTATCTGTTGTGCCACAATATTTACAGAGACTTGAATGTTGATATAGCCTGCATTTTTCCACTCTTGTAGTTGCTTTCCAACTTTATCTAAAACAACTTTACCAATGTCTGAAATTAGGCTACTACGCTCAGCAAAAGGTATAAACATATTCGGCATGACTAATCCTTTTTCAGGATGTTGCCAACGAATGAGTGCCTCAAAACCGATAATGGATTGATCTTGTAGACTAATTTTAGGTTGGTAATAAACTACAAATTCATTATTTTGAATAGCTTTGCGTAATTCTTGTTCTAAATCGGCAGTTTTATATGGGTGATCTGTTTTATTGCAGTAGTAAGAAATGGTATTGCCTCCTAAACGTTTTGCCTCTGAAAGTGCTTGCTCTGCATGATGGTTGAGATGGTCAATTTGTCTGCCATGTTCAGGGAAACATGCCACACCAATAGAAGCAGTAATAAAATATTCGTGATTATCAATATAAAATGGTGCGTTTAATGCTTGCAAAATATTTTGGCAATATTGCTCAATATTTGGATGAATTGGTGAAATTTCATAAATAATTGCGAAATCATCACTATTTAAGTAGGCGACTAAAATTGCATTAATATTGATTAAGCGTAATCTTTGTGCGAACTGTTTAAGTAGTTCGTCACCACTATCATTATTTAAAAATTCATTAAAAGCCCGGAATCGGTCAATATTGACTCGTATTAAAGCTAAGTTTTTAATGTTATATGAAGGGTTTACAAGATATTGGTGTAATTGATTGTAATAGTAAAGACGATTAGGGAGGTGAGTGAGACTGTCGTAATTTTTTAAATAAGATAGGTGCTGTTCTTGACGCTTCTGCTCAGTGAGATCGCGGGCAAATCCAATGTAATTGGTAATTTGATTGAACTCATCTTTGACGACATTAATATGCAACCACAAATAGACGCTTTTGCCAGAATTAAATTTTTCGTCAAACTGGCCCATGTATTCTCCTGTCTCGAGGAGTTGCTGTTTTATTGATGTATGAAATTGTTGTTGTAATTCTTTTTGATTACTTGTAATGCTAAATAACTCTTTATTCAGAAGTTCTGCTTTAGTAAATCCAGTCAATTTTTCGTAGTAAGGATTAATATTAATATAGTTCAGATGTTCATCTAAAATAAATATTCCTTCCGCAGCCTGCTCAAGCACAATAGCAGATAGTCTTAGATGTTCTTGATCTTTTTTCTCTTGATGTATATCTCGGGTCATTCCAACCATACGAAGCGCTTTTTGTGTTTTAGGATCTCTTGTGATGACTCGACCTACATCATGAATCCATCGCCAAGAACCATCTCGACGTAAAATGCGAAAATTGATATTAAAATGATCTGTAATACCTTCCAAATGTTGTTTTAAACGTTCTTCAAAAAGCTTTTTATCACTTGGATGTATCCGATCTAATATCGTATGAAGATGAATAACAGCAGTCTGACTTTGCTTTTGTTGATCAAAAAAAGTAATTTCTAACTTTTGATTTTCAATATCCCAATCCCAAGGCCGGATACCTGCAGTTTCATGCGCAAAAGCTAAATTGTAGTGATGGCTTTCGAGTTGCTCATTCATTTTGGTGAGATCATAAGTACGTTCACGTACTTTTTGCTCAAGTAAATGATTGTTGAACTGAAGCTGGGCTTCAATATCTTTAGACTTATTTACTTCTTGTTGGAGCTGTACACATAATTCTTCAGCCCACTGAGTATGCTGGTCTGAAATTTGAACAAGCTGTTTGTTTTTAAGTAATAGTTGAGAAATTTTTTGGTAATTACGTTGAGTTGCGTATGCACAAAGTACAGTTGCTACAAAGGTAAGGTTATAGGCAAAATAAAATGGTAATTCAGTAATGGAGTTGTGTGTGAATTGAGCGAACAATAACGGCAAAGTACTAGGAATAAATAAGAGATAAAAGTATCGAGGTTGTTGTGTTAAAAAAGTAAGGCCAATGATATGAGCAGAGGTAATGAATAAAGCAATTAAAATATGAGCATCTGGTAGTGCAACTAGCTCAGGCGGAAGATAAAAATGAATAATCGTGACATTTATTCCCATTAAAATGCCAGATAATAAACAAATACTTTGTAAGACACGATCAGCTTTTTTTGTGAAGTCGATAGTGCGGTAGTGAGTTAAAATATTTGGAATAAATAATAAGCAGATAAAAGAAATAATAGTCAGTCCAATAGACCAGCTAAATATTGTTATTACAGAGGAAAAATAGTAAGAAAAAATACCATATGAAATAAGGCACAGTAATATCAGGCTAATCAAATACCAACGTATATATTGAGTTGAAAGTTTCAGCTGTTCAATTTTTGTTTGATGCTGTAGATATTCTTCCTGAAGCCCAGACATAAGATTTTTCTATCCTATTTTTTTACATATATACAGAAAGAATCTGATTTATCAGTGAAAAAGAATTTGAAATTTTATTCATACAATAAAAGTAAATTAACTTTAAATCACGATTTAATCAATGTTCAGAGAACTTAGGTGGATAAAAATCGATAATTTAAAATAGATAAGGCAACAACTGGGGCAGTTTCTGTACGTAAAACACGGTCACCAATACACCAGTTCATAAAACCAGCTTGATTGGCTTGGGTAATTTCATTTTCACTTAGTCCACCTTCTGGACCAATCAATAAGGCAAGTTCAGGTTGTATTCCTGCCAATACATCTTTTTGTTCTTTTTCAGGCGCTAAAACAAATTTAGAGTGAGGGAGTTCAGACGAACTTAACCATTCATGAAGGGCAATAGGTGCTAATACTTCTGGCACTAAGTTCAAGCCACATTGTTCACATGCTGCAATTGCAACTGCTTGCCAGTGATCTAATTTTTTTTGATCTCGATCGTATTTTAAGCGCATTTCACAACGCTCACTTGTCAGTAATTGAATTTGGCTTACACCCAGTTCAGTGGCTTTTTGAATAGCATAATCCATTCGATCGCCTTTACTCATAACTTGGCCCAAAACAGCTTTAAAAGGGGCATTACGGTTTGCAGGGTTAAAATTTTCAATTGTGACAGACGCATTTTTTTTATTAATTTCGGTCAACGTTGCGAGATATTCACCACCTTGTCCATTAAATAAAGTCGCTTGTTCTTGTAGTTGTGCACGTAAAACACGTACCCAATGATGGAATACTGATTCTGTCAGTTGAATTGTTGAGCCAACTGTAAGTTCAGTTTCGATAAAAAAACGATTCATTGGGTACGCCTTACAAAATTAATTTAAACCAAGGTCAACAACAAGCTGACGAGTTGGTTCGACTTGGTTCATTGAGTAAAAATGTAAGCTTGGTGCACCACCTGCAATGAGGCGTTCGCATAGCTTAACAACAACTTCATGACCGAAAGCTTTAATACTTTCACTGTCATCGCCATAGGCTTGTAACTGCTTACGGATCCAGCGAGGAATTTCAGCACCCGTACCATCTGCAAAGCGAATTAAATTACTTGCATTGGTAATAGGCATGATACCAGGAGCGACAGGAATGTTAATTCCAGCTTTATCTAAACGCTCTATAAAATAAAAGTATGAATCTGGATTAAAGAAGAATTGGGTAATACCCGCATTGGCACCAGATTGTACTTTTTCAATAAAACGTTGAATGTCCGAATCAAGGTTTTCAGCTTGAGGATGCATTTCTGGATAAGCTGCAACTTCAATATGAAAATGATCACCTGAGTGCTCACGAATAAAACGTACTAGATCCTGTGCGTAAGGAAGCTCCCCAAGTCCAACCTGACCAGAAGGCAAGTCACCGCGTAAAGCGACAATACGATTAATGCCTTGCGCTTTATATAAATCCAGTAACTCAGCAATACGAGCTTTATCATCACCAATGCAAGAAAGGTGAGGTGCAACTGGCGTACCTTTACCGTTAAAATCTTCAATAGCAGCAAGAGTACGTTCGCGAGTAGAACCACCAGCCCCATAAGTAATCGAGAAAAACTCAGGGTTTAATAGTTGTAATTCTTGGTGAACAATACGAAGTTTTTCAGCACCAGCATCAGTTTTTGGTGGGAAAAACTCAAAAGAAATAGGTGTACGTTTAGTCATGTCAAATCCTTGTAAACAGCGAAACATTTTTAGAAAAAAGGGCAGTCGGTTCACCGTCTGCCCTTAATTTCTTAGTATTTGTAAGCGTCAGATTTGAATGGTCCCTCAACAGCAACGCCTAAATAATCGGCTTGCTCTTGAGTTAACTGAGTAAGTACACCACCGAAACCTGCAACCATTGCAGCAGCAACTTCTTCGTCAAGTTTCTTAGGAAGAACTTCTACGCGAATTTTTGCAGCTTTTTCATTTGCAGGAAGGTCAGCAAATTTCTCTTGGAATAAGTGAATTTGACCTAACACTTGGTTAGCAAAAGAACCGTCCATCACACGTGATGGGTGACCAGTTGCATTACCTAGGTTTACAAGGCGACCTTCAGAAAGAAGGATAAGGTAGTTGTTTTCGTCTTCTGAACGATAAACTTGGTGAACTTGTGGCTTAACTTCAACCCACTTGTAACCACGTAAATAAGCCGTGTCGATTTCTGTGTCGAAGTGACCAATGTTACATACAACTGCGCCAGCTTTTAAGCTATCTAACATCGCTGCATCACACACGTGGTAGTTACCAGTTGTTGTTACAACAAGGTCAGTGTTGCCAAGAAGATCGTGGTTAATATCTTCTTTTTTACCTGTTTGTACGCCATTTTTGTATGGAGATACAACTTCATAGCCATCCATACATGCTTGCATTGCACAAATTGGGTCAACTTCAGTTACACGAACGATCATGCCTTCTTGACGTAAAGATTGAGCAGAACCTTTACCTACGTCACCATAACCAACTACAAGTGCACGGCGGCCAGACAAAAGCATGTCAGTTGCACGTTTGATTGCGTCATTTAATGAGTGACGGCAACCGTATTTATTATCGTTTTTAGATTTAGTAACTGAGTCATTTACGTTGATTGCAGGAACTTTCAAAGAACCGTCTTTCCACATTTCGATAAGACGTTGAACACCTGTTGTTGTTTCTTCGGTAATACCATGAATACGTTCTAAAAGAGCAGGGTATTTTTCATGAACAAGAGCAGTTAAGTCGCCGCCATCGTCCAAGATCATGTTGGCATCCCAAGGTTGACCATTTACATTGATCTGTTGTTCAAGGCACCATACATATTCTTCTTCAGTTTCGCCTTTCCAAGCAAAAACTGGAATACCGCGAGCAGCAATTGCAGCAGCAGCGTGGTCTTGAGTCGAGAAAATGTTACATGATGTCCAGCGTACTTCAGCACCTAACTCAACAAGCGTTTCAATAAGAACCGCTGTTTGAATGGTCATGTGAATACAACCAAGAATTTTTGCGCCAGCAAGTGGTTTAGTCGCTGCATAGCGTTTACGTAAGCCAATCAAAGCTGGCATTTCTGCTTCAGCAAGTTTGATTTCTTTACGACCGTAGTCAGCAAGTGAAATGTCAGCAACTTTGTAATCTGTAAATGAAGCATTAACCGCGTTCATCAGGATCTCCTAGGAAAAAATAGTATTGATCATTCTGTTCGCGGATGCCGTTGTTGGTTAAAACGAGTGTTTAACCGATCGTCGAGCCTGGCAAATTGATCTTTAGTGCCGATCATTTGTCGCAGCATCCCTCGACTAGCGGGACATTGTACTTGGAAAAGCTTTTAGTGCCAATCCAGTTTTGTTTATTATCTGCGTAATTATTACTTTAGATTTCAATTATGGCAGTAAATATCCCCGAAGTATTAGCGAACCTTGAAGCCAACTGTGGCGTATTTGCAGTGTGGATGGTACTTCAGCATCATGCAGTGCAAATTGATGTGGCCGAGTTGATCAAAGTTTGTCGACACGATGAAGGAGGGACCTATACGATTGCTTTAGCCGTCGCTTTAAAAAAACTCGGATTTGAAGTGTCATTTCATTCAGATGAAGATCCTAATATTAGCCCAAGTGAACGAATGAGCTATAAAGAAGCAAAGGTATTGAAAATACCAACTGGACCAGCGCTCAGCTATCAAGATATTCAAACTGCAATTGAAAATGGAAAAATGGTGATTGTCTATTACGATACTTTAGCAGGTGTCGGAAATCAGTCACTTATCTATTCTATTGACTCAAATGAAATCTGCTTTTTTGATAGTTTTGAGCCAATGTTGGCAGCAGTTTTTGAAATGCAGCGTCAAGTAGAAGGGATTTGTCGTCAGGCTATCGTGATTGATGACCGTAATTTTCAGACATATTCGACCAAATTGAATTAGATTAAAAAAGAACCAGTAGCGTGCTGGCTCTTATTGAGGTTATTTTTGTTGATATTCCTGAATCACTTCTAAAGCAGCACGAAAAGCTTCTTGTGTAGCAGGCGCACCGCAATATGGCAGACTATGCAATAAAGTTTCTTGAATCTCTTCAACTGTACAGCCATTGTTGAGCGCACCACGAACATGGCCTTTGAGTTCAGTAGGTGATTTGAGTGCCGTGAGCATTGCCAAAGTAATTAATGAACGATATTTACGTGGTAGCACACCTTCACGCTGCCAAGTCGATCCCCATGCATGTTCATTAATCCAGTCTTGTAAAGGCTGGGTAAAGGGTACGGTGTTTTCTTGGGCACGTTTTACAAAAGCTTCTCCCATCACTTCTGTGCGTACTTTTAATCCATTTTCGTAATCTTGCTTAGACATTAATTTCTCCTAAAAATAAAAGCGTCGATTGACGCTTTTATGGCTGTTTACTAATTAATCCCAATCAAAAGTGAATGCAATAGTGAATTAGTGGAGGCATCAGTCACTAAATTTGATGAGGGTTCGATAAAGGAAGATCCTTATTTAAATCTTCATCAAATACATCTGTAAGCATGCTATCGAATCGAATTGCGTTGTATTGCAATAATTGTTGAGCTTCACTTTCAGAAATAAAACCTTCTTTTATCGCTTGTTGAATATTCTCTTCGAAAGTGAGTCCTGTAAATTTGCCTTTAGATTCAGCTTTTTTAAACTTATCCCAAAGCGGCTCAAGTGTTCGTAGAATTTGGAAAGCATGCTCTAAACGACCCGTTACATCATCGGCTTTGGTTGAATAAAATACGTGATGCTTAAGCTGTTCTCTGAAAGGATGCTCTTGCATCATAAGTTCAGCGACTTGTTGTTTTAACTCATCATCTGGTTTTGAAATGACACGACCAAAAGGGAAACAGATCCATTTCACAAATGCTGCTGGAAGTTTGGCTGGGAAATTTTCAAATAATCCCCAAAATGCTTCCTGAATATTCAAGAACGCTTTTTGTAGCGCTAATTTAGCGTGAAGTTGTTCAGCTTCAGTTTTTTGTCCAGCTTCATAAAATTTTAAAATCGCAGTAGAAATAAAGAGGTGCGCGTGAATATCTGCCAAACGGCCTGATAACATCTCTTTGCGTTTTAAGTCTCCTGCAAGTAAGCCAAGTGACATATCCGAAACAAGCGCGAAGTTGGCACTAAAACGGTTAATCGTCTTATAGTAACTTGCGGTGAATTGATCTGCTGACTGAGGTGCATCGCTTGAGCCACCTGTCCAACCGTAAGCAAATGATCTAGCACCACGGTTAAAGGTATAGGCTAAATGTTTAAATAATAAATCATCGAATTTTTGAACCGCATTGGTTTTATCTTCAGACTGTAAAAGTTGCAATTCTTCAAATAGATAAGGGTGACAACGCATTGAACCTTGACCAAAAATCATCAATGAACGGGTCAAAATATTTGCGCCTTCTACCGTAATTGCAATTGGAATTGCTTGATAGGTAAGGGCAAGGAAGTTACGTGGTCCAAGTTGAATTGCACGTCCTCCCGCAATATCCATCCCATGATTAACAACTTTACGCATCGTTTCAGTTGCATAATATTTTGCCATGGCAGTCATCACGGCAGGTGTTCCACCCTGGTTTAGGCCACATGTCACTAAATAACGGAATGCTTCAAGCATGTAAGCATCGCTGGCAATTTCACTGGTCGCTTCTTGTACGCCTTCAAATTTACCGACAGAAATATTGAACTGTTGACGAATTTTCGCAAAAGCACCAACGGTTAAATAGCTCATTTCACCTGCTGCTGTTGCTAAAGCTGGAAGGGAAATACCACGGCCCACACCTAAGCATTCCATGAGCATACGCCAGCCTTTACCGGCATTTTCTTGACCACCAATAATCCAATCAATAGGAATAAAAACATCTTCTCCTTCTACTGTTCCATTCATAAATGGAGAGCCAGGATAATGACGTGCTCCTATTTTTACACCTGCATGACTGGCAGGAATTAAGGCACAGGTAATACCGTACTCTATTTTATTTTTATCGCCGAGTAAGCCGTCTGGGTCATAAAGTTTAAATGCAAGACCTACGACTGTGGCAATTGGGGCGAGGGTAATCCAGCGTTTAGAGAAATTCATGCGCAGCCCAAGAACCTGAGCACCTTCATATTCACCGTAGCAAACAACGCCCGAATCTGGAATGGCACCAGCATCTGAACCCGCTTCTGGACTGGTTAAACCAAAGCATGGAATCTCTTCACCTTTTGCAAGACCCGGTAAATATTGTTGCTTTTGAGCATCGGTACCGTAATGCATGAGTAGCTCACCCGGCCCCAACGAGTTTGGAACCATACAACTCACAGCAGTGGTGAGAGAACGTGAAGCAATTTTGCTCATAATACGGCTTTGTGCAAATGAGCTAAATTCTTTACCACCAAAAGATTTTGGAATAATGAGACCTAAAAAACCTTTGTCTTTAATAAATTGCCAAACCTCTGGTGGAAGATCTTTTAAGTGATGATGAATTTCCCACTCATCTAGCATGCTGCAAAGTAGCTCAACTTCATTGTCGATAAAACTTTGTTCTTCTGCGGACAACGTTGGATAGGGATATTTCTCAAATTGCGACCAATCAGGTGCCCCCATAAATAATTCTTTTTCCCACCAACTGGTACCTGCCTCTAAAGCTTCTTGTTCAGTCGTACTGATGCTTGGCATTGAGTTTGCTAATGTTTTATATGCAGGTTTGGTAATCAGGTTAAAGCGTAATGGTGCAAATAAAATAATGATACTAAGGGCAATGAGGGGAATACCTAAAATGAGAGCCCATGGCGTTACTATGAGTGCTGTAAATATAGCGACAGCAATCGTAATTACACTACCAATGATTCGATTCAGGTTAAAAAAGAAAATTGCCCATATTGCAAAAAGCTGAATGACAATGCTTAAAACAAAGAGTAGGAAAATCATACTTGCTCCTTGCTAGATAAGCCCTCATGTTAGAAGTTACAAAAAAAGCGAGGAGAGATTTAAGGCTTAACTAGCTAATTTTAATGCTGTTTAAATTTAATTTTTTATGTCGCAATTGATGTATATGCTAGAGCAGGGATATATCGTACTTTTAGGTATAAGATATTTTTAAGTGAAAGTGTAATGGCTTGTTTTATCGATTTGTCAAGAAATGTTATTGATTTTCTTATACAAATAAAAAGCCCTCTGAACTAGAGGGCTTTTATTGAACTTTAATTTTTAAGCTTCGACAACTTGAACAGCAATTTTTTTAGCTGGATCTACTTTACGACGAACTTCTGGTACTGGTTCGCCATGGTATTGACGATCAGCAAAGTAACTTGAACGAACCATTGGCGCAGACCAAATATTTCTAAAGCCAAGTTTACGGCCATGCTCTGCATAACGTTCGAACTCTTCTGGCGTTACAAAGCGGTCAATTGGTGCATGTTGTTTAGAAGGCTGTAAATATTGACCAATAGTTACATAGTCAACATCGTGAGCACGTAAGTCATCAAGTAATGCAATAACTTCTTCTTCAGTTTCACCAATACCGACCATCAAACCACATTTTGTTGGGATATCTGGGCAGTATTCTTTAAACATTTTTAATAAGTTTAGAGAATGTTGATAGTCTGAACCTGGGCGCATTGCTTTATATAGACGTGGCACAGTTTCAATGTTGTGGTTAAATACGTCTGGCGGACATTCAGTCATAATGCGTAAGGCGATGTCCATACGTCCGCGGAAATCTGGTACTAAAATCTCAAGTAATGTATTTGGACTAAGTGCGCGAGCTTCTTTAATACAGTCCACAAAGTGTTGTGCACCGCCGTCAAGCAAGTCATCACGGTCAACCGAAGTAATGACTGCATACTTGAGTTTAAGATTAGCAATTGTCTCTGCCATGTGACGAGGTTCATCTGCATCGAGTGCATTTGGACGACCATGTGCTACATCACAGAAAGGGCAACGACGTGTACAAATATCACCCATAATCATGAATGTTGCTGTACCACCACCAAAACATTCAGGTAGGTTAGGACAAGCAGCTTCTTCACAAACGGTATGGAGTTTTTGAGCACGTAAAGTCGTTTTAATACGCTGAACTTCTTCTGGTGCCGTCATCTTGACACGAATCCAGTCAGGTTTACGCGGCACTTCAACCGTAGGTACAACTTTTACAGGAATTCTTGCGACTTTTTCTGCGCCACGAAGTTTTACACCCTGTTCAGGTTTACGGTGTTCTGACATATTTAACTTTTCCACTCGTTTATAGAGACATTGACATTGTATTATAGCGAACTTCTGCAGTTAATAGCGGAAAATAACTATTCATATAATAAATGTGGTTATTCAGAAATATAGGGTTGAGAAATACATAAATTCACCGCATATTACCCATAATTTATTATAAAATATGGTCATTCAAGTGAGGAAGGAGCTTTCAATGCCACGTAAAAAAGAGGTCGTTAGTGGGAATTTCGTTAAGTACGATGCGGTAGTTCTCGGTTCTGGACCTGCAGGTGAAGGCGCGGCAATGAAGCTTGCAAAAGCGGGTAAGCGTGTTGCAATTGTAGATGTGCGTGATCAACTAGGTGGTAACTGTGCACACGTAGGTACCATTCCAAGTAAAGCATTGCGTCAAACGGTTTCTAGTATTATTCGCTATCAGCGTGATCCAATGTTTCAAAAAGTAGGTGAATGGAAACAGTTCACCATGAAACAGGTATTGCGTAATGCGCACAAAGTAATTCAGCAACAGGTTGATACGCATACACGTTTTTACGACCGCAACAAAATCGGTGTATTCCACGGCCGTGCATATATTCAAGATAAAAATACAGTTTTAGTTTTTAGCCATGAAGGCATTAAAGAAACGATTATTTGTAAGCAAATCGTGATTGCAACAGGTAGCCGTCCTTATCATCCGCAAGGTCTAGATTTTGATCATCCTCGCGTATTTGATTCGGATAAAATCCTTGATCTTGATTACTCAATTCAAAAAATTATTATTTACGGCGCAGGCGTTATTGGCTGTGAATATGCCTCAATCTTTATTGGTCTAGATCATAAAGTTGACTTGATTAATACTCAGCAAAAACTCTTAAGCTATTTAGATGATGAAATTGCTGATGCCTTGTCTTATCACTTACGTGAACAAGGTGTATTGATTCGTCATAATGAACAAATGGATCATCTTGAAACGTTTGATGACCATGTGGTTCTGCATTTACAAAGTGGTAAAAAGATTAAAGCTGATGCGATCCTTTGGTGTAATGGCCGTTCAGGAAACACAGAAGGTTTAGGCCTTGAGAATGTTGGCTTAGTGCCAAACAACCGCGGCCAACTTTCAGTAAATGATCAGTACCAAACTGAAGTTGAAAATATCTATGCTGCTGGTGACGTGATTGGCTGGCCTTCACTTGCTTCTGCTGCTTATGACCAAGGGCGCTGTGCGGGCGCAAATATGAGTGGTGAAGATGCGAAGCCAGTACGTGATATCCCAACGGGTATCTATACCATTCCGGAAATCTCATCCATTGGTAAGAATGAACAGGAATTAACGGAAGAGAAAATTCCGTATGAAGTGGGTCAAGCTTCTTTCCGTCATTTGGCTCGTGCACAAATTACCGGTGATACAGTAGGTGAGTTAAAAATTCTTTTCCATCGCGACACTATGGAAATTTTAGGTATTCACTGTTTTGGTAATAACGCTGCCGAAATTATCCACATTGGGCAAGCAGTTATGCACAGCCCAAACAATACCTTGAAATATTTTGTTGAAACGACATTTAACTATCCAACTATGGCGGAAGCATACCGTGTAGCTGCACTTAATGGTATGAACCGTTTATTTTGATTTTAAATAATTTTTTTATAAAAAAGCCCGCAAATTTGCGGGCTTTTTTATTTTCATTAGACCATAGGTTTCTTATATTTTTATGACAATGCAAAGCTTTAATCTGATTGTCGATATCTCTAGTGAGCACAAAATGCTTGATTGAAATATTCAAATAAATCAGGTGTCTGCCTCCATAAAATAAGTGAACAGACCAAAAGAGTAATGACGAGAAAAATCATAATTGTTTTCAAAAGTAAGGCATTATGCGTCATGAATAACAGCCTCCTCATTTACAAAGAAGTGTACGATTACACCTAATATACTCAATGCAATAGAACATAGCCAAATCGCATTGTAATTACCTGTTAAGTCGTGATTAACACCGCCAAGCCAACCGCCAAAGAAAGAACCGACTTGATGAGTGAAGAACACAATACCACTTAGCATTGAAAGGTATTTAACACCAAACATATTTGCCACAATGCCATTTGTGAGTGGAACTGTAGAAAGCCATAAAAGGCCCATAATCACTCCAAAAGCATATACCGTATATGTGCTTAAAGGTAATAGTAAAAAAGCAATAATTGCGATGCCGCGGCTACCATAAAGTACCATTAATAACTTTGGCTTCGAGAAACGATCTCCTAACCAGCCTGCGCCGTAAGTCCCCACAATATTAAATAGTCCGACTAGTGCCAGAAACACGGTACCTGTAGCGGCATCAAAGCCATGGTCGATTAAATAACCGGGTAAATGTACACCTAAGAATACAACTTGAAATCCGCAAACTAAAAAGCCTAATGCTAACCACCAGAAGGGTTTGTGTTTTCGGGCAATATTCAATACTTGCTTAAATGTGAGCTGAGGTTGTGTAATTGCTTTTGGTGTTTGAGTGCTAGGACCTTTTAACATCCACGCTAGTGGAATAATAAGGGCAATTAATAGCGCACTGACCATTAGGGCTGCTGACCATCCAACATTTTTAAGTAAGAGAAGGGTTGAGGGCAGCATAATAAACTGACCAAAAGAACCTGCTGCACTGGCAATCCCCATTGCCATACTCCTTTTTTCAGGCGGAGCAGCTCGGCCTACTGCACTGAGTAAAACTGTAAAAGAAGTTGCTGATAAAGCTAAACCAATAATAAGACCTAGGCTCAAATTCAAAATGAGTACATTTGAACTAAAAGCCATGAGTAGTAAGCCGAGGGCATAAAGTAGCCCACCAACAGCAACCACAATTTTACTGCCGTATTTATCTGCGATAGCCCCAGTAAAAGGTTGAACTGCGCCCCAGATTAAATTTTGCATAGCGATTGCAAGACTAAAAACATGCTGCCCCCAACCGAACTCATGGCTCATTGGTACGAGGTAGAGGCCGAAACCATGACGAACACCTAATGAAAGTGCCAGAATAATTGCACTGCCAATCAACATATAGATGAGGGACTGAGAAAATTGGTTGTCAGTTTTAGTCATGATTAATGGAAAATTATAATAATGATGATTTATTGTAAAAGATATATCGAACAATATCGATATAGATGGCAAGAATATTTAAGAAGAATTAAAAAGTTTTTAAGGGTCGTATTTTATGAGAAGACAATTAAAGAAGCAGACATCATTTTGATCTCTGCTTCTTATAAAAATTACGCGGCGGAATTACGTTCAAGTAATGCTTGTTCAAAAAGGACTTGTTCTTTTTCTTTATGTTCGGTGGTAAAGCGAATCAAAATTACGCTACAGCCAGCGACCATAACCAGACCACCTAAAATAAATAAGCAAGTTTGAACATCAAGCAAGCCTTTAAGTAGGAAACCAGCAGCTACAGCACCTACATTGCCACCAGCCCCAATAATGCCAGCAACACCACCTAATGCATTACGGTCAATGAATGGTACGAGAGCATAGGTCGCGCCACAAGCCATGTGAGTAAAGAGGGCAAAAATTGTCATAGAAATAATTGCAAGAGCAACCACATTCATTTGAGAAAAAAGAATTAAGAATAAACCTTCACCCAAGATCATGAGCACCAGTACTTTAGTGCGGCCATCTAAACCTTTTTTCAGAGCGACTTTGTCGGAAATAATACCGCCAAGCGCACGAGCGAATAATGCTAAAAGACCAAATATCCCGGCAGTTAAACCAGCAGTTTTTAAATCCATTTTGAACTGATCAACATAGTACATTGCTGCAACGTTATGGATAAAAATTTCGATTCCGAAGCATGCCCCGTAAGCCACAAATAAAATCCAGACGCGGTAGTTGCGAGCAGCTTGCATTAAAATTGCCATGCCACCTTTTTTGCCACTGCCAACTTCAATGCCTTGTGCACGAACTTCTTTAAAATTTCCTTGCGGGCAATCTTGAGTGAGTTTCCAGTAAAGAATACCCACAATGACCATCATTATGCCCGGTACGACTAACGCAACACGCCAGCCCATAGTTTGCTCGACGCCAAACATGATAATTGCACCGAGTAATAAAGGCATAAGTGCTTGAGTTGCGCCGCCACCCGCATTTCCCCAACCAGCTGCTGCTGCATTTGCTGTCCCTACTACGTTAGGGGTAAACATGACACTGGTGTGATATTGCGTAATGACAAAGCTTGCACCAATTGCACCAATCAGCAAGCGGAAGAATAAAAAGGATTCATAACTGTTGGCTGCGGCTACTCCAAATACTGGAATACTTCCTAATAGCAATAGGGTGGTGTAAGTGATGCGGGGTCCATATTTATCACATAGGGGACCGACAGCGAGTCTTACTAAAATCGTAATCGCAACGGCAGCAATATTAATATTGGCAATTTGATCTTTGGTTAAGCCGAACTCACCTTTAATCACTGGCATTAATGGAGCACATGCAAACCATGCGAAGAAGCACACAAAGAATGCGAGCCATGTCATATGGAAGGCACGCATTGCTGGAGTAGAAAAACTGAATAATTTAATCTCAGTTGCTTTTTTTGCATCTAGATTGATATTTGAAGACATACGCCGTCCCCCTGAACTGAACGAAATGTTAATTTGCTTGGCAATTTATTGCCTACTGCATACCGATCAGAGCGGACATCATTGGCCGTCTTGGTTTATTCATTGAGTCATCGTTGACTCATCTTGCTATGAATAAAGCAAAGCTTGTGCCAAAAAATTATTTTTACTAAAAGGAAAACTTTAGTTTTTAATTTTATTAATTTAGTTATTAAAATTAAAAACTATTAGGGTAGGGAATTTTAAAGAAAGAAGATGATAAAAGTGAAGAAACAGAGATTTGATAAGCCTATTTTTAAAAAGTGCTCGTTTTTTTAGCACTTTGTTTTAAAAAGAGGCAGTGTGTAGAGAGAAAGAAAGCTATAACAACGTGCCTCCGTTCTTATAGCTTTACGTGACACAAAAGTTAGAAACGGTAACCGATACCTGCATAACCTAAAATTGGGTTAATTTCGATATCTGCTTTTGCATTAATTAATTCACCATACTTAGCATCATTGACTGTAATCGTTGTATCTGTTTTTAAGTGAGCATAAGAAACAGAGCCAACCGCATACCATTTATCATTAAAGTCATAGGTGAAACCTAAAGTTGCTACAGGTGCAATTGCATCGGATGCTTCAAGTTCCACTTTAGGATCACCAGAACTGGTTTTTCTTTCTAAGGCAGCACCTGATTTACCATCTTTAATATTGACAATCATGTGCCCAGCACTGACTAAATCTTTCTCAATTTCAGGATTCATTTCTAACTCACTGAAATAGGCATACATCACACCTAATCCGACATAAGGTCTAAACTTATTTACGCCAGTTTTGCCAAAATGGTACTGTAGTTCAAATGCAGGTGTCCAAGCTCGAGCCGATGCCGCACTTCCATGTGCTGCAAGATCGGTAATAAAAATATTATTTTCTAGCTCCATCGACCCGAGGATTCCACCAGCAGGTTTTGCAGTAGCAGAAAAGGGAGCATATATTTTCCCTTTACCTTGTAAATCAACTTTAGGGGGAATTCCTGCTTTTACTTCTAGTGAAACATTATCTGTAAAAAAGTAATTTGACATGAGACCGAGAGTAGTCACATCATCTGCTTCTAAACCTGTATTCTCAGCTTCCCATTGGCTTAAACCGCGGATTTCTGCTGTTCCACTTAACCATGCAGGAATAGTATCTGTACCTAAACCAATAACATCAATGAGCTGTTCAAGAACGACATTACTATTATCGTCTGAAATATTGTCTTGAATAGTTTTTACTTTAATATCTCCGACCTTAGACTGCTCATTCTCTTTAACAGAAGTATTAATTCTAAATGGTTGAGCATTACCAGTCGGTTTGACATATAACGGACCAGCAGAGATAGAAAAACGTTTGAAGCCATCACCATCTTTTAAACTAAAATATGGAGAAGCGGCGCAAGTGACTGTTGGCAGAGCAAAAAAAGCAGCTGTCATACAAAATAATGACTTTTTCATCATAAAAGGACTCCATGTCCGAACATTTGTTTACTGATTTTTATTGAGCCCACCATAGCGTGTTTTATTAAAATGATTGTGTATTTAAAATTAACAATTGTAATTTTTTTGAAATATTTGTTTATATTTGGAAATATTTATTAATAAAAAGTACATAATAAATAATAAAAGGCTACATAAAGTAGCCTTTTATTTAAGTTTGTTAAACTATTTAGTTAAAGCGAGATAAGTCTTCTTCAGGACGAGCTGTTAGAACTTCAATACCTGTTTGAGTGACTAAAATAGTATGTTCATATTGAGCTGAAAGTTTATGATCTTTCGTTACAACCGTCCATTTGTCACCCAATAATTTGGTTTGCCAAACACCCGCATTTACCATAGGTTCAATCGTAAAAGTCATACCAGCTTCTAAACGCATACCTGTACCAGCTTGACCATAATGGAGGACTTGAGGTTCATCATGGAAAACGGTCCCAATACCGTGGCCACAATATTCACGTACTACGCTAAAACGTTCTGATTCAACATACTTCTGGATTGCATGGCCGATATCACCTAAATATGAACCATCTCTGACAGTTGCCATTCCACGATACATCGCTTCTTGAGCAACTTTGCATAGACGGTTTGCTAAAATAGAAGTTTCTCCACCAACGACATACATCATGTTGGTATCGCCGTGATAACCGTCTTTAATGACAGTTACGTCAATATTAAGAATGTCACCATTTTTTAAGATTTTATTTTCAGAGGGAATACCATGGCATACAACATGGTTAACCGAAGTACAAATAGAGTGCTGAAAAGCCGGGCGGCCAGGAGCTCCACCATAGCCGACACATGCAGGAATGGCATGCTGCACATTTTCAATGTGATTGCGACAAATGGTATCAAGTTCAAGTGTACTTACACCTGCCTTAATATAGGGCTTGATCATCTCTAGAACTTCAGCCGCCAGTCGTCCTGCAATGCGCATTTTTTCAATTTCATCTGGAGTTTTGATTAATCGACGTGGAGCTGTATAAGTACTGTTCATGATCTCTAAAAACTTTTGGTAATTTACAAGTGTCTATGGTATAAATAGCCGCCCATTTTATCAAATGCTTTTCGTGAATATCTTTTACGAACAATTTTGATAGATGGAGTAAAAAATCCGCACATATATCGTCACATTACTCTGGGTGCCTGTAAAAGGGTGGAGAATGCGGATATATGGAGGCCTAACCCAACTTTTAAGGTAAAGAAAATGGCAGATTACAACGTAAGCATGCGCGACCTTCTTCAAGCAGGTGCGCACTTTGGTCACCAAACTCGTTTCTGGAACCCAAAAATGCGTCAATACATTTTTGGCGCGCGCAACAAAATTCACATCATCAACCTTGAGCACACTGTTCCTGCGTTAAATGATGCTTTGAACTTCGCTAACCAATTAGCAAGCAAAAAGAACAAAGTTTTGTTCGTTGGTACAAAACGTGCTGCTTCTAACATCATCCGTGAACAAGCTCAACGCGCTGGTCAACCATACGTAGATCACCGTTGGTTAGGTGGTATGTTGACGAACTGGAAAACACTTCGCCAATCTATCAACCGTTTAAAAGATCTTCAAACTCAATCTCAAGATGGTACTTTTGCTAAGCTTACTAAACGTGAAGCTTTAGAACGTGCTCGTGAGATGGAAAAACTTGAGCGCTCTTTAGGCGGCGTTAAAAACATGGGTGGTTTACCTGACGCATTATTTGTAATCGACGTTGATCACGAAGCGATTGCAATCAAAGAAGCGAAGAACTTAGGTATTCCTGTTATCGGTATCGTTGATACAAACTCTAACCCAGACAACGTTGATTACGTTATTCCTGGTAACGACGATGCGATCCGTGCAGTGACTCTATATGCTTCAGCTATGGCTGACGCAATTCTTGCTGGTAAAGAATACGCTCAATCTCAAGCGAACGCTCAAGCAAAAGGCGATGACGCTGCGAAAGACGCTTCTGAGGCTTAATGCGTTTTGACGCAGGCTTGTCATTTTTGCGACATGTAATGGTGGCAAATTAAGCGTCGAGAGTGCAAACGGCCCAGAGATTCTTTGGGCCGTTTTTGTTGAAAAGATTTATTTTCTACCGATTTTAGGAGATCAACATGACTGCAATTACTGCAAGCATGGTAAAAGAATTACGTGACCGTACTGGTCTTGCAATGATGGAATGCAAAAAAGCATTAACAGAAGCGAACGGTGACATCGAGCTTGCTATTGATAACCTTCGTAAATCTGGTCAAGCTAAAGCTGCTAAAAAAGCTGGTAACATTGCTGCTGACGGTGCAATCACAATCGTTCAAGAAGGCAACAAAGCAATTTTAGTTGAAGTTAACTGTCAAACTGACTTCGTTGCTAAAGACGAAAACTTCTCTAACTTCTCAAAAGCTGTTGCTACAGCTGCTTTAGCTGCTGGTGAAACTGATGCTGCTAAAATCGCTGAATTAAAATTAGCAGACGGTCAATCAGTTGAAGAAGCTCGTATTGCGCTTGTTCAAAAAATCGGTGAAAACATCCAAGTTCGTCGTGCGAAAATCGTTGAAGGCGAAAACTTGGCTATCTACAAACACGGTTTAAAAATCGGTGTTGTAGTTTCTTATACTGGTGATGCTGATACTGGTAAAGGTATTGCAATGCACGTTGCTGCATTCAACCCAGTAGCTGTAAATGCTGAAGCTGTTCCTGCTGACCTTATCGCTAAAGAAAAAGAAATTGCTGAAGCGAAAGCGTTAGAATCTGGCAAGCCTGCTAACATCGTTGAGAAAATGGTAACTGGTTCAGTTGATAAATACTTGAACGAAGTTGCTCTTGATCGTCAAATGTACGTAATCGACAACGACAAAAAAGTTGCTGATGTATTAAAAGCAACTGGTACTACTGTTGCTGAATTCGTACGTTTCGAAGTTGGTGAAGGTATTGAGAAGAAAGCAGAACTTAGCTTCGCTGAAGAAGTTGCTGCTGCTCAAGCTGCTGCGAAGTAATTCGTATCACAATAAAAAAAGCCCCATTGGGGCTTTTTTTATCTCAGTTAAAATAAGGGTATACAATGACAAATAAAAAAAATCTTAGTATTGGTGGTGTCATTATTTTATTGATTGCTGCGTATTTTGGACTAGATTTATCTGGACATAAGCAAAGCCAATCGCCTTCATCAACTATACCCACAGCTCAGAATAATAAAACTACATTTTCAAATAATGGGGTGGACACTATAAAAACTGCTTACGAGCAGCGACAAAGTAATGTTCAAGTAGGGGGAAAGGGTCGAGTCAAAGCAATTCTAAGAGATGATAATGATGGGTCGAGACATCAGAAATTTATTCTGGTATTAAACAATGGCCTTTCAATTTTGGTCGCCCATAACATCGATTTGGCACCTAAAATTTCCAATCTAAATAAAGGTGATATCGTAGAGTTTTATGGCGAATATGAATACAACCCAAAAGGTGGGGTATTACATTGGACTCATCATGATCCACAAGGTCGTCATGAAAGTGGTTGGCTTAAACATGATGGACAAATCTACCAATAAAACTCCAGTGAATGTCTGATTAGATTATTTTCATAGAGCAATTTTGTTCTATTCAGTTTGTTAAAACATGCTATGGTTTTTTTATTGAATAGATGAGACGTATTTATGCAGCGGGAGCAAGCCGATTATCTGCATGTGCGAGAGTTGGGCGGTTTAGAGTTATTAAAAGCACATTATCACCAAACACAATTTTCAAAGCATACTCATGAAGGGTATTGTATTGGTGTAATTGAAGAAGGGGCACAGTCTTTTTTTCGGACGGGACAGCTACATGTAGCTCCTAAAGGCGATATTATTTTAGTTAATGCAGATGAGATTCATACTGGCTCCTCTGCTGTCGAATCGGGTTGGCGCTATCGAGCAATTTATCCTACACCGGAAATGTTGGCAGAAGTTAGCCAAGATTTTTTTGAAAATCCGCATGGAGCCCCATGGTTTCCACAAGCTGTGATTCACGATCTAGGTTTGGCTCAACAGCTTTGTTTACTATTTGATTTATTAGAACAAAAAGATAATTTTCTACTCAAAGAAACAATGTATTTGTCGACGTTAGCTTGTTTAATGAAACGACATGGTAAATCAAATCATACTTTTTGTGAGTTGCCAGAGGCGTATTTAAAAATATTAAGAGTTAAAGAATTGCTGGTAGAAATGCCTGAAACGAACTTTTCTTTACAAGATTTGGCGGACATGGTCGGCTTGAGTGCTTGGCATTTCTTAAGACAATTTAAAAAATATGTAGGCTTACCACCTCATGCATGGCTGGTTCAAGCGCGCTTGCAAAAAGCAAGACAGTTATTAAAACAGGGGGATCAAATTGCGATGGTGGCACAACAATGTGGTTTTTCTGATCAAAGCCATTTTAACCGTCACTTTAAAAAAGCAATGGGTGTTACACCTACTCAATATGTGGCAAGTTTAAATATATAAATAAACTGGTATTAAAGCAATTTTATCCAATATAAGTCAGCACTCATCAAGCAAGTTATAGAGGTGTGTCTTATATTGGATTTTATATATGAATTTTCAGCTTAATCAGACGGTTGAGTTTTCAAAAAATAAGCCATCCTATTTGTTTTTACGTGGTGCAGTGGATATTTTACCCTTGTCAATTTCTATTATTCCGTGGGCAATTTTAGCGGGGTCTATGGCAATTCATGCGGGACTATCTTTTTCTAAAGCACTGGCAATGTCTGGACTTGTCTTTGCTGGAGCTGCTCAGTTAGTTAGTTTAAGCATGGTTATGGAAGGGGCATCCGTTTTTACAATTTATCTGACTATTTTCTTTTTAACGGCTCAGCATTTTATTTATGCATTAACTTTAAGAAATGATATTTCTATTTTGCCCTTATCGAAACGAATAAGTTTGGGCTTTTTATTAACAGATGAATTATTTGCGGTAAGTGTTCCTTTTGAAAAAAGAAGATCGGAATATCTGCTCGGAGCCGGACTGACTTTTTATTTATTTTGGGTGGTATTTAGCTTGGCGGGCATATTGCTGGCAACAGTGATACCTAATCTTTTAAATTATCATTTAGATTTTTCGATAGTTGCTATTTTTATTGTCATGATTGTGCCGTTATGTAAAGGATATCCTGTTGTGGCGGGTGTATTAGCCACTTGTTTAAGTGGATTTTTATTTAAACTTTATCAAATTGAGGGGGCGATTTTACTTTCAGGATTAATAGGGATGTTGGTTGCTGTGTTAACTGAAAAAATAGGGATGGGGGAATAGTATGTCTTGGTTTATGATTTTAGGCTTGGCAGTAATTGTCTTTTTTAATCGATATTACTTTTTAGAGCCGAAAGTAAAAATTAAAGTGCCGCTTATGATGAATAAGATGCTTAACTATTCCGCACCTTGTTTGTTAACTGCAATCTGCATTCCAGTTATTTTTTTCGATGGTGATCATTTTAGAGGCGTGGTAAATAATTCTTATATTTATGCAGCAATCTTTTGTATTGTGATCGCTATTTATCTAAAAAAAGTACTTTTAAGTGTGATAGCAAGTTTGGGATTCTTTTATTTTATAAATTTTCTAATAAATTACTAACATGCAAAAGCTGAATCGAAAGGATTCAGCTTTAAATTCATCTTTAAGCAAGAGCTTGTTTTTGTCTGCTTTTCCATTTAGGTAAAATTTTTGAGAGATAAGCATCCATACACCAAACTGGTCCAATTAGTAGGAATTGTAAATCTTTAAAGAACGAGGGCTTTTTGCCTTCGACTTTATGTCCGTAAAATTGTCCAACCCAAGCAATCACAAAAATAGCGATATAAAATCCGACTCCTACAGGTAGGGTATAAATGAGCCATGCCATAACAACAAGTAAAGCAGCCATTGCAACAGCAAGTACAAGATCTAAACGTGCATAAAATACTAAGTTCAACACAAGTAATAAAGCAGTAAGCAATGTACTGAAATGCGCAATGATTCCAATAATAGAAAATAAAATGGCGGGAACGCAAAGCCAGTGAATTTGTTTATTGGTTGGATTTTGATGACTTTCGCTATATTCATCAAACCATTCAGTAATGGATTTCATTAGTAGCACACTCCTTGTTTTAACTTCGATTTATTTTTGTGAGTATATTTTAGCCTGTTCTTGAGGATCTCGACAAGAAACTAACACTATTCAACTATAGGGAGCGTTGTATTAAAAATACCTAAGAAAGGGCAAACGAAAAAATAATGTGACTGTGGTTGGAAAGGTGATCAATTCGACCACAAGAATGGGGCAATTTTTCATAATATTTTTTCTGTGTTGCTAGATGATGAAATCATCTAAAAAAGCGTAATTTTGAGATTGATGGGAAAATTGTATGAAAAAGCTCTACTCATCTACTCTAAAAACGCCATAAATAGCCTTTATTTTGGAAAAATGGTACTAGGGTAGCGTAAATTTAAAAAAGACGCTCTAAACGCAAATTAGACGTAAAATTAACTGGTATTAAATAACCATAGTTTTTTGTTTAAAAAATATTCAAATTTAGAGCTGGATAAGGGTCAAAAAAAGAGGATTTTTTAACTTTACGTTAGGAATTATTTTGATAACCTAAAATATAAAAAAGCCGCAGAAAAAATTGCGGCTTTTTACATGAACTCGAGAGGCTATAACTTATGAAGTTGGGCCATCAACACGCTCAATATTTACTTTAGCTGTACCAGCATTGGTAATACCAAGACGTTTAGCTGCACCGTATGATAGGTCAAGTACACGGTTGCCATGGAAAGGACCACGGTCATTTACTTTTACAACCACACTTTTACCATTGTCTTTATTCGTTACTCGAATGTAACAGTTCAACGGTAGGCTACGGTGAGCAGCAGTTAAAGCATTCATGTCGAATGTTTCACCACTTGCTGTTTTACGACCATGGAATTGGCGGCCATACCAAGATGCCATACCAGTTTGGCTAAACTTACGAACAGTGTTTGAAGCTACTGTGTTAAGTTTTTCAATCACTGAAGGCTCATCTTCAGGGATTTCAATTTTTGCTGCGATAGCTTGACGACGGATTTGATCGCCAGAACGTTCAGTGATTGAAAGACTGTTAATGTTAGAAAAACGAGAATTAAAGTTTTGAGTATCTTTACTCAATACACGTGCTGCTAGATTAGGACCATCTACATCACTGTTTAATGATGATGACTGCACCATTTCAGCGTGCAGTGGGGCCATACTTAAACTAGCCGTCAGTGCAAGAACGTATTTCAGCGATAACTGCATTTGTATAAACTCCTGAGAACATGTACTTTTTTCTTTCAGCCATTGACTGAAATTTAAAGTGAACATGCCTTATTATTCACTTTTGCAATTGCTATATTGGGGTGGATAATATTCATCGGTTACGGAGAGTGTCTAGTCTTTAACGAGAAATCTTTACAAAAAGGGCAAAAACTTACAGTTTTAGATTAAAAAATAATCAAAAATGTAACAAGTTATTAAAAATGTATGTATTGTGATCTATTTAACAAAAATATTTATTGACTTTTACATAAAGCATAAAAAAGCTAGCCTATCGGCTAGCTACTTCGGTGCCTAATAACCAGACAGCTGTAGCGTACATACGGCTCTTGTTATAAGTCGTAATCACTTGAAAATTCGGGTAAGTTAAATAGTAAATTGGTCCATTATAGTCTTGTAATTGAATAACATTCACCATATCGAGATCATCAATTTTAACTACAGGATTCAATGGAGAAATACCGAGTGTCTTTAATGCACCATATGGGAAAGGTTGCGTTAAATCTTTAGCAATAATACTTTCCGGATTTGACCCATTGTAACGTGCCATAAATCCGATCGGTTGATCGCGTTGCCAACCTTGTTTTGCTAAGTAGTTTGCAATTGATCCAATAGCATCTTCTGCTGAGTTTCTTAAGTCGATATGTCCATTACCGTCATAATCCACCCCATATTTACTAATATTGCTTGGCATAAATTGTGGATAGCCAATCGCACCTGCATAGGAACCTACAATACTATTTGTTGGGTAGCCTTCTTTATAAGTCCATGCAATAAGAGCAGCTAGCTCATCACCAAAATATTCAGCACGGCGAGGGTAGCCAAAAGCAAGGGTAGCTAAAGCATCACGTGTAATAAAAGAACCTTTATTTGCGCCATAGCCTGTTTCAACGCCCAAAATACCTAAAATGACAGCTTGAGATACGCCATATTGTTGTTCTGCGCGATTTAACGCATCTGCATATTGATTTTTAAAACGGACACCACGTTGAATTGTGCCTTCAACCAAAAACATAGAGCGATAATCATACCAAGGCTTACTTTCACCCGGACGAGTCATAATATTTAGAATGTTTGGTAAATTTTTTGCGCCACTCATGGCTGCATCGACTTGATCGCTACTTAAGCCATAAGCATTCATCGTTTTTTGTTTAAAATTCAAATAATCAGGATGTGTTGCAAAATCATTGGCCTGAGCGAAATGACTTGTACTGATTAAGCCAGTACACAAAGCGAGCATTTTTAAAGTTTTATTTAAGTGTTGAGACAACATATCGTTTTAAAATTCCAGATTATCGATGTGTATGAATGGACATGACTAAACCAAAGGTGGCCATTAAAGTAATAATAGCTGTTCCGCCATAACTCATAAAAGGTAAAGGAACACCTACTACAGGTAAAATACCACTGACCATTCCCGCATTTACAAATACATAAACAAAAAAAGACAAACCAAAGGCGCCAGCAACTAAACGTCCATAGTTATGGAAGCTTTGTAAACCGATCTGGAATGTTCTAAAAATAATGGCAAAATAAAGGATTACTAAAATAAGTACACCGATGAGTCCAAATTCTTCGGAATATGCAGCAATAATAAAGTCAGTATGTCCTTCGGGTAAAAAGTGTAAGTGAGATTGGGTTCCTTCAAGGAAACCTTTACCTGAAAAACCACCAGAACCAATTGCAGTTTTAGATTGAATAATATTCCAACCCGTACCGAGTGCGTCTGCCTCGGGGTCAAGTAAAGTTAAAACCCTTTGGCGCTGATAGTCGTGTAAAAGAAATTCCCACGCAATCGGAATTACAATTGCTGCACATGCGGCAGCTGCACCAATCATTCGCCATGATAGTCCACTTAAAAATAAGACAAATATACCGCTTGCTAATACTAAAAGTGATGTCCCTAAATCAGGTTGTTCTGCAATTAGTAAAAAGGGAATACCAATTAACATTAATGATAAAACAACTTGTGAAAAACTAGGGGGAAGAGGTTTTCGTGCTAAAAACCATGCAATCATCATCGGCATGCCGATTTTCATGAACTCACTGGGTTGGACACTTCCGAAACCTGGAATATCAATCCAGCGCTGAGCACCCATTCGGACTTCACCGAATACCATAACTGCCACAAGCGAAAATAGACCGAACAAATAAAAGTAGGGAGAAAACGCTTGATAGACCTTGGGCGGAATTTGGGCTAGACCAAACATCACTAAAAAGCCAATACCAAAACTCATGGCTTGTTTACTGACCAATCCTACATCCTGTGCTGAAGCACTATATAGTACGGTTAAACCTAATAGCGCATTTAACAGCAAAAATAGACATAACCACGGGTCAATGTGGAGTTGTTGCCACCTTGATGGTTGCATAGCGGTGCTAAGACCATCTCGAGGAGCTTGGCGTAAAAACTTATATTGTGGGCTAGGAGACATGCGGCGTTAACTAGGTCAATCAGTGCTTGGCGCATGCTAACATAAACCTGATTAATGGCAATGTATATCAATATTTTGCAATAAAAAAACCTAGCTCTCGCTAGGTTTCCGATAGGCTATTTCTTAATAGTTAAAGAATAGACTTTCGTGATATTCAGCCATCGCTTTTAGTTCAGTGCGATTTAAGCTAGGGATGAGTTTGTCGATCGCAATATGAACTGCTTTTGTTACAGCTGCCGCACCAATATCAGCTGCTTTACGCTTGATCATACCAAGGTCTAATGTCTTATTAAAATCAGACATAAAATGTTTAACCATAGCATCTCCAAACTGTTTATACAGTTCAGCCAATGCAGCTTTATTGATATCGTTACCCGCCTTAAGCTCAGTGAAGTTATGCTGAAGATTAGTGACTAAACTAGGATCTAGAGTTACACCTACTTTATATTGACCTTGTGGATCTTTAAATAAGCTTTTTTCAGAGAACTCTACTGACTGTTTAACAATATCGTTTGGCGCTTTGCTTAACAATTGTTTTAAAAGAACAGCAACTGTTGATTTGACATAGCCTGCTAGTTTTTCGGCAGTATCGCGTTTTTCACTTGCAGGGAAATGCTGAACTAACTGAATTAAGACATTATCAATAATCTCTTCATTGAGTTGTAAAGCAATCTTATCGCGAAGTGGATACAAAGGTTCGCTAGAATTTTTATTCGCAATTCCAGTTTGTATATCGTTCAATAAGCCTTCAGAAGGGGTAAAACCAAAAAACGGCATGGTATATCCTCAAATTATTCGTTTTATTGTCGTGCCAATCGAATCGGTTTTGGCATCCATGAAAGATCCGATACTCGGCAAGGGTTAATATCAAGTCCGCCGCGACGAGTATAAGTTGCATAAACCATCAGCTTTTCAGGCTGCAAATTTTGCCAAATATCAGCAAAGATTTGCTCAACACATTGTTCGTGAAAACCATTATGCTGACGGTACGAGATAATATAAGCTAAAATACTACGATAACAAGGTTTTTTGCCCTTAAAACGGATAAAAACTGTACCCCAATCCGGTTGTCCCGTGACTGGGCAGTTACTTCTCAAAAGATGAGAATACAGTTCAATTTCCACTTCTTCGTTAGACTCATCTTGTTTTAAAAGAGTCGCATCTGGATGTTGCTCTAAACGCTCTGGGTTTAGCTCATCAATACAAATACCTTGAGGCTTAGAAATCTCTAAATCATCTACCTGAAATAGGGTTAACTCAACTTTAGCGCCTGCCGCAGCCGATAAGTCTTTTTCAACTGTTTCAATGAATGATTCTTTAGAGTCAAACTGAGTAAAGTTAAGACTATTGAAGTAAAGTTTTAATGACTTTGATTCAATCAAATTTGGTGAAGAAGCTGGCAGCGTAATTCTGCCAATAGCAACTTGCGGGATGGCATGAGCGTTTAACCATGAAATTTCAAAAACATGCCACCAATCTTTACCTTGTGTAATACCTTCAATGTGCGAGTAAGCTTCACGAGACTGGGCACGAGCAATTGGAAATAAAACATCAGGTTGATAGTTAGTTGGATATTGAGTTTCTTTACCCAATAAAGACTGTTCGACACTCATTCACGCATTCCTGAACCACGAGCAAGTAAATAGTAAGCAATTCCGTAAAGTACAACACAGCATAATGTCACAATGATTAAAGAGAACGTAACATTCACGTCACTATGACCTAAAATACCGAAACGGAAAGCATTGACCATGTACACAATAGGATTAATTAAAGAAAGTTTTTGCCAAAAAGGACCAAGTGCACTAATGGCATAGAACACACCACCTAAATAGGTTAAAGGTGTAAGGACAAATGTTGGAATAATAGAAATATCATCAAATGATTTCGCATAGACTGCATTAATGAAGCCGCCTAATGAGAAAAGAACCGAGGTAATTAAGACTGTATATATAGTCACAAACCAATTGTGTATAAAAAGGTCGGTGAAGAATAAGCTCATTGCAGTCACAATTGTTCCGACCAATACACCACGGCAAATCCCACCAATCACATAACCCCATAAAATAATATGGAGTGGCACGGGGCTCATAATCAGTTCTTCAATGCTTTTTTGGAATTTCACACTAAAGAAACTTGAAGATACGTTCGCATAACTATTAGTAATAACCGCCATCATGATTAGGCCGGGCACAATAAACTGCATATAGCTCACGCCACCCATTTGTCCAATACGCGAACCAACCAAATTACCAAAAATGACAAAGTACAAACTCATTGTAATCGCAGGTGGTAATAAAGTTTGTGGCCAAATACGTAGAAAACGGCGTACTTCTTTACGAACTAGAGTCCAGAGGGCAATTTGCAGTTGGTTAAAATTCATTTTGCCTCTCCTTCAAGATTTTTCTCGACCATTTTGACGAATAGCTCTTCTAGACGGTTCGATTTGTTTCGCATACTACGAACACGAATACCTTGTGATTCTAAAAGCTGGAATAAGTCATTTAATGTATGGGCCTTATCCATTGTCACTTCTAAAGTGCTGCTATCAATTAAGTTGAACTTCACACCAATGATGTTTAATTGAAGTGGGGCAATGGGTTCTGCCAAATCAAAAATAAAAGATTCTTCACTCAACTGGTTTAAGAAACTTTTCATGCTGGTGTCTTCTTTAATGACACCACGGTCAATGATGGCAATTTGACGACACAACATTTCTGCTTCTTCGAGATAATGTGTAGTCAAAATAATAGAAGTACCACTTTCGTTCATTTCGGTGAGAAAATCCCACATAGAGCGGCGCAATTCAATATCTACACCCGCGGTAGGCTCATCTAGAATAAGAAGTTTAGGCTCATGCATCATGGCACGGGCAATCATCAAACGGCGCTTCATACCACCCGATAGCATGCGTGCTTGTATATTACGTTTTTCCCAGAGACCTAGCTTTTCTAAATAATGTTCGGCGCGTTTTTCTGCAATCTTTTTATGAATGCCGTAATAACCCGCTTGAGTGACTAAAATATCGAACGCTTTTTCGAACTGTCCAAAGTTAAATTCTTGAGGGACAACACCAAGCTGCTGCTTTGCTAAGGATGGATGAGTGTCGAGATTATGCCCAAAAATCTCAACTGTCCCTTCGGTTTTTTTCGTGAGGGAACTGATAATACCAATGGTTGTTGATTTGCCGGCACCATTTGGACCTAACAACGCATAAAATTCACCTTCAGGCACAGTGAGGTTAATACCTTTTAACGCCTGAAAACCATTACGATATGTTTTGGACAAATCTCTTAAAACCAAAGCATCAGTCATGAAATTCTCACATTATGAAAGAGGGGTATATTTTGAGCGATAATGATTAATAAACCAAGTAAAATAGTCGGAATTTTATAAAATTGAGATAAATTTATGAAGTTATTATATAAATTGGTGCGCTCGGCGGGGATCGAACCCACGACCCCAGGCTTCGGAAACCTGTACTCTATCCAACTGAGCTACGAGCGCATGTGTGTGGGCCACATCATAGGAAAAAAACACCAATAGGTAAAGCACGAAATAGGTAACACGTGAGTTTAATGCTTAATTAAACAGCAGCTTGTTGTTTTTTTTAGATGCGCTGTTGGATAAGTTGAATTGAATAATTAATAGAATGAAGAGTATGGGCTAGCTCATGAGGTGGAATACGTGACTCCTGTAAGTGGGTAATCCATTGCATTTGGCACATTTTAAGCTCTTGAAGCGTTTTTATTTGCTCTATTTTCTGGATAAGTGGTTTTGCCATAAGTCCACAGTACTGATTCAAATTTTGCTTCATCAGTTGTTGTATTTCTTCAAAAGAAAGTTGTTGAACAGGAAGTGGCGGCTGACTATTTTCAATATTTGTAGATTGCAAAGATTGGGGAACCTGAATTTCACCAACTATATCGTCACTTTTATGATCATCTTTATGATTTTTCTGATGAGCTTCTATTGCAGTTACGGATGATTGTGGAAAAGATATTTGTTCATTTAATTCTGAATAGTTTTCGTTTGAAGGAGCAATAAGTTTTAAGTCGATAAGTTGTTGAATCAGTTCTGGGGACGCAATACGTTTTTTAAATTCACTATTTAAATTTTGAAAATCTTCATGGTCTATTAATAGTAGTAAACGTCTTTGTTTTGCATTTAAAGCAATATTACGTTGTTGAAGCGCGACTCTTCCCAAATTGGTTCGATAAAAACCAGCCATCGTTTTTCCCCAAGATAAAAAATAAATCAGACTGTTCAATCTTCTCAGTTGAACAGTACTGTTTTTAATAAAATATAAATGGGGTTAACGATAAAACTCAAAAATGACAGTATGATGAAGAATTTATGAATATCATCTATTTAAGTCTTTAAAATGCGCCTTCTAACGCTTTACGTAAATAGATATCCAGTTCATCTTGGCGTAACAGCCATTGAATATAGTCTTTAGGAAGTTCAGAAATTGCCGTGCCTTTATGCTTTCCAAAGTTAATAGTTGTAGGGATACGTGCTTCTTCAGAAACTCGGTATAGCTCTTCAATATCTTGAATATTTAAATGATAGACAATATGCATCAAAATATTAGCAGTCAAAATAATATCGGCATCGGCACGGTGTGCACCTTTGAGCAATTCTCGAGCTTTACTGCTGCCTTGAGAAATCATATAAATCAGTGCTGAAATATTATGCGCTTCTGCTTCAGGCCAAGTTTTACGCGCTAAAGCTAGAGTACAAATCGGTTTGATATTCGATACATCTACACCACAACGAGCAATCGCGGCAATATCGTAATCAATATTGTGACCAATAATGTAAGTGGTAGTTTCTGGTAATTTAAAGGTTTTATAGTGGGGTTGGTTTTCTAAATCTGATTCTAATATATGGTGTACTGCCATAGCAGCGTAAGAGATAGGGGTTCCGACTTGATAAAGTTGATCAAACAATTTGCTTTTATCTAAAGTGAGCTTGCCGGCATTAATCTCAATCGGGGCATATGCAATTTCAATTGGCAAACCATTTAGTGTATGTGTTTCTGTATCTAAAATAATGGTTTGCATAACTGGCCCTTTAAACAATCACGATTAATTATGAATGTTAACAGTTGACTACCTACTTTAAAACATGAAGTGAAGCTATAAAGTAGCGATAACGTCAATTTATATTAAAAATAGAGTTTTCAGAGATTAATTCCATCTAATAGAACTTGCGGAAAAGAAAGATTAGGCGTAATTGTTTTTAAGACATTAGAAAATGTTGATTAAAAATTAAAGCACAACAAAAATGGAATTTAAGGGAAGATATATCAATGAAAATGAAACTGTTCATGACAAGCGTTCTTAGCACGAGTTTATTTTTAGTCGCTTGTGGAGGAGGGAGTAATGATGATGGCCCAGCTCCTACTAATCCATCCGGGACACCAATCAATAATATTCAAAATCCAGTTGTTAAAGTTGAAGCTTACACAAGTACCAACTTAGGAAGTGTGGCAGCAGAAAGTAGTATTTTGACCTATAAAATGTTAGGTCAAAGTGGTCAAGAAGTACAGGCAACCAGTTTGGTATTTACACCAAATACTCCACCACCAGTAGGCGGTTGGCCAATTGTAGTGTGGGCGCATGGCACTACGGGTGTGGCAGATGCTTGTGCACCAAGTAAAGCAGCTTTAGCGGATAGTACAAAAGATTTAATTAGTAAATTACTAACAGCAGGTTATGTTGTTGTTGCACCTGACTATGAGGGTTTAGGTACACCAGGTATACATCCTTTTTTAAACGTAAAAAGTGAGGCTTTTTCAATTACAGATGCAGTAGTTGCAACACGCAATTATTTATTACAGCGTAACTTATTAACTTCGAAAAAATGGGTCACTGTAGGGCATTCGCAAGGTGGGCATGCTGCATTAGGTGCTGCACAATATGCGAGTCGTGCACAGCTCGACTATAAAGGTACTGTAGCCGTAGCACCTGCTTCTAATTTAGGTTTTATTTTAGTGGCGGGAGAGCAATCTGTTGCTAATGCGACTCTAGATAAAAAGATATCAATGTATGCTCAACTTGATACTTATACAGCTTTAGTTAGTGCAGGTATCCGCAACACACAACCCACTTTTAATTATCCACAAGTCTTTACTTCGCAAATCTCCGGTATTGCAGCGCAAGCAGAAACAATTTGTTCCGGACCATTGGGCCAAGCTTTTGGCGCAGGTATGACTAAGTATGCTACAGATCACAATGGAACGCTGGATGGTTATACGCGTACACAACCTAACTTTATGGCTGTGCCGTTAGTTAAAACATTTTTAGATAAAGATTCGCAGCCGTTACAAGTAAAAGTCACGACCCCAATCATTATTTATCAGGGCTTAGCAGATTCAACAGTTCCTAAAGTAGCAACGGATATCTTGATATCTAATGCCACTGTTGTAGGCACCAAAATTAATAGTTATGTAACGGGTAACTGGGATCATGGCACGGCAATGAGTAGTAATGTTGATAACATCGTTGGAAATGTTCAGACTTTACTGACATCTCAATAGAGTTATTGATATTTAAAGGCTTTTTAATATTGTTGTAAGCTAAAATGAACGACGGAAAAATTTAAAATATAAGCTTTAAACGTGCTTTTTATTTGATTTATAAACAATGGCTCATTTTTTATAAAACTTGAGCCATTTTTATTTAAAACTGAGCTAACTTCATTCTGTTTAATTATAAAGTTCATGCTACAATATGCCGCAATCTTAGCACGGCTTAAAAGCCCTAATTTATAGGACCCCCGCTAATGTTTGCCAATATTTCCATTTCTGAATTTGATCCAGAATTAGCTCAAGCAATTGCTTCTGAAGGTGAGCGTCAAGAAG
The DNA here is from genome assembly GCF_028367635.1 of Acinetobacter sp. P1(2023). NCBI lineage: Bacteria > Pseudomonadati > Pseudomonadota > Gammaproteobacteria > Moraxellales > Moraxellaceae > Acinetobacter > Acinetobacter sp. P1(2023). Next base: position 348,374 of record NZ_JAQNDD010000003.1, read on the forward strand.
CACATATCGAGTTAATTGCATCTGAAAACTATTGCTCTCCTGCTGTGATGGAAGCGCAAGGATCAAAACTTACGAACAAATATGCAGAAGGTTATCCAGGCAAACGCTATTATGGCGGTTGCGAGTATGTGGATATCATCGAGCAAATGGCGATTGATCGTGCTAAAGAACTTTTTGGTGCAGATTACGCAAACGTTCAACCACATGCTGGTTCACAAGCTAACTCTGCTGTTTATCTAGCGCTTCTTAACCCGGGCGATACAGTTTTAGGTATGAGCTTGGCTCACGGTGGTCACTTGACTCACGGTGCAAAAGTAAGCTTCTCTGGTAAAACTTATAATGCGGTTCAATACGGTCTAAACGCTGAAACTGGCGAGATCGATTACGAAGAAGTTGAACGTTTAGCGTTAGAGCACAAGCCACGTATGATCGTTGCTGGTTTCTCTGCTTATAGCCGTGTTGTAGATTGGCAACGTTTCCGTGACATCGCGGACAAAGTTGGCGCTTACCTTTTTGTTGATATGGCTCACGTTGCAGGTCTTGTTGCTGCTGGCGTATATCCAAACCCAGTTCAAATTGCTGACGTAACGACAACTACGACTCATAAAACACTTCGTGGTCCACGTTCTGGTTTAATCCTTGCGAAAGCGAATGAAGAAATCGAGAAAAAACTTCAGTCAGCTGTATTCCCTGGTAACCAAGGCGGTCCATTAATGCATGCGATTGCTGCTAAAGCAATCTGCTTCAAAGAAGCAATGTCTGATGACTTCAAAGCTTACCAACAACAAGTTGTGAAAAATGCTCAAGCAATGGCTGAAGTATTAATTGCACGTGGTTATGATGTTGTTTCTGGTGGTACAGAAAATCACTTATTCTTGTTATCTTTAATCAAGCAAGATGTAACTGGTAAAGATGCAGATGCTTGGTTAGGTGCTGCTCACATTACTGTGAACAAAAACTCAGTTCCAAATGACCCACGTTCTCCATTTGTGACTTCTGGTATCCGTATTGGTACTCCAGCAGTAACAACTCGTGGTTTCGGTGAAGCTGAAGTTCGTGAACTTGCTGGTTGGATCGCTGACGTGATTGACAGCAAAGGTGACGAAAAAGTTATTGCTGACGTAAAAGCAAAAGTTGAAGCTGTTTGTGCAAAATTCCCTGTGTATGCACAATAAGTTGTAAATATAAAAAAAGCGCCATATGGCGCTTTTTTTATATCAAGTTAATTAGTTGAAGCAGCCTGCCAACCGCCTCCTAATGCACGGATTAAATCTACACTCGCCATCATTCTACTGCCGTTAAGCTGTGCGGAAAGTTGCTCTTGTTGCAATATAGTCCGATCTGAATCAATCACATCAAGATAGCTAATCGCACCTTCTTTATAGCGTAGATGAGAAAGCTGGTTTGCATGACGAGAAGAGGAGAGCGCTTGATTTTGAGCCTGAATTTGCTGATCGAGAATACGTTGATCGGACAAACCATTTTCAACTTCGCGAAATGCATTTAGTACAGTTTGCCGATAATTGGCAACGCTTTCTTCATAGGCAGCTCGTGCTTGCGCAACGCCAGCCTTCCGTTGTCCGCCATCAAATAATGGCAAAGATAAAATAGTGCCTGCGACCGGACCAAGTAAAAATGTACGGCTCGACCATTTACCTAAATCACCTAAAGTTGATGATTCATAACCGAGTGCACCTGTTAGGTCCAGTTTAGGGAAGAAGGCAGCACGCGCAATTCCAATACGCGCATTATCTGCTGCCATAGCACGTTCAGCCGCAGCAATGTCCGGTCGTCTTTCAAGTAAAGCCGAAGGTAAACCCGCTGGGAGACGGAGGCTGTTTGCAGTTAAAGGCTGAACTGCCAAGCTAAAATCAGCAGGTGTTTTGCCTAATAATACTGCAAGTGCATGTTCAGCATTGGCTCTGTTACGAGCAATATTCAATGCACTCGTTTGTGCTGTAGCAAGCTCGGTCTGTGCGCGAGAAACATCTAATTCGCTGACTAAACCATTTTGAAATCGAGTTTGAACAAGATCTCGTGTTTCGCTAAGTAACTTAATGGTGCGATTATAAATTGCTTGTTCAGTATCTAACTGTCGAATAAGAAAATAGCCTTGCGCAACATCTGCTTGTAGGGCTAAAAGTGCTGACTGATATAACGCTTCTTGTTGCTGTACATCAGCTGTTGCTGCATTCACACTACTAGCGATACGACCAAATAAATCGAGCTCATATGAGACATTCGCTTGAGCACGCCATAAGGTTTGTGCAGATGTATGAGCATTTTCATCTAAACCGAGTGAAGCTGGAGAGGGCTTTTGACGAGTTGGCCCAAAGCCAGCACCAATACTTGGCAAACGTTCAGCTTGAGCTGCTGAACGTAACGCACGTGAAGCCTGAATATTGGCTGCCGCCGCTTTAAGGGTCTGGTTTCCGGAAATGGCTTGTTGTTCTAGCCCATTCAATTGAGCATCATTAAAAACACGCCACCATTCACCTCGAACCTGCTGATCGGCAGGTTGAGCAATTTTCCAGTTATTGTCCTCAAGTTGAGCATCAGACTCTTTAAATTTGACTGGAACAATCACCTTTGCAGGTTGATATTCCGGAGCTAAAGAGCAGCCTGTAAGGAGCAGGCTTCCCATGAGTGAGGACAATAATAAGCTTTGTTTTGCTGTAGCCATCAAATATCCTCCTTAATGATCATGTGGGGTAGACAAAGGCGCTTCATGAACGGCTGCCGAATGTAATTTATGTTTACGGTTCAGAGTACGAATCAGTACATAAAAGGCAGGAGTCAGGAATAAACCAAACAGTGTTACACCAATCATCCCGAAGAACACGGCAATACCCATGGCATGGCGCATTTCAGAACCTGCACCAGTTGAGGTAACCAGTGGTACAACCCCCATAATGAATGCAATAGAAGTCATTAAAATTGGACGTAAACGTAGTCGACTTGCTTCAACAGCTGCTTTAAAGGCAGTTGCACCTTGCATTTCGAGTTCCCGCGCAAATTCAACAATCAAAATGGCATTTTTACAGGCCAGTCCGACCAGTACCATCAGACCAATTTGGGTAAAGATGTTGTTATCTCCACCTGTCAGCCAGACACCTGTCAGAGCCGCCAAGATTCCCATTGGTACAATTAAAATTACAGCTAAAGGCAGAGTTAGACTTTCATATTGTGCGGCTAAAACTAAGAATACGAGCAATACGCTAATTGGGAATACCCAGAGTCCTGCATTACCAGCCAAGATTTTTTGGTAAGTTAAATCCGTCCATTCAAACTTGATACCACGTGGAAGAGTCTGTGCGGCAATACGTTCAACCGCAGCTTCTGCTTGACTAGATGAATAACCTGGTGCAGGGCCGCCGTTAATATCCGCTGAGGTATAGCCGTTATAACGCACCACCATTTCAGGACCATAGGTTTGAGTTACATTTACCAGTGAAGATAACGGCACCATTTGTCCGGCACTGTTACGGGTTTTAAGCTGCAAAATATCTTCAGGGTTAGCACGGAAAGGTGCATCGGCTTGCGCTCGAACCTGATAAACACGCCCAAAGCGGTTAAAGTCGTTAACGTACTGAGAACCTAAATAAATCTGCATGGTGTTGAAAACATCTGTCACAGCAACACCTTGCTGTTTAGCTTTTACACGGTCCAGATCTACGTTCAGCTGAGGTACGTTAATTTGATAACTTGAGAACATCGGTCCAAGTTCAGGAGCTGATTGAGCTGCTTTCATAAAGTTTTGTGCAGCATCATTCAGCGCTGAATAGCCTAAGGCACCTCGGTCTTCAAGTTGGAGTTTAAAGCCGCCCATGGTCCCTAAGCCCATCACTGGTGGTGGTGGGAAAACCGCAATATAGGCATCTTGAATAGCTGAATATTTCTGGTTGAGCGCACCTGCAATCGCATTGGCAGATAAGTCTTTCGCCTTACGTTCATCAAATGGCTTTAAGGTTACAAAGACAATACCGGCGCTTGAGCTGTTGGTAAAACCGTTAATTGAGAGGCCCGGGAAGGCAACAGCACTTTCTACACCAGGTTGTTTAAGGGCTGTATCACTCATTTTACGGATGACAGCTTCGGTACGATCTAATGACGCGCCGTTTGGTAGCTGTGCAAAGCTAATCAAATATTGTTTGTCCTGAGCGGGAACGAAACCACCTGGAACAATGTAGGAAATCCCAACGGTTAAACCTAAAAGTGCTGCATAGACGCCCATTGCTGAAGCTTTGTGTGAGATGACACGACTCACACCTTTCCCGTAACGATCTGAGGTACGTGTAAATACGCGGTTAAATAGCGCAAAGAAACGTCCAAATACACGGTTCATAATGCGTGTTAAAGCATCAGGTTTAGCATCATGTCCTTTAAGCAACATGGCTGCTAGCGCAGGAGATAGAGTAAGCGAGTTAAATGCCGAAATGACTGTTGAAATGGCAATGGTCATGGCAAATTGTTTATAAAATTGCCCTGTTAAGCCTGTCATAAAAGCAAGAGGTACGAATACTGCAACGAGCGTTAAGGCAATCGCAATAATCGGTCCGCTTACTTCTCGCATGGCGCGATAAGTTGCATCTCTTGGGCTTAAACCTGCTTCAATATTCCTCTCGACATTTTCGACGACGACAATCGCGTCATCGACCACAATCCCGATGGCGAGTACCATCCCGAATAGTGACAGTGCATTGATGGAATAACCAAAAGCAAGCATGAGTGCGAACGTACCAATAATTGAAACTGGTACAGCAAGCAATGGAATGATTGAGGCACGCCATGTTTGCAAGAATAAAATTACAACGACAACAACCAGTGCAATTGCTTCAAGTAAGGTATGAACGACTGCTTTAATACTGGCACGTACGAACTGAGTCGGGTCGTACACAATGTCGTATTTAATTGAAGATGGGAAATCTTTTGAAAGTTCCTTCATCGTGTCGCGCACTTGATCGGAAACTTGCAATGCATTGGCACCAGGTGCTTGGAAAATTGGAATCGCGACTGCTTGTTTATTATCGAGTAATGAACGCAAACCATATTGTGAAGCTGCGAGTTCAACACGAGCTACATCACCCAATCGGGTAACCGCGCCATCAGGAGCTGTTTTTAAAATAATATCGGCAAATTCTTGCTCAGTGGTTAAACGACCTTGAGCATTGACTGAAAGCTGTAAAGGTGAATTACTTGGTGATGCACCAATGGTACCAGCTGCGACCTGAATGTTTTGTTCACGGATTGCAGTCACAATTTCGGTTGCTGTGAGGTTACGCTGTGCCACTTTTTGTGGGTCGAGCCACACACGCATCGCGTAGTCACCAGAACCAAATAAACCAACTTCACCCACCCCTTGTAAGCGCGCTAAACGGTCTTTCACGTTCAATACTGCATAGTTGCGCAAGTAGGTCATGTCATAGCGACTATCTGGTGAGGTCAGATGCACAACCATGGTTAAAGTTGGTGAGCTTTTTAAAGTCGTGACACCTAAACGCTGTACGTCTTCAGGTAAACGAGGCATGGCCTGAGATACACGGTTTTGAACCAATTGCTGAGCTTTGTCTGGGTCAATACCGAGCTTAAAGTTCACTGTAATGGTTAAGTTACCGTCACTGTTTGCCTGAGACTGCATATACAGCATGTCTTCAACGCCGTTGATCGACTCTTCAAGCGGAGAGGCAACAGTTTCAGCAATTACTTTCGGGTTTGCACCCGGATATTGAGCGCGAACCACCACAGATGGGGGAACAACTTCCGGATATTCAGAAATCGGTAATTTGAATACCGAAAGCAGACCGGCAAGTAAAATCAATACTGATAACACACCAGCAAAGATCGGCCGATCAATAAAAAATTTAGAGATATTCATATGCGATTAACCTTTTGCCGGAGTTGATGTTTTATCTGTTGGCTGAGGTTGAGTCGTAGTGCTATTAGCTGTGATTTGTGCGTTAGGCATAGGAACGAGATGTGGCGTAACAGGGTCACCTGGACGAATCCGCTGTAAACCATTTACCACAATGCGATCACCCGCTTTTAATCCGCTATTCACGATTTGCAAACCATCTTGCTGCGCCCCGATTTTTACTTCACGGTAAGCAGTCTGGTTTTTAGCATCAACGACCACGACAAAGCGTTTATCTTGATCGACCCCAATTGCGGTTGGGCTAATTAAAATTGCTGAACGAGGTTGACCTCCGCCTAAACGGATTCGTGCATATAAGCCCGGTAATAAAACGCCGTTTGGATTGTCAAAGGTCGCGCGAACACGGATTGTTCCCGAGGTTGCATCTAGGTTATTGTCGATTGAATTGATCGTACCTTCACGAGTAAAGCCTGTTTCATTAGCAAGTCCCATATAAACAGGAACTTGTGCAGAATTACGCTGGTTACTGATGTATTTCAGGTAAGTTTGTTCATCAACATCGAAAGATGCATAAAGGCGAGATACAGAGACTAAACTTGTTAAAACCTGTGCTCCGTTACCTGCAGAAACTACATTGCCGACGGTGACTTCGGCTCGTGAAATTCGGCCGCCGACTGGTGCAGTAATGCGGGTGTACTCAAGATTTAAACGGGCAGATTGAACGGCAGCTCTAGCAGCTTGCAGGTTGGCATTGGCTGAGCGTGCATCATTTTCGGCTAAATCTAGCTCTTGACGTGAGACAGCATTACTTTGAATTAAACGTTGAATACGGGATAAGTTAGAACCCGTATAAGTGACTTGTGCTTCAGCCGAAGCGAGTTGAGCTTGGGCACGATTGAGTTCTGCTTCAAAAGGACGCGGGTCGATTGTAAAAAGTAAGTCGCCTTTTCTAACCAGACTGCCATCTTTGAAATGTACGGCAATGAGTTTTCCTGAAACTTGAGGCCGAATATCGACTTGATCAATCGCCTCTAAACGCCCGGAATATTCTTGCCAATCGGTAATGGTTTTACTCACTACAGGGGCGACATCAACTGTAGCAGCTTGTTGGGCAGCGGTCGGTGCAGCTTTTGCATCGGCATTTTCATGTAAAAACATAAAACTGCCTCCTGTTGCTAAAATGGCAACAAAGATGGCAGACAGTGCGAACTGTTTGCGGGAAAATGACATGAGGTGCTCCTAGTTATTTGGCTACCTGTTTTCAGACTTTTAGTTTTGGTCCGTATGGGAGAAACAGGGTTTATGGGATGGACGGAGCATAAAAGTTTGTCAATCACGAATAAATATATTAAATTTGATAACACTATTCGTATTTTTATAATAATTGATGTGTTTGAGTTAAATAAAACGCATTAATAGGAGTGTGCGTGTGGATCTATTTCATGCCATGAGAGTATTCAATAAAGTTGTCGAAACAAATAGTTTCAGTTTAGCAGCTGATAGTTTGGGTTTACCGCGTGCTTCTGTGACGACAACCATTCAGGGTTTAGAGAAGCATTTACAAGTTAGGTTACTTAACCGAACGACTCGTAAACTTAGTTTGACACCAGATGGGGCAGTTTATTATGAACGTACTTCACGAATTTTAGCCGATGTCGAAGACGTAGAATCAAATTTTCAGGATTCGGAACGTGGACCAAGAGGCCGACTGCGTATTGATGTTAAAGCTTCGATTGGGCGCATGATCTTAATTCCAATGCTCTGTGACTTCCATACACGTTATCCAGATATTGATTTAGTAATTGGAATGAGTGATCGCCCAGTCGATTTGGTACAAGATGCGGTGGACTGTGTCATCCGTATTGGTCAGTTGAAAGATTCAAGTTTGGTTGCACGTCGTATCGGAACAATTCAGTGTGTGACGGTTGCTGCACCCCGTTATTTGGCAGAGCATGGTGAACCAAAAACTATTGATGACTTAAAGCAGCATCAAGTCGTGCATTACTTTAACAGCCGTACCGGACGCAATATCGACTGGGATTTTATGGTGGATGGCGAAATTCATAGTGTTGGTGTAAAAGGGCGTGTTTCTGTTAACGATGGCGACTCCTATGTTGATTTGGCAGTACAAGGTTTTGGCTTAATTCAATGCCCATATTACATGGTGGCGAAACATCTAGAAGAAGGTACGCTCAAAGAAGTACTGACTGAATGGTTGCCTGCACCTATGCCAATATCAGTTGTGTATCTACAAAACCGTCATTTATCGCCTAAAGTTCGAGTGTTTGTTGATTGGGTAGCCGAATTATTTGCAGGTTGTCCGTTGCTGAGTGGTTGCTCAATGTTATGGGATCAGAAATGTGAATTTGCCACTGCCAAAGAACATAACCATGAATATACCATTCGGACCTTGGTCGAAAATGAAAATATGGCAGAAGCCTATGCACTCAAAAATTAGCTTCATATTTTGAGTGATTTTTCAACAATTAATCAGTTAATACAATCCACTGTTTAGTCATCTTCATGAATCCTTAATTTATGGTATAGAAATTGCAATTATTTCGGCAGAAGAGTAAGTTAGAAATACTCAAGTTTTTATCACCTTATTGGGATTTTAAGGAGAAGCTTCAAGATGGCAAGCTTTATGAAAAAAATATTCGTTTCAACAACTTTAGTTTTGGCTGCTGTTGCGACGAATGTTCAAGCAAAGGATTGGAAGGTGATTCGTTTTGGTACTGAGTCGTCTTATGCACCATTTGAATATAAAACACCAGATGGCAAGTTAACTGGTTTTGATGTTGATTTAGGGAATGCTATTTGTGCAAAACTCAAAGCCAAATGCGTTTGGGTTGAGAACTCTTTTGACGGGATGATTCCAGCCCTTAAAGCGAAAAAGTTTGATGGCATTCTTTCATCAATGACAGTCACGGATGAACGTGCGAAACAAATTGCATTTACTAGCAAAATCTACAATACGCCAACACGTATGGTTGCAAAAAAAGGTTCACCGTTATTACCGACCGCTGCATCATTGAAGGGTAAGCGTGTGGGCGTACAACAGGGCACAATTCAAGAAACTTATGCTAAAACCTATTGGGCACCAAAAGGCGTAACTGTTGTACCTTATCCAGTCCAAGATTTGATTTACCAAGACATGATGTCAGGACGTTTGGATGCAACCTTACAAGATGCAATTATGGTTGATGGTGCTTTCTTAAAACAACCAAAAGGCAAAAACTTCGGTTTTGTTGGTGGCAATGTGGTTGATGCAAAAACACTTGGGGTGGGCGCGGCGATTGGCTTACGCAAAGAAGACGCAGACTTAAAAGCCAACATTAATAAAGCAATAGCTGCAATCATTGCAGATGGCACATATAAGAAACTCGAGAAAAAATATTTCTCCTTTAGCATTTACTAATGATGTGAAAAATGTCGGCTTTAAGCCGACATTTTTAGATCTATTCTCATCTTATCAATATTAGATATTGTTTTTAAGGAGAAGAGGAGTCATGTTTTTTTCTGGCTATGGGCCACTCCTTCTCAGCGGTACATGGATGACCATACAGCTTGCGCTGTTGTCACTTTTGCTTTCTGTGATTATTGGCTTAATTGGTGCGAGCTCAAAACTCTCTAATATTAAAATCTTACGTTACATTGCGACAGCCTATACCACACTCATCCGTAGTGTGCCTGATTTGGTCATTATGCTGTTGTTATTTTATAGCTTGCAGTTGGGCCTAAACCAAATTACTGAAGCCCTGCAAATGGATCAAATTGATATCAACCCGTTTGTGGCTGGTGTGATTACTTTAGCGTTCATTTATGGTGCATATTTTACCGAGACCTTTCGTGGTGCATTTCAATCGGTTCCAAGAGGACAAATTGAAGCAGCAATGGCTTATGGTATGACCCCTTGGCAGGTTTTTCACCGAGTATTATTCCCTCAAATGATGCGTTTTGCGTTACCGGGTATTGGTAATAACTGGCAAGTTTTGATTAAGGCAACCGCACTGGTTTCAATTATTGGTCTGACTGATATTGTAAAAATTTCGCAAGATGCCGGTAGAAATACCATGCAATTGTTCTTTTTCAGTATCGTGGCTGCTGCGATCTATTTAGCAATTACCACAGTGTCGAACCTGATTTTAATGTGGCTTGAACGTCGTTATTCTGCTGGTGTGAGGAAGGGACAATTATGATTGAAATCCTTCAACAATATTGGCAGGCATACCTTTGGAGCGATGGCCTACAAATGACTGGGGTAGCAATGACTACTTGGTTATTGGTGTTATCTATTGGTATTGGGTTTGTGCTTGCTGTGCCTTTATCGCTTGCACGCGTATCAGAAAATCTTTGGTTGCGTGGTCCAGTCTGGTTGTTTACCTACGTTTTTCGTGGCACACCACTGTACATCCAGCTACTCATTATTTACTCAGGCATTTACAGCTTTGATTACATCCATGAACATCAGACACTCGATGCATTTTTTAGAGAAGGCATAAATTGCACCATTTTGGCATTTGCGCTCAATACTAGTGCATATACCACTGAAATCTTCGCTGGAGCGATCCGTTCTATTCCACATGGCGAGATAGAGGCTGCGCAAGCTTTCGGTATGTCGAAATGGAAACGCTATACCCGTATTATCATCCCGTCGATGTTACGCCGTGCTTTACCATTTTACGGCAACGAAGTCATTTTAATGTTACATGCGACAACTATTGCATTTACAGCAACAGTTCCTGACATTTTGAAAATTGCGCGTGATGTGAATGCGGCAACCTATGACACCTTCAATGCTTTTGGGATTGCCGCGGTGTTGTATGCAGTATTGGCATTTATTTTGATTTGGATATTTCGTCGGCTTGAAAAACGTTGGTTGGCATTTTTAAAACCATCGAATCATTAGGAGACATAAATGGAACACGTTGCAAAACTAGTGATTCGCGATTTACATAAGACATTTGGCGATCATGAAGTACTAAAAGGAATATCACTTGATGCAAATGCTGGTGATGTCATTAGTATCATTGGCTCATCTGGTTCAGGTAAAAGTACCTTGCTGCGTTGTATTAACTTTTTGGAACAACCCAGTAATGGCACTATTAAACTTAATGGTGAAAAACTACACACAGTCTTTGATAAAAAAGGCAATTTAAAAGTCGTTGACCCAAAGCAACTACAAAAAATGCGTACCCAGCTCATGATGGTGTTTCAGCATTTTAATTTGTGGTCACACATGACAGTGCTGGAAAATGTCATTGAAGGACCAATTCATGTACTCGGGGTAAAACGTGCCGAGGCTGAAGAGCGTGCACGCAAATATCTACGCAAAGTTGGATTACCTGAAAGCGTTGAAAGTAAATATCCGACATTTTTATCTGGTGGTCAGCAGCAACGTGTAGCAATTGCTCGTGCTTTGGCTATGGAACCGGAAGTGATGTTGTTTGATGAGCCAACCAGTGCACTTGACCCAGAGTTGGTAGGTGAAGTACTTAAAGTTATGCAAGGCTTGGCGGAAGAAGGGCGCACCATGATTGTGGTCACACATGAAATGGGCTTTGCGCGCAATGTATCTAATCAAGTGATTTTTTTGCATCAGGGGAAAATTGAGGAACAAGGTCATCCTGATGCAGTACTCAATAACCCAAAAAGTGAGCGTTTAAAGCAATTTTTGACGGGTAGTTTGAAATAAGTTACTCATACCGAGTAAGGTGAATTTTTTAAAACAAGGATTTGCATCTTACTCGGTTGTTTTAGTTATAGTTTAAAGATGAGTATTTTTAGAAAACACATTAATAATGATAATACCCGCGATCATTAAAGTAAGACCAATGCACGCTGCCAAGTCTAAATGCTGTTTGTAAAATATCCAGCCAATTGCGGAAATTAAAATAATACCTGCACCTGACCAAATGGCATATGCAATCCCCATCGGAATGGTTTTTAAAGTCAGGGACAATAAATAAAAAGCAATTGCATAGCCCACCACTGTAATGATGGATGGAATAGGAACAGTAAAACCTTGAGATGCTTTTAAAGCTGAAGTTGCAATGACTTCACAAGCAATCGCAATTGCTAAATAAAGATAAGACATGAGAAGCTGCGCCAGAATGAGTTTTAATCAATCTACATGAAATGTTGAAATGGTTTGGCAGTTTTAACGATTGTTTAATTTTTTTGGTACAAAATTACCAGTAAATCAAACTGAACTGATAAATTGATTTTATCATTAGCTATGTGGTCTCAGCTATTTATTCGTTTAATTTAATCATTGATCTGCATAGTTATTTAAGAGGATCAGCGACTTTAGCTTGATCTTCTCTAGATTTTTTAAAAATAGACTAGCCGAGTAAATTTAGCGCCTTAAATTTCTCTAAAAAGATATAAAAAAACCGAGGACTTTGCCTCGGTTTTTTATTGAGAAAAATCTTATTTTTCTACGAACGCACGTTCAATCACGTAGTCGCCCATTTCACCCATACGAGGTGATTCAACTAAACCATGTTGGTCAAGTAATGCAGCAACATCTTTCAAGAATGCAGGGCTACCGCAAAGCATTGCGCGGTCAGTTTCACGGTTGAAGCGTGGTAAACCAATTTTTTCAAATAAAGCGCCAGTTTCAATTGCAGTTGTTACACGGCCTTGAGTGTGGAAAGGCTCACGAGTTACTGTAGGGTAGTAAACAAGTTTGTCTTTAATGCCTAGCTCTTCAAAGAATTCATGGTTTGGTAATTCATTCAAGATCAGGTCTTGATAAGCTAATTCAGAAATATAGCGTGTACCATGAACAACGATTACTTTTTCAAAGCGTTCGTAAGTTTCTGGGTCACGAATAATTGATAAGAATGGTGCAAGGCCAGTACCAGAAGATAAAAGATATAAATTTTTACCTGGTAAAAGGTCATCATGAACCAAAGTACCTGTTGGTTTTCTAGAAACTAAAATTTCATCACCAACTTGTACTTTTTGCAAAATCGAAGTTAAAGGACCGTCTTGTACTTTAATTGAGAAGAACTCTAACTCTTCTTCGTAGTTTGCACTTGCAATCGAATATGCACGCATTAACGGTTTGCCATTCACTTCAAGTCCGATCATTACGAACTGACCATTTTTAAAACGTAAGCTGGTGTCGCGTGTAGTTTTAAAACTGAAAAGAGTGTCATTCCAGTGGTGAACATGAGTAATGCGTTCAACGTTAAAAGCAGCCATTAAAGGTCTCGATCACGATTAAAAGAAAACAGATTGCTATTCTAATCTAATTTCATTCCCGATAAACTGAATATATTTAATTGTGTTTATAAGAAAAAGTGATGATCAATTCTGTCACCTTCCCCATAATTGGCTACATGTGTTCTCCTTATCGGGAGAAATTTGGTATTCCACGCCAGCCTAATTTGGTCAATATTGAGTCTTATATTGACATGATAGAACCCTATAATGACTTGCTAGCATTTGAGGGAATTGAGCAGTTCAGTCATCTCTGGTTGGTTTGGCAGTTTCATGATAATAAAAATCAGGGGAGTGCCGATAAATTTCGTCCACAGGTTCGTCCGCCACGTTTAGGGGGCAATGAAAAAATAGGCGTATTTGCTACACGTAGCATGTATAGACCTTCTCCTATAGGTCTTTCAGTCGTAAAACTTAATAAAGTGGAAAAAGTGGGGAAGGCCGTCCGCGTCTATATCATAGGAAGTGATCTATTAAATGGCACTCCAATTTTAGATATTAAGCCTTATATTCAATATTCTGATGCAATTAGCGATGCACAAAGTGGTTATGCCCATGCAGAACCAGAACGGAAGGCAGTCATTTGGAATGAAGCTGCATTAACAGCACAAAAATATTTTTTGCAAAATAATGAAATGAATTCTCAATACATTGATGAGCTTGAGCAAGTCTTAGCTTTAGATCCTCGACCAGCCTATCAAGAAGACGTTGAACGAATCTATAAAATGAAATTTTCAAACTTTGATATTCATTTTAAGGTCGATCAATTTGTAGTTACAGTCATTGATGTGGTGAAGACTTCTTCGCTTGCACAATAGATATTTTAAAACCAATGGATGTTGAGCCAAAGTAAACTAATAAAAATAGCCATATGAATGAGTTGGGCGGGAACGAAAGCAAGTGCATAGTGAAGCCCACCTGAAATTGCGGAGTTCACACTTTTGGCAAGTGCATGAACTGCGAAACCTCCTAAAAAGGCAATGAGTAAAGGTGTCATATGTGCGCTATCAGGCTCACCTTGCACAATAACTGCCGCAATTGCTGCATGTATTTCAAATAATGAAGCAAGTAAGGTTCCCGCGATTAATCCTGCATCGCCTAAAGATAGACTTAAACCATAAACACCTGCCTGAATAAGGGTAAGTGTACCTGCAATAATAATGGCTTCTTTTAAACTGAACATTCTTGAGTCAAGCTCGGGCGAAGCCGTACTAGGCTCTGCTTTACGTAATAAAATAAAGGCCCATACTGATAAAACTACTAATGCAATAAGTGTCGGAAAGATAATTAGCTTAAACCAAGCAAAGCTAATCCCAATCACAATAATTAAAGTTTGAATGAGTGTGGAGACGCATGACATTAAGGCAGCACCTGCATTTGTCGTTGCATTGGCTTTGCCAGAGCGTACTTCTAAACCTAAACTGGCAATCGTCGCTGTACTAGAAACAAATCCAGAAGCTAAAGAAGAAAGCAATAAAGCATTTTTAGATGACAAAAGTCGCTTTGCTATATGGGCGAGGGCTTGTACAAATAAGATCAAAGTCAGTAATTTTAAAATCACATGAGGATTTAAAACTGGACCCCAAAAGGGTTTATTGGGGACTAAAGGTAGAGCAATTAGAAGTAGGGCAAGTAGAAAAATACCATCACGCAATTCCGATTCGGTAATCCACTGACTGGCAATGCCATGCATAGACTGCTTTGCAAATAAAATAATCGTCATGATCACAGCTAAGCCAGCAGCGAGCGAAATATTCCAAATGCAAATTGCCCCAATGAAATAAGTCATAATAAAGGCGAGTTCTGTGGTCACACCTGGGTCATTCGGCTGATTTTTGAGGGAAACGATACTAATAGCCCCAATGAGAAGGGCGCCTACAATTCCAATTTCAGTGCCAAATAAAAAACAAATCGCTCCTAATAATGCACTAATGGCAAAAGATCGAAATCCCGCAAAGGTTTTATATTCATGTTTAAGCTTGCTTCGTTCACGTTCTAATCCAATTAATAAACCACAACCGAGCGCAGCAGCAATCACCGTAATAAATTCTTCAAATGATGTTGTTTGTAATGACATTGTCATTGGAAGTTCCATATTACTTCCTCTTTGCTTATTGTTATATGTAGATTTGAATCATTTTAAAATCATGTATTCATGTTCAGTTTATGCTTTTTATTGTAGTGAGCATAGTGTCTTTTTTAGACAAAACTAGATAGAAAATATTTTTATAAATATGATCTGTGACACAAAAAAATATTAAGATGAGAATTGGTTTAATTAATTGAAGTTGAAGGATATTTAAACCTAAAATATCTCTGTTATATTATAAAAATATATTGGGGATAACACATGAATGCACATGTAGAAATAGATACATATTGGTGTCTAGAACAACTATTACAAGAAGGCCGTATAACAGAACGAGATAAATTACTGGTACAGACAAGTCACCGCCAAAAAGACCAGTTAAAGTGGCACCCATTACAGTGGATTGCACATTTTAATTTAAAAGATCAGCAACACACACATACGCATTTGAGTTTAAACCGCTTATGTTTATGGTTTGCAAATCGGGTTCAGCTACCTCTATTTGTGATCGATCCTTTAAAGGCAGATGTCAGCGCTTTAACGCAGGTTATGTCACAAGAGTTTGCCATTCGTAACCATATTTTAGCTGTTGAAATTCATGCTGACCGAATCGTGATTGGAACAGATCAACCATTTCAAACAGATTGGCTCAATAACCTTGAACGAAGTCTAGCGCCTAAAAAAATTGAACGGGTACTGCTTAATCCCGAACAGTTACAGCGTTATTTGCGAGAATATTATCAGGTGAGTCGCGCAGTAAACTCGGCTCAAAAAGATGCAGCGCATGACCGTGACAGTAAAAATGTTGAAGCGCTTTTGCAGCTTGGTGATAGTCAAAACCCAGATGCCAATGATCAGCATATTGTGAAATTGGTCGACTGGATTTTACAGTTTGCATTTGAGCAGAGTGCCAGTGATATTCACATGGAACCACGTAAAGACAATGGTAAAGTCCGGTTCCGTATTGATGGGGTTTTGCACACCATTTATAACATGCCTTCAAACACACTGACCGCCGTGATTTCTCGAATTAAAATTTTAGGGCGTTTAAATGTAGCGGAAAAACGTAAACCGCAAGATGGTCGATTAAAAACTCGTACACCCAAAGGTCAAGAAACCGAATTACGTTTATCGACCTTACCAACAGCATTTGGTGAAAAATTGGTTATGCGTATTTTCGATCCTGATGTGCTGGTGCGTTCTTTTCAGCAACTAGGTTTCGAGGAGCGTTTATTACAACAGTGGCAGCAATTAACAAAAAACAGCCACGGCATTATTTTAGTCACTGGCCCTACAGGTTCAGGTAAAACAACTACGCTATATTCTTCTTTAAAACAGCTCGCAACCGAGCAGGTCAATGTATGTACCATTGAAGACCCGATTGAAATGTTAGAGCCTAGTTTTAACCAAATGCAGGTCAATAATGCAATTGAATTAGGCTTTGCTGATGGCGTGCGTGCGCTGATGCGACAAGACCCAGACATTATTATGATTGGTGAAATTCGTGACCAAGACACGGCGAATATGGCGATTCAGGCAGCATTAACAGGGCATTTAGTATTATCAACTTTACATACCAATGATGCGCCGTCTAGTTTGACTCGTTTGCATGATTTAGGGGTACAACCATTTCTGACTGCTGCAACAATTTTAGGTGTTCTTGCACAGCGTTTAGTACGACAGCTTTGCCCGCACTGTAAACAACAAACTTATATTAATGAGGCCGAGTGGGAACACCTAACATTTGACTATATTATGGAAATGCCTGAAACAGTTTTTCAGGCAGTAGGCTGCGAAGAGTGTCGTCATACAGGCTATAAAGGGCGAATTGGTATTTATGAATTTATGCCAGTCAGTCTTGAGCTTAAGCATCTTATTAGTAGTCATGGGATGTTAAATGATTTGAGAACTCAAACTAAAAAAGAAGGTATAGAACCTTTAAGAATTGCTGGTGCTCGTAAAGTGATTGATGGGCTTACGACATTAGAAGAGGTATTGCGGGTTGTGCCATTAAATTAAGTTTTTCTTAAGATTCACCTCATTTATGCTTGATTTAATTGCTTTATCCCAAGAGGGAACCATAAACAGAGGGTAATAATATGAATATGCTTAAAGTAATGTTGATGACAGCTGGTATGACTGCTGCTGGCGTAGTTGTCGCGAATACACCAGTGAATCAAGCTGCAATTGCTCCAGCAACTGTTACAACGGTCAAACAGGCATTAACCTCAAAAGATAATACACCGATCAAATTACATGGTCAGGTTGTAAAGTCTTTAGGTGATGAAAAATATCAATTTCTTGACAAGACAGGTAGCATTACAATTGATGTAGATGATGAACTTTGGCAAGGTCGTCCTATTTCTGCCAATACAAATGTAACTTTAATTGGTGAAGTAGACATTGATTATAAACCTTTAAAACGTGTAGAAATTGATGTGGATCAAGTTCAGTTTTAATTCATGAGTCTGTAGATCTACTACTTTTAGCCGCATTTAAATCATGCGGCTTTGCTTTTTTTATAAAGGCTTGGCAAGATAAAATCAGGATATAACAGGAAAAATAGATGAGAATTTTGCTTGCAGAAGATGATCGCTCTCAAGCTGAAAGCATTCAATCATGGTTAGAGTTAGACGGTTATCAAGTAGACTGGGTTGAAAGAGGTGACTATGCACTTACGGCAATCGAACAGCATGACTATGACTGTATTTTACTTGATCGGGGGCTACCTCAACTGGCTGGTGAAAAGGTTTTAACGACCATTCGCCATAAGCAAAAAAATGTTCCTGTTATTTTTATTACTGCACGTGACAGCATTCATGATCGGGTAGAGGGGCTAGATTTAGGCGCAAATGATTATTTAGTTAAGCCTTTTAGTTTAGAAGAATTATCGGCTCGCATCCGCGCTCAATTACGTAAACAAACTTTGAGTCAGCAATCAATTTTAACGTGGGGCGATCTGCAACTCGACACACAAGCAAAAGTTGTATTAAGTGCTGGAAAGTCTATCGATTTAACGGCAAAAGAATTTCAAATATTACGTAAGCTTATGGTACATCCCGAGCATATTATTACCCGTGATCAATTAGAAGAAGCACTCTATGCATGGGGTGAGGAAATTGAAAGTAACGCGATTGAAGTATTTATTTATCAGCTTCGAAAAAAAATTGGAAGTAGCAGTATTAAAACCATACGGGGGCTAGGCTACCGTATGGGAGATGTAAAATGAAATCGAATCGCTCATCTTTGCAGTCTCAACTGGTTAAAACTACGATGTGGAGTAGCGTTGTGGTGGGGCTGTTGGCTTTAAGTTTACTCACCATATTTTCGATCTATCACAACATGTCAGTGCAAGATGAAATCATGGATGAAATTTCAGATACATTGCTGGTTTCTGATCTTTCTGGACAATCCATGAAACAGTTTGATGAGCTAAGTGATGAATTTGATATTCAGTATGAGTTATTAAACACAGGTCAAGTATTGACTCACTCTCATAGCTATCAGCATGAACTTTTTGAACAGGGTAACTTGTCAGAAGGATTCTCATATTTTTGGTTTGATGGTCAATTATGGCGTAGTCTGGCTGCACAACAAGAAGACTCTCAACTACAAGTTGAAGTTTTTCAACCAATGAGTACACGTGTTGAAGAGGTACTTAAAGCACTTGCCGGATATAGTGGTCTTATGGTGTTGTTTTGGTTATTACAATGGGTCATTGTAAGCTGGCGTACCGAGCATCAATTGGCTGCACTAAATTTACTTTCGAAGCGTATTGCTCAAAAAACTGCATCAAATTTAGAACCAATTCAAGAACCAGATGTCATTACAGAAATTCAACCTGTTATAGATGCTTTAAATCAATTGCTTGCAAGATTGCAAAGGGCTCTCGTTGCTGAACAGCGTTTTACCGCAGATGCTTCGCATGAGCTACGTTCTCCGTTATCCGCCATACAAATGCGTCTTCAAGTTTTACAGCGTAAATACCAGCATCTTCCGGAGCTTCATCAAGATTTTGAACGTATACAAGAAGACGTTTCTAGAAGTACAAAGATACTTGAAAATTTACTCCTGCTTGCTCGTTTGGAACCGAATGAAGCTGAGCAGCCACAACTTCCTAAGACAGTTATCGATTTAAATTACTTACTGGCAAGAGTTATTGAAACTGTAGATTTAGATGCGAAAGCTAAACAGATGTTGATAGAGACAAATACTTTATCGACAGAAACTAAAACGTTTGCAAATGAAGAATTACTATTTATTGCTTTTAGAAATTTATTTGATAACGCCATTCGTTATAGCCCGAATTTAGGCTCTATTCATGTTGAGATTGGTCGTCATGAACAGCAAATTAAGGTGTCTATTGAAGACACGGGGAATGGGGTGGATGATGAAGTGTTGCTACGATTAGGGCAGCGTTTTTTTCGGGTACTCGGTACTCAGCAGCAAGGTTCTGGGTTAGGAATTTCAATTACGCGAAAAATTATTGAATTGCATAATGGCACGTTACGTTTTATGCATGCCGAACGAGGTGGTCTGAGGGCAGAGATTATTCTTCCTTCATAAAAAATAGCATGGTTACCCATGCTATCCATTTTTTGTTTTCCCACGAATATTATTGAAACGCGAGTGTATTTTTTATTTAGTTAAAATTAGACGATTGTTGCGAGTGAGGCGTAAACGATATTCCTCGCCAGCATGCATAATGCGGATTTCACGGCCTAATGCAAACAGGTTGTTAGAATGTAACATTGGTAAGGCGTGAGCTGTGTCATTGTTACGAGTAAATAAGCTAAAAGGTGCGTTCATTTGTTGTGCTCCGTGGTATGTTCTTGAACGATTTAAATGATAATCATTATCGAATAGATCTGTCAATGAGATTTTTAAGATTTTATAAAATGATAAAATTTGCTTACACTTGAGAAAAGTTTTAGAGAGTAGAAAAATGCCCAAACCGATCGTTGATGTCGCAATAGCTATCTTAATTCATCGTGGAAAAATATTAGTTGGATGGCGCCAAGAAGAGCAACATCAAGGCGGAAAGCATGAGTTTCCCGGAGGAAAGGTTGAGCAGGGTGAAACTCCAGAAGAAGCCTGCCGCCGTGAAATCTATGAAGAGGTGGGTATTGGCTTAAAAGATTGGCATCAGTTTGATTATATTCACCATGAATATGATGACATTATCGTCAACCTTCATTTGTTCCATAGTTATGTACCTGATGAGTTATTAAATCTTATTCACCAACCATGGGCATGGTACACACGTGATCAGCTACTTCATTTAAACTTCCCTAAAGCCAATAAAAACATCATAAAACGACTCTATTGGCCTCACCTCATCAAAATTAGCAATACGCTTTCAACGGTAGAAAACAGTGATGCTTTATTGTACTGGCGTATCGAAGAATTTGAGCCGCAGTATATAGAGCAATTAACTGCTTTAGATGAAGGGCAACGATCAAATTTAATTATTAATATCGCTATCTGGCAGCAATTAAGCCCTGAATTACAAAAACAGATTAAGACCGTTCATTTAAAACAATCTCAACTCATGAATTTGCATAAAGGCGATTTAACAGTAGGGGTGCGATATATTGCCGCTTGTCATGATGCGGTTTCTTTAAAACAGGCTCAGCAGATTGGTTGTGATGCTGTTTTTATTAGTCCTGTAAAAACAACAGCGACTCATCCCGAAGCTGTGGCATTAGGTTGGGAGCGTTTTAGTGAGCTTGCCCAAAATAGCCAGATTCCCGTATTCGCTTTGGGAGGCATGAGTCCTGATGATTTAGTCACAGCACAGAAGTATGGTGCATATGGTTTAGCGGGTATTCGTAATTTCTAATAAGAAAATAAATAAGCATTAAAAGCTAGAGAGCTTTTAATGCTTGCTGTGCTTCTTGAACAGTTTTTTGATTATTGCGTTGTTGACCAGCTTTTAAGATGACCAACCAAAGCTGCTTTTTCATTGGCTGACTTTGGGCAAAGCTCAAACCACGTCGTGCTAAAGACTCAGCATTAGAATATTGTTGTTTATGATTTGCCGTAAGTGCAAGAAATAAATAAGTCTCAGCTGCTTGCGGTGCTAAACGCTGTGCTTGAAGTGCATAGCGCTCAGCCTCTGACCATTGCTGGTTTTTATAAGCCTGCTGCGTTTTTTGCATTAACACTTTAAATGCCGGTAGCTGGCTGCCATCATCACTAAAATGTTGAGGCTTTTTTTGTTGAGGAACAATCACCTGTAAATTTTTGCGTTGAATTTCTGGATGGTCATAAGGCGTAATTTTTACGCCTGATGGAGTTTCCGTCTTTTTAACAGGAGGAGTAGGTGTTTTCTGTTTGGAGTCAGAATGATCAGGCAAAGTTGTACAGCCAACCATAAGAACAGCACCAATATAAAAAACACCTTTCTTCAACATATCCTAATTTCCTGTTAACGCTTAGTTGTTATAACTACCACTCGATATTACATGCGTGTTGTTTGCCAGATCTTGTTCCATCTGGTTTTCACTTTCACGAATATAACTGTCGGTATTATCATCCTGAGATTCAGGAATTGTGTTATCACTTTGTGGCGTATATGTTGGATCAACTTGATAATAAGGTGCTCCACACGGTGTAGCGCGGTGCGGAACCGTATGCGTTAGCATTGGAATATACATAGCACCATCACAAGCTTGAGCAGATAAATCACCAGTTGCGCGGTCAATCCACTGCCATTGTACAGTGTCTGGTTGACGTAGATTTACAGGGGTTTGGCGTAATTGTTTCATCACATTAATCCATACTGGCAACGCACCAGATGAACCAGTTAAGCCTGTTACTTTGTTGTCATCTAAACCTAACCAAACTACAGCAACGTGATTACCTGAGTAACCAGCAAACCATGAGTCACGTGTATCGTTAGTTGTACCTGATTTACCTGCCAATTTTAAAGCTGGAGATAAGCTGTTATAAGCTGAGCGCCCCGTACCTGAAGACATGACCTGTTGTAGGCCATAATTCATGATATAGCCAACAGATGGATCAATCGTTTGTTGAACATTAAGACCATAACGATCAAGTAGGCGACCGTTGGCATCTACGACAGATCGAATCGCACGTGTTGGATATTTAAAACCACCTGTAGCGAAGTTCTCATAGATTCCCAGTACTTCCATTGGCGACATATTGACTGCCCCAAGGAAAATAGAAGGGTAGGCAGGAATTGTTGACTCGACACCAAACTTTCTTAAATTATTGGTAAAAGTAGATAAACCGAACTCTTGACCCAAACGTACAGCCGATAGGTTATATGAGTTTGCTAATGCTTCACTCAAGCTTACAATGCCATGTCCGCCACCACTATAGTTTTTAGGCGTCCAGCTTTTACCACCATCTACAGGAACACTAATTGGAGCGTCTTCAATTTGAGTTGCCCAGTTGTAGCGTCCTGATTCAATAGCACTTAAATAAATTACAGGTTTCAATAAAGAACCGACTTGACGCTTTGCATCTAACGCACGATTGAAACCAGTAAAGTCTTGTGTAGAGCCAACTGCTGCAACCAGTTCGCCATTTTCAGGATGCGCAATCAGTACAGCACCTTGTAAATTTTTCAAACGTGATGGATTACTATTTGCCAAGCGATCTACAGAAGCTTTAAAAGCATTTTGAACTTGCGTTTGAGTAATTGGGTCTAAAGTCGTAAAAATACGTAAACCCTGATTAGTTAAATCACTTTCTTGATATTCTGTACGTAATTGACGACGCACAATATCTAAAAAGTCTGGGAATTTTGCAGGACCTAAACTTGGTTTACTTAGCACATTTAAAGGACGTGCAATTTCATCTTCATATTCTGATTGAGTTAAATAACCCATTACACGCATGTTATTTAACACGGTATCGCGGCGTTTTTTCGCACCTTCAGGGTTTTTCCAAGGATTATATAAAGAAGGACCTTGCACCAAACCGACTAAATAAGCTTGTTGTGAAACATTGAGTTCACGTAATGGTAAACCAAAATAAAATTGTGAAGCCAAACCATAGCCATTAATTGAGTAGCTACCATTTTGGCCCAAATTTACTTCATTTAAATAGGCTTCTAAAATTTCATCTTTGCTGTAATGTAGCTCAATGAGCAAAGCCATTAATGCTTCATTAACTTTACGTTTTAAGGTGCGTTCAGGTGTAAGGTAGAAGTTTTTAACTAATTGTTGAGTTAGGGTGGAACCACCTTGACGCTTTCCGCCTGTAATATTACTCACCAATGCACGAGCAGTACCACGAATTGAAACCCCATGGTGATGATAGAAATTACGATCTTCTGTTGAAATTAAAGCTTCAATGAGTGGTTTAGGAACCTTATTCAGTTTAATCAGAACACGGTCTTCATTATGTTGAGGATAGATCCCTCCAATAAGAAGTGGTTCTAATCGTGCAACACCTGTTGAAGAGGGTTTTGTACTGCGAACCTCGGCAACTTGATCATTTGCAAAACTTAACTCTAGTACCTGTTCTGGTTCAACACTATCGCCATAATCAAAACCACGCGTGTGGATATACATATTGCTACCTTGAGCAACATACGTTCCAGACTTGTCATAATTACTTGAAGCTTTGTAACCCAAAAGTTTTAATTCTTGAGTGAAGTTTGCTTGGGTAATAGGTGCATTGTTATAAATTTCTAAAGGCCGTGCGAACACTTTGGCAGGAATATCCCACCGTTGTCCTTCAAATTTTTCACGGATAATATTATCTAAACGAATCAGATAGATACTAAGAGCAATAAAAGCACCAATGACCAAAATGGAAAAGATTAGTGCAAAGAAACCGATACCACGTTCAAACTTCATAAAAATGAGATAAAACCCTAACAATGCCTGTAATGATGCGATAGCTTGTCATCAATTTGCAATGATAAAACTGTGAATAATTGGAAAACTTAGATTGAATTTTACAGCATCTTGTAGTTATGTTTTTTTAAATTAATCAGGTTAATGTTATTATAGGCAAGTATCGCAGCGGAGCTTACTCATTCGTGCAAATTTCACATAAGTCCTTCAGAAACGTCGGGTTAATCGGTCGACCAGATAAATCATCAGTTGTAGAAACACTATGTTTAATTCATGATCATTTGTTGAACCTAGGCTTAAACCCCATTTTTGATCAGGAAACTGCTGAATTAGTGCCTTATGACCATGCACAGGTAGTGAGCCGTCATTTATTAGGTGAAGTTGCTGATTTGGTCATAGTAGTAGGAGGGGATGGTTCATTACTCCACGCTGCAAGAGCTTTAGTTCGCTACAATACGCCTGTAATTGGCATTAACCGAGGGCGATTAGGTTTTTTAACTGATATCAAACCTTCAGAAGCTATTTTTAAACTTGACCAAGTGCTTCAAGGACATTTTCAACTTGACCGTCGTTTCTTACTGGAAATGGAAGTAAGAACAAATGGTGAAGTGATTTATGATGCGATTGCCTTAAACGATGTCGTTTTGCATTCGGGCAAATCGGTACACATGATTGACTTTGAACTTAATATTGATGGTCAATATGTTTATCGCCAACATAGTGATGGTTTAATTGTTTCGACCCCAACCGGATCAACGGCTTATGCGTTGTCAGGTGGTGGACCAATTTTACATCCAAGTATGGATGCTATTGCATTAGTTCCAATGCATCCCCATACATTGTCATCACGACCTATCGTAGTCGGTGGTCAAAGCGAAATTAAAATCGTTATTCGCGAAAATCGGGTATTACCGATGGTGAGTGCAGATGGACAACATAGTGTCTCGCTCAATGTTGGAGACAGTTTACACATTCGTAAACATCCATTTAAACTAAGTTTATTGCATCCACCAGGTTATGATTTCTATATGGCCTGCCGTACCAAACTTGGTTGGAACCAAGATTTTGAATCTTTTCAAAGAGATGAATCATGAATATTGAACAAATGCTATCTGTTTTAAACCCTGAAATTGTAGAGCGTTTAAAAACAGCAGTAGAAATTGGTAAATGGCCAAATGGCGTTGTTTTAACAAAAGAGCAGCGTGAGACTTGTATGCAAGCTGTGATTGCTTGGGAGTTAAAGAACTTACCAGAAGATCAGCGTAGCGGTTATATTGACCGTGGAACAAAAGAAGAAGGTGAAGAGTGTGATGACGATCATCACAAGCATGAACCTGAATTTAAACCAATTCGTTTTGTTTAAAATCACTTTCAGAATAAATCTTATTTAGCATTTGCTATCGCGTGGGCGACATGGATGTCGCCAGTTGAGTAACAGTACAAGGAAGTACTGTTTGCTCAACAAAAGATTTTTGTTACTTTTCATCTTTGAAAAGTAAGTATTGCCTATAGCAGAAATATAAGAAAAACATGCTATACAAGGCTGTATGATCTTATATTAGTTTTATTGGCTTGAATTACGTGTTTCCCATAATACTTTTGCTTTCTGCATTGCCTCTTCAAAACTAGCAACCACTCCCATGGTATATAGCGCGATTCCGATGGTTTCTATTACTGCCATTTCCCCATATTCATGGCGCTGCTGACCAAGCCATACTGCCTTAAATGTAGTTAAATCTAGATCTTCTTCAATTGGGCTTCGTTCTGGCGTTAACTTTGGCAACTCATGTTCATAGAGTTCTCCATTTTTAATACCACAAATGAGTGTTTTGGCATCTGGATTTCGTTCAAACTCACCACCTTCACCTTTAATGACTGCGCTGTTTTGATAGCCTAAGCGGTATGCACTATGTTGGTGGGAACTTCTGTAGGCGGGGTGGAATATTGCTTGTAAGGTGGCCTTGGCATTAAAAGGATTAATTAATCGGGCTAAAGTATGAATGGGTGAACGTAATCCCATGACATTTCTTAGAGAAATCAGTTCGCTTAAAACTGGTGAAATTACCTCTAAGGGTAAGTAAGCGAAATTTTGCTCTGCCAATTGAGTGCGAACTTCTTGTTCAGAATGGCAAATTTGATAACCAAGATATTCTAAAACTTGCTCGGTATAAACACGGTTAAGCGTATGACCTGACGCGCCATGCATAACAATCTTATGACCATGCTGTGCAAGTGTAAGAGCGGCTAACAAAAACCATGGATAGTGTTTTCGTTTACCTGCATAAGATGACCAATCTAAGTCAACGTCTAAAGGTTCAAAATGAAGCTGGTCTTTGGTCGCCTGTACGAATCCTGCAAGTTCCTCAATAGATTCCTCTTTAACCCGAAGTAACATTAAAAATGCGCCTAACTGCACATCTAAAACTTCACCTTTTAAAATCATGGTAAATGCTTGATAGGCTTCTTCGTAGCTTAAAGAGCGAGATCCGGTTTTCCCCTTACCTAAAATACGGACATATTGAGCAAAGGGATGTTCAGCATCTTTATAGATATTACGTTTAGTATTCATCGTAGTTCAAAACAATAAAAATGATGGGATGTAGGCAGCTCAAAATGAAATGTCCACAAGTATTTAATCAATATGACATAAAAAACTGCTGAAAAAATATCAAAAGTGTTTCTTATACTAAAGTCTTAGGATTGCCTGAGTGTTTTTTATGCGTATCAGCTAAAAATTTAACCGAATCGTTATTTAATTCGAGTACACTTTCTCGTGCTTTTTTGAGCACTCATATCATAATTTTATGTGATTCTCCTATATCTTCAGCTTTTTATTGAAAAAGTAAGAGGTTATTTCTAGCTACTCAAAGTGGTTAGAAACTTCAGGTATTCTCCTGTTTTAGAAAACATTGATTTTGTTTTCATTGAGGTAGTAGGAAGGTTTTTTGTTCACAAAAAACCATTTCCCTTTTGCGGTGTTAATGTGAAAGGTTAGGGCTGTGTATTCGTAAAGAATAGACGTTTCATTTTGGTATTTCCAACGGACTTGGAAATATAGATTGAAGTAAAGTTATGGCTAAAAAACCGATTTATAAATCACTTTATTTTCAGGTGATTATTGCGATTATTGCGGGTATCTTGGTGGGACATTTTTCTCCAAGCTCCACGCAAATTGTCAATGGTGTTGAACAACATATCCCAGGTTTAGGTGAGAAACTCAAGCCATTAGGTGATGCCTTTATTCGTTTGATCAAGATGATCATCGCTCCAGTTATTTTCTGTACCGTTGTAAGCGGTATTGCTGGTATGGAAAGCATGAAGTCAGTCGGAAAAACTGGCGGCGTTGCATTGTTATACTTTGAAATTGTTTCAACAATTGCACTTCTAATTGGCCTTGTTGTAATTAACATTGCTAAACCGGGTGTAGGGATGAATGTTGACCCTACTACTCTTGATACTTCGGGCATTCAAAAATACGTCAGTTCTGGTGAGTCACAATCTACCATTGATTTCTTAATGCACATCATCCCAGATACGGTTGTTGGTGCATTTGCAAATGGTGAAATCTTACAAGTCCTTCTTTTTGCAATTCTCTTTGGTTTTGCTTTACATAAGTTAGGTGATGCCGGACGTCCAGTTTTAAAATTTATTGATCAAGTTGCACATGTGTTCTTTAACATTGTGAATATGGTCATGAAATTGGCTCCGATTGGTGCATTCGGTGCGATGGCATTCACTATCGGTAAATATGGTGTTGGTTCACTTGTACAATTAGGGCAGCTCATTATCTGCTTCTATATTACTTGTTTACTCTTTATTTTCTTGATCTTGGGTACAATCAGCCGTATTAGCGGATTTAGTATCCTTAAGATGATTCGCTTAATTCGTGAAGAGTTATTAATTGTACTTGGTACATCTTCTTCTGAATCAGTTTTGCCTCGCATGTTGCGTAAACTTGAAATTGCAGGTTGTGAAAAATCTGTAGTTGGTTTGGTGATACCGACAGGTTATTCATTTAACCTTGATGGTACCTCAATTTATTTGACCATGGCTGCAATCTTTATTGCTCAGGCAACAAATACACAGCTTGATATTCAGCATCAGATTACTTTGTTACTAGTACTCTTAATCTCATCTAAAGGTGCAGCGGGTGTAACAGGTTCTGGCTTTATTGTAATGGCAGCAACTTTATCTGCTGTTGGTCATATTCCAGTGGCAGGTTTGGCATTGATTTTAGGTATTGATCGTTTCATGTCAGAAGCACGTGCATTAACCAACCTTGTGGGTAACTCTTTAGCAACGATAGTCGTCGCAAAATGGGTCGGTGCTTTAGATAAAGATAAGTTGAATGATGCTTTGAATAATCCAGATGAAGTCGACAGAAAAATGATGGAACAAAAAACTCCTCAAGTCGCTGAAGGTCTAGATTAATTCAAATAAACCTATATAAAAAAGGAAGCTTTGGGCTTCCTTTTTTATTGGCTGACTGAAAAGTACAGTTTTAATGAGCGGCTATGCCATGACAGTTGCTGAAAAAATGATTAGCATGCACAGCAATGAGATTCGATAAAACAATAAAGCTGAAGGAAAATATTATGTTGGCATACGATGCAGATTTAGAATTATTCCGTGATAATTTTAAACGTTTTATGAGTGAGCATATTGCGCCTCATTACGACCAATGGGAACGTGAAGGAATTATGCCGCGTTCTGTCTGGAGTCAACTGGGCGAAAATGGTTTTTTATGTGTGGATGTCCCAGAAGAATATGGTGGTTACGGTGTGCCAACCTATTATTCATTAATGTTAGTTGAAGAATCTGCACGTGCTGGTTTTTGTGCATTATCAACAGCGATTTCTTGCCACTCTGAAATTGCTGCACCATATATTTTACATATCGGGACAGAAGAGCAAAAACAATACTGGTTGCCGAAAATGGTAACAGGTGAGGTTGTGGGTGCAATCGGCATGACTGAACCGGGAGCAGGTTCGGATTTACAATCAATGCGTACCAGCGCCATTTTGCAAGACGATCACTATTTATTAAATGGCTCAAAAACATTTATCTCAAATGGACAACATGCTGATCTTGTTGTACTCGCAGTAAAAACGGATCCTCAAGCGCGTGCTAAAGGTGTATCGTTACTATTAGCAGATACGCATTTAGAAGGCTTTAAAAAAGGCACAAATCTCGACAAAATCGGCCTGCATTCTCAAGATACTTCTGAGCTATTTTTTGACAATGTAAAAGTGCCTAAAAACCAGTTACTTGGTCAAGCTGGGCAAGGTTTTGCTTACTTAATGCAAGAGTTACCTCGTGAACGTACAGCCATTGCATCTACTGCAATTGGGGCAATTCGTGGTGCAATTGATTTGGCAACAGCGTATGTAAAAGAGCGCCAAGCATTTGGTCAACCTATTTCTCAGTTCCAAAATACTCGTTTTGTTTTAGCCCAAGCAAAAATTGATGAGCTTGCAACAGCAGCTTTCTATGAAAGAAATGTTGCATTATATCAAGAAGGTAAACTAGATGTAGAAACGGCTGCAGCATTGAAAAGTTTCAGTAGTGATATGCAAATGAAAGTCGCTGATAACTTACTACAACTTTTCGGTGGGTATGGTTATATGACTGAATACCCAATTTCACGTTTCTTTGTAGATGCCCGTATCCAACGTATTTACGGTGGTACAAATGAAATTATGAAAGAAATCGTAGCACGTGGATTAATTGGCAAAGCCTAATTAAGCAAAGAAAAACAGCCTGTCTTAGAACAGGCTGTTTTGTTTTTAACTATTTAGTCTTCTGTTGAATGACAGGATAGTCTTGTTGTTTTGGTAATTGCTGTAATGCATGATTCATCTTTCTTAAAAACTCATCTGCTTCATCTTGATGAAATGAATCTTCGGTGTATGCGCTACGTTCTTGAATATTGATACTACAACCTCTTATTTTCATATTTTTAGGATTAAATGACCAGTCATTTGGATCCTTTAAAGTAATGTCTAAATCACTTTCACAGCTTTTCCATAAACGTAAAAACTCATTTGATAATTTTGCTTTAAATCCTTGTGCAGGGTAGACCGAAAATCCTTTCATTTCAGGATTAGAAAACTGTATAAACATGTCAACTGGCATACCACCCCAAATGATGGCTGTGTCTGTTGGTAAAGAAATACCTGATAAATTTCTTTCTTTTAAAGCATGCGTTTGCTCAAATTTCTGCCTGAAATGTTGAGATTGATAGGTCAGCTTGGTTTTGGGTGGAATTGGAATACCACGAACTTGACTGCTGGCAGTCGTTATATAATATGGAGAAGGATCTGTACCATTGCATCCTGCAATTATTGGGCAACCACCACAAGCCGTTAAACTGAAACTGGTGAAGCCAAGTAGGCTTAAAATAATAATTTTATTCATTCTATTTTACTGTTGTTATGACGTCTTTAGGTAGTATAGCTAATCTATACATTGAGACGAGCTCAGCTTTTAAAAATTGAGTAGGTTTTTATTGAGCTGTCTTCTACTTCTGCTCATCAAATAAAGATTTACAGCTTTCTAAATTTTGACATGAAGCAAACATAAGGGCTTTGGGTAAACTCGCATACAAATTTGTAATGTGTTGTTCAGCTGGGTTATAAAAATGCCAATAAGTAAATTGATCTGAACGCTTTTTTTCTAAGGCTTTAAAGAAATCTGTTTCATTAAATTTACTGTTAAGTTGAGTTCGAGGGCCGCCTTGTTCATGGGTACCGACTGTGGTTAAAAGCATCGGAGAATGACTTTGTTTTTGACTTTGCCAATGATTTAACTGTTGAAATAACATGCCTTGATCAAACCAGAGAGAAGGGCTTGCAGCAAAGTAGCGTTGAAATGCATCAGGCTTTTGAAAAAAATGATAAAGCACAAATAGGCCTCCAAAAGAATGCCCATAGAGACTTTGTTGTTGGCTATTAATTGGAAATTGTTTCGCAATTTCAGGCTTGAGTTCGCTATTTAAAAACGCAATAAACTGATCGGCACCACCATATTTATATTTACCTTGTGCTTGAAATTCAGCAGAAGGTTTTGGAGTGTAATCATAAGCACGCTTCTGCACATCAAAGGTTTTTTGCTGAGGGTAACCAACCGCTATGATCATAAGCGGGTCTAAGCCTAATTTGGTAGAGCCAGCTCCAATCGATTGAGCAATATTGGCAGCACTTGGAAATGTGGCATTCCCATCTAAAATATAAAGTACTGGATAACCATGTTGGGGTGGGGCAACAGGCGGTTTATAAATTTGAATAAGATAATAATGACCTGTATGTTTAGATTTAATTTGAAATTGTGCCTGATTATTTTGAAAAACGATTTTTGATTGATTTTGTACAGACGTTTGAGCCAAAACAGAACAGCTTATTAAAGTACTTAATAAAAAACTTGAAGATAAAAAGAAAAATGATTTATGCATAATAGGGAATAATAAAATTTATTACACAAATGATAAATGAAAATCATTATCAAATAAAGTAATCAAAGAAATGTGCGCAAAAAGGTTAATGAAAAAAGCTTTTACAGCCATATTGCCTAACAAATCAAAGCAGACTATTGTTATACTCTCGTTCAAAAGATGATTTTACTGAGGCTGCATTCTAATGATCAACGATGATCAAAACAAAACGACTTCTCTTAGTTTGGAACAAATTCGCGAAGATATTGATAGTGTAGATCAACAGATTCAAGAATTATTAAATCGCCGCGCAAGCCTTGCTGAAGCTGTTGCAAAAGCTAAATTTGCTTCCGAAGAGAATCCTTTGTTTTATCGTCCTGAACGTGAAGCACAAGTCCTACGTAAAGTCATGGAACGCAATCAAGGTCCTTTGTCTGATGTAACCATGGCACGTTTGTTCCGTGAAATTATGTCTGCTTGTCTCGCTTTAGAAGCACCGCAAAGTATTGCATTTTTAGGGCCAGAAGGTACTTTTACTCAATCTGCTGTACTTAAACACTTTGGTAAAGATGCAGTTGTTCGTCCATTACCAACAATTGATGAAGTGTTCCGTGAAGTAGAAGCGGGTAGTGCACATTACGGCGTAGTGCCAGTTGAAAACTCATCTGAAGGTATTGTGAACCATACTTTAGATTGTTTTAAAACATCGAATTTAAATGTGATTGGTGAAGTTGAATTACGTATTCATCATCAATTCCTTGTCTCTGAAAATACACGTAAAGACAGTATTAAACAGATTTATGCGCACCAGCAAACTTTGGCTCAATGTCGTCAATGGTTAGATGCGCATTATCCGGGTGTTGAACGTGTTGCTTTAAACTCAAATGCAGAAGCTGCACGTCGTATTCGCAACGAATGGCATTCAGCAGCGATCGCGTCTGATATCGCAGCAGGCATGTATAATCTTGAAATCCTACATAGCAATATTGAAGATAACCCTGAAAATACCACTCGTTTCTTAGTGATTGGTCGTGAAAAGATTCCACAAAGTGGTAATGACAAAACTTCATTATTAATTTCAGCGCATGACCGCGCAGGTGCTTTATTAGAAATTTTAGCGCCATTTGCAAAACATAATATTAGCTTAACAAGTATTGAGACACGTCCGGCATTACCTGAAAAATGGGCCTATGTATTCTTTATCGATTTAGAAGGCCATATCGATCAAGAGAATGTTGCTGCGGCAATCAATGATATTCGTCCAATGGTAAAAGAGCTTCGTATTTTGGGTTCTTATCCTGCTGCTGTTCTCTAATTATTCATGTTGGAATAATGACATGCATTAAGATGGGCATGTCATTATGCTTAAAAACAAATTGCTCAAAGGTCTAAATAACTTTGAGCAAAAGCAAAGTTGAAGTTATGTCACAACCCCTATTTAAAAAAGTTGCATTTATTGGTTTAGGACTCATTGGGTCGAGTTTAGCTCGCGTTATTATTACCGAAAAGTTGGCGACAACTATCGTGGCATCTACACGCTCACAGAAAACTTTAGAAGATGCAAAATCACTTGGCTTAATACAAGAAGGATTTTCCGATCCTATTGAAGCCGTGGAAGGGGCAGATTTAGTTGTTTTAGCCTTGCCAGTGCGTGCAACACAAAAAATACTTGAGCAAATTAAGCCTTATTTGTCAGAAACCACAATCTTAACCGATGTGGGAAGTACAAAAGGCAATGTTGTTGAAGCAGCGAAAGCTGTATTTGGTGAAGATTTACCAGCAGGTTTTGTACCGGGACACCCTATTGCAGGTAGTGAACATACTGGTGTTCATGCGGGCAAGGTTGATCTATTTGCAAATCATAAAGTCATTTTAACGCCGTTACCAACAAGTGCAGAATGGGCAGTTGAGAAACTGATTCAACTTTGGTCAGCAGCCAAAGCTGAAGTCATTTGTATGGATGTTGCCAAGCATGATGAGGTTTTGGCGCATACCAGTCATTTACCGCACTTGATGGCATTTAATTTGGTCGAGCAACTTGCAAACCGTGAAGATAATCTTGATATTTTCCGCTATGCAGCAGGTGGCTTTCGTGACTTTTCGCGTATTGCTGCCAGTGATCCTCAAATGTGGCATGACATTTTCTTTGCCAATAAAACAGCGATATTAAATGCCGTTGATGGCTTCGAAAAACAACTTACCGTACTTAGAAAATTGATTGAAAACGAAGATTCTCATGCATTAATGGGTTTACTCGGCCATGCTCAGGCAGCACGTCAGCATTTCAATCATATGTTAGCCAAAAAACCTTTAATGGAGAAAAATAAGGTGACACAGCAATTCAGTATCTTACCGGGAAATAAGACCTTTAAAGGTAAATTTACCGTACCAGGTGACAAATCTGTGTCACATCGCTCCATTATGTTCGGTGCTATTGCCGAAGGCACTACCCATGTAACTGGCTTCCTTGAAGGTGAAGATGCTTTGGCAACTTTGCAGGCTTTCCGTGATATGGGTGTAAGCATTGAAGGACCTAAAAATGGTGAAGTGACCATCCATGGCGTGGGCATGCATGGTTTAAAAGCACCGGCAAGTGCATTGTATATGGGTAACTCTGGAACGAGCATGCGTTTGCTTTCAGGCATGTTATCTGCGCAAAAGTTTGATTCAGTGATGACGGGTGATGCATCGCTTTCTAAACGCCCAATGGAGCGTATTGCTAAGCCATTGCGTTTAATGGGTGCGCAAATTCAAACAACAGGTGAAAAAGGTACACCACCTGTCAGCATTACGGGTAGTCAGCAATTAAAAGGCATTCAATACGACTTGCCAATGGCCTCTGCTCAAGTGAAGTCGGGTATTTTACTTGCTGGTTTGTGGGCTGAAGGTGAAACTTCGGTAACTGAGCCAGAGCCAACTCGTGACCATACAGAGCGTATGCTTCGTGCATTTGGTTATGATGTTAAAACCGAAGGCAACAAAATTTCTTTAGTTGGTGGTAGTAAGTTAGTAGGTACTGATATTCAGGTTCCATCTGATATTTCATCTGCTGCTTTCTTTATGGTGGGTGCTGCAATTACTGAAGG
Source organism: Acinetobacter sp. P1(2023) (assembly GCF_028367635.1). Taxonomy (NCBI): domain Bacteria; kingdom Pseudomonadati; phylum Pseudomonadota; class Gammaproteobacteria; order Moraxellales; family Moraxellaceae; genus Acinetobacter; species Acinetobacter sp. P1(2023). Next base: position 382,914 of record NZ_JAQNDD010000003.1, read on the forward strand.
ATCCGATGTTGTTTTGGAAGCTGTAGGTATTAACCCTACACGTACTGGCGTCATTGAAATTTTAAAACAGATGGGTGCCGACCTCACTGTTGAAAATGAACGTATTGCTGGTGGTGAGCCTATTGCAGACATTCATATTAAAGGTTCACGCACGCTTAAAGGCATTCATATGCCTGAAGACCAAGTGCCTTTAGCAATTGATGAATTCCCAGCTTTATTTATTGCAGCAGCTTGTGCCGAAGGCCAAACGGTATTGACTGGTGCAGCAGAGCTTCGTGTGAAAGAATCTGACCGTATTCAAGTTATGGCAGACGGCTTAAAAATTATGGGCATTGATTGTACGCCAACTGAAGATGGCATCATTATCGAAGGTAAAGGCAAATCTGGCGATTGGTCACCAATTTTTGCTGGTGGTGAAATCGAATCGCACCATGACCACCGTATTGCTATGAGTTTTAGTATGGCAGGTCTTCGTACTTCTGGTCCGATTACAATTCACGGTACTGAAACTGTTGCTACAAGCTTCCCAACTTTCACTGAGTTGGCGAATCGTGCAGGCTTAACAATCGAAGTTAGCCAATAACTTTTTACCTAACACATTTTATAATTGCTAACACAATAGCAACGGCAGCAGTGGGCTAAAGGCTTGGCTGCTGTTTGTTTATTGCTTATGCTAAGCGCAGATAATGATAAAAATGTTAGGACAAAGGATGAAAAAATTACAATTTATTGCCAGTTGCCCACAACATGGGGTGCTTGATCATCCACCAAATGAATGCCATATCACACAAGAATATGTAGCGGCTTTACTGTTTAAACAATTGGGACATTATGGCTTTGATGCACAACATATTGTGCATGAACATGAAAAAGTAGAAGTGAGTATTGATAATCATCTTTTACCCTTATCTATTACTTGCCAAAAAACAGATCATGAAGGGCATTTGATGTGTGAAATCTCTGCCAATCCTGATGAAGAACAAGACTGGTTTGAAAAGATTGAAACGCAAAGCATTATTCGCCAGCTTGCACAGGCCGTGGAAAATAGTCTGAAAGCTGATCAGAGTTTTTCAGCATTTGAATGGAAAAACTAAGTCTAAAACTGTTAAGACTTATTCATGAAGTACGGCTTTTTAAAAAGTCGTACTCTTTAGATTAAAGATAAAAATACAAAATCTTTCCCGAAATCCCTACCTATCTTTAATGCATTGTGTATATTGAAATTATTAAGATATTTACATAATTAGAGTGTGGTTTTCATGACACAAGTTGATATTGCAACATTATCTCCTCAAGTTGTTTGGCAGCATTTTCAAACGCTTTGCACTATTCCGCGCCCATCAAAGCATGAGCAGCAACTTCGTGAATTTTTACAGAAATGGGCACAAAGTCGGAATTTAGAAACTTATGTAGATGAGGTCGGTAATTTAATTATCCGTAAGGATGCGACTGCGGGTAAAGAACATGTAGCTGGAGTCATTCTGCAAGGCCATTTAGATATGGTCACGCAGGCTAACACTGGCACAGTACACGACTTTTTTAAAGATCCGATTCGCCCAGTTCTTGAAGACGGTTGGCTGATTGCCAAAGACACTACTTTAGGTGCTGATAATGGCATTGGGGTCGCTTTAGCTTTGGCAGTTTTAGCCTCAAATGATATTGCTCATGGACCAATTGAAGTTCTTTTAACAGTTGACGAAGAAGCAGGGATGAGTGGTGCACGGCTTTTACAGGCAGGTGTGCTAAAAGGAAAATGGTTATTTAATATTGATACAGAAGAGTGGGGCGAGTTATATCTTGGATGTGCAGGCAGTATTGATGTTGAAGTCGAACAAGCACTTACGTATGAACCAATTCCTGAAAATTTGACGGTTGTAAATATTCAAGTTGCTGGTCTTAAAGGTGGTCACTCTGGTGTAGATATTCATTTAGGACGCGGCAATGCCAACGTTATTTTAGCCCGTTTTTTAAATGAGTATTTAGCAAAGCTTGGTGGACACCTTGTTGAGTTTACAGGTGGTACTGCTCGTAATGCTTTACCTCGCGAAGCTATAGCAACCATTGCAATTTCATCTAACCAATTGCCTGAATTAGAAAAATTACTCGCTGAATATCAAACGATATGGAAAGACCAATTAAAGGGTATTGATGATAATTTGCAATTAACTATTCAACCCAATAGCGCTGAAGTAACTGAAGTCATTACTCAACAACAGCAAAACGAATGGTTGCAAGCTTTGGCAATAAGCCCTTATGGCGTTGCAAGTATGAGTCAAGCTCTACCAGACGTAGTTGAGACTTCAAATAATATTGGGGTTGTAAAATTAAACCGTGAAGGTGGAAAAGCTGTCTTAATGGTCCGCTCAATGGTGAATCAAGAAGCTCAAGATTTTGCAGAAAAAATTCAGGCACATTTTAGCCAATTTAATATCTGCTCGACACTTACGCCGTTAGTGTCGGGTTGGACACCAGATCCAGATTCGGCGGCTCTAAAGTGCTTACAGCAAGCCTATCAACATGCTTTTAATATTGAACCAAATCTCAAAGTGATTCATGCAGGCTTGGAATGTGGGATTATTGCTGAACACTATCCAGATTTACAGATGGTATCGTTTGGACCAGATATTCAGGGCGCTCATGCGCCAGGTGAACGAGTTAAAGTAGATACTGTAGAGAAATGCTGGAAGCTACTGGTGACAGCTTTGGCATCTGTAGAGTAATTTTTTTATAAATAAGAAGCTCAGTTATGAGCTTCTTAAACTTTTACTTTTACATGAAAATGATCTGGTTTTAACTCGACAAATTCGATTTCACAATCAATAAATTTTTCAATCATGGCTGCTTGAGTACGAGTGTGTTCGCTAATACATTGTGCGGTGAATTCACCACCTTGACCTAAAGCTAAAGGTAGAAGCAATTGATCTGCCAAATACTCATCTATAACAGCCTGCGAAGATAAATATAGATTTACATCTTTTGCTAAATAATCAGCTATTTGCTCTGCACTTTTGCGCATCTCACCTAAAGCTGTAAACAGTTGAGTGTGATATTGATGTACAACTTTCACATACATTGTATTGCCTTGGCTAATTCCATTTAAATGAAATTGCTGCTGAGAGCTTAAGTTTAGTTTTTTACTTAATGTGGTTAATTCACGTTGTGCTATCTGTGCTTCTTCTGAAAGATTTAATACAGCTGCAAAAGCTTCATTACCTTGCAAAGCACCACGATCTAATAAATTTAAGCTGTTTCGAGCTTGCCATGGCTGAATGGTAACCTGAATTTCACCTGCACCTATCGGAAAGAAGCCTGCTTTATTTAGTTTAAAAACGACGTTAATTCCAATTTTCGCTAGAGCAGGTAAAAAGCAGTGTTCAATAAAATCTGCTGTTGGTGCAAGTGGGTTATGTGTGCCCCCTGAAATGGTGAGTTCGGTAGCTTCATTTTGTAATAACAAAACAGGTAGAAGCGTTTGTAAAACCAGTGTTGTACTACCCGCAGAGCCGATTTGAAATTGATATTTACCACTTTGAACATGCTGAGGTACGAAATATAAACGCTGGCTATGTAATTCAGCACCCTCTACATAAGCTTGGCTAATTTGTTGAGATGCTTGTACACAAACCAAATGTTGACGCATTAGCCCTGGTTTTTTACGGCCTGCACGAATGTTGATTAATTCAAATGCTTGACCCGTAATCATTGAAAGGGCAAGGGCAGTCCTTAAAATCTGTCCACCACCTTCACCTTGCGAACCATCAATTTGAATGGCTTTTGGCATATTTGCCAAAACTTTATTCACTTCTATTTTCCTTGTTTTTTTAATTTAATGAACATACTGTCAGTACATGGTAATGCGAAGTAACGTGTGACTTTGCTTTTGACAAAGGTTTACTAGGTGCATAGTGCTGAGCCTGATAAGTGAATATCGATGCACGGCTCACATGCTGCCATAGCCGCCTGAATTATTTTCAATCCCTCAGATCGGAGTAACGCAGGATCTTGTACTCGCCCAGTATGTCCAAACTTTGATTGTGAAAATGATTTCACAAAATCTATTGTTTAATCGATTAGATCAATTTGCCAATTAGCAGCCTGAATTTTAACGTTTAAGTCACGGAGTTTCGCACTGATATCATCCGCCTGCTTTTGTAAGCTAGAAACAGGAATGACTTTCTTCCACTTAATTTCACGTGAGCTATAACGATCAGGTTCTCGATGTGTATTGGCAATCGCATCGATTAAAATCTTATGCTGTTCAGCATAACTATCGCGCAAACTTAATAGAGGCAACAATACTTTGCCATCTTCTAGTTTTGCTTGTGCATTGGTCAAATGAATACGACAAATCAATTGATTGCTTTCCTGAGTTAAAGCAAATATCTGTTTGATCAGTTCATTTGGATCTTCACTCGGTTCATCACCATCTTGTACCAATACATTGGCATTAATTCGTTGTTTTAACGAAGCAAGCTTTTTTTGTTGATCGCTTCGAAGTAAAAGTGCTTCTGCGAGTTTCATTTTTTATCCTTCAATTTGGAAAATATGTTTTTTAAGAACTTTCTCAACAATTTCTAAAAGATCACTTCTAGGTTCAGATAAATATCTTTCAACATAGAAATCGTAATTTTCACTATCATATAGATGAGGCGCTTTCCCATGTACAATATTGCCGCGAATTTTTAATAGATCTTTTAATTGGGTTTCAGGGAATTTAGTTATGTAGGATTCGGATAAATCTCTAAATTTCTGAGAACTTTTAGATCGGGTATCTTCAATTAATGCCTCTATACAAGAACAAAAGGTGCGATATTGTTCAGCATCTTTTTCAAACCAACTTTTATAAAAACTAGTTAAAGCTGAAATACTTCTTTGTGATGTCTTATCATTTGATTTCAAAAGACCAGATAGATGTTCCAATTGGATTGCTAATTCATTTTTAACTTTTAATTTGAAATAGAGACTTGGGGTTAAGTTCTGAGTTTGTCTATACGTATAAGAGCTTTGATTAGAAAAATATGAACAACCTGAATCTTCACATCTACTATTGAAACAGTACCTTTTTTTAGATTCTTCAAATAAAGAAATAGCACCAAGTACAGAATATAAAGTTCTTCTTGAAATTTCTTCCGTGGGAGCTTTAATTCCAATCCAAGTTGATATTCGTTTTCTATTATGATTTTCGTTTCTAATACTAGGGTAATATAGAAAATCAAATTCATTTGAATAGCGGACATCAATATTCATATGTTGTAGGCTAAGTTTTTGACTATTAATGATAAAAAAATTATCAAACATCAAGTCATTTTCTAGATGGATTGAGTTAAATGGATACAAAAACGTATTAAGCTCTTCTTTGAAAAGTGAAGAATTTAGTAGAGCATTTGCTAAATTTAACTTGGCTTCAACAGGAATTTGTATTTTGTAAGAAATATTTGGATTACGAGAGAACTCACCCTCTCGAATAAACCAAAAGTTTTCGGTTAGAAAGTTAGTAACCTTATTTCTTACTTCAGAAGTTGGTAGTTTCCTTAAATATGAAGCACCATTCTGTTTGATAAAAACTAATGCTTTTAGATAATCTTGCTGATTCCGAATATAAATTTCTGTACCTATTCCATGACTCCAAATAGGGCTATTAGGCTCACGAATAGTAAATTGAGATAATAGTTCATCTCTCTCACCAATTGAATAAATAGCATCTAATATTAAGTCCACAGCTTCAATACATATATTCATCATTTTATTTTTCCTGAGATTTGTTTAATAAGTTATAAAATTTATAAATCATCCCTTAACACACACCACTTGTCGTAAGGTATACACTACTTCAACCAAATCGCTTTGGGCTTTCATCACATCTTCAATCGGTTTATAAGCCGATGGAATTTCATCAATGACAGCGGCATCTTTACGGCATTCCACACCTTCAGTTTGTGCAATTTGATCTTCAACAGTAAAACGTCGTTTTGCTTCAGTGCGGCTCATAACACGGCCTGCACCATGCGAACATGAACAGAAAGATTCCTGATTTCCAAGCCCGCGGACAATAAACGACTTCGCACCCATTGAACCTGGAATAATTCCATATTCACCTAGACGCGCACGGACTGCACCTTTACGAGTGACCATTACTTCTTCACCGTAGTGTTCTTCCTTTTCCACATAGTTATGGTGACAGTTCACTGCTTCCAAACGTGCCTGAAAAGGCTTTGGTACAATAGTAGCCAAGGCTTTAATCGCAGATTGCATCATGATTTCTCGGTTCTTCATCGCAAAGCGTTGAGCCCAACCTACGGCAAACCAGTAATCATCAAAGTGTTCAGTTCCTTCAACCAAGTATGCTAAATCTTTATTTGGCAAGTTAATGAAATGCTTCTGCATGTCTTTACGGGCAAGTTCAATAAAATGATTTCCGATAGCATTTCCTACACCACGAGAACCTGAGTGCAACATAATCCAAATATGATCATGCTCATCTAAACAGATTTCGACAAAGTGGTTTCCAGTACCTAAAGTCCCCAAGTGCTTGCGGTTGTTGGTGTTTTTTAAACGTGGGTGTTTTGCGCAAATATATTCAAAATCTGCAACTAGATCGGTCCAAGCTTGATCTACCATTTCTGGTGGAGTTTCCCATGACCCACGATCACGTCCGCGCTTAGTCATTCCATGTGGAATTAATCGTTCTAGTTCAGTACGTAGAGCATGTAAGTTATCTGGTAAATCTGAAGCAGTTAAGCTTGTACGGGTTGCCATCATTCCGCAACCAATATCTACACCCACAGCAGCAGGAATAATTGCCCCTTTAGTTGGAATCACGCTACCAATAGTTGCTCCTAAACCGAAGTGTACATCTGGCATAACAGCCATCCATTTATAAATAAAAGGCATTTGAGCTGTTTGTAATAATTGTTGTTTTGAGTTGTCATCAACAAGCACGCCTTTGGTCCACATTTTGACTGGCATACTTTTTTCATTTTGCAGAACTTCATAAGAACGTTGTTGCTGCTTTTTTTCAAACTGAGCTTGTTGGTTAATTTCTTCAATGACAGACATTTTCTTTTCCTTTCAAAGCCTGCCTGCCAAGCGTTTGCAGGCAGGTGTTATTCACAAGATCCCAATGATGTTGTGTGCTTTGTACTATTGCACTGAGTGTGCCAACTTTTTTAAAAAGCATTTAATTTAATTATAAATTATTGAAAGTAATAAATAAAAATAATTTTATTTTATATCGGATGAATTTTGTTGGCGGTTTTGAATATTAAAAGTATATCTAAAAATATATTTAAATATCTTTTTGGATATATTCAATTAATTGGTTTTACGGTTTTGTTGACTTTTAAAAGCTGCCCACCTTCATTTAAAGTAAATTCATCAAAATCATTTGCTAAATAAAAATGACCTTTATAAAACTGGCGGACTTCTTCGGTAATAGCTTGCTGCCCAGCTTTATCCTGATGTCTAGGGCTAAAATGCGTCAGAATTAAATTGCTTAAAGATTGCTGTTCTGCAAATTCAGCCACCATTTTTGCTGAGCTATGCATTGGACCTTTGCCGACTTTATCTAAAACCGTTTGCAAGTATGTGGACTCATGAATAAGGAGTTGAGCATCTTTGCAAGCGTCAGCTAATAGTTCTGGTTGATCATTATCACCCCCTATAATTGCATGAACTTGTTGATTTTGAATTTTGATAAAGTCTTGAGCTTTTAAAGTTTGTCCCTCAAATTCAACATTGTAGCCTCGTTTTAAATGGCCCCACATATCACCTTGAGGTACGCCAAGCTGAGTTAGAGCTTGGGTATCTAACTTCTTCTGAATCGATTTGATGTAAATGCTAAAAGCAAAACTTGGAACACGATGGCTTAGTCGGTGTGCTTGAACAATGAATTCATCAGTGATTTGTTGTGGCTGCATTGCTTCATTTACATCAATAAATTGCAGTGAGTAAGGTAAGTGTAAGTCAGTAAGCTGGGCAGTGATTTCAAACCATTGCTGAATTTCTTTCGGTGCAATTACGATTAATGGTTTGCTGCGGGCATTCATGCCTGCACTTGCCAATAAACCAACTAAACCATAACAATGGTCGCCGTGAACGTGTGTAATACAAATGGCAACTAAGTTTTGTAGAGAAAGTCTGGCTTGTTGAATGCGGTGCTGTGTACCTTCGCCGGCATCAATTAAAATCCAGTCCTTATTTTTGCTGTTACGAACTGCTAATCCTGAAACATTACGTGTCAGGGTAGGTACACCCGAAGATGTGCCTAAAAAAGTAAAATGAAGCATATTCTTGGAATTTTTTGGTCAAATGCGTATTGTATATTATAGACACTTATAAAATTTTATAGAAATTATGGCGGATGCAAAGAAAACAGTCGTTATTGGCTTTGTCGGTTCTACACTTGATCAGGGGAGAAAGCCAGATCGATGGCAACGTTGGCGTCCTACGATTAGCTTGTTAATGCATGAAGATTTGCTTGTAGATGAATTGGTACTTTTACATGATCGACAACATCATAATTTAGTTAAATCTATAGCAGCAGATGCTAAAGAGATCTCTCCCCAAACTGAGGTTTCTGGATATAAGGTAAGTATTAAAGATCCTTGGGATTTTGCTGAAGTTTATGGTGCACTCTATGACTTTGTAAAAACCTATCCGTTTGATGTCGAAAAAAATAACTATTTACTGCATATCACGACAGGAACGCATGTTGCTCAAATTTGTTGGTACTTATTGGTAGATGCACATTATTTACCAGCCCAACTCATTCAAAGTTCACCTAATCAACACAAGACATCAGAAGGTGAATATAGAATTATTGATCTGGACTTATCTCGATACGCTGTTTTAAAACAGCGATTCGATGATGAACAAAAGCAAAATTGGCAACAACTTAAAAAAAATATATCTACTCATAATAAAGCGTTTAATCAGCTTATTGAGGAGGTTGAGTTGGTTGCAACTCGCTCTAGTGCGCCTATTTTAATTATGGGGGCAACAGGTGTTGGTAAGTCTCATTTGGCAAAACAGATTTTTCAATTAAAGAAAGATAAATTTCAATTAAGCGGTCGTTTTATCGATGTTAACTGTGCAACCTTACGTGGTGATAGTGCCATGTCGACTTTATTTGGTCACATAAAAGGTGCATTTACAGGAGCAGCTGCATCTCGTGCTGGTTTATTAAAAAGTGCTGACCAAGGCATTTTATTTTTAGATGAAATCGGTGAGTTGGGGCTTGATGAACAAGCAATGTTGCTAAAAGCGCTAGAGGATAAAAGTTTTTTTCCTGTTGGGAGTGATAAGGAAATTCAGGCCGATTTTCAGCTAATAGCTGGTACTAACCGTGATTTGCGTAATGAGGTTCAAGCTGGCCGTTTTCGTGAAGATTTATGGGCTCGTTTGAATACGTGGACGTTCTTTTTACCCAATTTAAAAGATCGTGTAGAAGATATTGCACCCAATATTGATTTTGAGTTACAGCGTTTTGCTGCAATTCATCAAAGACAATTACGTTTTCAACGTGATGCTTTAGAAACATATTTAAAGTTTGCTAAATCAGTAGATGCATCATGGCAAGGAAATTTTAGAGACTTAGCAGCGAGCGTAACTCGTTTGGCAACTTTATCTCACGGTGAGTTAATTCGTCGTGAAGCTGTAGAAAAAGAAATTCAACGCCTAAAGCAACTTTGGCTTACTCAGGATGAATCTTACAATGATAAAGATGAAGATATTCTTTTGAACTATTTGAGTCCTGAACAGCTAGAACAAATAGATGAATTTGATCAGATTCAATTACGAGGTGTGCTCAAAGTCTGTGAAAATTCAAAATCAATGGCAGAGGCGGGAAGACAACTCTTTTCAGTATCTCGTCAACAACGTAATACAACGAACGATAGCGACCGAGTGAAAAAATATTTAGCCCGTTTTGGATTAAGTTGGAATAATTTTTAGCAGTTACAGTGCTTATGAAATGATGGACATAGACTCAATCTATGTCCATCAAATACACTTTATTTCATGATAATAAAGCGTGTAATGATTTGACGAAGCTGTTTTAAATAGCCTGTAAAGAAGTGATTAGCGCCTGGTAAAATCGTAATTGGGTGCTTCTGCGGTTTTGCCCATTCAATCGCATCTGAAAGCAAGGTAATGTCATCTTGCTCACCATGAATGAGTAGAATATCACCTTGAATTTCAGGAGTTTTATAGTGACGTAAACCTACTACAGTAGCTGTTGGTAAACCACATAAAATTAACTGTACAGGTCGTAATTCAGGTTCAAGTTGTGCAAAGCATTTTGCTAAAACATGTGAGCCAAAGCTAAAACCACCTGCATAAAACGGCAAGCCTTCATGAAGCTTACGGACATGTTCAATGACAGCTAAGATATCTTCGGTTTCACCATGACCTTCATCATGAATACCTTCGCTACCGCCTAAACCACGGAAACTCGGACGATATACAATACAGCCATATTCATTAAAGATTTGGGTTAAAAGAGCAGGGACTTTATGTTGAGGAGTTCCACCTTGCAATGGGTGCGGATGGCAAACAACCGCAAAGCCTTTGATTTCACCTTCAGGGCGGTCTACAAAAAGTTCAATTTTACCTACTGGACCCTGAATGAAAATTTGCTCAGACATATAAGAATCGATAAATAACAATACGTATTCCTATTTTACCGATAGTCGTCATTGAAAACACGAGTTAGCATTAAAAAATATCTACTGTTATAGTTGGCATTAATAATAATTTTTTCAGGTTGTCTATGCTTGCTTTAATTTCTCCTGCAAAAACTTTAGATTATGAAACAGCGTTACCTACAGATGAGTTTACTCAGCCTCGCTTGTTAGAACATTCAGCACAATTAATTGATGTTTGCCGTAAGCTTTCTGCTTCGGAAATTGCCAATTTAATGAGTGTCAGTGAAAAAATTGCCACACTAAATGCAGACCGATTCAGAGATTGGGACTCCGAATTTAATTTTTCAAATGCTCGTCAGGCGATTTATGCATTTAAGGGTGATGTTTATACTGGATTAGATGCTTATCACTTAAAAGACAAAGATATTGATTTTGCACAGCACCATTTACGTATGTTATCGGGCTTGTATGGTTTGTTGCGTCCTTTGGATTTAATGATGCCGTATCGTCTTGAGATGGGTACTAAATTAAAAAATACTCGCGGTCACAATTTGTATGAATTCTGGGGTGACATTATCACCAATCAGATTAATGAAGATTTGGCCGCAATTAAATCTGAATTGTTGGTAAATCTAGCTTCAGATGAATATTACAAATCGGTTAATGAGAAAAAAATTAAGGCCGGAATTGTGAAACCTGTTTTCCTTGACCAGAAAAATGGCAAATATAAAGTCATTAGTTTCTATGCGAAAAAAGCACGCGGTTTAATGGCTCGTTTTATTATTGAAAACCAATTAAATAAAGCTGATGACATCAAAGCATTTAATACCGAAGGTTACTACTTTGATGCTGAGAATTCATCAGCAAAAGAGTTGGTATTTAAACGTGATGAGCAACAGGCTTAGTCTTACTCAACGTGAACTCTCGTAAGCGATAACTATCGTGAGGTGGTATGGATGCCACCGTTTCGCTGTATTACATGGATGTAATATCAGCGAAACAAAAGATTTTTGTTACTTTTCATCTTTGAAAAGTAAAATGCCTATATAAGTCGCATGGGCGTTATAACGACAATTAAAGGCTGTGTTATTGCAAGAAATAAATTATTTAAAGAAATAACCTGTTTCTGGCGAGCTTGCATTTGCCATGCGCTTACGTGACATACGACCAGCTAAAAATGCTTCACGTCCTGCTTCAACAGCTTTTTTCATTGCAGAAGCCATCAAAATAGGATTTTGAGCAGCTGCAATCGCTGTATTCATCAGCACGCCGTCACAACCGAGTTCCATTGCAATAGCAGCGTCACTTGCTGTACCAACCCCTGCATCTACCAAAACTGGCACTTTTGCATTTTCTTTAATAATTGAAATGGTATGTGGATTTAAAATGCCCAAACCTGAGCCAATCAGACTTCCTAAAGGCATAATCGCAACACAACCCATACTTTCGAGTTCTTGCGCAATGATAGGGTCATCCGAGGTATAAACCATAATCTCAAAACCGTCATCAATTAAAGTACGCGCTGCCTTTAAAGTTTCGGTCACATTTGGATATAAGGTTTTCTCATCGCCCAAAACTTCAAGTTTTACTAGGTTATGACCATCTAGAAGTTCACGGGCTAACATACAAGTCCGTACCGCGCTGTCAGCATCAAAACAACCTGCGGTATTTGGCAAGATTGTATATTTTTCTGGCGGAATAACTGAGAGTAAGTTTGGTTGATCCGGATTTTGTCCAATATTCACACGGCGGATTGCGACGGTTACGATTTCTGCACCACTGGCTTGAATAGCTAAATCCGTTTCATTTAAGTCTTTATATTTGCCAGTTCCGACCAATAAACGAGATTGAAAAGAACGTGAACCAATAATGAGAGGGGTGTCTTGCATGGATAACTCCGACTTAGCCGCCGCCAACAGCGTGAATAATTTCGATACGGTCATGTTGAGCAATAGAAATTTGCTCTAATTTGCTTTTAGAAACGATTTGCTGATTGTGTTCTACAGCAAAGCGTTTTCCTTCAAGTGCCAGTTCCTGAATGAGTTGCAACAGGTTTTGACAAGGCGTGTCCGTTAATTCGCCATTTAAATAAATTTGCATGATCACATTCCGATTATTTTGCGTATTTGAAAGCATTCCAAGCCAAGACCAGCCATCCAGCAATCATTAAGGCTCCACCGATTGGTGTAATTGCACCTAATATTCGTGGTAAACCTAGCGCCATGATGTAAAGCGAACCACAAAAAAATAGAATACCAATCTGGATAAGTAGAAAAGATAACTTGATTGGGAAATGAGGAAGAACCTTACTTAAAATACCAAGCGCCAATAGACCTAGTGCATGATAAAAAAAGTAGTCGGTTGCAGTATGCCACCAAGCAAGTTGCTCGGGACCCGCATGAGCTTTAAGACCATGTGCTCCAAAAGCACCCAACATGACTGCAAAGGCAAGATTAAGGGCTGAAATGGCAATCCACATAACAAAAAACGCAATTGAATAATGAAAAGCAACGTTAACATAGATTGGGTTGGCTAAACATAGCCAGATAAAACAAAAGGGCGAATCGCCCTTTTATTTTTTCATTTATTTTAGCTTGCTGACATGGCAGTTTTAATCTTTTCCATCGCATTCTTTTCAAGCTGACGGATACGCTCTGCAGAAACATTATATTCAGCCGCTAACTCATGAAGAGTAGATTTGTCATCATCTAACCAGCGGCGTTGCAAAATATTACGTGAACGGTCATCTAACTGGTCCATTGCATCATGCAAGGCTGAAGTACTTTGCTCTTCCCAGTCTTCGTTTTCGACTAAACGAGCCGGGTCATAGCGGTTATCTTCAAGATACAACGCAGGAGCAGTATGTGGGGTGTCGTCATCGTCATCGCCTTGCGCCTCAAAAGCAGCATCATAGGCAGTTAAACGACCTTCCATTTCCAAAACTTGCTCTGGTGTTACATTTAAGTCATTGGCAATCGATTGAGCTTCTTCGAGCGTAAGTTTTTTACTCGATTTTTTTAGACTACGTAAATTGAAAAATAATTTACGCTGAGCTTTTGTCGTTGCAATTTTGACAATACGCCAGTTGCGAATAACGTATTCATGAATTTCTGCCTTAATCCAATGGACGGCAAAAGATACTAAACGTACACCCATATTTGGGTCGAAACGTTTCACGGCTTTCATTAAGCCTAAATTACCTTCTTGAATAAGGTCGCCTTGTGGTAGGCCATAACCTGCATAGCTGCGCGCAATATGAACGACAAAGCGTAAATGCGACATTACCAGCATTTTTGCGGCATCAAGATCTTGGTCATAATAATAACGCTCAGCAAGTTCTTTTTCTTGCTCGGCCGTTAAAATAGGAATCTGATTGACAGTACTGATATATGCACCAAGGTTTACACCGGGCGCAGACAATGACAGGGGCATCAATTGATTGCTGCTGTCACTCATGAGTTCTCCTTATAGGATCGAATGGGATAACCAATAAATTCATCTTAATTTGAATCAGCTTCATAATTAAGGAAAATTGGGTAGAGAAATGTAAAATTTTATGCAATTTCTAATCTTTTAGTTTAGCAAAGAATTATTGAGTTTCAATTAAATAGTGAAATTCTCTCTCTGATACGTGTGTAGTTTGACACATAAAATGATGCAAACCACAGTAACGAGTTACATCAATTTCGCTATGAGGATCTGACGATTTTAATAAAAATTGTTGTTTGCCTGACGCTTTTTTAAGTTCACGCTTTAGCATTAACAATGGCATTGGGCAGGGCTGCCCAAGGGCATTAATTTCAATGGGTGCTGTATTAGAAGAAGTATTGCTCATTCATCATCAAAACAACTAAAAAAAATATTCTAACAAATTTTTAGTAAATACAGCATATTTTATGGAACAAGATAGTGGCAATTTCTATAAAAAATATTGTAATAAGCTGTTTAAAAAAAGAACTAAAAATAGGGGAAATAATTGAAAAAAATTCTATTAATTGTCATAAACCCGTGTTAAGCTCGAACCGTTTTAGGATTTACCACACAATCAAATTGATTTAATAACCCTATAACAAATGGATGTAACCGGAAATTGTTGATAGTTTTACAGAATGATTACAAGCTTTAAGATTATAAATATTTTAAAACCTTGTTTGCTCTGCTGTTTGCAACACCGGAAGGTCCTTTTTTCAACATCTGAGGATTGACTTATGACAGCTCGTGAACAAGGCGTAGTAAAGTGGTTTAATGACACTAAAGGCTTTGGTTTTATTCAACGTAACGGCGGTGACGATGTATTCGTTCATTTCCGTGCGATCGTAGGTGACGGTCACCGTTCTTTACGTGACGGCCAACGTGTAGAATTTAGCGTAGTTCAAGGCCAAAAAGGTTTTCAAGCTGAAAACGTTCAGCCTTTAGACTAAGACTAATTCATCTTTTTGATGAATGATGGACGCTCCAATTTTTGAATTGGGGCGTTTTTGTTTATAATGATCTTCTCATTCGAGAGATTGTTTGTTAGAGCACGTATTTATGACATCTGGTTTTGAAACCTTGAATTTACATCCGCAACTTAAAAAGGCGATTGATGCTTTAGGGTTTACTCAAATGACCCCAATTCAGCAAAAGGTTTTAAAATATACATTAGCCGGGCATGATGCAATTGGGCGAGCACAGACAGGAACTGGTAAAACAGCTGCCTTTCTGATTAGTGTAATTAATGATTTACTCAATAATCCGGTTCAAGAGCAGCGTTTCCGTGGTGAGCCACGTGCCTTAATTTTGGCACCCACTCGTGAATTGGCGTTGCAAATTGAAAGTGATGCAAAGCTACTCACAAAATTCTCAGATTTGCACCTTGTAACATTATTAGGTGGTGTAGATTTTGATAAGCAAAAGAAACAGCTAGATGCTAATTTTGTCGATATCATGGTCGCTACACCTGGGCGTCTAATTGATTTTGTAGAACAAAAAGAAGTTTGGCTCGATCAAATTGAATTTTTAGTGATTGATGAAGCTGACCGTTTACTGGATATGGGTTTTATTCCTTCTGTAAAACGTATTGTCCGTTACTCTCCGCGTAAGGAACAACGTCAAACGCTGATGTTCTCTGCGACGTTTAGTTATGATGTTTTGAATTTGGCGAGACAATGGTTGTTTGAACCGATCACTGTTGAAATTGAGCCTGAGCAAAAAACGAATAACGATGTAGAGCAACGAGTGTATGTCGTGGCTAAACAAGATAAATATCGTTTATTACAAGATATCTTGCGTGAAGAGCCGATCGATAAAGTCATGATTTTTGCTAATCGACGTGATCAGGTGCGCCGTCTTTATGATCATTTAAAGAAAGATGGATATAGAGTCGGTATGCTTTCAGGTGAGATTGCTCAAGATAAACGTTTAAAAATGCTAGAGCAATTTAAGCAAGGTAAACATAATATTATGATTGCGACGGATGTTGCTGGTCGTGGTATTCATGTAGATGGCGTATCACATGTCATTAACTTTACTTTGCCTGAGCAGTCTGATGATTATGTACACCGTATTGGTCGTACAGGTCGCGCTGGGTCACAAGGTGTAAGTATTAGTTTTCTTTCAGAAGATGATGCCTTTTATTTACCCGAAATTGAAAAAGCAATTGGTAAGAAATTACCACTGACCAGATTAGATGGTTACTGCTAATAAAAAAATCCCAATCATTTGATTGGGATTTTTTTAATTAATTAATTTTACAATAGAAAGTAAGTGTTGTTTGATAGTCATCATCTTTTGCTAAAGATGCATTTTTACCAGTCAATGTACCAATAACACCTGCCGCAGCTTCAACCATTTGGCCAGTTTTTTCACTTACAACATCTTTTAATACACCATTGTAGGTTGTTTTTTCATCCACAACGACTGGTGAAGTGCTTTTTGAGCAAGTTTTTTGAGCTGCTGTAATTGCATTGTTTTTTGCAATTAAATTGGTTTTGCCAATACCTGTAACTTCAAACTGATTATTTTCTTTCTGAACTGCTAGAGTGTTTTTAGGAGTAGTTGCACAAGCACCAAGTAATAAAACAACACCGCTCATTGCGCTCGCTAAAATTATTTTTTTCATAATTCACCTAAAGTTAATCGCTAAAAGATATTGCCATTTGAACACAGGTTTTCTAATTGATTTTGAATACGTTGTATGAGTTTTGATGTTTTGTATTAAAAAATGTCAAAGTGTGAGTTCGCTAATTTTATAAACTAGATTCAATGGTGGATTAACGGTAGATTATGCTAATCTATTTTGAATTTTTTGAGTTAGATCAATATTAATGACGGATTCAGCAATACAAATAATTCACCAAAATATTCATCAGCGTCAGTCTATTGGCCAATTAGTTGAGCCAGCTCCAAATACAGAGCAATTAGAGTTAGCTTTCCAAGCAGCTTTGACAGCTCCAGATCATCATAGACTTAAGCCAACACGTTTTGTGGTGGTTTCGGGCGAACAACGTGCTGCTTTTGGAGAAGTGCTAACAAAGGCTTTGGCAGATTTGGGTGAAACTGATCCCGCTCAACTCGAACGAGTTAAACAACATCCTTTTCGCGCTCCGCTACTCATTTTGGCGCTTACACAATTACAAGATCATCCAAAAGTACCGCATTTTGAACAAATCTTAAGTACAGGGGCCGCAGTACAAAATCTTTTGTTATCTTTGCAAGCTCAAGGGTTTTCGACCATGTGGCGTAGTGGTGCAGTTGTCGAATCAAATTGGTTAAAACAGCATTTAGGCCTGCAAGCCCGTGATTTAATTTCAGGTATTATTTACGTCGGTACGGCAGCTAAAGTAATTGCACCCCGTGCAGATATTGAAAGTAAAGAATTCGTAAAAGTTTGGCAGGCTTAAAAGTCTGTAAAAGTAAGAAATAGGATAATAAAAGATGGCTGAATTTAAGTTTACAGATTTGGTAGAACCTGTTGCGGTTGATAAAAAAACCGCTTTACGTATTACCGTTCTAGGGGGAGGGAGCTTCGGAACGGCTATGGCAAATTTAGCTGCACGTAACGGTTGCGATACCATGATCTGGATTCGTGATGCCGAAACAGCTGAGGAAATTAATAAAACCCACATTAATAAACGTTATTTGCCGGATTTTACTTTAGAGTCATCATTACGTGCCGTGTCTGATCTTGAGCAAGCCGTGTGTGACCGAGATATTATTTTGGTCGCAATTCCAAGTCACTCATTCCGTGATGTCTTAAAACAAATTGCTCCATATATTACTGCACAAGCGGTTGTTTCTTTAACCAAGGGTATTGAAGCTAAAACTTTCAGCTTCATGAGCGATATTATTCGTGAAGAATTGCCAGAAGTGCCTTATGGTGTGCTATCAGGTCCAAACCTTGCAAAAGAAATTATGGCAGGTATGCCGTCGGGTACCGTTATTGCTAGTGATTCGGAATTAGTTCGTTATGCTGTGCAACATGCTCTGCATAGTGCTCTATTCCGTGTTTTTGGTAGTGATGATGTGCACGGTGTGGAATTAGGTGGTGCGCTTAAAAATATTTATGCGGTTGCAATGGGAATTGGTGCCGCTTATAAGATTGGTGAAAACACCAAGAGTATGATTTTAACCCGTGCTCTGGCCGAGATGAGTCGTTTTGCAGTAAAACAAGGTGCAAACCCACTTACATTCTTGGGGTTGTCTGGTGTGGGGGATTTATTCGCGACTTGTAATAGTCCTTTAAGCCGTAATTATCAGATTGGCTATGCTTTAGGTTCGGGTAAAACACTTGATCAAGCCAGTAAAGAGTTGGGTCAGACAGCAGAAGGCATCAATACGATCGTTCAGGTGCGTGGTAAAGCAGAAGAACTAGATGTTTATATGCCTATTACCAACGCTCTATATGAAGTTATTTTTGAAGGGGCGCCTCCTTTAAATATTGCATTATCTCTTATGAAAAACGGACATCGTAGTGATGTAGAATTTGTTTTACCTCATCACGAAGTCTGAAGAAGAAATGTCATAAATTGTGGTTATAATGCAAGAATTATTAACAAGGAAAATTTATGCAACTGACATTGGTTCGCCATGGGGAAGCCGCTCCACCTGTGAATGGTAACGACACTAAACGCCCTCTTACTGCTCGTGGACACGCTCAAGCTGAACAAACAGCAACATTTTTAAAAGATATTGTTAAGCCTGACATTTTTGTAGTTAGTCCTTTACTACGTGCTCAAGAAACATTGGCACATATTCAAGCGTATTTTAAAGATGTGCCTGTGCTGTTATGCGATAAAATTAAACCAGACGATAATGCGAAAGAAGCAATTGAGTGGTTATCTCAGGTTCCTTATGAGTCAATTGTAGTGGTGTGTCATATGAATGTAGTAGGACATATTGCTGAACTGCTGACTCATGAAAGCTTCAATCCATTTGCATTGGCTGAAGCCCGAATTTATGATCAAGCTGTGATTGCAACTGGTTTATCAACACAAAAAAATAGTTTTATACCCACAATATAATTAAAAAGGTTATTTCGCCCATTATGCTGTATTTATGGATGCCTGAAACCAATGGAATATGGCATTGGTCTAACGGAGAAAACTGGTTACAGGCTGCAAGTCTGGATCAATTAATACAAGACCTACAATTGCATCAAGGAAAAGAGGCTGTCGTCTTTTTTCCTAGTCGTCATGCTCAGGTATTCCAGCAACAAATAGCAAAGTCTCATTACAAGCAACTCGGAGCAGATGGTGTTAAATATTTGCTTGAAGAGTTTGTAACTTTGCCGATTGATCACATGAAAGTGGTTCATCATTTTCATGCTGATCAATTAACAATATTGGGCGTCGCAAAAACTACAGTAGAAACATGGCAACATGCGATGAACTTGTTGCCAATCAAGCTCGTTGCTTTGTTACCAGACTTTTTGATTTTGCCAGAACCTCAAGATCAACAAGTTATTCTGTGTAATATTGATCAAAAATTACTGGCGCGCGAAAGTAAGTGGGTAGGTAATTCACTGGATGATTTGGGATTGTTTTTGGAGTTCCAGCCAGTTGAAACACATTATCAATATAGTGGGCTGACTGTAGAACAGTTAGAAAGCTTAGAAGCAGCTTCTAGTGTTGAGCAACGTTCAGAATTTTTTTATGAGTTTCAGGGCTTAGATAAACCTAAACAGCATCCTTTTAATGTTTTACCAAAAGCCAAAGGGCAAGAGCAGACGGTTTCTGGGTACTGGAAAGCATGTGCGGTTATTGTTTTAGCAATAATTGTGGTTCAGTTTAGCTATGATTTGTTGCGTTGGGTGAAATTAAGAAATGTTGCCAATCAAACAGCTGAGCAGACAATTGAGCAATATAAATATTGGTTTGGTCCTTCTAGTCGTGTAAATGAACAAAATATAAAAAGCCAATTTGAAAGTCATTTAAGAATGAGTAAACAGGGTGACACACAAGCACTCTCTCTGTTGAGCCGTGTTGGACCTATTTTAATGCAAAGACAAATTTTAGCTCAGCAGTTAAATTATGATGCTTCTACACTAACTATGGCCTTAAAAGCAAAATCGGGAGATGATTTGCAAGCTTTAACACAGCAGCTTAATCAGCAAGGCTTCAAGGCAGAGTTAGGTAATATTCAAGCCGATGGTGGTGGGGCAATTGGGGTGGTGAAAATACAATAATGAAAATGTTAGCTCAATTGCAAAACCGGTTTGATCAGTGGATTGAACAAATCAATCAATATTTAGACCGTTTAACTGTCCGTGAACGTATCATGGTGGTTTTTACTACAATTTTTGTTGTAGTGGCTATTATTGGAGCTTCACTTTGGAAAATGCATTCCTTAGCAGAACAACAGCAACAGCGCCTAAATGATTTAAAAGATTTGATGGTGTGGATGCAAAGTAATGCAGTCACGATGAAACCTGCGAGTGAGCTTGAGTTGGGTCAAGCAGAAAAAATACAACGTGTAGCTCAACAACAAGGGTTAACTGTCACTTCTCAACAAAATGGTGAGCAGTTACAAATTATTGTTACTCATCAGAATTACGCAATTTTAGCGAACTTTTTAACCCAACTGGCGCAAATGGGCTTAAGTATTGAAAAAATGGAAATGGTTTCAAGTGAAGGTCAGATTAAATTAACAGCGACGGTTCAATAACATATTAAAATATGCTGGTCTTAAGCATGGTGTTTTGTGCTCCCTGTGCCTATAATATGCCTACCTAAAATCAGTAGATTGTGATTGGTATGTTATATTCACTTGCTCGCCCGATGTTGTTTAGTTTAGCACCAGAGCGTGCCCATGAATTAACATTATCTATGCTTGATAAAGCACATAAGTTCGGCCTGCTACGTCAGAGCGTAGAAGCAAAACCAACGACTTGTATGGGAATTGAATTTCCAAATCCGGTAGGTTTAGCAGCTGGACTTGATAAAAATGGTGCACACATTGATGCACTGGCAGGTCTAGGATTCGGTTTTATTGAAATTGGAACCATTACGCCTCGCCCTCAGTCGGGTAATCCGCAGCCCCGCTTATTCCGTATTCCTGAAGCTAAAGCCATTATTAACCGTATGGGGTTTAATAATGATGGCGTTGATAAGTTGATTGAAAATGTCAAAGCTTCAAAATTTAAAGGGATTTTAGGCATTAATATTGGTAAGAATGCCGATACGCCTGTAGAAAAGGCTGTCGATGATTACCTAATTTGCCTAGAGAAAGTTTATAACTACGCTTCTTATATTACCGTTAATATTTCATCTCCAAATACTAAGAACTTAAGAAGTTTACAAAGCGGTGATGCATTAACTGAATTATTGCAAACCTTAAAAGAAAGACAACTTGAGCTAGCCGAACAATATAACCATTATGTTCCTTTGGTTCTAAAAGTTGCACCTGATTTAACAGCTGAAGATGTTGAGTTTATTGCAGCACAATTATTGCATTTTAAAATTGATGGTTTAATTGTTACCAATACGACTTTATCAAGAGAAGGTGTAGAAAATCTTCCTAATGGTAACGAGTCGGGTGGTTTATCAGGCGCACCTGTTTTTGAAAAAAGTACAGAATGTTTACGTTTGTTTGCCCAAACATTAAAAGGACAAATCCCGTTAATTGGCGTGGGTGGAATTTTGTCGGGTGAGCAAGCAGCAGTCAAACAGCAAGCTGGAGCAACATTAGTACAGATCTATAGTGGGCTGATTTATACCGGTCCTATTCTAGTGAAACAATGTGTTGCATCTATGTCATAAGTGAATATGAACACAATTGATATCATTATTCTGATACTTTTGCTCATTGGGGGGCTAAACGGTTTGCGACAAGGATTTATCAAAGCCTTTGCGAACTTGGTAGGATGGGTCATTGCATTAATTATGGGTGCAAAATATGCTGTCCTTCTTGCGCCGTCTATGTCGGGTTTAAGTCATGATCCAGTGGTTCAAAAAATTGCAGCTTTTGCATTTATAGCACTTTTGATCATTGTTTTAACATGGATCGTCTCTGCATTTTTAAATGGCCTCTTGAAAAGTCTGAAATTGGGGCCATTAAATCGTTTAGTAGGTGGTGCTTTTGGTTCTTTAAAGGGTTTGTTGGTTGTACTAATTACAATGCAGGGTGTAGGGCCTTGGGTTGAGAGTTCACCACACTGGAAGCAATCCAAGCTTATACAGTATTTATTGCCATATGCCCCTTTAGCTACAGAGTTATCTAAAGATGCAGCAAGTGAGGCATTTCATCAAATAACATCTGGAGGTAGTGCATCAGGCGCTCCTTCAAAACCAATGGACAAATCGGAAGATTTAGAAAGCCGATCTGACCATTCGACAAAGAATCCTTTTTATTAATTCCTAGCTTGTCTGCGAGGTTGCTATGTGTGGAGTTGTTGGTATAGCCGGTAAATCGCCAGTGAACCAAATGTTGTTTGATGCTTTAACGATGTTGCAACATCGTGGGCAAGATGCAGCTGGAATAGTAACCTGCCATGAAGGCCGTCTTTTCCTGCGTAAGGATAACGGTATGGTACGTGATGTCTTTCATACTCGTCATATGAGAGCATTACTTGGTAATTATGGTATTGGCCATGTACGTTACCCAACTGCTGGTTCTGCGAGTAGTGCTGAAGCACAGCCATTTTATGTGAACTCACCTTACGGTATTACACTTGCACATAATGGTAATTTAACCAATGCAGAAGAAATTCATGATGACCTGTTTAAAACAGATTTACGTCATATGAATACTGATTCTGACTCAGAAGTTCTTTTAAATGTATTCGCACATGAATTACAAAAGAAAGGTACTTTAAATCCTACAGCTGATGATATTTTCCATACGGTTTCTCGTGTGCATGAGCGTTGTCAGGGCGCGTATGGTGTCGTGGCGATGATCACTGGTCATGGTTTAGTAGGTTTCCGTGATCCAAACGGTATTCGTCCACTTATTTATGGTTCACGTGTAACTGAACAGGGTGAGATGGAATACATTATTGCTTCTGAATCAGTTGCTATTACTGCTCTTGGTTTTAAAATTGAGCGTGATATTGAACCGGGTGAAGCAATTTTTATCGATGCAAATGGTCAATTATTCTCTAAACAATGTGCGGCTAATCCAAAATACCGTCCATGTATTTTTGAATATGTTTATTTTGCTCGTCCTGATGCCATTATTGACGGAATTTCGGTTTATAAAGCCCGTTTAAAAATGGGTGAAAAGCTCGCTCATAAAATTTTACGTGACTGGGGTGAGGACCATGATATTGATGTGGTTATCCCAATTCCAGATACGAGCCGTACTTCAGCTTTAGAACTTGCAAATATTCTGGGTGTGAAGTTCCGTGAAGGTTTTATGAAAAACCGTTATATCGGCCGTACCTTTATTATGCCGGGACAACAGCAACGTAAAAAATCTGTACGTCAGAAATTAAACCCTGTTGAGTTAGAGTTTAAAGGGAAAAACGTTCTGTTGGTTGATGACTCTATTGTGCGTGGCACAACGTGTAATGAGATTATTCAAATGGCACGTGATTCTGGTGCAAAAAAAGTATACTTTGCTTCAGCAGCACCAAAAGTGATGTATCCAAACGTTTATGGTATTGATATGCCTGCGAAAGCTGAACTTATTGCTTCAGAGCGTAGTGTTGAAGAGATCCAAGAAATTATTGGTGCTGATCGCTTAGTTTTCCAAGAATTGGAAGATTTGAAAAATGCTGTACGTACTAGCAAAGTGCCTGATTTAACAGAGTTTGACTGCTCGGTATTTGATGGAATCTATGTAACTGGCGATATTGACGTTAACTATTTAAACAATTTGGAGCAGAAGCGTAATGATTCTGCGAAAAAGAAAAAAGATGGTTATATTGATGTGAATGTCGATGCTGCTTCTGTAGATTTAACTGGCATTAAAGAAGAATAGAAATAGCCGAAAAAGCGGGTATTTCCCGCTTTTTTCTTTTATGATGAAACCTAACAATGTAATTGGGAATATTTACATTGAAAGAAGTAAGCCACTATCTAATCGAAAATAAAAATATGGCATGGTCCATCACTATGTGTTTGGTTGCCGTGTTGCTGACTATTTTTATTTTAAATTTAATTTTAGGTTTACTTGTCCATTTTTTTGATTATAGCCAACCAATCTGGTGGCATACTTTAAGTCCTTATTTCGTCGCGCTATTACTTTTTATTATGGTTTGGTCAGTAGTTACCGAACTTTATATTCTGCGTAAAGGTGGGCACTCTTTAGCAAAACAACTTAAAGCACGTCGTTTAGTGAAAGAGGAAAGTACCCCCGAAGAACTCGCCGCATTAAAAATTACAGAACACTTGGCGCAAACTTTTTCCTTAAAAGTACCGACCGTATATGTTTTACCTGATGAAGTGGGTGTAAATGCACTTACGGCAGGTTTTCATCCTAAAGATATTGTCATTATTCTGACCTGGGGTGCTTTACAAAATTTGGATAAGCTTGAGTTATATGGTTTATTAGGCCATGAGTTTAATCAGATTTTATCGGGTGAGGCTGTTGAAAATACGAAATTAAAGATTTTATATAGTGGTTTAACAACTTTTAGTCAGTGGGGCAGTAAATTAGCCAAACAAGGTTTTAAGCGCTATAGCCCGGGTTATAAACATAAGTTTGAAACAGTTTTTGTTGCCGTAGGTGGGGTAATTTGGTTAGCCGGAAGCTTAGGCGTGCTGATTACTCGTTTTATTAAATATTTGACTTTGAGTGGACGTACATTCCGTAATGATCAAAAAACAGTACGACTATTAAAAAATAATGCGAACACCCAAACCTTGTTGCGTATTTATGTTCACCACTCTGGTTCGCAAATTCATAGTGCTTACTCTGAATCAATCGCACACATGTGTTTTGCTAACTCACTGAGCCCACAAAGCTGGATGAATATTCATCCGAGTATTCGTGAACGTATTTATGAGTTAAATCCGACTTTACTACAAGATCTGCAATTAGAAAATTTAAAGAAACTTCGTAATCGTCCATTGTTTAGCTTATTTCATTTCTTGGAAGAATCTGAGAAAGAAATTTATATTCCTTGGTCATCTCCGCAGCCTCTACCTTTGTTAAGACTGTCACCGATTAGTTTTGCATTAAATGATGCTATTAAACCTCTGAGTAGCGACGTACGTCGAAATAAGAAGCGTCCTGAATTAATTCAGCGGGCACTACAAACTGCTACTGGCTCACGCGAGGTAATGGTCGCTATTTTGATGATTCGCCAATATCGAGAATTCATTCCAAAAGACGCGCCAGTTAGTCATGCCATTATAGATGCGCTACTAAATCTGGATGGGCGTATTCATATTCAGATATTTCACGATGCATGTAAAAATATCGGTCATATACCTGCAAGTATTGCGCGTCAATTTTTGACAAAACTGGCTCTGATTATTCAGGAAGATGGTGAGATTGGTCTATTAGATGCACTTTTGCTAGAGCGGGTTAAATATGAATTGAATTTGATGCCGTTACATTTGCCCACTGCATTTGAAGAAGTAAAACCTCAAATTGTTCGTTTGATTGATGCATTGCTTCATGTTCAGCAAATTAATAGCCCAAATCAGTTAGAAGTACGTGAGCGTATTTTGCGTTCACTACTTAACCCAGATGAAATGTACATCTATGATGAAATTTCAGATGAGCCATTAGATCTGGCTGAAATTTTAAATGATATTGCTGGTTTATTATTGCGTGACCGTCTAAGTATTCTAGCAATTGCAGAAATGTGTCTGTGGAGCGATCGTATTATCACGCAAGATGAGTTAGATGTCCTTGAATTGCTTTATTGGCGTTTTGGTTTTGAGACAGAAGAAATTGTCGATCAAATGCAAAAAAGAAATAGTGTGATGATTATTTAAAAGACATATACGATTATAAAAATAATTGAATGAAATAAAACACTGAAAAAAAAACTCAAGCCCGTTAGAATGTAGATAGAGTAGAGGTATTGATTTACAAATGATTGGGCAGCAAAGAAATATATTGGCGACTTTAGGGATTGACGTATGGGTTCCTAAGACACAGGCGTGCCAAAAAAATAATGCTCAAAGCCTCTGGCGAGATCACACTGCTCCAGAAGTGGAGCCGATTATACTGCCTTCTAAGAATAATCTAGTTCTTGAACAACCCATAAAACCACAAGTCAACGAAATTCCCAAAGTTGAACCTGAAATTGTGGCCCCAATTCCAGCAGAAGTTCCGCCTGTTGTGCCACCTCGTAATGAGGTACACGTTCCAACGATTACGATTGCTTCATTTGAGATGCAAGCATTTGCACTTGAAAAGTGTGTCATTTTTTTAGATGTTACCAATTTAGCTGATGAAGAAAAGCAGCTTTGGAGTAACATTCAAAAAGCAAAAATAGGGCAATATACTGAATTGAAATGGCCGTTCCCTTTGGCTAGTTATCAAGACCAACGCGGTGTAGGTTCATATATTCAAGGATTTTTAGATGCTGTTGCAGCAGATAAGAAAATTTTGTGTTTGGGTGAATGTTCTTATATTCAACATGCCAATATTATTCACTTGGCAAGTTTAAAAGAGATGTTGGAGAAACCGCTCCTTAAAAAAAGATTATGGCAATTGATGCAAGATAACAACGAGTAGTAGGGATTTACATGAAAAAAGTTGTAGTTTTTAGCCAAATTGATGAAGAAATTTTGTCTCGATTACAACAGGATTATCAGGTTGTGGTTCTTAACCCAAAATTGGGTGATATTAATGAGCAAATACGCCAGCAAGTTGTAGATGCCGATGGAATGATTGGTGCTGGGAGACTTCTTAATGAAAGTAATCTTGCGCCTGCTCAAAAACTAAAAATTATTTCATCTGTAACGGTAGGTTATGACAATTATGATGTGGCTTATTTAAATCAAAGAAAAATCTGGTTATCAAACACACCTCACGTTTTAACTGAAACAACTGCTGATCTTGCTTTTACATTATTACTAAGTGCTGCTAGAAAAGTTCCTTTTCTTGATCATTGGACTAAACAAGGTGAATGGAAAAGAACAGTAGGGCCTCAGCAGTTCGGTTTGGATGTTTTTGGAAAGACACTAGGAATTATAGGACTTGGTAATATTGGTGCTGCAATTGCACGCCGGGGTTTTTATGGATTTAACATGAATATTGTTTACCATAATCGCCGTGAAAAGCCTGAATTGGCTGAGCCTTTAAAAGCACAATATCTTGGTTTGGATGAATTACTGCAACAGTCTGATTTTGTAGTAACCGCTGTTGACTTAAATAATGAATCAAAAGCCTTAATGGGCAAAGCTCAATTTGAGCTTATGCAAAAGCACGCTATTTTTATTAATATTGCACGTGGTTCAGTGGTTGATGAGCAAGCTTTGATTGAGGCCTTACAAAGTGAGGAAATCTTTGCAGCCGGTTTAGATGTATACGAAAAAGAACCTTTACAAGATTCAGCGCTTTTTAAATTGCCTAATGTTGTTACTTTGCCTCACGTAGGGTCGGCTACTGCAGAGACCCGTAAAAAAATGGCAAATCTTGCTTATAAAAATCTAGTTGAAGCCTTAGAAGATAAAACTCCTAGATATTTGGTAAATCCAAATTTTGCATAAATGATGAATAACACTTCATTGCAAAACTAAACTATCTCGAGTGATATAGTAAAAGTCTATTGATTGAACATAATTTTTTATGTTTTATATCAGTAGACTTTTTTGATGGTTTAATTTTAATAGAGAAAAACTTTTGAGATTTCTGCCAATTATTTTAAGTACGGCTTTTATAACAAATGCTTCGTACGCGCAGCCTTTTGACCCTCAACCATCTACAAATCAGGTGGAAATTCCAAATATTGGAAGTGGGATCGGTTTGCTTGATCAACAAAAAGAAAAATTTATTGGTGAAAAAGTTTTCCGAGAAGTTCACAAACAAATGCCAGTCATTCAAGATGTCTGGTTAGAAGACCAATTTTTTCAGGTATTTTCGAGTATCTTAAGCGAAACTCAGCTTGGACAGCCCATTGGTTTGGTTGTTATCAAAGATCCCCAAATTAATGCTTTTGCTGTGCCGGGTGGATTATTTGCACTCAATACAGGGCTTATTGCTTCAGCTCGTAATATTGATGAAATTGCTGGGGTGATGGCGCACGAAATTGCCCATGTATCACAAAGACATTTTAGTCGCTCTGAAGAAGCCTTTAAGGGTCAAACTTTATTAAGTCTAGCAGGACTTTTGGCGGGTGTGGCTATAGCTGCACAGGGTGGTGGTGATGCGGGTGCAGCAGTGATGCTTGGAACGCAAGCTGCACTCATGGACAAGCAATTAACATATAGTCGAAATCAAGAGCGTGAAGCAGACCGTATCGGCATGCAATATATGTATGCGGCAGGTTATAACCCACAAAGTATGGCAGATTACTTTGAAACCATGCATAGGGCTACAAGTCGAGTGAGTTTTTTACCAGACTTCTGGTTGACTCATCCATTAACGACCGAGCGTATGAGTGAAGCTCGCCTTCGTGCAAACCAGATGCCGAGAGTTAAAAACCGTATATATGATGCTGATTTTGAGATTCTAAAATGGTACACCATGGTGGTTGCAAATCAGGCAACTGAAAACCAACTACAAAGTTTGGCCGCTCAAAAGAATATTGCTGGTCTGATTGCTTTAGCAGCATTTTATACAAGACAAGGTGATTATGCTCAAGCCCAGTCTACTTTAGATCAAGCGAAATCTAGTGGAAAGCCTCTAGTGGCATTATTGCAGACAGATATTTATTTGGGTCAAAACAAATTAGATCAAGCTTATACCACGATTGCTGCTACACAAATGACGATGCCTGAAAATAAAGCTTTTAGTTATAAATTGGCTGAAGTGTTGCTACGTCAAGGTAAATTTGCGCAAGTCCAAACCTTGGTTCAAAGATTTGTTAATAAGAATCCGAGAGATATACAAGGCTGGCAATTTTTACAGCAAGCCGCTAATTTGGATAAGAATGCACCTTTAAGAGCGGTTAATGTTTTACGCTATCGGGCTGAAGCAGAGTATTGGTCAGGTAGTGAAGAAAATGCAATTAAATCAATGTTGCATGCTCAACGATTAGCAAAAGACAATCAAGCAATGTCAGCTAGAATAGACAGTCGACTCAAACAAATGCAAGATGAACGACGAATGAAAATTTAGATCTGTAGTTTGACCTTATAATTTTCGCAGACGTAGATATATTTAAACTTCCAAGTAAATGAAAATCTAATTTAAGAAAGAATAAGAAAAGAGGGAGATTAAGCTAATTTAGCTTTAATTTTTGCTGAAACTTGAGCAGGATCGGCACGCCCGGCTATGATCGGACGTAGAGAATTCATCACCTTACCCATATCTTTCATGCTAGTTGCTTCTTGAGCAGAAATCGTTTGCTCAATGAGAGAATCAAGCTCTTCCTCAGTCATAGCTTCTGGTAGAAACTGAGAGATAATCTCAGCTTCGGCTTGTTCTTTACTAGCTAAATCATTACGACCAGCACCTTCAAAGGCTTTGATCGATTCTTTACGTTGTTTAATTTGCTTTTCAATGACCGCAAGAACCTGAGCGTCGTCAAGCTCTTTGCGCTCATCGACTTCGATTTGCTTAATTGCCGCTTGTAGACTACGCAAAACCGTCACTGTTGCCATATCTTTGGCACGCATAGAAGTTTTTAATGCATCAGTAATTTGGTTTTTTAAAGTAGTCATAATTCAGCAGTCAATCACAAATTAATTAGTAAAGGCGAGTAGTACGTACAGATTCGCGAGCCAATTTCTTTTGGTAGCGTTTAACTGCTGCAGCTTTTTTGCGCTTACGTTCTTGAGTTGGTTTTTCGTAGAATTCGCGTTTACGAACGTCAGCTAAAACACCAGCTTTTTCGCATGAACGTTTGAAACGACGGATAGCTACGTCAACTGGTTCGCCTTCTTTCAACTTAACTTGTGGCATGTAAAATCCTCTAGATTATGGATAAGATCAGGCACACCATTGCGCCGGATCACAAGTGAAGGTCAGTATTTTACTCATTTACAACTCATATCACAAGTCTATAATAGCGATTGCAATATTTTGACTCATATAAAAGGCAGTTTTGATGATTGTTTTAGGCTTGGAAACTTCTTGTGATGAAACAGGGTTGGCACTTTATGATAGCGAACTCGGCTTACGGGGACAGGTTCTTTATAGCCAGATTAAACTTCATGCCGAATATGGTGGGGTAGTACCTGAACTTGCTTCTCGTGACCATGTTCGTAAATTAATTCCTTTAATGAATCAATTGCTTGAGCAAAGTGGTGTAAAAAAACAAGAGATTGATGCAGTCGCGTATACGCGTGGTCCTGGCTTAATGGGAGCATTAATGACAGGCGCCTTATTTGGACGAACTTTAGCTTTTTCTTTAAATAAGCCTGCTATTGGTGTACACCATATGGAAGGGCATATGTTGGCACCATTACTTTCAAGTCAACCACCCGAATTTCCATTTGTGGCATTGTTGGTTTCAGGTGGGCATACACAATTGATGGCAGCCCATGCTATTGGTCAATATGAGTTATTGGGTGAGTCTATTGATGATGCTGCAGGTGAAGCTTTTGATAAAGTTGCAAAAATGATGAGCCTACCATATCCAGGTGGGCCAAATATCGCAAAACTTGCATTATCTGGTGATCCATTAGCGTTTGAATTTCCACGACCTATGCTTCATCAAGGTCTAGATTTTTCTTTTAGTGGTTTAAAAACAGCCGTTTCTGTTCAATTGAAAAAATTGAATGGTGAAAATAGAGACGCGGACATTGCTGCTTCCTTCCAAGAAGCAATTGTAGATACCTTGGTAAAAAAATCAGTAAAAGCTTTAAAGCAAACTGGACTTAAACGTTTAGTTATTGCCGGTGGAGTCAGTGCAAATTTAAGACTACGTGAGCAATTAGAAACTTCCTTGGCGAAAATTAAAGCGCAAGTTTATTATGCCGAACCTGCTTTATGTACTGATAATGGGGCAATGATTGCTTTTGCAGGTTATCAGCGTTTAAAAGCCGGCCAACATGATGGTTTAGCTGTCACGACTACACCGCGTTGGCCAATGACCGAGTTATCTATTCCAGTAAATTCTTAATACTTAAAAACAAACGGCTATTCTTATTGAAATAGCCGTTTTATTTTATTTGGAAGGACTGGTTAGCTCTTTTAACGCATTTAAACCAATCCAATGCTTAGAAAACTGATAAGCAGCTCGACCAGAACGCTGACCACGCATCTGGCACCAACGTAAACTTTCAGCACGAACTTCGTCATTAAAAGGCATGTTCGCTTTATCAAGATAATGTTCTACGATTTCTAAGTATAAATTTTGATCCATAGGATAAAAAGATAACCACAAACCAAACCGATCTGATAAAGAGATCTTTTCTTCAATCGCTTCTTGTGGGTGTAACTCAGTATATTGCGGAACATCAACCTTGGTTACAGGTGTATTTTCATGCATGAATTCTGGTAACAAGTGGCGACGGTTACTGGTTGCATAAATAATAAAATTTGTTGAACCAGATTGTAATGAACCATCCAATACACTTTTTAAACTACGATAATTTTCATCTTCAGCGTTAAAAGCTAAGTCATCACAATAGACGATGTATTTTTCAGGTCGATTTTGAATGAGTTTTTGAATTTTAGGTAAGTCTGCTAAATCATCACGTTCAATTTCGATTAAACGTAATCCTTGAGGGGCATACTCAGTTAATAAAGCACGAACGATAGAAGATTTTCCTGTACCACGCGAACCCGTTAAAAGCACATCATTGGCCGGTAGGCCATTTAAAAATTGCAAAGTATTTTGGATGATTTTTTCTTTTTGACGCTCAATGCCCTTTAAGTCATCAAGATAAATATTTTTCGGTGTGTAGATGGCTTTAAGTTGCTGATTTTCCCATCTAAAGGCAGGTGCAGTAAAATCTGTCTCTTCTCGAGGTTCAGGTAAGACCTGCTGTAGCTGATTTAATACAAGTGATAATGTTTGAACTAAATTCTCTGGTAAATCAATGGTAGCCATGGTTAATCAATCATGTTAAACAGTAATTTACTAGGATACTAACACCGAAATTAACAGGCTGACAAAAAACTTATTGCCTATACACTTTATCGGTTTTGCAATTGATTGAAATGTTCAGACCGAGCATAGTGTTGTCATGTCTATTCAGTAAAATCATCTGAGAAGATGAGGACGAATTATGTTTGAAAAATTACGAAGTGATATGAATCCACATCAGGCTTACCGTATCAAAAAATTACAACGTCAATTAGACATGGCTGAATCTTATGAAGAATGGAAGTCTTTTGCCCTAAAGCTAGATGAAGAAACAGGGGTACAAGAGTGGAAATTTGATAATAGTTCACCTTACTTCGATGCCGAGCTCATTTCTTATCGGTATACCTTACTCAAAAGATATCGTCAGCAACATCGAACCCTAGACCTCATCTATTTACTCAAAGAAGGTCTAACCTATGATATTGCAAATATTGGTCACCCCATGCTTTTTGCTGCAACGCATGTGGGAACAAAAAAGTTAATTGAAGACTATATTGATGAGGTAAGCCAAAGCTTGGCTTACATTGCTTCAAGTGAATGCATCACCTTTCAAAGAAAAGAAAAAATTGAGTTTTTTGAAAACTGTGAAAAGGCATACGGACAGCCCGCACTTATGTTCTCGGGTGGGGCGACTTTAGGTCTGTTTCATACAGGGGTATGTAAAGCTCTAATTGAACAAGACTTGATGCCTAAAGTACTCTCTGGCTCAAGTGCTGGAGCAATTATGACAGGTATGCTGGGAACGTCTGCTAGTGAAGATGTTCAAAACTTATTAAATGGCGAACAATTCTTTAGTGATGCGTTTCATTTCAGAAAATTCCGTGAACTTATTAAAGGCAATGGTGGGATTGCCGATGTTCACTATTTGAAAAAATTTCTTATTGAAAATTTAGGTGATCTTACTTTTGAAGAGGCCTTTAAAAAATCAGGTTTGAATATTAATGTTGCTGTAGCGCCGTATGATGCAACAGAAAACCCGCGGATTATGAACGCCATTATGACACCGAACGTTTTGGTGTGGAGTGCGGTATTAGCTTCATGTGCTGTGCCAATTTTATTCCCACCGGTACGTTTAACTAGTAAGCGTTATGATGGTGAGCATACACCTTATATGGCAAATACAAAGTGGGTGGATGGAAGTGTAAGAAGCGATTTCCCTCAAGAACGAATGGCTCGGCTTTACAATTTAAACTACACGATTGCGAGTCAGGTTAATCCCCATATTGTTCCATTTATGCAAAATGATGCGGATCGCTTTCGTAAAGACGTACTAAGTTGGCCTGAAAGAATTCTAAGACGCCAAGGTAAAGTGCTATCAATGGGCGTTATGGATTTTACACGCCAACGACTTGGTTCTATATCTCCAGTTAGAAGATTGTTAGATCATGGATATGGCGTGATGGGACAACGTTATTATGGTGATGTAAATATCATTGCTAAATATAGCCTAAGTCACTATACCTATACTTTGCAAAATCCGCGTCCACATTTGTTTAAACGTTTGCAAAGGGAAGGAGAACGCGCGACTTGGCCAAAAATTTCTTCAATTGAGACGCATGCTCGTATTGGTAAAACAATTCAGCATTGTTTAGAGGTTTTGCGTTTTGAAGAAAAGAAACAACAGCCTGAGTCCTATTATGCTGAAGCATGATTTTGCTTCCCCAATAGAAAACTTAATATGTGTGACCAAGCCAGCAAGTGCAGTGTTAGGGCGGTGTTTATGGACATGTACCATAGACACTAAGAATTACTGGTTAAAATATCATTTGCCTGAAACCCATGCTCAAAGTGAGCAAGATTTTTTGCATGAGCAATTATTTTACAAAGAAATTAACCTTAAGAACTCAACATGGCTTTTACCTTACAAACTGATTGAAGTCAGTTTAATTCCCCAGTTAGGCCAGTCTTTAGGTAAAGTTCTGATTTTACCTGATAGTGATGTGTGGTTTGATTCATTAAATCATGAAACTGTTTTTACTGATGTATATCGAAAGATTTGGTTCGCAATAAATAAGCTTGCTGAACTGCATGAATTTGGCTGGATTCATGGGGATGTTAAGACAGAACATTTTAGAGAGTTTCAGCAAAAGCCTTATTTGATTGATTTTGAGAAAACAAGGCCTATCTCAAGTCAAGAATCAATCATGGATGCAACACCTCGTTATATGGCTCCTGAACTATTTCGAGGAGGGTATAAGAGCATACAAAGCGATTTATATGCATTGGGTATCGTTTTATATGAATGGTTAACCCAAACTCGCTTAGAAGCAACCAGTTATCGTGAGTGGGCAATATTACATTGCCAAAAATTAAGCATTCAATTGCCTCCGCAGTTTCTCAATTTTTATCCATTGCTCACAGGTTTATTAAAAACAGCAGCAAAATCGGTTTTCAAATGCCAGTGAAGCAATAAATTGCTTAAAGCAGATTCAAATTGATAAAAATCATTGATCTAGTATCTGTATACAATTTACACGGTTAGTTTTTTTTAGAAAAAAAACACTTGTCACTGTTAGATCTTATCGCTAATATACACAGCCATCGGGGGCGTGGCGAAATTGGTAGACGCACTGGATTTAGGTTCCAGCGCCGCAAGGTGTAAGAGTTCGAGTCTCT
>NZ_JAQNDD010000004.1:0-405303 GCF_028367635.1 Acinetobacter sp. P1(2023)
CTCAAAAGTAAGGTAACGCTTATACAACAGATCTATGAATATCACAGTAAATTACAGCCGTGATGTTATTCGTTGATATGAAAATTTATAAATCATCACAACGGAGTCTTATCTGTTTAAGCCAGATGCCACGAGCTAATTCGTGTCACTTTTTTAAAAAAGTAACCAAAAACCTTTGTTACTCAGACACAACCTCCTTGTTGTGCTGAGCAACGAGGCGACATCCATGTCGCCACCGCGAAATACTTACGGAGAACGGCTAAAAAGCCTGAAGTAAAGGACGAAAGTTAGAATGAAAAACGCTTATATCATCGATGCCATCCGTACCCCATTCGGCCGTTATGCCGGTGGCCTTGCACCTGTCCGTGCCGATGACCTTGGCGCTGTGCCGATTAAAGCCCTCATGCAGCGTAACCCAAATGTAGATTGGGAACAGGTCGATGATGTGATCTACGGCTGTGCCAACCAAGCCGGTGAAGATAACCGTAACGTTGGCCGTATGTCAGCTCTCCTTGCAGGTTTACCGTATCAGGTGCCTGCAACGACTATTAATCGTTTGTGTGGTTCTTCACTCGATGCCATTGCCATTGCTGCCCGTGCCATTAAGGCAGGTGAAGCGAACTTGGTGATTGCAGGTGGTGTGGAAAGCATGAGCCGTGCACCTTATGTAATGGGTAAGTCAGACAGTGCTTTTGGTCGTAGCCAGAAGATCGAAGACACCACCATGGGCTGGCGTTTCATTAACCCTAAACTTAAAGAATTGTATGGTGTAGACACCATGCCCCAGACTGCCGAAAACGTGGCTGAACAGTTTAACGTCAATCGTGCAGATCAGGACCAGTTTGCCTTAGTGAGCCAACAACGCACCGCAAGCGCGCAAGCCAAAGGCTTTTTTTCTAACGAAATCGTGGTAGTTGAAATCCCTCAGCGTAAGGGTGATGCTGTGGTGATTGATACGGATGAACACCCACGTGCATCAACCACACTTGAAGCTTTAAGCAAACTTAAACCGGTTGTCAAAGCAGACGGCACCGTCACTGCAGGTAATGCTTCAGGCATTAATGATGGTGCAGCAGCTCTACTGATTGCTTCTGATGAAGCTGTTCAAGCTTATAACCTCAAACCACGTGCCAAGATCATTGCTTCAACAGCGGTGGGTGTAGAACCGCGCATTATGGGTTTTGCTCCGGCACCAGCCATTAAAAAACTACTTAAACAAGCCAACCTGACTTTAGATCAGATGGATGTAATTGAACTGAATGAAGCCTTTGCTGCACAGGCTTTGGCAGTGACCCGTGATTTAGGTTTACCAGACGATAGCAATAAAGTAAATCCAAACGGTGGTGCAATTGCATTGGGCCACCCACTTGGTGCTTCAGGTGCACGCCTCGTGACCACAGCCTTAAACCAGCTTGAAGAGACAGGTGGTCGTTACGCCTTGTGTTCAATGTGTATTGGTGTGGGCCAAGGCATTGCATTGATTATTGAACGTGTTATTTAAAGGGAAAGAACTAATGCTATTTACGTACGAAAAGATGTGATTTTACCTAGCCATTTATCTGAGCAGGAAATTGAAGATATCAAAGCAAGAGAACGTGCTTATTCACAAGAAATTCAAAGACAAGGTAAGTGTCGCCATTTATGGAGAATAACAGGGCAGTACGCAAACATTAGCATTTTTGATGTTGAAAGTAATGAAGAGCTGCATAACTTATTGCAAGGCTTACCACTTTATCCTTACATGAAAATTGAAGTAATCGCTTTAAATAGGCATCCATCTTCAGTGAGAGAAGGTGATTTTTAATAGAAATAACCGTATTGATTAAAAAATCCGTTTATTGTGTTAATAAACGGATTTTTTATAAGGAGTATTCAGTATTACTTTAGAGAATATTTATTTAAAATACCTCATGCAACTTAAACCAATAATTAATTAAATAATTCCCAGCTAGTATGCATTTTTATATATCTCACTTTCACAATAAATTTTAATTATTTATCCTTACTTTTTAATGATCTATTTTAAAACAAATGTCATTTTGTGTGCTTGACTGCAAGAAGGTTGGGAATTACCATTTGCCTGCTGGCCACATTGCCAGGCAGTTTTGACAGACTGCTCATGAACTTCCGCATCAGAGTTATTCCTTCTGAGGAATAACCTTGTGTGGTGAACCACTCGTTCCCTCCCGTAGCGGTAGGACGGGAGAGGGACACCTTCGGGTGTGCTAGTTTAAGTTCATGCTAGTCTGTCAACCCTCTTTCGTTCTGCCACCATAATTTATAATGTTTTGGCAGAACTCCATATATAAGGAGTTGGCTTTGCACATTCATCATTTATTGGCAGTCACTGTCAAAATATATATCGACACAATTTAAAATCATTTTAAAGCAGCTTGATTGCCGTAAGGCTTTTTCAGGCTTTAGCTCGTTATTACTTAAAATTTCCATCAACAATTAAAACTTGAGATGTGCTAGGCACAGTCTTTATGGCTTTGCTATGTCTTTTTTTTCTCTCCCAAAAAGGCAGCGGTTTTTTATATCTCATTTATATACAACAATAATTTTTTTATAACGGTAAAACTATGCCACATTCAGATCTTCCACTACGTGCTTTTAGTGTATTACATACCTCACGCTATCTTTTTAATAACTTTGGCTTTCATAATGTTGGCGTAGACCGAATTATAGAGTCGGCAAAAATCCCAAAAGCCACGTTTTATAACTATTTTCACTCAAAAGAACGTCTTATTAAAATGTGTCTGACTTTTCAGAAAGATGGTCTTAAACAGGAAGTTATTTCGATTATTTATGTTCAGGAAGACTTATCGTTTGTTGAAAAGCTTCGCAAGATTTACTTTCTGCATGCAGACTTAGATGGGCTTTACCATTTGTTGTTTAAAGCCATATTTGAGATTGCGAAAACACATCGAGAATCATATCAGGTCGTAATTGATTATCGAAACTGGTTGATTAAAGAAATTTATAGTTTGCTGCTAAGAACTAATGAAAATGCCTTAAAACAAGATGCACACATGTTTTTGTTTGTGATTGATGGAGCAATGGTTCAGCTTTTAGACCCAAACAAACCAGATGAGCGGGAGAGATTGCTTGAATATTTTTTAATGCAGTTGGTATGAGTATTTGAAGTGTTATATGTTGTTGTGATAGAAATCTAAAGAATAGCTGTACACATAAATTATATAAGTTTTTTTAAATATGTATAGCTCTTTAAAATAATTTTTAATTAAATTTCAATAGGATACATTGCAATTAAAATATTAACCAAGAGCTTAGGCAGGCCAAAAGTTTTTCTGGTTTTAGCCCCAAATACCATTTTCCAGATATAAATTTTTAAAAGGTGATTTAGAAAAAGAAATCTATATAGCAGCCAAGTAGTAGCCACAAAATACAGCTCGTAAAGGTGATATGCAGTTCACTAGGGTAAATATAAAAGTGTAATTACAACTCACAGGAAGCTGTCTAGAGAATTACTCTGGCTAAGATTAGAAATAGGGTTCTTCAGCCAATTTAAGTTGTTAAGAGTGCTACGACTTAGTAAGTTGCTTGAGCAACAGATGTAGTTGTGAGTAAGCTCAGAATTCAGTGCAGTAAAGAATAAAACAGCGTAGCAG
The DNA here is from genome assembly GCF_028367635.1 of Acinetobacter sp. P1(2023). Lineage (NCBI taxonomy): Bacteria > Pseudomonadati > Pseudomonadota > Gammaproteobacteria > Moraxellales > Moraxellaceae > Acinetobacter > Acinetobacter sp. P1(2023). Next base: position 3,633 of record NZ_JAQNDD010000004.1, read on the forward strand.
CAACATAGAGAGTGAAGCCTTATATATGGTAGGTTTCCAAATCTTTTATTTAACATAATATACATTATACGAACAATTATATAATTCAATAATATAGTCTTTCCCTTGGCTTAGTTTTCCTTTAAAAATATCCTTGTAGCTCTGTAGCTCTGTAGCTCTGTAGCTCTGTAGCTCTGTAGCTCTGTAGCTCTGTAGCTCTGTAGCTCTGTAGCTCTAAAGTAAAATTTCTTAATCCAAATAGTAATTATAAAAATTTAAATAAAAAATGATTTCTCTCGGTTTTGGATATTCTACAGCTGTTCTCCAGCTTGGGCTTCTGAAGCACAATTTAATTTGAAAGTTTTTGGATTGTTTGAATTTTTAAAAATAGTTCAAGCCTACTTAAAATGATGAAATTTTATTTTACTATTTCTATATACCCTAATACTTGAGATAAAAACAAAAGCTACTTTGTTCGTAATTTTTTATCCTGTTAAATTAAGAATATTAATGTATTTTATATTTATTTAAATAATAGTGATATGAGTCACACTTTAAGTGTATTGGGTATATTTTAAAAACCATGCAAGTGAATAAATATAAATTACATATCAATTAATTATTTTACAATATTATATTTCAACTATTTTTATTCTAGTGTTTTTAATAATTTAATTAATATCAATTGCTTATGTGGTTTTTTGGGTTTTTAGAGGAGATTTATCTTTTATTTGCAAATATAATTTTAAAAATTTTAACTATTCCATCATTTAAAATAATTAATGTGATTTATATCACGTGAAAATTGATAAATTCTTATTGGCTTCAAATTAATAATTGTTTTTAAAGAAAAAATATTGTATCAAATAGATATAAACTATTTTATAAATAGGCATATAAAATGAAAAATAATATTTTTAAACTTCTAGTTATGATGGTGCTTTCCACTTCCCCATTATTTTGTTATGCAAATAACACAATAATGATAAGAGGAAATATTGTTGAAGATACGTGTTCAAGAGAACATAGTGAGATAGAATGTACAGAGGTAAATAATTTAAATATTAAACTTGATAGTGAATATCTAAATAAAGATAGTCTTTTTAAATTAGCTCAACATACTGAGAAAATGGATACTAGCATTGAAAGCATAGGTTCCAATCACAAAGTTGTGCTTATCAATTATCACTAACCTATAACTAAAGTATTTGGGCTTATTTCAATCATAAGTTTAAATCAAAAGAGCAATTTGACGAGTTCATCACGAATTTTGATGGATTAATTGGCAAATTGCTCTTTTTTCATCAAAAAATGCCCATTTGTATATTTTTTCTGTATACATATACACAATTTATTCTATATAATTGTATTCTAAGAATTTAAGCTCATTTTTCACATAAATGGTTTAATTTTTTGTCTATTTACATCATGTTTTTATGTAACCTGCAAATCTCTTTAGCTTCTTTTTTTATGAAACAAAAAAATTATTTATAAACAGCTAGATAAACTGTTTTTAGTAGCTTTTTAACTCTAAAAATATATTGTGACTAAATTATTAATATAAAAAAATAATGTGATCTAGTTTGCATTTTGTTTGAAATGTGTTTAGCATTGTTACATACTTTTCAAGATGTCAAACACTGGAAAAGTAAGGAATTAAACTTTTATCCAGACTTTTGAGAAAACACTATGAAAAAACTTGCTTTGATCGCTGCTCTTTCGGTTGTAGGGATTGCGAATGCTCAAGCTGCTGATGGTACAATTACAATTAATGGTTTAGTTACAGACAAAACTTGTGACATCGTTACCCCTGCTGGTAAAGACTTCACAGTTACTCTTCCAACTGTTTCTAAACAAACTTTAGCTGTTGCTGGGGATGTTGCTGGTCGTACTCCTTTCCAAATCAACTTAGCTAACTGTTCACAAGGTAAAGTAGCTACTTACTTCGAACCAGGCGCAACTGTTGACTTTAATACTGGTCGTTTACTTAACCAAGACGCTACTGGTGCTAAAAACGTTAACGTTCAACTTTTAGGTAGCAACAACAACTTCATCCCAGTACTTGCTGCGGGTGCAAACGGTGCTCAAGCTAACTCTCAATGGGTTGACGTAGCTGAAGGCGCAAGTGCTGACCTTAACTACTATGCTGAATACTATGCAACTGGCGCTTCTACTGCTGGTAAAGTAACTACTTCTGTTCAATACACAATTATCTATCAATAATTAATTGATAGCGGGGTTTCTGTGTCCGCATGGAAACCCTGTTTTGTGTAACACTTTCCTGAATCTTTCTTGGTTGAGAACTCGAAAAATGAAATTGAACAGTTATAATTTTTTGTTAGGTTTGGCATTTGCTTCGACAGTAGTCGCACCTGCTACTCAAGCAGAAATTGTAATTCATGGCACCCGTGTAATCTATCCATCGGATGCTCGCGAAGTTACGCTACAAGTTAGCAATAACGGTTCAAAGCCAGCACTTGTCCAAGCTTGGATTGATGAAGGTGACCCAAAGAGTACACCGGACCAATCAAAAGTTCCTTTTATGATTGCTCCTCCAATTTCTCGTGTTGAAGCAACGAAAAGTCAGACTCTTCGTATTACCGCTTTGCCAAATGCGTCTCAATTAAATCAGAAGCAAGAAACGGTTTTGTGGTTGAATATTTTGGATATTCCACCAAGACCTACTTCAAAAAGTGAAGATACGACACCTGATAATTTCTTACAGCTTGCAATTCGTTCACGAATTAAATTCTTCTATCGTCCTTCATCGATTAAAGAAGATGCGAATTTAGCAACAGATAAGCTTCAATGGGTTAAATCTGGTCAAAGCTTAACGGTAAAGAATCCTACCCCTTTTCATATCACTATGACTTCTGTTTACCAAAAGGCAGGTGATAAAAAAGTTGATTTATTACCTCAGGGGCTAATGATTAAGCCTTTTTCTGAAGCGTCAGTTCAGCTTAAGAATGGCAACCTTCAAGATATGAGTTTTATTAACGTCAATGACTACGGTGGTCGCGTTGAGCATCCGATAAAACTTCAGTAATCAGATTTATCTTTTTAATAAATTTAAGCACCTATATGTGTAGGCGGACTTAGCTATGCCAAAAAAAAGGCAAGAATCTTATAAATTATTAAAACGCCATATTTGTTACTACTTGGCTTCTGGTGTTGTCACAATGACAATGCCTGTATTCGTGCATGCTGAAGAAACAACTACGAGTGCTCCAGTAGAGGCTGAATTTGATTCTGCTTTTTTAATTGGAGATGCCCAAAAAGTTGACATTTCTCGTTTTAAATATGGTAACCCTGTTTTACCTGGCGAATACAACGTTGACGTATATGTAAATGGTCAATGGTTTGGTAAACGTCGTATGGTCTTTAAAGCATTAGACCCTAATAAAAATGCAGAAACCTGTTTTACAGGAATGAACTTGCTTGAGTACGGCGTTAAACAAGACGTTTTGTCTAAGCACACTACCCTTCAAAAAGAAAATAATAGTTGTTATAAAATTGAAGAGTGGGTTGAAAATGCATTTTATGAATTTGATACCTCTCGTTTACGTGTAGATATTTCTATTCCGCAAGTCGCTTTGCAAAAAAATGCGCAAGGCTATGTTGACCCAAGTGTATGGGATCGTGGTATTAATGCTGGTTTTCTATCTTATAGTGGTAGTGCCTATAAAACATTTAATCAGTCTGGTGACCGAAGCGAAACAACAAACGCATTTATGGGTGTTACAGCTGGTTTAAATATTGCTGGTTGGCAATTACGTCATAATGGCCAGTGGCAGTGGCAAGATACACCTGCTGAAAATCAATCTAAATCAGACTATCAAGAAACAAGTACATACTTACAAAGAGCCTTCCCTAAGTACCGTGGTGTTTTAACGCTGGGTGATAGTTTTACCAACGGCGAAGTATTTGATTCTATCGGTTATCGCGGTATTGATTTCTCAAGTGATGACCGCATGCTACCAAATAGTATGTTGGGCTACGCCCCTCGTATTCGTGGTAATGCAAAAACCAATGCAAAGGTTGAAGTTCGTCAACAAGGCCAACTTATCTATCAAACAACTGTTGCACCAGGTAACTTTGAGATTAATGACCTTTACCCTACTGGTTTCGGTGGGGAAATTGAAGTTTCTATTATTGAAGCAAATGGCCAAGTACAAAAATTTTCGGTTCCATATGCTTCAGTTGTACAGATGCTCCGTCCAGGCGTAAACCGTTATTCTTTAACTGTAGGTCAGTTCCGAGATCAGGATATCAACCTTAACCCTTGGGTAATTCAAGGTAAATACCAACAAGGTATTAACAACTACCTAACAGGCTATACGGGCATACAAGCTACAGAAAATTATGCTGCTGTATTATTGGGTGCTGCTTTTGCTACACCAATTGGCGCTGTTGCGTTAGATGTTACCCATTCAGAAGCTGACTTTGAAAAACAGTCTTCACAATCTGGGCAAAGTTTCCGTTTAAGTTATAGTAAGTTAATTACTCCAACTAACACCAACTTAACACTAGCAGCTTATCGTTACTCAACAGAAAACTTCTATAAATTACGTGATGCACTGCTTATTCGCGATTTAGAAGAAAAAGGCGTAAATACCTATGCTGCTGCTGGCCATCAGCGCAGTGAATTCCAAATTACCTTAAACCAAGGCCTTCCTGAAGGTTGGGGTAATTTCTATGTGGTTGGCTCATGGGTTGATTATTGGAATCGTAGCGAAAGTACTAAACAGTACCAAATTGGTTATAGCAATAACTACCATGGTTTAACTTATGGTTTATCTGCAATTAACCGTAAGGTTGAGTATGGTTCAAATGATGCGTCACATGATACTGAATATTTAATGACGCTTTCATTCCCGATTAACTTTAAGAAAAATTCAGTTAACGTTAACGTGACAGCTTCTGAAGATAGCCGTACTGTTGGTGCCAGCGGAATGGTGGGTGATCGCTTTAGTTACGGCGCCTCTGTGTCGCATCAAGACTATGCAAATCCATCATTTAACGCAAATGGCCGTTACCGTACTAACTATGCAACTGTTGGTGGTTCTTATAGTATTGCTGACTCTTACCAACAAGCAATGGTTAGCTTAAGTGGTAGTGTGGTTGCACATTCAGATGGTATTTTATTTGGACCTGAGCAAGGCCAAACCATGGTACTTGTGCATGCACCTGATGCAGCTGGAGCAAAAGTTAATAATACCGTTGGTTTAAGCGTGAATAAGGCTGGTTATGCGGTTATTCGTATGTAACGCCTTATCGCCTTAATGACATTACTCTTGACCCACAAGAAATGTCTAGCCAAGTAGAGCTTGAAGAAACTAGTCAACGTATTGCCCCTTTTGCTGGCGCAATTGCTAAAGTGGATTTTGCGACTAAAACTGGTTATGCAGTCTACATTAATAGTAAAACTGCTGATGGCAACAGTTTGCCATTTGCAGCTCAAGTCTTTAACCAAAAAGATGAAGCTGTAGGTATTGTTGCACAAGGTAGTATGATTTACTTACGTACCCCACTTGCTCAAGACCGTCTCTATGTGAAATGGGGGGATGAAAGTAATGAACGTTGTTCGGTTGAGTACAACATCAGTAATCAGTTGCAAAATAAGCAACAAAGCATGGTAATGACTGAGGCTGTCTGCAAATGAAAAAATTACTCTTAAATAGTGGTGCTTTAGTTGTATTAGGTTTTTGTATTAATACAGGGGCCAAAGCAGCATGTACGACTAGTCTAGGTTTCAGAACAATTGATGTTGCAATGCAAGTTGGACGAGTTGTAGTTCGACCGAGTGACCCTGTAGGTAAAGTTTTAGTTAAATCACTTTTTGAGATCAGACCAGATCCTTATACTACATATACATGTAGCTCCTCGGACATGTTGACGGCAAAGTTATTACAAAGTTATCCACTTAGCATACTTGGTGATAGTATCTATTCAACTAATATTCCAGGGATAGGTATCCGACTCTATCGAGAAGCATTTAATGCTGGAAATTTCTCTGGTTATTACCCTTATACTCGTCGTGTCCCATCAACCAACTTTCGTCTTGCGGAAGGCTATTTTGTTGTAGAAATTGTAAAAACAGCTGAAAATACTGGATCTGGAACTTTAGTCCCTGGTGTTTATAGTAGTTATTATGCCGGAAACCGAAGTGATCGACCTTTTTTAACCAGTACGGTTAATGCTAATGCAATTACTATTGCCTCCTCTTCTTGTGAATGGCGTGGTGCTATTAATAAACAGGTACAGCTACCAACAGTTACAAAAGCTGGATTTAAAGGTGTCGGTTCAACTCAAGGAGACCAATCCTTCGAACTAAATATTCTTTGTAATGGTGGTATTAACCCAACAGGTTATGAAGAGAAAAACCTCATTAGCTTGAGTTTTGATTATCAACAAGACGGCACTAATACCCAAGTTTTAAAAAATCTTGAACCAAATGCAACTAAAGCAAATGGTGTTGGGGTTCAACTTTTATGGAATTATCAAAATAAGAATCAAGTTATTGGTCTAGGTAATAAACTAGAACTGGGAACTGTGAAATCAAATCAAACCATTCAATATGATGTTCCTTTAACAGCGCGTTACTATCAAACTGCAGCAAATGTTACGCCTGGTAAGGTCCGTGCTATGGCTACTGTAACTATTGAATATGATTAATCATATTCAATAGTTTTTAAACCTAATAATTTCAAATGCTTAAAAATTAATAATAAATTTTAATTTATCAATACTTTCTAAAAATTTACTACTTAACTCGATAGGAAAATTTATGAAAAAAATAGGTATAGTTGCTGTTAGCGCAGTGACATTATGTTGGGCAATGTATGAGGTATCTTCTGATAATACCAATACAGCACCGCGTAGCGAATCTAATCAAAAAGTAGAATCTAAAAACATTTCATCATCTGTAAAGAATGAAAAATTAGCGTCTCAAACCCTCTTGGCTCAAACTACCTCCCTTAATTCTTCTGCGCCAGTCTGCCAATACAATTTTGATGCGACTCAAGAAGATTATGATCTTTGGAATAATGAACACCCTGAATATTTTCCTAGGGATGTATTTCCATTCATAAATGGGCAAAAATTTGGTTTTAAAGTGGAGCCTAGGTCAGAAAGTGAATATGGCGATTTGAATTATGTAGCTCTAAGTAAAGTTGGTCTTAATTTGGCTAATGACATTGGAGATTTCATATTACCTCATACAGGTATTGTTGCATTTGAAATGGAGCTTAAGCTTCCAACATCAGCCCTTGGGAATTCATCACTTGGTAATTCTACTTACTACTCCTCTGGCATTGGATTTAGGGGGGTAACAAATAATGGTTATACCGTTAGATCCAGCTTTTGGTTTGATATGGGGGGGTATGATCCAGATTTTGGTGAAAATCCTGCTAGATTAAGCTATTCTGTAGCTTACCGAATTAGTGATAATAGCGGCCCTGACAATCCATATTATAAAGGTCAAAACATGACAAATAATTCAAATGGATATCAAAGATTAGGTATTTATATTAATCAGAACACTAAGCAAGTTGGCTTTATTATAAATGGAGTTGATCAAGGATATAAATCTACTTTGCCTGCTCCACTAGAGAATATACGTTTTTCGGTTTCAAGTGGTATATCAATAGATGCTGAACAATTATTTGGACAAGAGTTGTCTAATGAACTCATTACTGATCGTAATGCGCTACAATTTAGCTATCCTCAGGGTACAACTGACATGTGCGGTAATGCCATTTAAGATATAAAACCATAAGTTGTAAAAAAGGGCTGAATCACAGCCCTTTTTTATTTCATTTAGAAATGAATAACAGTGCGAATTGATTTGCCTTCATGCATTAAATCAAAAGCGGTATTAATGTCTTGTAGAGGCATGGTATGCGTTACAAAAGGCTCAAGTTGAATTTCACCTTTCATAGCATCTTCGACCATTTTAGGAAGTTGTGAACGCCCTTTTACCCCACCAAACGCAGTACCTAACCACTTACGACCTGTAACTAGCTGGAATGGACGAGTCGAAATTTCTTGGCCTGCACCAGCAACACCAATAATGACTGATTGTCCCCAACCGCGATGTGCACACTCTAAAGCCGAGCGCATAACATTGACGTTACCAATACATTCAAATGAATGATCTACGCCCCAGCCTGTCATTTCTACAATAACTTGTTGAATTGGTTTATCGTAATCTTTAGGATTTAAGAAATCTGTAGCACCAAACTGCTTAGCAAGTTCAAACTTATCTGGGTTTGTATCTACGACAATAATGCGTCCTGCTTTCGCTTGACGCGCACCTTGTACAACAGCTAAACCAATACCGCCTAAACCAAATACGGCAACCGAATCACCTTCTTGTACTTTTGCTGTGTTATGCACGGCGCCAATACCGGTCGTTACACCACATCCAAGTAAACAAACTTGTTCGTGATTCGCTTCAGGATTGATTTTTGCTAAAGATACTTCTGCAACTACTGTATATTCACTAAAGGTTGAACAACCCATGTAATGGTAAATCGGCTCACCATTATAAGAAAAACGTGTGGTTCCATCCGGCATTACACCTTTACCTTGAGTAGCACGTACCGCAACACATAAGTTAGTTTTTCCGGATTTACAGAATAAGCATTCTTTACATTCAGCTGTATAAAGTGGAATCACGTGATCACCTGGTTGAACGCTTGTTACGCCCTCACCCACTTCAACTACAACACCTGCGCCTTCATGACCTAAAATTGCAGGAAAAACACCTTCTGGGTCATCGCCAGATAATGTAAAAGCATCGGTATGACATACCCCTGTATGGGTAATTTTTATTAAAACTTCACCCGCTTGAGGTGGTGCAACATCAACTTCAACAATTTCTAAAGGTTTTCCTGGGGCAAAGGCGACAGCTGCACGAGATTTCATCTTTGGGTTTCCTTTAAATCATTCGGTATTTATAGTCGAGCAAAATAGATTATGTAACAGTAATACAAGAGCTTAATTTTGCTTAAATTAAAATTGGCTTTCATGACAATCCATCACAGCATAGCCAGTCAAGTACCTCTAAGCAAGCCTACATTAAAAAAAGAAGAAAACCTCTTACTTGAAGAGGTTTCATATCAAATTAATTATCTTATAAATGGTTTATGTTTACTTAGAGGTAAATATCTGGTGGATATGGTGTGTTATCGCTAATTGGCGAATACAACGTATTTTCAACAAAGAAGCCATTTGGAGCCTGAGTAGTGTCAACTGTAATTGAATCAAACATAACTTGTGGATAGGCCCAGATAAACTGCTTCATTAGGCCAAGAGATACGTTATTTTTCATATCGCCAAAAATCCTCTGCCAAATTGGCGTCCGATAAGGTTTGTTTTTGTCGAACCCATAGATATAAGCAATAGATTCATCAGGAACAAATCCAGATAAATAAATAACTTTATTGGCAGGATAGCCTAGCCCTTGTATAGGTATTTGAGAAACTGCTTGATGTGCCAAGTCTAGGCGAGCTTCTAATAACCAGTCATAAGCTTCTGTCATCATGTAATCAAAATTAGGATATGAATAGTGTTGGCTTGGATAGTTAATATAGGTGGCTAATGTCTGAATTGGAGATTGAATAGAAGGAAAGAAAATAAGTGGGCTAACTTTGGCACTAGAATATTTTGCTTTGATAATGGTACGAATATTTTGACAGGTTTGTCCTAATTTATTTCTAAGCCATGTTTTAAACTCATCATACGGCGTTCCTGTTTTATTCATTGCTTCGTAAATAGTACCTAGATCTGGTGCATATAAACCTGTATCTGCATTAAATGCCAGTTTAGTTGGATAGTCATATACACAAGGTAGATTTGTACCCGTGTTATACCACCACCAAGGTTCACCGATCTGCATGTTTACATCACATCCCCCTGCAACCATTGCATCAGCAAATTCAATAAAGACTTTATGTAGATATGCCAAAGCATTTTGATGGCTTAAACTAAAGAAATAGCTAGGTGGCTCATAACCTGTCCGACCTAAGTTATTATTCCAGTCACGCTGTGCCCAATATTCATTGGCTCCCAAGGAATACATTTCAAAGCTAACCCCAAAGATGGGTTGCATATTGGCGTTATGTAAAGCCTGAGCATATTTCTCATGCCATGTACGGGTACATGAGTTAACGACCGCCTCGCCTGTCACCATCGTATCTGGAATTTGCCATTTATTAATGTCAGTTTTCCAAGTCATTTCAGGATAATGCGACATTCCACAATAATGGTTCACCAAACCTTTATATCCCAAAGCCACCATATTGTTGACCAGACGCTGGGGGTTTAAATCATAGTGGTCATCATAACTTGTACAGATGCCATAATTGTGCTGAGGGACAACTACACGACTCAAATTTAACTTTGCACTTGTTCCAGTCACAACTGAATTGGTCACACGAATGTAGCCATCTTTTGGCTGGCTTAAAGGAGTGGCGGATTGGCTATTGTAGTCACTGGTAAATCCCGAAAATGAAATTCGCTGAATATTGGTTACCGGAAAGCTATCTGTAGCAGAAAAACCTGCTTTTACTGTGTCCCAGTTAATACGGATATGTGCTGTTCGCGATGAAGGGTTATTTGCGTAATTAAATAGAACAATATATGCAATTTTATCTACACCATTATCTTTATAGTACACCGTTAAAGTCGGCGTTAAACTTGGATTATTTAGCACTGGCATAGAAGCCGATAGTTCAATATCGAAATCCCAAACCACCCCGGCATAGCTATACTTGGTTTCATACGCTAAAAATTTATGGTCTTTAGTATCAGAAGAATCCCAACTAATTCCTACCAAGTCATTTGCCATACGTGATCTAAAAGATGCCTCAAATCCATTCCCATAATTTGTAATGGCAAAAGAAATAGTTTGTGGACCGTCTATTCTCCAGTAAATAGGACTAAACCGATCAATAAGTGTATTTTGAGTGATTGGATGAGGTGATGAATTAGAATTATTTTGCACATTTTGTCGATTAGTTATCATGTCTACATTCTCTTAATGCATTAAGAGGTTTTATCTTAAATAATAATTTTTATTGCATTGTTCAGATAAGTAACAATGAAGTTTAATTTATTTACAGTGATTATTTTTTATAAAGTTCAAAATGGTCTTAAATAAGAAAACTTAATATTATCTAAAATATTTTTTGTAACGAGGAGATAATAAATGGCAAATTTTATACAGCCTATAAACTTTAAGGTTTTGTATGTATTTACTCCTCTTGTATTTGTATTAACAGGTTGCAGTGAAACTTTACACTCTCAGACACCCTTATCAGTGAAGCCCTCTTCAGAGAATATTGCTTATCCAGAGATCGATCCGATTTTAGGAGAAAAGTTACAACCGAATGAGGAACTCATCGCCCACAATATAGCCCAAGTGATTGAAAAGTCGATCCGTGAACAATATAGGGCTGGAAATGCTTTACGTGATGCACATCCTAAAGCGCATGGATGTGTGCGAGCTGAATTCCATGTCTCAAAAGATATACCCACTCAATTGGCCAAAGGGATGTTTATTCCAGAGCGAACTTATCAAGCCTGGATTCGCTTTTCAAATGCCTCAAATGACGCCTCTAATGCGGACATTAATAAAGACGCACGTGGTATCGCAATAAAAATATTGGGTGTATCTGGACAAAAAATTTTAGAAAGTGAAAAGCAAGCAACCACACAAGATTTTATTATGATTAATCATCCGGTTTTCTTTGCCAATGATGCTAAACGATATCTTTCTTTTATGAATGATGTGAATAGCCATAATATGATCAGAAAACTTCATATTCCGATTGCCCTAGGTTTTAAAGGAACCATGAATGCACTCGGAGCACGTAATTCGCAAATCGCAAACCCATTATATGCACGATATTGGTCTATGGTTCCCTATCAGCTAGGGCTGGGTAATGATCGAAAAGCAGTTAAATATTCAGTTCGTACCTGTTCAATGCCACCAAACAATCTACCTAAAAATCCTAGCCATAATTATTTAAGAGAAGCTTTAAAGAACACTTTGCAAAGTACAGATGCTTGTATGGAATTTCTTATTCAGCCACGGACCTCAAGCCAAATGTTAGTAGAAGATTCAATGACAGAGTGGGATGAGAAATTAGCTCCTTTTTATCAAGTGGCAACTATCCATATCCCAAAGCAAGACTTTGATACAGCTGAACAAAATAAGTTTTGTGAAAATCTATCTTTTACGCCGTGGCACGCCTTACCAGAACATAGACCATTAGGTGCAGTAAATAGAATGCGTAAAGTCATTTATGAAAATATCAGCAGAGTTCGGCATGATATGAATTCAGCACTTAGACAAGAACCTTAAATACATTATCCATTAATGCCCTTGCTTGTATCTATAGTGATACGATCAATGAAATCTGCCAACCATAAAATAAACTCATCTTCACTTTTATGTCTTGGAATCAAGCTCATGTCTAATCTAATGGGTAATTCATTTTTAACACTAATTACAGTGCCTTCAAAATTCACAAAGTTATATAAAAATTTTAATTCTGTACCTGCAATAGCTTTTTTGATTTCTAGAATAAGATTGTTTAAGTTCTTTAGATGATGGTTTGAATATTTATTTTTAATATTTTTATTAATTTTTTCTGCTAAAAGTAAATATTTTGGCATTTCTACCTCCTTATTAATTATTTATAAGTATAAGTTCAAAGTTATAAAAATAAGTTTTTAATTTTTATTAAATTGTTTCTAGTTTTTTAATTTTAATTCACAAGTTGTGCCTAGTATAACTATTTATTGTTTTAAAATGTGATTTAGTTTGTTTTTTTATTCTGATTAAATTAGTAGGATTTTAATAATGTGATTTAGTTTGTTTTTTTATTCTGATTAAATTAGTAGGATTTTAATATTGACTAAAATACTCGGATTTTAAATTTATATTAAATAGGCTCAATATATTTAATCTATTAAGCCTATTTAATTTTTAATATTTACTTAAGACTAAAAAATACTTTTTAAAATCTTAAGTAAGTTTTTGGAAAATTTTCATTTTATGAATTTTTCCACATTTCCTGCATTCTCTAATTTCATTATGAGTAATATCAAATTCATATTCCCAGACATGAATACAGAAAATTTGTCTAAGATTGTGGAGCATAGACACCTCCTTATAAAAAACCGACTCAGCAGTAAGTTCTTTATCAATGTACTTAGCTTATTTTGATGAATTTTCCTCTTTAGCTTTATCCTCCTTGTGTTTACAGCAATAACCGAAAACAGCACCAGCGCCAAAGAAAAACATAGCTTTAAACATACTTATCTCCAAAAGATAGTTAAGTAAATTTAAAACTAACATTGAAGGATGTATCTGTTTTTAGGCCAATGAGTCTGTTTCTGTGCGTTATGCAAACTTTTGTGAAAAGATATAACAATATATTTTTTAGCAATAAGACAAGCAAAATTAAAAAACCGCCCCAGTAGGCGGTTGCTGAATTTACAGCGACATATAGAAGTGTAGTGGACGATCACTTCTATATTTTTTATGTACTTATTTTTCTTCTTTTATAATTTTAGTAAAATCATCTGATTTGAAATAATTGATAATCATCTCTCCATCATCTCGAGTCGAAGTAGAAGTTGATACTTTGGATAGTTCGTCATAATTAAATTTAAAGTCAGGAGGTATAAATTTTGAGATTGGTGGAAGCTTTGTCTCTCCTCCTGTTGTAATTCTTTCAATAAAACCTGCGAGCCAAAGTATATATTCATCTTTATTTTTATATTTCGGCATAAGGCTCATGTCTAACTTTATGGCACACTCCTCTAAAGGCTTAGTTAGGCATTCCTCAAAATCGATAAAATTGTATTTAAGTTTAAATTTGGTGCCTTTAATTTCATTACGAATTGCACCCACTAGTTGATTTAAGTTTTCTGCCGAGCTTTCTGAAAATAAATTTTTGTCCTCAATCTTTTTATATACATTCTCAGCGATGATTAAATATTGTGGCATCTCTATTTTCTCCCTTTTATTGTTAAGCTACTCACTCAGCCTTTTAAGGAAGTATGATAGATATCATGTTTTCTAATGTAATTGTTGTGCTGCCAATTGTAATTAATGTGTTTTTGTGAAACTTGCAAGCATAACCATCCGAAAAAAATAAATTTAATGCAAACTAAGTCTCATTTTTGGATAGGAATTTACTTTAATCAAAAAGTATTTTTAGTTCATTTAAAGTGGGAAGTTGGTTATAGGATTCATCAGCCGCTATTGTGTTTGCCCAATTGGTTTTTGAAACCATACAAAAATTAAGTTTCTTTAGCACAACAATATCTTGATCTAACAACCCTAATGGAATCCACATAAAGTCGGTACTGCCCACTAAGTTTGGTACTGGCGATCCGCATTTGCTGCAAAATGAAGAAGTGAAGCCGGTTTCTTTTTTATAGGTGCGGACAAGTTCTAAACCTGATAACCATTCAAATCTATTCTTACTTACTAAAGTTGCTGCGTTTGATCCCGTTCCGGTTTGTTTACGGCAGAGACTACAGTGGCAATGATAAACCGTGTTTATTTCATTGCGTATAGAAAATTTGACTTCATTGCATAGACAAGAACCCACATGGCTCATCTCGAGTATCCTTTTTAAAATAATATTGAATATAGCATTAGGCTTAAAAAGGGTTAAATTTAACTTTATATTTTTAAATAGATATGTTTTCTTAGAATTACCTATAAATATAAGAAATTGCTAGAGTTGAGACTTGGCAGAGTGTATTTATAACGTTTAATATGAATTTTGACATATAAATTGAATATAAAAATGCTGTGATGGGTTTATCTTGGATGCGACTTAAAAGCTTACATGATTAATCAATTGTATCAGCAATATAGCCGTATGGCATTAAATGCTTGGGGCTTTACAAATACACCTTCGTATAACGGTACATACGACCCTGATGAGAATGATACAGTGACGAATAGCTTTAATTGGTTGAATGATGAGCAAGCTACGGAAAAAACTAAACAAGGTTTAACTGCTTTTGTCGCATTAGATGATGCCTTTATCAGTATCGCTTCTCGTATGTACCTCATTAGAAATGCAAAAGAAAAGATCGATTTACAATACTATATTTGGACCAATGATTTTGTTGGAAACTTAATGCTGCATGAGTTGCTAACGGCGGCAGATCGTGGTGTAAAAATCCGTTTACTCATCGATGATCAAAACGGAATAAAGCTTGATGGCATTCTCCGGAGTCTTCTGCACCACCCTAACTTTGAAATTCGATTATTTAACCCATATAAATTTAGATATTTAAGAATTTTGGACTATATTTTTCGGTTCAAAAAAGTAAACCATCGCATGCATAATAAGTTAATTATTGCAGATGATATGATTGCTGTAACAGGCGGTAGAAATATCAGCAGTGAATATTTTGATGCAAGTAGTAAGTTTCAATTTACAGATCTAGATATTTTATTTTATGGACATACTGTACAGCATGCTCAAGACGTATTTAATGATTTTTGGCAAAGTGATTTAAGTCAAAATGCTACCGAGCTCATAGGAACATGTGCTGTCCACCACTTGCAATCACTCAGACAGTACTATCATGATCTACTTCATGAAAGTGAAAACCATACTCAAACTGAAGATAAGCTTTCCGATGCACAAACTTATTTAAAAGAGCTTCTACAAAATTATCCAATTCAATGGTCAAAAGCATATTTTGTTGCAGATTCACCTAAAAAAATCTTAGGGTTAGCCTCTAAGGAAGAGATGCTCTATGGGCAAGTCATAGAGATTATGGGAGAACCAAAACAACATATCGAATTAGCTTCTGCTTATTTTGTGCCGACTCAGCAAGGAACTTATTATTTAAAACAGCTAAAAGTACAAGGAGTTAAAGTTAGGGTTTTAACCAACTCTTTTGCGGCAAATGACGTAGCGATTGTGCATGCTTTTTATAGTCAATATCGAATTGAGATGCTTAAAAGCGGTGTAGAGCTATTTGAGTTCAAGCCATTTTTAGAACGCAGACGCAGGACATGGTATGAAGTAGTGACTGGAAGTGTAATCCCTGCAAAAGGTAAAAATAAATCGAGCTTACATGCCAAATTTTTTGACGTAGACGGTAAAGTTTTTATTGGTTCATTTAATTTTGATCCACGTTCAACTTATTTAAATACTGAGGTTGGTCTTGTTATTGAATCGAGTCAACTACAAGCTCAAGTTTCAGTCATGCTTGATCAACATTTACCACAAGTCGCTTACCAGCTTAAGTTAAATAATGAAGGAAAGATCGTTTGGTTAGATTATCAGTCGGATGGAAAAATTATTGAATATGACAAAGACCCAGATACGAGTCTTTTTCAACGCACCATGGTTAAAGCAGTTTCATATTTACCAATTGAATGGATGATGTAAAAGCGTTTTAGCTTTAATTATAAAATCCCAATTTCTTTAAAGAATTTTCGATAAGCCTCTGCTTTCTTTTCTAGTGCCAATGGATAGGCTCTAGAAGATGATGGTAGACGGTATAAATTAATGTTACGTCCCGCAAAGTAAGTCGAGGTAGACATTCCTATAAGAGGTTTTTCAGTGTGTTCGGGTAAAACAGAGATTAAGGTATCAGTCGCTTTATCGCCAGTGGTCATAATGGTCTGACATAAAGGAATCTGCTGAAGCAAAACAGCAAGATCTGTGGGCGTTACGATTTCAAGAAATTTATCTGCAGCGTTCCCCTTCAACCTTTTAATTTGGTAAGCCGTATCAAAGATTGCAATACCAGTTTCAATCAAGAAGTTTCGAATACGTTCTTCATTAAAATTTTTTTGGCTTTCACTTAAAAAGTAAGTTTTGTCTTGGAAAAAGATCAGACCGAAAATACGCCACATGTCATTTTGGAAATTTGGATAGTAAAAGTCCATCTTCCATTTATTACGTGGTGGTGGAAAACTGCCTAACATGAGTAAACGAGCATTTTCAGGTAAAAATGGTTCAAGTGGATGTGTTTCTATCTCAATTATCATAAAAAATCAGTAGTTACTTGAAAGTCTTATAAACAAATTAACCTATTTTCTAGTTAATCACGAGTCATGAAATGCAATTTTCCTTCATTAAAGCGTTAAAGGATGTCACAAAAGCAAGCATTGTTGAAGAATACTTATTTTAAAAATAATTTTTGTTCTTAGGTAAGTGTATTGAGGCGAAACATATTTATACTTCACCTCAATCACTTAGAAATATTAAAAATGTTCTCACAGAAAAACGATTAAGAATTAAGGACTTTAAAAACTTTACCTGTTCTTGGATGAGCAAAAGTATTATCTTGATCTAAATTGATGACTTTATCCGAAATCACAATTTTAGAAAGTGGTAACCAATTCTGCTCTTGTTCAGCTTGGACAAAGTTTTTTTCATAAATATTTTCATAAATTTGTTCAACAACGATTTCCATTCCACACATACTTTTAGCATTCACTTCTTTTAAAATATGGCGCTTTGACATACTAGTCTCCATTTTTTTATTATCCGCATCGCTCATAATAAAGACTCCACTGATACAATATGTAAATTTTAATAATGAAAGTGTTTTTTTGTTTTAATCATATTTTCGCAATAATTATATGAATAGTTGAGTAATTATTTAATTTAAAGATTATTTTTAAGTTAAACTATGAAAAGTAAATATTACTAATAAATTTTTAATTTTAATCAAAATAAAGGGTTCATTAACTGAACCCTTTTTTATTTAATTCTAAACTTGTACTGCGTTATCAAGCGAACTATCGTCTTTATTTTTAGCAGTGTCTTTACTCATCATTGTGTCAGTATCGCTATCTGTGTTAAAGCTCTTACTGTTCTTTTGCTTTTTCTTGTACATACACATGCCAATCGCAATACCTGTTCCCAACACTATAATTGATTTCAACATTTTGCACCTCTTTGATTAACGGAGTAACTTTTGAGCAATTAGCTTAAATTAATAGCACAAAATTTGTTATTTAAAGGCTTTCATTTGCTCCGCTTTTGTAAGGTGTTTATTTTTTATGTTAATTGCATAGTAAAATATTCTGAAAAAATAAATTTTGATACAAAGCAAAAAGCCTATTCTAAAAAAGAACAGGCTTTTTACTGTATTTCAGGATTAAGCAGTATTATGAATTGCTTTAAGCAATCTTATTATCTTTAAATACAATACAAATGTATTTAATGCTGAACTTTTAGTCAAGATGGGATTGAGGGATTTAACTAATAATTGGTAATTATTGTGATGAATGTCACTTTATTTTCTTAAGATAAGAAAAAACCCATTTCTACTTCTCATGAAGAAATGGGTGATGTGAAAACCACAAAAGACCTGAAATACCAAATGTTCTTACATTCAGTAAGGTTAAGTGTAGTGAATATATCGAATGGTTGACAATTAAACTATTTGTATTTTTTTTAGTCATTTCGGCCAATAAAAACAGTGAATGATTTTACAGATTAATTCTGTTTAGTCATTCATTTCATTATTGACCAAAAATTCTATGAAGTACCCGTATCCAATTATTCATACATATATTTTCAATTAGCGTTTTAGAGTAACCACGCTGTTGCATACCTTCAATTAAACGATGTAGGCCAGTTACATCTTCAAGTTCAGTACCAATAAGTGCACCGTCAAAATCCGATCCAAAACCTACGTGTTCTTCGCCTAAATGATTCATTAAATATTCTAGATGTTCCAAAATTACATCTATGGATGTATCCGCATTGCGTTGCCCATCCGACCGTAAAAAAGCAACATCGAAGTTTACCCCAACCATACCTTTACTTTCCTGAATTGCTTTGAGCTGTGGGTCAGTTAAATTACGTGCTTGAGGACATAAAGTATGTGCATTAGAGTGCGTTGCTACAATTGGCTGCTGCAATATATCTACAGTATTCCAAAAAGCTTTCTCATTCATGTGTGAAACATCAATCACCATTTTTTTATTGGCGCAGCGTTTTATAAAATCTTTGCCATCGACAGTAAGACCTGCTCCTGTGTCGGGTGAGTGAGGAAACTTAGCATTTAAACCATGCCCAAAACGGCTAGGTCTATTCCACAGTGGGCCAATACTACGCAGACCTTTTTCATAAAATATATCGAGTAAATCAGGATTTTCTTGTAAAGCTTCAGCTCCTTCCATATGCAACATAATTGCTAGCTTTTGCTCTACTAAGCAATCCTGAATATTTTGAACCGATGTGCAAATTTTAATATTTTTAGAGCGGTGACCAAGTTGCTGAGCTAAATCGAGTTGTTCCAAGCAAATTTGTTCAATTTGCTGTTGTGTAAAATCAGAAGCATTCTGATCAAATAGCTTATTAGGATGATGCTGCTGCACATAGCTGTATGGCGGTAAAAAAATTGCAAACATTCCACCAACAAAACCTGCTTGCTGGCAGCGTTTTAGATCAAGATGCCCCGCTAAGCGTTCATGAATAAAAGCATGTACAGGATCTGGGTGATCACTTAGCCATAAACGTGTTAAAGCATCATTGTGCCCATCGAAAACTGGAATATGGCTAGGCTTCATAAGTATTCCTATTACTTGCTATATGTCTGTAATCGTGTGGACTGGAATATTTTGTGTGGCGCTTAAGGACTTAGAGTTTCGACTATTACGGAAAACTAACTGTTGTAGAGGTGCAGCCAACTGACTTTCTGCGCGTGCTTGTTCAATCATTTGATGATACGGCGATTTTCCACATACAGGATCGGCATTAGCCGCATCTCCAGTCAGCATATAGGCCTGACAACGACATCCACCAAAATCACGATCTTTATCTGGGCAACTACGGCACCCTTCCGGCATCCATGCATCGCCACGGAAATGATTAAACCCCGTTGATTTGTACCAGATATCTGACAATTTATGTTCGCGGACGTTTGGAAATGAAATCGGCAATTGTCGTGCTGCGTGGCAAGGCAACGCCATACCGTCTGGAGCAACTGTAAAGAAGATTTTACCCCAACCATTCATACAGGCTTTTGGTCGCTCTTCATAATAATCAGGTACTACAAAAATGAATTTGCAAGGATGATTTTGCGCTTTTAATTTTTCTCGATATTCATTGGTAATCCGTTCTGCACGGGTCAGTTGCTCTTGGGTTGGTAATAGACCTTGGCGATTTAAAAAAGCCCAACCGTAAAACTGACAAATTGCTAACTCAACTGTATCTGCATTAAGTTCTAGGCAAAGTTCAATGATTTGTTCTATCTGGTCAATGTTATGTCGATGAATAACAAAGTTAAGCACCATTGGGTAATCATACTTCTTAACTAGTCGGCACATTTCATACTTTTGTTCAAAAGCATGCTTTGAACCTGCTAAGGCATCATTTACCACAGGGTCACTCGCTTGGAAGCTCACTTGAATGTGATCTAAACCCGCTTGCTTTAAATCAGCAATGCGTTGTTCGGTAAGGCCCATACCCGAGGTAATTAAGTTGGTATAAAAGCCTTGTTGATGAGCATGTGCAACGAGTTGTTCTAAGTCCTGACGTACCAGCGGTTCACCGCCAGAAAAACCAAGTTGAACAGCACCCATCTGACGTGCTTGATCAAAAACATCGAACCACTCTTGGGTGGTCAGTTCATTTTTATGCTGAGCGTAGTCTAATGGATTTGAGCAATATGGGCATTGTAGCGGACAACGATACGTGAGTTCCGCTAATAACCATAAAGGTAGGCCAACACCTTCTGTCATACTAAATCAATCCAGTGTTGTTGCTTTGCGACTAGCATGTAATCCACTACATCCTGATCAATTTCAGCAATATCACCAAATTTTTGCTTTAAATGAGCAATAATTGCAGAAACATTTTGCTGCCCATCAATATATTGTCCGATTGCCCCTGCACTTTCATTTAACTTAATCATGCCTTCAGGATATAAAATCACAAAACCATTTTGAGCTGGCTCGAACTGAAAACGGTAACCTTGTCGCCATGTCGGCACAAGGTTTAAATCAAATTGCTCTTTATTCATTTAAATAGTCCTTTGTGCCAAACCCGTTTACTTGTCACACTGTGATACGGTGCTTCATTGTGAACATATGCCAAAGTTAAAGCATCTAAAATGCTCCATAAAATATCCAGCTTAAACTGCAATATTTCAAGCATTCGTTCTTGTTGCTCAAAAGTTGTAAATGAATCAAGCGTAATTGTTAAACCATGTTCAACATCACGGCGCGCCTGACTTAAACGAGAACGAAAATATTCATAGCCTTTATCATCAATCCATGGGTAGTGCTGCGGCCATGAATCAAGACGTGATTGGTGAATTTGTGGGGCAAAAAGTTCAGTTAACGAGCTGCTTGCTGCCTCACGCCATGAGGCACGGCGTGCGAAATTTACATAGGCATCTACTGCAAAACGGACACCAGGTAATACGAGTTCTTCAGAAATAACTTGTTCACGACTCAAGCCCACAGCTTCGGCTAATCGTAACCATGCTTCTCGACCACCGCCATCAGGATATTCACCATCTTGATCGATCATGCGTTGAATCCATTCTTGACGGACTCGTTGGTCAGGGCAATTTGCCATAATGGCCGCATCTTTAAGCGGTATATTAATTTGATAGTAATATCGGTTTGCAACCCAAGCCTGAATTTGTTGCTGGGTGGCTTTACCTTCATACATCATCACGTGAAATGGATGATAGATATGATAATACTGGCCTTTTTCGATAATGGCTTGTTTGAATTGCTCGGTCGTTAAAGCTTCAGGTGTTTGAGTCATGTTTCACCTTAGAGTTCAATCTGCATGCCATCATAGGCAACCTCTACCCCATTTGCTTTAAGCTCAGCAAACTGGCTAGAATTTTCATTTAAAATTGGATTGGTATTGTTAATATGAATCAGCACTTTTTTAGGTGTACTCAGCTGATTTAGATAAGACAGTGAACCACCTTCGCCACTAATATATAAATGCCCCATTTCACGGCCAGTTTTCGTTCCAACCCCTGTTTGTTGCATTTCATCGTCTGTCCAAAGCGTACCATCAATCATGACGCAGTCTGAACTCTGCATAATCTGCATGATTTGATCGTCAATTTTTCCAAGACCCGGTGCATAGAACAACTGTTTTTGTGTCTTATGATCTTTGATAATTAAAGCAATATTGTCACCGTCATGTGGGTCATGTCGATGCGGTGAATATGGTGGTGCAGCACTTTTAATAATTAAAGGTAAAAATTCTAAATTTTCGAAACCATCAACTTTAAAGGCTTGCGTAGGATTAATCTCATGGTATTGAAGACCGCCATTCCAGTGTTTGAGCATATTAAAAACAGGAAAGCCGCTCGTTAAATCTTGGTGGACCATTTCTGTACACCATACATTCATTGGACAACCTTCACGTAAGGTTAAGAGCCCAGTGGTATGGTCTAGCTGACTGTCCATTAAAATTACGCTCGTTATTCCTGTATCACGCAATTTACGTGCTGGTTGAGCTGCTTTAAATTCGAAAAGTTGCTGCCGAATATCAGGTGATGCATTTAATAAAACCCAGTCTGTCCCATTTTCAGAAACAGCAATTGATGATTGAGTACGGGCTTTGGCTTGGATTGTACCTGTGCGCACACCATGACAATTCGGGCAATTACAATTCCACTGCGGGAACCCGCCTCCAGCAGCTGAACCTAAAACATAAATATACATAAAATTAATATCTTATTAGAAAGAGATAAGCCCTAGAGCAAGACTAGGGCTTATAACATATTTGGATGAAACTGATTAACGTGCTTCGAAGTACATAGTAACTTCAAAACCAATGCGTAAATCAGTAAAAGCTGGTTTAGTCCATTGCATAGATTATCTCCGGTTCATATTAATCTTATGAAATGAATCACTTGATTAAGATTTTAAGGCAATTAAAAATTTATTCTAAATAAAAAAAATGGGTTTGTAGACCACCCCTAGCTAAGATATTGTTCGATAATTGTGTTTTTTGTCCAAATTTTAATATTTCGAACATATTTGCTCATTGAAGGTTTCATCAAACATTCATACTAAAAGCGTATTTTTTATGCGTCTTAATTGATCAAATGATAAAAAAATGAAAAATTTAACAACACTTTTTAAAGTAACAACACTTTCTCTGGCAGTAACGTTATTGGCGGGATGTAATGACGATGATGATAATGACACAGCACCACCTGCCCAAAGAAGCAATCAAACTGTAAATATTTTAGCTTTTAATGACTTTCACGGCAATCTTGAACCCCCTAAGCGTTATGTTGAGGCACCAAATCCAAATGATGCTGCTCAATCTGTTCGTATTCCTGTGGGTGGAGTGAGTTACTTTGCCGATGCGATTAAAAAACTTAAAGCAGAAAATCCAAATAATGCTGTGGTTTCGGCGGGCGACTTAATTAGCGCTTCTCCTCTAACCTCTTCTTTATTTTTAGATGAACCGACCATTGAAGTCATGAATGATATTCAAATTGACTTTAATGCCGTCGGTAACCATGAATTTGACCGTGGTACAGATGAATTACGCCGTTTAAAGAACGGCGGATGTCGGCAATATACCAGCACTGCCCCATGCCAAATTAATAAAAACTTTAGTGGTGCGAAATTTGATTTCCTTGCTGCCAACGTAGCAATGAAAAGTGATGCCAGCAAAACAATCTTTCCTGCTTATAAAGTCAAAACTTATGGTGGAATTCCAGTCGCATTTATTGGTTTAACCCTTAAAGCGACCCCAAGTATTGTTTCTGCTGCTGGTATTAAAGACGTTGAATTCCGTGATGAAGCAGATACGGTAAATGCCTTGATTCCTGAGTTGCAAAAACAAGGAATTGAAGCCATTGTCGTAGTTGTGCATGAGGGCGCAGCGCCAAGTACTAAATTTAATGAGAAAACATGTGATGGTTTAAGCGGCCCGATTTTAGGAATTTTGGATAAGCTTAATCCGGCAGTTGATATTGTTGTTTCAGGCCATACACATCAATCTTATATTTGTGACTATTCTACAAAAAATCCGGCGAAACCGTTCTTACTTACTTCGGCTGGACAGTATGGCACACTCATTACTGACATCAAGGTTGAGCTAGATGGTAAAACTGGGGATGTGATTGAAAAAGATGCTAAACAAGTTCCTATACAAAGTGAGGCCTATACGTCTGGTACAACCACTGTAAGCCTTACAGACCTCTATCAAAAATTTAATAAAACCCCAAGTATTGAAGCCATTTTAGATAAATACCGCCAAGCTGTGACCACCATTTCTAGCCGTGTGGTTGGAACTGCAACAGCAGTGGTAAGTCGTACTCAAGTCGAAAGTGGGGAAAGTCCGCTCGGTATTATGATTGCCGATGCTCAACAAGCGGCTGCATTAAAGGCAAGTAACCAAGGCTCTGATTTTACCTTAATGAATCCAGGTGGTGTACGTGCTGATCTGCTCATCAATAGCAGTAACCAGATTACCTTTGGTGATGTTTTTGCAGTTCAACCTTTTGGTAACTCTATTGTGACTTTGAGCTTAACTGGCAAACAGATTAGAGATGTGCTTGAGCAGCAATGGTCAGGTGCAAATGCAAACTCAGCTAGAATTTTACAGCCGTCTAAAGAATTAACTTATCAATATGCGGCAAATGCGGCTGTTTCACCAAGAGCAAGTAACATCATGGTTGCTGGTTCACCATTGGTTGACACTAAGTTATACCGCGTGACTGTAAATAGTTTCTTGGCAGATGGAGGTGATAACTTCACCGTATTAAAAGATGGTCAAAACCGTGTAGGTGGTGGTCAAGATATTGATGCCCTTGAAAGCTATGTCGCTAAGAATTCACCTTTAATTATTCCAGCTACAACACGTATTAAAGTCATCAAATAGTAAATTTAATAAAAAAGGACAGTTTAGGCTGTCCTTTGGTTTTTATTCGTAGTTCTTATTCTGTATAGAGATTAAGTTCAATACTACTGATATTGGTTCCTGTATTCGCAAAAATAACATCTATGACCTCATGCAGTAGCTCTTTCACTTTTTCATGTTCATAGCTAGTTGCTTCTGCGGTTTTTAGACAAATCAAGTTACAGCTCATTTTATCTTTTCTGATCTTATAAATACTTTTACTTTTTCCTAAGAACACCCTTTTGATGAGCTTACGATTTTCAAATTCAGATAAGATTCGATAAATTGTTCCGAGCGTAATTTTATGTTCATTTTTAATTTGCGCATAAATACTCACAGCGCTTAAGCCTTGCGGATTTTGATTTAAAATTTCAAAAACCTGTATTCTTGATTTTTTTATGGGTAGTCCATTTAATAATGATTTTGAAGTTGCCGTCATGATTAATTAGCCTTAATGTTGAGAAGTATAGAAATTTTTAAAATTATTTTGTCTATACTTACCTGAAAATTATCGATATTTTTACATTAAAAAGCAAAGCCTATTCCCCTATGAATAGGCTTTGCCCTTCGTTTTACCTTAGAAACTATAAGTCGCTTTTACAAAATAATTACGGCCATAAAGTTTGGTATTAAAGGTTTTATTTTTATCTTCCAGATCAACATCGGTCAGGTTTTTTACACCATAGTCCAATGTTAAGCGTGGTGAAAGTGGTGAAGTAAATGTCACGTCATAAGTGGTATAAGCTGGTAACTCTTTAGTTGCGGAGTACATTTGCTTACCAACGTAGCTTACCCCTGCATTTACACGGAAGTCTTCAACGGGTGACCAAGAAATTGAACCATTAGCCAGCCATTCTGGTCGTTCAGTTAAATCTTGACCTGTCGTTTTATTTTTTGCATCAAGGTAAGTGGCATTTGCCTTAACACCTAAATTATCTGTGAAATCATAACCACCTGTAAGCTCAACACCTTTAAGCTCTGCACGACTTACATTAGTCCAGATTTTTCTAAAATCACCCACTAAACGCGGGTCTCCATCACTTAATGTAATGGCTTCGATCAGGTTTTTCACATCATTTTGGAAAACGGTAACACCAGCATTCCAGTTTGGACGGGTTACAATTAAGGATGCTTCATAGTTGGTGCTTTCTTCTGGCTCTAAGTCAGGATTGCCTCGAATGTGACAACTACCACCACATGAAATCATTGAGTAATTGATGTCTAACTGTGCAGGAGCCGGAACTTTATAAGCTTGGCCTACACCACCTTTTAGCACAACACCTTCCGCGAGTTCATAAGACAAATAGGCTTTACCAGTCGATTTACCATCGAAGTCATCAAAGTCGTCGTAACGGCCGCCTAAAGTTAAAGTCAGTGCATCATTAATATGGGTATCGTTTTGAACAAATACTCCATAACTCTTCTGCTGGTTTTTTCCAGTGCCGATATAGCTCACAACGTCTGTAATTTTTTGGTCTTTATAATCAAAACCTGCTGTAGTGTTATTCATCAGCCAATCAAAGTTAGCGAAGGCACGACCAATTAAATTTTCTTGCTTATATTGACGGTTTTGTGGCGCGTCATATTCGCTATCGTAGTCAGAAATTTTAGCTGTTTCTTTACCAATGTAAGCTTCTGTTTTACCCCAACCCCATTTTCCACGGTGAGCAATTCCCACATTGGTTCGTTTCATTTCTGATTCTTGAATTGAAGTTGCCGCATCTTGGGTCAGCGGGCGTTTATCGTTGTTATAACCCAAATCCAGGTCTAAAGTTTGTTGGTCATTAATATTCCAACTTAATATACCGTTTACGTTTTTAGTATCTTTTTCTACAAAGTAAGCCCCATTTGGATCTGGTTTGCCATTTCGGTACCATGCATCACGGTTATAGGCATCTCCTGCCAAAGTAAAACTTAGATTGTCAGTTAAACCGCCGTATAAGTTAAATCCGTAACGGAATTGCTCTTTACCATTTCCGCGGTCTGCTCGATTATATTGGCCAAAGACCGAACCATGCAGCTGCCCATCTTCGGCTTTCTTGGTAATAATATTGATAACTCCGCCCATGGCATCTGCTCCATAGAGCGACGACATTGGTCCTCGAATGACTTCAACACGTTCAATACTATTTAAAGGGATTGCACTCCAGTCAAAGTCATTACCTCGCCACATAGCACCATTAGATGACATGCGCTTACCGTTAAGTAGGATAAGTGTGTAGTTTCCCGATGTATTTAGCATTCCCCGTATAACGATTTTATCTTGTCCGCTGTTGTAGTTATAAACCCCAGCTTGTTTTTGTAAAACATCAGCAAGACTGAGCGCCGCACTACGTTCAATCTCTTCACTCGTGATCACACTAATGGATGCAGGTGCTTTATCTACATCTTGTTCTTTTAATGCAGCGGAAACCACAATCGTTTTAAGTTTTTGAACTGATTCATTATTACTCGGCTGTTCACTATCTGTATTTGCTTGAACTGCAAACGGAAGCAGTGTTGAGATGGCGACCACCAGCGCCTTTTTAGTTAACGTCATTTCTCGGCCCTTATTCTGGATAATAATTACCATATGATAATTGTTATCATTTATGATGTGCCGAGCATCATATACTCATGACTTTTACTGTTCAAGATAAAAATAATTATTAGTTATATAATGATAATCATTATTGTTTATGCTTTAAAAAAGCGTTACCATGGCACTTTCGTGTGCCTAAAAACCGATTTAAAACAATCTTAAAGTAGACATAACAATGCTCTCTCGATTTTTTATCTACCACCCTATCTTTGTTTCTGTCATTGCAATTACTATTCTTATTTTTGGTTTTTTTGCCACTTTAGCCATGCCGGTCGAACGCTATCCAAACCTTGCACCACCCGGTGTCACTGTTGTCGCGAACTACCGTGGTGCAGCTGCTGACACTGTAGAAGAAAGTGTGACCCAAATTTTAGAACAACAAATAAAGGGTCTGGATAATTTGCTGTACTTTACATCCCATAGTGAATCGTCCGGAACGAGCAGCATTGATATTCATTTTAAAATTGGCACAGATATCGATAAAGCACAGCTCCAAGTACAAAACCGAATTAATAGTGCCTTAAACCGTTTACCTGAGGAAGTTCAAAGACAAGGCGTAAACATATGGAAGACCACGGGCGATATGCTGCTGATTGTGGGGCTATATGATGAAACTGGTAAAACCAGCAATATTGATTTGTCTGATTATATGGTGAATCACTTTGAACAACCTTTAAGTCAATTACAAGGGATTGGTGAAGTTGATGTTTTTGGTTCAAGTTATGCCATGCGCATTTGGTTAAACCCAAATCAGCTTAGAAATTACCAACTTGTGCCGAGTGATATTGAAAAGGCCCTCGAAGATTATAATACCCAAATTGCTGCTGGTTCGATTGGTGCAATGCCCTCTGCTTCTGATCAAAATATTTATGCAAAAGTAAAAGCAGGTTCGCGCTTAAAAACAATTGATGACTTTAAATCGGTGGTGGTTAAAGCAAATGTTGACGGTAGTCTTGTTTATTTAAAAGATGTCGCGAGAGTCGAGTTAGGCGCAGAAAATTACGAAAGTATTAATACACTTAATGGCTATCCGTCGGCAGGTTTAGGAATTTCTTTAAGCCCCGATGCCAATGCAATCGAGACTTCTGCTCTTATTAAAGAAAAAATGGCTCAGCTTAGCCAACATTTACCAGCGGGATATAAAGTTGTTTATCCACGAGACAATACGCCATTTATCGAAGAATCTATTAAGCAGGTCATGATCACTTTGCTTGAAGCAATCGTACTTGTCGTTATTGTCATGTATCTCTTTTTGCAAAATTGGCGTGCAACTCTTATTCCAACCATTACCGTTCCGATCGTCATTAGTGGAACATTTGTAGTGTTATATCTCTTTGGGTTGAGCATTAACACGCTTACGCTATTTGCACTGGTTTTAGCAATTGGATTATTGGTTGATGACACGATTGTAGTCGTAGAAAACGTTGAACGTCTCATGCACGAACAACAGCTAAGTGTACGTGAAGCTTGTTTGATGTCGATGCAAGAGATTAGCGGTGCATTGGTGGGTATTACGCTGGTCTTAACCGCGGTATTTATTCCAATGGCTTTTTTTAGTGGTTCGACCGGTATGATTTACCGTCAGTTTTCTATTACATTAGCAGCAGCGATGTTGTTATCGCTATTTGTAGCCATGACCATTACGCCAGCAATGTGCGCAGTTCTATTAAAAAAACAGCATAAAAAACCAAAATGGGGACAAATGCTTGAGCTTGCTCTTGAAAAAGTCAGATCAGCTTTTAGTTTTTTATCGGTTCGCTTAACTCAATTTAAAGTATTTTCCAGTCTATTGGTTGTGGGTATAGCGGTTATTTTATTTATGATTTACCGCAGTTTGCCTACAAGCTTTATTCCAAATGAAGATCAAGGACTGCTGGCTGTGCCTTATAGTTTGCATAACAGTGCTTCAATGAGCCAGACGGAAGAAGTTGGAAGACTCGTCAATAATTATTTTTTTGAACATGAAGCCAAAAATATTAATACCGTACTGGTCGTGAATGGACAAAACTTTTCAGGGAGCGGTCCAAATTTGGGTATGGCCTTTGTTTCGCTTAAACATTGGAATGAGCGTAAAGGAGAAACTAATACGGCGAGTGCTATTCGTGAACGTGCCCAAGCATATTTACAAAAGAACTTACCCGCTAAAGTCATGGTAGGAATGCCGCCAAGTGTATCTGGTTTAGGTCAGTCTGATGCTTTAGAGCTTTGGCTTAGAGATGTAAATGGTCAAGGGCGCGATGAATTAATTAAACAATATAAAGCTTTAGAAAAAGAATCTCAGAATTATTCGGCCTTTGAAAATCTAAGTCCTCTTGTGAGTGAAGATAAAGCCGAAGTATTTATTCAACTCGACCAAAATAAAGCCAAAATGTTAGGAATTGACCAACAAGCAATTCGTTCAACCCTTTCGACGGCTTGGGGTGGAAACTATGTGGGCGATTTTGTTGAACGAGGTCGAATTAAGAGAATCATTATGCAAGGCGATGCAGAATTCCGTTCTAAACCCGAAGATTTAGCATATTGGCATGTGCGAAATAACTCGGGTGGTATGCTTTCTCTGGCCCATTTTGCGCAAAGTCAGTGGACAGGTGGCCCAGAAGCTCTTACCCGATTTATGGGACTAGCTGCCATTCAACTCGAAGCCAATGTAAGTCCAGGCTTTAGCTCAGGTCAGGCAATGCAACAGTTAAGTGATATGGTCAGTAAACAATCTGGTATAGATGTCGCATGGAGCGGTCTTTCATTACAAGAGCAACAATCTAGCCGCCAAGCAATTTATTTATATCTTATTTCTATTTTGTTTATTTTCTTATGTTTGGCTGCCTTGTATGAAAGCTGGAAAGTTCCTTTTATTATTTTATTAGGGCTTCCCTTAGGTATTACAGGCACTATTATTTTTGCTTGGATTTTTAAGTTACCTAACGATGTTTACTTTCAAATTGCCCTATTAACAGGTATTGGTTTATCTTGTAAAAATGCGATTCTCATTGTTGAGTTTGCGACTCAAGCACTCAAACAAGGAAAAAGTAAAATCAATGCAGCAAGTGAGGCTTTGAAACTGCGTTTACGTCCGATTTTGATGACATCTCTTGCCTTTGGTGCGGGTGTAGTTCCTTTAATTTTTGCAACTGGTGCAGGCGCTGCGAGTAGATATGAAATTGGAATGAGCGTATTCGGTAGTGTTGTGTTTGGTACATTACTGGTACCGCTATTTACTGTGTTCTTCTTTGTTGTGGTTCATAGTTTACCGAGTTTTCAGTGGTCAATGAGCAAACCATGGTTGAGCCGAACTTTGAGATTTAACAGCCGTATAAAAAAGAATAATACCTCCTTTTAAAGATTAAAATAAAAAATGGCAGATATTAAATCTGCCATTTTTTTATTCTTTAAATTTAAGCTACGAGCTTATCAATCCAAACTTCTAAGGTTGGTTGTTCAGCTAAATCTTCAAAACTCACCTGTGCGCCGTAAGCTTGCCATTTACCCACTAATGTCATGAGTCGTACCGAATCAAGCCCAAGCATGAGCAAATCATCATTTAACTGAATGTCTGATGCAGGAATCTGAAGCTGTTCGCTCACCGCCAAAACAATACCTTCTTGAGTGAGAGGTGACGCCGCTTGTTCAAGCGCCCAAGCTCGTGTGACCTGTTGAGTTGTCATCACTTGCCCACAACGTGTACTTGTGTATTTTAAAGCCATATCGTGTTCTTCACGGCTAAAATCAGCGAGCGCATCTCCACATAAGAACGGCTGGATATTTAGCATAAAGGCTTCCGCTGCACTCATAAGGCAGCCAATATGAGCATAAACACCACAAATGATGAGCTGGTCGCGGTTTGACTCACGCATGAGTTGTTCAAGTGGAGAAAACTTAAATGCGCTATAACGCCATTTTGTTAAGACAGTATCATTTTTTTGAGGAGAAATTTCCGGCAAAATTTGAGTGATTTTCGGATCATCTTTTAGGCCAGTTCCCCAAAAGTCAGTTAATAACTGGCGATGTTCCGGTGTCTGGTTACCAGGCTGTGCCGTATAGACCACAGGGATATTAAACTTACGCGCAGTTTCAATCAGTTCTTTGGTATTTTTAATAAGCTCTGGAATAGGCGCTTGAGTTTGATCATAAAAATCTAAAAAATATTGCTGCATATCATGTACTAATAAAACAGCGCGATTGGTATGCAACTGCCAAGATGTTTTATTCGCCGTAAATTCGTGGGCTTGTGGCATGCTGTAACTAGCAATTTTAGGAATACTCATCAAATTTTTCCTTTTTTATCTTTAAGCAAGAACATTGGTATTAGTTTCAAGTTGTTGACGTAATCTTTTTTTGTCGATTTTTCCAAAGGCCGTATATGGGAATTGCTCGATAAATTCGACCCGATCGGGAATTTTGTAGGTAGCAAGTCCATAGTCTTTCAGATGTTGACGAACTGACATTGCAAGACGAATTTGGCTTGGGTCATCACTTTGTGTTTGCCATGCAACAAAGGCACAGCTTTTTTCCCCCATAATCTCATCAGGCATAGCAACTAGTGCTGCTAAGCGAATTTGTGGGTGAGTTAATAAAGCTTGTTCAACCTCTTCAGCCGCAATTTTTTCACCAGCGCGATTGATTTGTTCTTTTGAACGCCCTTCTACCACAATGCAGCCATCTTCGCGAATACGCACTAAATCACCTGTTCGATAAAAACCATCTGGTGTAAAAGAACGTGCATTGTGTTCTGGTGCTTGATAATAGCCGCGAATGGTATAAGGCCCACGAGTCAGCAAATGCCCTACTTCTCCAGCGTCTACTGGCTGATCGTTATCATCTAGCACCAAGATTTCATCATCTTGTGAGATTTTTAAACCTTGGGTATGAATGATTTGCCCTTTCGTCATGTCAAAACGGGTGTAGTTCACCAGTCCTTCAGCCATACCAAAGACTTGTTGTAGATTGACTTGAAATTCATCAATTAGGCGTGAGGCAATGGCATCGGGTAAACGTGCTCCTCCGACTTGCAAACAACGTAAAGTCGATAATATTGAATCTTGATCTTTCGCTGCTTTATCCATCCAAGGTCGAACCAAAGCAGGAACTAAACAGGCATCGGTTACGCCGTGTTTCTTGATTAATGAAAAAGCAGTTTCAGGGCTTGGATCAGTTCCTAAAACCACAGCTCCGCCCGAATAAAAAATGCCTAAAGAACCGGCCGAGCTCATTGAAAAGTTATGTGCCGCGGGTAAAACCATGAGTAAGCGTGATGACTGATTGAGACGGCAGATTTTCGCGCTTTCGCGTACGCTATATAAGTAGTCGTCATGGGTACGTGGAATCAGTTTAGGAACACCAGTACTTCCACCTGAAAGTTGTAAGAAAGCAACCTGATCTGCCGTAGTAGGCGAAATCGCTGTATCCAAAATACTGGTTTCTTTTAATAGATCTTGAATGGCTATAAATTTGCCGGCATTTCCAAGTACAAATACATGTTCTAAGCAAGGAGCAGTTTCCTGAAGCTTTTCGGCGAGCTCTCGGTAGTCAAATTTTTGTGCACCAAAATCAGCGCAGAAATAAGCTTTTGCTTGAGTTTGTTTGAAAAAACTACTGAGTTCTGCAAAGCGATGTGCTGGTAAAGACATCACAGGTAAAGCACCAAGCCGAATTAGTGCAAAAAATAAAATATAGAACTGATAGTGATTCGGCATTTGTACAACCGCTTTGTCACCCGCTCTTAGTCCATGTTGATATAAGTGATTTGTACAGTAATCCACTAAATGATCAAACTGAGTGTAACTGACGGCTTTATCCCCATCATATACCGCAATATTTTCTGGGTATTTTTGAGCACTTTCACGCAAGAAATCACTCAAGTTTTGCCCAAGCCAATAACCTTTTTTACGGTAAATCTCAGCAAACTCTGCTGGATATGGCACGGCGCCATCCAGATAAACCTGTGTTGTCATGTGTTTGGTCCTTGTAGTGGCAAATGATTGGGTGAAATCTGGAATCCATCCAGTACAGTACGAAATTTAGCGGCAGTTTCAGCATGTTCAGCTTGCGGACTAGAAGCTTCCACAATCCCTGCACCAGCAAATAAACGGGCAATATTTTGATAAATTCGGGCACAGCGAACAGTCACCGACCATTCACCATTACCTTGTTCATCTGCCCAGCCCATAGTTCCTGCAAATAATTCACGGTTAAATGGTTCAAGTTGTTGAATTAATTCTTTAGCAATTGGACTAGGCTCTCCACAAATTGCAGGGGTTGGGTGTAAGTGTTCAATTAAGTCAAAAACATGGGTATCGGCTTTCTTAAGTTCGCCGGTGATATGGGATGCCAAGTGCCAGAGGCGTTTGGTACGAATGAGGGATGGTTGTTTTGGTACTTGTAATTGCTTGCAAAAAGGTGTGAGCTCATCGGCAATCATTTCGATGACGAGTGCATGTTCACGTTGATCTTTTTGTGAAGCCAGTAATGCTCTGGCATTGTTTTGGTCTACGGTTGGGTCATCATCACGAGCCAATGTACCGGCAACCGGTTTACTCCAGATTTTTGTATTTTGCTTTGCAATTAAGAGTTCGGGGCTTGCGCCGACAAACCATCCTTCACTTTGAGGATCTCTTGCCACTGCATAGTTATAGCCTTCGGGATTATGCTTAGCTAAGTTATAAAATAAGTCTGAGACGGGAATATTTTGTTCAAATTCAAGTTGTAAAATACGAGCAAGTACGGCTTTATCGAGTTTTTTTGCTTGCATTTGTTGAACTAAATACTCAACTTGCTGTTGGTAATGTTCACCTAAAGGGAAATAATCCGCCTTTTCTAAAGATAAAAAACTAAAATCAATATCAGATTGTGCATAGAGTACTTTCTGATAGATTTTTGCATTTTGCATGAGCATTAAATTGACATCGGCTGCCGAGCAAAATGGTAGTCCTCCCATAATTTTGACGTCTTTATAACCGTCATTTATTGCATGCTGTAATTGAGTTCGCGCTTCATCTAACCAATCTTTTAAAAGGCTATTTTTAGCGACCTGAATATCTCGTAATTTTTGATGACTATTGATGGTGTATTCTGGCGTGGTAAAAATAAAACCTGCGTCATTTCCACAATTTAAAATTTCTTGCGCTAGTGCAACGCGGCTTTCAGTAAAATTTTCTCGTTGGATAAAATACGGATGCTGTGCCGACATCTCGCACCTCCTTATCAGTTATTTTGTTGTAATGAATGGATGTTTAAACGCCTAAAGTGGCTCCTCCATCAACCACAATTTCTTGCATGGTAATTTGTGCAGCTTGATCAGAAAGTAAAAAACTCACCGTATTGGCAATATCTTCAGGTTGGGCTAATTTCCTTAAGGGAATGCCTGTACGGTATTGGCTTAAATCTCCATCGATTACCGCAGGCGGAGGTGAATTATCTGTCCAAAGCTGCTGCTGCATTTGAGTTAGAGTAGAGCCTGGTGAAACAATATTAAGCCTGACTTGATGAGGTGCAATTTCAAGCGCAAGATTACGGCAGTAATGGCTCAATGCAGCTTTTGTAGTTGCGTACATGCCAAGTTGTATACGTGGCATCCGTGAACTATTTGAGCTAATCGTGACAATACTTCCCTGCTTTTTTTCACAAAAATGCTTGGCCAGTTGTTGACTAATCGCAATAGGTGCCATGACATTTACTGCGAAAAGTGTTTGCCAGTCTTCTGTTTTTGCTTCAAGCATAGAACGCATAATCAAAACGCCCGCCGCATTCACTAAACCCGTCACGCTATATTTGTTTAAAATATTGTTAATGAGTTTTGCTGTTGTTTCTTGATCAGTAATATCTTGCTGAAAGCCTTGCCAACGTGAAATTTCACCTTCTTCTAGCTTTTGAGTAATTTCCCATTGTTCTGGGTTTTCCTGTCGGTCGATGCCGATGACTTGATACCCTTGCTGCAATAATTTTTTTGCAATAGCAGCTCCAATACCTCTTGCAGCACCTGTGACTACGATGGTAGAGCTCATGTTTTACTCCAGTTTGACTCGAATATTAAATTGCGCCACATAATTGCAAATAATTATCATTATTATCAAGTGCGATAAATATCAAACATAAGATTACAATCTAAATCAAGTTATTTATTAACCATAAATCTCACTTAAATTATTGTTTTTAATTAACATTAGCAAAAAGCATCTTTTTTTATTGATTATAATGATAATTGTTTTCATTTACTAATGAGAATCATTCTGATAATTTGACCGCGCTTTCTTGTCGAGATGGACTCAAAATGAAGCCATTTTCTCAACCCTTACATCGCCTATTTCAACAACTCAATGTTGGGAGTGAAGTCTGGTGGAATACCGTAAAAAAACTAGGTAGCCCGCTAGTCACCCTACAAAAAAATAAAGCGCTATGTACCTTTATTTGGCGTAGTTCTGAACTCAAAGAAAGCCTTTTTGTTTATATCGATATCTATTCACAAAGCCCTTCTATCTATCAAAAGTGGAATCGTTTTAGCCGTATAGCTGGGACAGATGTGTACTTTTTTGAAATAGAGTTGCCTCTAGCTTGGGCTGGTAGTTATGTGGTCGTGACATCTAGTGAGGAAGCCCCTAAAACAGATTGTGCAGCAACACGACGCGCATGGTGGCAAACCCAGCTTAAACAGAATGCTCAAATTGATCCATTCAATCAACATCGGTTTTACACGGGACATCTGGCTCGATATATCAATCAAATTCAACTTGAAAACACGAAATCTTTAATAGCCGATTGCCCGATTACAAAAACATTTCAATGGTCAAGTCGCTTATGCCAGCAGGACTATTTAGTCGACGTTTTTATTAGTCATCAATCAACTCAAGAAGACTTACCACTCATCATTTTGCTTGATGGCCAAATCTGGAGCCGAGAGCTTCCGATTATTCCCGATCTTCAGCATTTAACTGTTTCAGATAAGATTCGCCCAGCAGTTTATGTTTTTGTTCATAGTTTAAATAGTCAACAACGCCAACAAGATTATGGTTGTCATGATGCATTTAGTCAGGCGTTGGTTTATGAACTTATTGAAACGCTTCTAAAAGAATATTCCTTTATTTCTAAAACAGACATTACCTTATGTGGTCAAAGTTTAGGTGGATTATGCGCTTTACATAGCACCTTGTTGTTCCCGACCATTTTTACTTCTCTGATTTTACAGTCTGGATCTTATTGGTGGTCAGATTTTTCGAACAGTACGTTAGGTCAAAAATATAAAGGGAATATTTTAGAACTGCTTCAAAACCTATCTCATCCATTATCAAAAACAACTCAAATTTATATCAGTGCCGGCACGTATGAAACCGATATGCGGGACGATGCCCTACAGCTTTATCAACAATTGCAATCATTCAATCAAGTGAGCTTTCACAGTTTTTCAGGCGGACATGATGCCGTGAACTGGCGTACCGACTTGCTTAAGGCATTGCAAAAAATTCTTTCACTATAACCATTTGTTTCATCAAGGATAACAATATCATGAGCAACTTACAGGAAAACTATATTAATCCTTTCGATAACGAAAGTTTGTCTTTTCAGGTTTTAAAAAATCAACAAGGTGAGTTCAGTTTATGGCCTGCTCAACATCAGGTGCCATCGGGTTGGGATGTTCAGCATGGACCGGATACACGGGCTTCGTGTATTGCATATGTGGAAAAGCACTGGGTTGCGATTAACCCCTTTCAACAAGCGTAAAGGAGTATTGGCATGAATCAGGCATTAAACAATGAATTTACTCCGGACCTTTCACAACCCGCTCGTTTTGAATTGGCCTCTACTCAGCTCGGCATTTTCCTTGCCGATCATTTAAGTTCAATTGAAGATTTATATACCATTGCACATTGTTTGGAACTACCAAAAACTGTCGACATCCCCACATTTAAAAAAGCAATTCAAATCGGCTTAAATGAAGCCGACACGGTCATTGCTTCATATTCATCTGACCCGTCTCAACCCTTTATTGAGCTTAATAATCAAGTTCAGTTTCAAATCGAAGAATTTGATTTTTGTCATTTAACGCCCAAAAAAGCTCAACAACGCTTATGGGACTGGATGCCATCAGATCGTCAATGTGCTAAATCACTTAAAGCTGGTGAAACTCAACTGTTCCGTCAGGTGCTATTTACGACACATGAGAAAGTGTATTGGTATCAACGTTATCACCACATCATGCTTGATGGCTTTAGCATGATTAACTTAACCAAACGTATTGTTGAGCTATATCAACACTTACAAGAAGGAAAAGATCTTTCGGTTTCCCCGTTCATTGGCGTCAATGATGTTATTTCAGAACGTCAGGCTTATGAAAATAGTCATCAATTTAAAATAGACCAAACTTTCTGGAAAGCTTATTGTGAAGATTTACCGAGTCCAATTAGTTTAAGTACTCATCATTTAGCGGCAAAAACTACAGCAACATTTGTTAAGCATCAGCTGCGTTTTTCGCAAGGAATTTTAGAGCAAATTCAGGCTTTAGCTGCGCAAACCAAGTTGGCTTTGAATGACATGATGATGTCATTGTCATTACATTATATTTACAAAATAACCGATAAAGCTGAGTTGGTTAACGGTATTCCATTTATGCGCCGTTTAGGTTCAAAAGCGATTCGCTCAACCTTACCTACGGTAAATGTCCTACCTGTGAAGTTTAAAGTTGCTGAAAAAGACAGTTGGGTGAGCTTGGCTCAACACGTACAAGAGCAATTACGAGAAATTCGTTCGCATCAAAAATACGATGCAGAACAAATTTTAAGAGATTTAAATAGTATCGATATTCATGAGCGAATGTACGGCCCTATTTTAAATTATAAAGCTTTTGATCAAGACTTGGTTTTAGACGGTGAAAAGGTCAAAACACACCATATTTCTACAGGACCAATTGATGATTTTGAGTTTTCCTTTATTGTTCAAGATCATGAACTCATTATTGAACTACGTGCAGATTCGCAGCGTTATACACAAGATGAGCTATTTAACCACGGTCAACGCTTAACGTTATTGCTCGAACAAGCCTTGATTCGTCCAGAACAGCCATGTAGCAATTTTAATATTACAACACCACAAGAGCTTACTGCCCTGACCCAAAGTGGTATTGGTCCGCGTGTTAGTCATCCTGAACAATATAATAATGTTTTAGATATTTTTTATGAGCAAGTGAAAAAATATCCTGAACGTACCGCCATTGTGAGTGGTGAACGTCCAAACCTTCAGCATCTCAGTTTTGCTGAGCTTGCAGTAAAAGTGAATCAACTGACTCGTTTTTTACAAGAAAATGGGGCCAAAAAGCAAACTGTGATTGCGGGAGCTATTCCTCGTTCGATTGACTCAGTTGTGGTGATGTTATCTGTACTCAATTCTGGTGCGAGTTTCTTACCTCTCGATTTAGATTATCCAATCGATCGTATGCAAATGATGTGTGAAGATGCAAATCCATTATTTGTATTAACGACACAAGCTCTTGCACAGCAACTACCACAAAATATTCAGCAGTTACATCTTGATCAGGAAGGCGTTCAAACACAAATTCGAAAGCAAGACGCGAGTGATATTCCTGCCGAAAATCGTAAATTTGATTTCCAAGATGTTGCATATGTAATTTTTACCTCAGGAAGTACGGGTCGCCCTAAAGGAGTAATGAACACACATGGTTCTTTACTCAACCTCATTTTGTCGCATAAACCAACCATTTACTGGCCTGTATTAGAAGCGGTAAATGAGCGTTTCCCTGACCGTCCGTTACGTGCAGCGCATACCCACTCTTTCTCGTTTGATTCATCTTGGTTGCAAGTTTTCTGGATGTTATGGGGCCAAGAGCTACATATTTTTGATGAAAACATGCGTCGTGATGCATTTGGCTTAGTGCAAGAAATTCAACAACGACAAATCGATACACTGGATTTACCGCCATCTTTTTGTGCGCAAATGATGACAAACGGCTTATTTCTTGAAAAACAGCATCATCCAAGTCTTATTTTGATTGGTGGTGAAGCTGCTCCGTTAGCCTTATGGCAACAGCTCAATGCTCAGCCAGCGCTTTTTGCTCATAACTTATATGGCCCAACAGAATATACAGTTGATACTTTCCGGGCAGAATTAAAACAGACCGCTCGCCCTGTCATTGGTAACCCTATTGGTAATACACAGGCCTATGTATTAGATCGTCATTTACAACGATGCCCGACTGGCGTCATTGGTGAGCTGTATATTTCTGGCTTTGGGATCGCCAATGGTTATTTAGGCCGCGCTGACTTAAGTGCTGCCCGCTTTGTAGCGAATCCATTTGAACATGGACAGCGCATGTACCGTACGGGTGATTTAGTCCGCTGGAATAGTGCGGGTAAACTTGAGTTTATGGGGCGCTGTGATGACCAGATTAAAATTCGTGGTTATCGAGTCGAGATTGGTGAAGTTGAAAATGCACTTTCGATTTTAACCAATGTTGAAAGCGCAGTCGTGATTGCAGAACCGATTAATAACAGTCATCGTTTACTTGGTTACTGTGTAGTCAAAGACATTGAACTTGATGAAAAAACCAGTGAACAACTAAGTCAGCAATATTTAAGTCAGTTACGTCAAAACTTACCTGAATATATGGTGCCTTCTGCTCTAACTGTCATGTCCGAGTTCCCACGAAATGTAAGTGGTAAAGTCGATAAAAAAGCACTGCCGAAACCTCAAATTCGTACCCATAGCCGAATGGCTGAAACGCCTGAACAACAGCTTTTATGCCAAATTACTGCATCTGTTCTTAAGCTTGACGCTATTGGGATTGATGATGACTTCTTTATGACAGGTGGCGATAGTATTTCGGCTATTATGCTTTGTACTCAATTGCGCCAACGTGGTTACGGCTTAAGACCAAGTGATGTATTCCAATTTAAAACAGTCGCCGCTATAGCGCCGCAACTCACCCGTTTAGATGAACAACAAGCGGCCGTTTCAAAACCGTTATTTTCAGCGGACCTAGAACAAAAGGTTCAAGAAAAATATGGAAAAAACAGCACGATTTTGCCTTTGCTTCCTTTGCAAAAAGGCATGCTGTTCTTATCTCAAGTAGAAAATCAATCAAATTATAATGCCTTTACTCGTCTTAGTTTAAATGGAGACATTGATCCGGTACGTTTACAGCAAGCGTTGATTACCGTATTAAAACGTCACCCTCAATTAGGTGGGCATTTTGATAGCGAATTAGCTGAAGAGCCTGTTTTTATCTATTCATTACACCCTACTCAAGCTTGGCCAGTTCAGTTTTGTTCGGTGACTTCCGATTTACTTGAGCAAACCATTCAAGAGGCATTACAGCAACCGATTCACCTTGACCAACCCTATGGCTTAATTCGGGCAACCTTAATTCAACATGCTCCTGAACAGTCAGAATTATTGATTATGGTGCATCATCTTTTAACAGATGGTTGGTCAACTCCACTATTTTTACAAGACTTTATTAAAGCCTATCAGCAAACGAACCAACCACTGCCAGTGCTTGAACATAGTTATGAAACGGT
The DNA here is from genome assembly GCF_028367635.1 of Acinetobacter sp. P1(2023). Classification (NCBI taxonomy): domain Bacteria; kingdom Pseudomonadati; phylum Pseudomonadota; class Gammaproteobacteria; order Moraxellales; family Moraxellaceae; genus Acinetobacter; species Acinetobacter sp. P1(2023). The sequence goes on from NZ_JAQNDD010000004.1 coordinate 44,621, forward strand.
GATTAAAGCTTTATCTGGGCGTGATCATGAAACGTCAAAAGCTATATGGCAACGTGATTTAGCTGATTTACAACCACTTATTTTATTTAATCAAGCACAGCAAGCTGTACAGGAAACGTCATATCGTTTAAGTGCCGAGTTGGGTGCAAAACTTCAACATAAATTACGCCAACAAGGCATCACGCTCAATGTCTTCATGCAAATGATTTGGGCAATGACTTTAAATATTTATGCTCATCGTGAAGATATTGTATTTGGTACTCCTGTTTCGGGGCGTTCGGCGCCTATCAATGGTTTAGAGCAGCAGATTGGATTGTTTTTAAATACGATTCCGGTGCGTGTAAAACTCAACATGCAGCAAACACTTTGGGAACAATTGCCTCAGTTACAGCAATTGCATGTTGAACATTTAGAACATGATGGTTTAGGACTAAGTGCAATTCAGCAATTGATAGCTCAGGGTAATCTTTTCGATAGTTTGTTAGTCGTAGAAAACTACCCAGATAACCAGTATTTACAGCAAAAACTTGGTGATGCTGCTATTTCCAAACTTACAAATCGCGGTTATAGCCATTATCCGCTTGCTTTGTTGGTTATTCCTGATCATCAAATTGAGCTATTGCTCGAACAGCGTGGTGTAATTGATCAGCCAGAACATTTCTTAGAGCGAATGGTTCAATTGATTGAAATTGCACTAAATGAACCAGAGACTTCTCTAGCTCATTATCGCTTACAGCTGGCTGAAGAACACGATTTAATCCAGAAAACAAATCAAACTCAATACTATGTTCGCCAAAGCACGTTACAGCAATTGCTCAGAGAACAAGCTCGAATTACGCCTGAACAAACGGCGTTATCTGATGAAAATCATCAGCTCAGTTTCAGTGAAGTGCGTTTGCAAGTTTGTGCTTTAGCACAGCAATTGCAAAGAGCGGGTGTACAGGCTGGAGATATTGTTGCCGTTGCCTTGCCAAGATCAGTCAAACTAAGTATTGCGATTTTGGCGGTAATTGAAGCAGGTGCAGCTTATTTACCTATTGATTTACAACATCCGACTGAACGCATCAAATTTATGTTGCAGGACGCTAAATCTAAACTTGTGATTGGTGAACAAAAAGATTTAGCAGCTATTGTTCACCCATCAATAGCTACCTTTGCTTTTAATGAATTATTTGATGAAACCAAGGTTGATTTAAGTAACTATAAAACGACAGTTATTACCCCACAGCACCCGGCATATTTAATCTATACATCGGGTACAACAGGCCAGCCAAAAGGTGTCATGGTTTCTCACCAAGCCATTGTGAACCGTATTTTATGGATGCAATCAGAGTATCCGCTATCAGCAACCGATACGATTTTGCAAAAAACACCATGTACTTTTGATGTTTCGGTATGGGAGTTTTTCTGGTCATATTTAGTAGGTGCACGACTAGTGATGGCACCTATAGATGCACACCGTGACCCATTGGCATTATTAAGTCTCATTCAAAAATATCAGGTAACCACACTACATTTTGTACCGTCAATGTTGGCTGTCTTTGAAAATGCTGCTACCGAAATTTTGTCATCTGCTCAGCGTCAAAGTTTACCAATTCGCCGAGTGTTCTGTAGTGGTGAGGCATTACCAACAGCTCTAGCAAAATCATTTACCGAGTCTTTTAGTTGTGAGCTACATAACTTATATGGCCCAACAGAAGCGGCCGTAGATGTGAGTTATATGGATGCAACACTAGGTTTACACCCTGAAGAAAGTAGCGTCGCAATTGGTTATCCAGTCTGGAATACCCAGCTTTATATTTTAGATCAATACTTACGCCCTGTTCCTGTTGGAGTGGACGGTGAGCTTTATTTAGCTGGTCATCAACTTGCCATGGGTTATTTGCATCGGCCGGACTTAACCGCATCACGTTTTGTGGCAAATCCATTTACAGCAGGTCAACGCATGTATCGCACTGGTGATATTGCTCGCTGGCATGCTGACGGTCGTATTCAATATGTGGGCCGTGCTGATGACCAGTTAAAGATACGTGGGCAACGTATTGAATTGGGTGAAATTGAACAACAATTACGCTTAATCAGCGGTCTTGATGTGGTTGTACATCCTATTTCTTCTGAAAAAAATAAAGCTGATGTTCAGTTGGTTGCTTACTTGCAAACAACAGCACCTGTGGATATTGAGCGGTTAAAGAAACAATTGGCGAAACAGCTTCCTGTATATATGGTCCCGTCTCACTATGTATTAGTCGAGCAATTCCCATTAAGTCATAATGGTAAGTTGGACCGTAAAGCACTACCGCAACCACAGCTTGATCTTTCAAATATAGAAAAACAGTACGCCACTAGTGCTTTTGAGCATGAACTGACACGTATTTTCCAGCAAGTTTTAAATACAGATCAAAATATTGGTGTAAACGAAGATTTCTTTGCGATTGGTGGACATTCCATTTTGGTGATGAAGCTTGCAATTGAAATCCGAAAAGTATTTAAGCGGACCATTCCAATTGGCCAGTTGATGAGTCATGTCACGATTCAACGTTTAGCAGCTTTACTGCTTACACAAGAACGTTTAGCAGAAGTTGAACAAACTGGCATGCAGCCTATTTTACCAATCCGTTCTGGTTCAGGGCATCCATTGTTCTGTTTCTTCCCTGGTTCTGGTTCGGCATGGCAATATACAGTGCTGAATCGTTATCTAAACTCTGAATTACCCATTATTGGGTTGCAGTCTCCTCGACCTGAAGGCCTATTGGCAAATAGCGCTGATATGGACGAACTGGTTGAAAAACAACTTGAGATTATTCGTAAGCAACAACCAACAGGACCTTATACGTTACTAGGTTATTCACTTGGCGGCACTGTGGCTTATGCCGTTGCAGCGAAGTTAACTGAACAAGGTGAAAAAGTTGATTTTCTCGGCTTATTAGACACTTATCCTGCTGAAATTCATCAGTGGTTAGATTTGTCGATAGAGGAAATGAATGCTGAAGCTGAACAAGAACAGCTTCAATTCTTCAATGATATTTTAGCCGATGCAGATACGGCATTAAGTGAAGAAACCCGTCGTTTACAAGAAGATATTTTCGCGAACTACCGTGATGCCGTCCGTTTATTAAAACCGTATAAAATGCCGCACTTTGATGGTGAACTACACTTAGTTGTCGCTGAAAAAGACTTGCTGCCGTATATCCAACCAGAACAACAATGGTCACCTTTAGTTAAAAAACTCAATATTGTTCGACTCAGCGAAGCGGACCATACCGATATATTGTCTCCACAGCAGCTTGAAACACTTGGTCCGATTTTAAACCGCATGATTTGTCAGGCGCGCGGTTTAGAGGAGCATACACCATGAGTTTCAAATCTGTATTGACTGATTTTAGTCTTTTAAAACGTAATTCTCATTTCCGACATGTATTTATTGCCCGCACATTGTCATTGTTAACCATTGGCATGTTGGTCGTGGCTATTCCCAAACAAGTCTATGACATCACGGGTAACTCGCTTAACGTTGCAGTTGCAATGGCTTTTGAAGGCATTGCCATGTTTATTGGCTTGTTACTTGGTGGTTTGCTGTCTGATCGCAAAGATCGGAAATGGCTAATTTTATTGGCACGTGGTGTGTGTGGTTTAGGCTTTGCAGGCCTCGCGATTAATGCCATGTTTGAGCATCCTTCGCTTTATGCCATTTACTTTCTTTCAGCATGGGATGGTTTCTTTGGTGCACTCGGTGTAACGGCAATGATGGCGATCATGCCTGTGATTGTAGGGCGCGAAAATATTGTACAAGCCCGTGCAATCAGTATGGTATCCGTACGGCTTGCAACGGTTATTTCACCAGCAATCGGCGGTATATTAATTGCTGCTAGCGGTGTTGCGACCGTGTATTGGGTCTCAACCGTAGGTACTTTACTCACTGTGTTTTTATTAATGGGACTACCTGCGCTTAAACCGCAACATGTATCAAATGGCGAGAGCCCTCTTCGCCAATTAGTTCAAGGTTTTAAATTCGTTTTTAAAAATAAAGTAGTCGGTAGCACGATTTTAATTGGCACATTGCTTAGTTTCAGCAGTGCTATTCGAATTATTTTTCCGCAAATGGCAGATGAAATTTTTCACGGCGGTGCATTCGAACTCGGGCTTATGTATACGGCAGTGCCTTTAGGCTCGACTTTAGGAGCTTTACTCAGTGGCTGGACAACACGTTTACTCAGACCTGGCTTGGTCATGCTCTATACATGTTTAGGTGTTTTTAGCTGCATGATTATGATTGGACTTTCACCGTGGTTAAGCGTGACTTTGCCCATTTTATGTGTATTTGGATATTTGATGTCGATTGCCAATTTGCTTCAATACAGCATTGTGCAAGGACATACGCCTGATGAATATTTAGGGCGTATTAACGCAATTTGGCTTGCACAAGATGCGTTAGGCGATTCGATTGCCACTACAACTTTGGGTCTCTTAACTCGGTTCTTACCAATATCCGGAAGTATCCTCTTCTTTGGCATATTAAGCTTTGCAGTCGGTTTTATGTTCTTATTCAACTCTCAAGATATGCGGGAAACAGGATTCCAAGATCCTAAGTTACAAGAAAATTAATCTCTAAATAAAAAAGAAGGCAATTCGTTGCCTTCTTTTGCTTTAAGCAGAATGAAGTGCCTGAAAAACCCAAGTCATAATATGGTCTTGTTCTATGGTCCAGCCACCGTCATAGTGTTCTAAGAGTTGATAGCGCTGCTGAATTTCAGGAAAAAAATTTAGCGTTAATGTTTGATTTTCAAAATTAATATCGACTATAGATGCTTCCAAGAAATCAATATATTGCTTTGCAGTGGGATAAACCGCTTTATATAAGCTTTCTTTTACAGAGAAAATTAAGCTCACATAACGGGCAAAATCAAAAAACTCAGCCGCTTTACTTTTCCATAAATCAAACTCAGATGGTGTTAAAACAAGATGTGCACTTTCTTGAGCAAATTCTGAGGTCACCCAGTGTTCAATATCAATTCCTAAATAAATCGCATTATTAGATAGCGCAACAATTAACTTATTTTGTGAATGACTAATACTTCCCAAAACATGGGATGGCCAGATGGGTAAATGTTCGTGCATCGAGGTTATTGACTGATCTAAACCAAAATGATGACTTAAAACAGCCTGAGCCAATACTCTCCCACAAAGGTATTCTTGTTGACGTTTTGGATGTGCTTGAGCAATTTTTAGGGGATGCTCTAATTGCTGGTCTATATGCAAATGATGCGTTTTTGATAAATCTAGACCATAACAAAATAGCTCGGATGTAAAAAAAATAGGGTGCGAAATTTCATAAATTGATTTACTGAGTGGTTCAGGAATGTATAGATAATGACTCACTGGATTCGGCTTCAAAATAAATATTTTTAATGAGTTATCTTCTATCTTAACTTACATACTGCAAATCTATAAATAATTATATTTATCATTTGATAATAATTATTATTTACTTATACTGTTGGGTAAATTTTGACTTTAATTTACTTATAAACATCGATTATGAAACTTATAGGACTTTTTTTGACCCTGTTGGGAGCGGTCAGTATCTATTGTAGTCATAGCAACCAGAATCTGTTTTCTCAACATCTTCCTACTCTCTTTAAGTATTTGGGTCTAGTGCTATTAGGCATTGGATTTATTGCACTCTTTGCAAGCTTACCAAAAGTTGTTGCCGCTTTTTGCTGGTTCATGCTCATCATTTTTGCGTGGTCGTTTCTTCCCTTTATGGCGCTTTTTAAACGGAAACTGGTCTCATGAAAGCTAAAATTCAGTTTCCTATTCAGCCAGATTGGTGGGGTAAAACCTTTGCTGGTGGTGTTTTAGGTCTAAGTCTTTCTATCGCGATTGGTAATTTGATTGTTTTATTAGGCCAACCTTATATAGCCATGGATTTATTAGTGCAATTGGGGATGTGGAGCGTTCCGTGGTGTTGGATGCCTATTATGTTTGGCAGTTATTTTTTTACGTCTGGGCGAAAAGCGCTTATCTATTTATTCATTGCGAATGCCCTAGCGTATAGCTGTATTTTTGTATTACGGGGTTAAACATGAAAGTACGTTCAGACATCATGAAATTAGCAAAAAGCATGCATACTTGGGTGGGTGTATGTGCAGGGATTTTGCTTTTTATCTGTTTCTTTGCTGGTGGGCTCAGCATGTTTCAGCACCATATTAGTAAGTGGGCTACGCCAACACAGCAAGTTTTACCGAAAGTCTCACCCGATCAATATAATGAACTCATTCAAAAAGTACAGACGGCCTATCCTGCTGCGCCAAAGAACTTCACACTAAATTTATCGTCCAATGAATTTCACTATGCGCCTATTACGTGGAGCGAACATGAACGTGGAGATGGCTTTAATGCTGCTCAGACTACGTGGATGGCAAGCTTAGATGAAAAAGGTCAGTTAATCGTTGCTCAAGAAAACTTATCTAAGGCTGGTTGGCTAATTGAACAGTTGCATGAAACGGCAGGCATACCCGGCATGGCAGGCCATCACGGACTAGGCCTTTATGTGATGGGTGTTGTTTCGATTTTATATTTTCTTGCCTTGCTTTCAGGAGTGATCATACTTTTACCAACCTTGGTAAAAGATTACTTTGTTATTCGCCCTGGTAAAAATAAAAAGCGATTTTGGTTAGATGCGCATAACGTGATTGGAATTACCAGCTTACCTTTCCACATCATTATTAGTATTAGCGTTATTGTCTTTGCTTTTCATGACTTTTTTTATGATGCGATTGGACAACTTGCACTCAAAGGACAGCCTGTTTTTCAGCGCTCTGCGCCTGCACTTATTCAGCCTAAACAAACACAAATCGATGTTCAGCAAATATTAGCTCAAACTAAAAAAGTAGCACCTGAATATTCAGTCGACTATATCCAGTTCAGTGGTCTAGATAAGCCTGAAAAAGCCAATGCACGTATTGCTCTCTATAGCGCAGATCAGATGTTGCGCGGTGCAAATCATGACTTTATGCGTATGAACCCCTATGCAGTTGAGCACTTTAATCATAAAGGCATTAACACACAGACTGATGCCGGTAATAAGCTAATCAACGCCATGTTTAGTCTACATTTTGGAAGTTTTGGCGGTACGGGCGTACGCTGGATTTATTTTGTTTTAGGTGTTGGTGGCGCTTTCTTGTTTTATACAGGTAACATCCTTTGGGTTGAAACCCGTGCACGTAAACAAAAACGTGCTGAAGATCCAGTTCCTGTTCAACGTAAAGATGTGGTGTTCCTCGCGAACTTAACGATAGGTTCATGTTTAGGATGTGTTTTAGCAGTCGTGGGCACAATGTTAGCCAGTCGTTGGCTTTTCGCTGCTTTCAATATTGAAAGTATGAATCACCTATTTATCTATGGTTATTATGCGATATTCCTACTGACTTTGATTTATACCTTTGTGATTGGCTATGCAAAAGCTTTACCACAACTGCTGTTAACCTTGGTTTTAGTATTATTTGCGATTCCGCTTACATCCCTTTTAGCTTACTTCATTCCTCAAAGTGGCTTATGGGTACATAGCGGAGAAATATTAGTGGTTGATTTCTTAGCTATCATTTTTGCTTTCGCTTTCTGGCGTTTTTATCAACAAGCCCAAGATCGCCTAAAATCTGCTCCAACAGGCAGTTTATGGGCGAGTTAACAACCTTGAATGAACCAGACTGAAATAATGTGTGAAATACGAAAAATTATAAAATCCACATTGTTTCAGTCAGTTGTTTAATTTCTTGAATATCATGACTCACATAAAGCATTGGAATTTTTATTTCCTCTTTTACTTTCTGAAAAAAAGGAATAATTTCAGCTTTATGGTTCGCATCAAGTGCTGATAAAGGCTCATCAAGCAGTAATAGCTTAGGTGAATATAACAATGCTCGTCCTAGAGCTACGCGCTGTTTTTCCCCTCCAGAGAGTTTAATCGGCATACGTTGTAATAAATGCTCTAACTTTAATAATTCAATAATATAATCTGCTTCAAAGTGACGTTCTTGTTGGGATAGATGTTTAAGACCAAATAATAAATTTTGCTTTACCGTTTTATGCGGAAAAAGCTGAGCATCTTGAAAAACCAAACCAACATGTCGCTTTTGCGTGCTCAAATTAATTTTCTGATTTGAATCAAACCATGTTTGATCCTGTATTTTAATGACTCCACTGCGTGGTGTATTTAATCCTGCAATGGCATGTAGAATTGATGTTTTACCTGCCCCAGAGGCACCGAATAAGCCAATAACAGAAGCATCTGACTGGAAACTAGGTTCAATATGAAATTGACCCATTTGTAGCTGAAAACGGCATTCAATCAACATAATCTCACCGTCCTAAACGCTTCTTTTGATAACGATGAAACCACTGTGCAAACCATAACGCTAAAAAAGCCACGCTTAGCGACAAAACAATAAGCCTTTGAATAGCGGTCTCGGTATCGGGTTGTTGCATTAGGCTATACATGGCTAGAGGCAAAGTTCGTGTTTCATTTGAAATATTACCCACAAAGGTAATGGTAGCCCCAAACTCACCTAAACTGCGGCAAAAACATAAAATAGTGCCAATTAAAATTCCACTGCTGGCAAGAGGCAAAGTGACATGAAAAAAAGCCCCTAAAGATGAGGCACCTAATGTCTTTGCTGCCATTTCTAAACGCTGATCGACCAGTTCAATCGCTAGACGAATAGACTGTACCAAAAGAGGAAAACCCATCACTGCAGAAGCAAGAACGGCGCCTTTCCAGTTAAATGCAAAATCAATTCCGAGCGGTGCCAAATATTGTCCAATAAAGCCGCGACTCCCAAAAACTTGTAATAGCAAATAACCCGGTACAACTGGCGGTAATACCAAAGGTAAAAATACCAGTGTTTCAATGAATGACTTACCCCAAAACTCTTTACGCGCCAAAAACCATCCCACGCAAATTGCAGGAATAATACTGACCACAAGACAACTTGCTGCCACCTTACAAGAAAGTTGCAGAACGCTGAGCTCTTCTGGGGTTAAAGAAAACATCATGGTTTAACTGGAACCAACACGCTAAAACCATATTTTCTAAATACAGCTTTAGCTTGATTGCTTTGTAAAAATTGATAGAACTTTGTTGAGTTCGGATTCTTTTTAATTATCCCTATAGGGTAAGTAATTGGCGGATGCATATTTTCTGGAAATACGCCAGCTACTTTTACGTCTTTACTGATCGCTGCATCAGTTGCATAGACAATCCCAACCTGACATTCACTACGCGCAACAAAGTTTAATGCAGCTCGAACATCTTCTGTTTCAACTAACTTTGGCTCAATACGGCTCCACCAACCTAAATTGGTAAAAGCTTGTTTAGCATATTTGCCTACAGGCACACTTTTGGTATCTCCTGTACAAATCTTGCCTGTAAACATTTTACTTGGATCGGTTGTTTTATCTAGTTTTACGTTTAGTGACTGCCTTTTTGGAGTAATTAGAACCAAACGATTGCCTAATAAATTTATACGGTCATTAGCAGCTACTCGTTTTTTGTTTTGTAGATAATCCATCCACTGCGTATCAGCAGAGATAAATACATCGGCTGGTGCTCCAGCTTCAATTTGTTTCGCTAATGTCGATGAGCCTGCATATGAAGTTTTGACTTCTATATTGTTTTGTTTTTCGTAAATTTTTTCTAAATCGTTAATGGCATTGGTTAAGCTTGCTGCTGCATAAACAGTAACTGATTCAGCCTTGGCTGAGATATTAAAGACCAATCCTATGCTGAGCACCGAACAAGCTAAAGCTAATTTTTTTATCTTTCTATCACTTACCATTATGTCTTACCTTGTTGTCGTTTTTTGCAGCGATATATACCCAAGAATATAGCGCCATACAAAAATTATGAAAAGCATAATTCGTCAAATATAGATGATCGGAATGAAGGTAAATAGCGCAATTTGTATTTAAAACTTCATTTTGGTGCACTCGGTAGTGAGGCTAACCATTTAAGAGCACTATATAAAACTTATTTTCTTTTAAACTTTAGTGTCTAATTTAATTGGTTTTATGGTCATCCCTATGCCAAAAATCACATAGAGATAACCATAAAGATCAGTCGTTTATGCCAACTACTTTTTTAGATACACAATAAAAAACGCCTATCCCAGACCATCTTTTACGATTGTGCAGAATAGACGTCATTGTCTGTGTAACTGAAAATTGCAGCAGTGCTTTTTCAGCGTGCAATTTATATTAAGCAAAAGCTATACCACATTAAAAAATTGAGCCACTATGAAAGTTTTCATTTAGCCTTTTAAATAGCTACTCATGATTTGATAATCATGTTCTAAAGCTTGTTGAGCATTAATTTCCATTTGCCGATAATGCTGTAAGACTTTTTGGCCCAGAGCTGTGATGGCTGCCCCACCACCATGTGTTCCGCCCGTTTGAGTTTCAACTAAAGCCGTTTGAAAGCACTGATTCATTGTATCGACCAATTGCCATGCACGGCGGTAGCTCATATTCATAGATTTTGCAGCTTGTGAGATCGACCCCGTTCTTTCAATTGCTTCAAGTAAGTCTGCCTTACCCGGACCAAATGCAATATTCTGCTCTAAAAGAATTCTAATTTGTAATTTTAAGTTTTTTTCTTTCATGGGCTTAGTTCACAAAATTTCATTTTATGCTCATTAATATTATAAGGAACTTTAATAGGTTAAAACACATACAATTTTAAATCTCTACTCTTTCATAAAAAGAGTTCATTTAAAAAATCAAATCTGCACAAAGTGGATAAAGATCTGGAAAAAACGGATAGAGGCCATGGCTTAATCGCGGTTCAATCAGTTAAAAGCTGAATGAATGGAGGATTGAGCAAATGACCTCATCTAATTTAAAACAATGGAATGATTTTATAGATGGATGTATCGACTTCCGTCCTAACGATGGCGTGTTTCGTATTGCACGTAATATGTTTACCGAGCCTGAACTATTTGACTTGGAAATGGAACTTATTTTTGAAAAGGTTTGGATTTATGCATGTCACGAAAGTGAAATTCCAAACAATCATGATTTTCTAACAGTCCAAATTGGTCGTCAGCCGATTATTATAAGCCGTGATGGTAAAGGCGAATTACACGCGATGGTCAATGCTTGTGAACATCGTGGCGCAACCTTAACACGGGTTGCTAAAGGCAACCAGTCTACATTTACTTGTCCATTCCACGCATGGTGCTATAAGTCAGATGGCCGCTTGGTTAAAGTCAAAGCACCTGGCGAATATTGTGAAGATTTTGATAAATCAAGCCGTGGCTTAAAACAAGGCCGTATTGCCAGCTATCGTGGATTTGTATTTGTAAGCCTTGATACTCAAGCAACAGATTCTCTAGAAGACTTTTTAGGCGATGCAAAACTGTTCCTTGATTTAATGGTCAACCAATCACCAACAGGTGAACTCGAAGTACTACAAGGCAAGTCATCTTATACCTTTGCGGGTAACTGGAAGCTACAAAATGAAAATGGCTTAGATGGCTATCATGTCAGCACTGTTCACTATAACTATGTCTCTACAGTTCAACACCGTCAGCAAGTCAATGCATCAAAAGGTGAAGAACTTGATACGCTTGACTATAGCAAGTTAGGTGCCGGTGACTCAGAAACTGACGATGGCTGGTTTAGTTTTAAAAACGGCCATAGTGTTTTATTTAGTGATATGCCAAACCCAACAGTTCGTCCAGGTTACAGCACAGTTATGCCATATATGGTCGAAAAATATGGCGAAAAATATGCTGAATGGGCAATGCATCGTTTAAGAAACTTGAACTTGTACCCTAGCCTATTCTTTATGGACCAGATTAGTTCACAGCTTCGTATTGTTCGTCCTGTAGCATGGAATAAAACCGAAGTCATCAGCCAATGTATTGGGGTTAAAGGCGAATCTGCGGAAGCACGCCGTAACCGTATTCGCCAGTTTGAAGATTTCTTTAATGTATCGGGCCTTGGTACACCAGACGATTTAGTTGAATTCCGTGAACAACAAAAAGGTTTTCAGGCACGACTTGAACGTTGGAGCGATATTTCTCGCGGTTGTCAATCGTGGGAATACGGTGCAACCAAAAACTCACAAGACTTAGGCATTCAACCAGTTATTACTGGCCGTGAGTTTACCCACGAAGGACTCTATGTAAATCAGCATGGACACTGGCAACGTCTCATGCTCGACGGCTTAAACAAGAAAGCATTAAAAATGCAGGATATTACTTTTGAAAACAATGCCGTAATGGATGAGGTGTAACCATGTCACAAGAACTACATTTTGCTGTATCTCAGTTTTTGTACAAAAAGGCAGAGCTTTGCGATGCTTATGACTGGGATGCCTATCTAGACCTTTACGATGAAGATAGTGAATATCATATTCCACAGTGGATTGATGACCATAACTATGTTCAAGATCCAAATCAGGGCTTGTCTTATATTTATTATGCAGACCGTACAGGGCTTGAAGACCGTGTATTCCGTATTCGCACCGGAAAAGCGGCATCTGCAACACCATTACCACGTACTTTGCACAGCATAAACAACATTCGAGTTAAAACACTAGATGATGGATTAATTGAAGCAAAAGTTGCATGGCAAACGCTTTATAACCGTCAAGGTTTAGAAGGCTGTTTTTACGGACACGCGACTTATCTTTTACGTCAAACCGCAGATGGTTTCCGTATTCGTCGTCAACACAGCATTTTGTTGAACGACAAAATTGATTCCGTTTTAGACTTCTATCACGTTTAAGGGGAATGAAAATGGGACATTCAGTTGCACTTAACTTTGCCGATGGCAAAACCTTTTTCATTTCGGTAAATAACGACGAATTGCTGCTTGATGCAGCAGTTCGCCAAGGAATTAACCTCCCGCTAGACTGCCGTGAAGGTGTTTGTGGTACCTGTCAGGGACAGTGTGAAACTGGTCTTTATGAACAAGAATATGTTGATGAAGATGCATTAAGTGAACGTGATTTGGCTGAGCGAAAAATGTTAGCTTGCCAGACGCGTGTAAAATCAGATGCAGCTTTTTATTTTGATCATGATTCTGCTATCTGTAACGCTGGTGATACTTTAAAAATTGAAACCAAAGTAACTGCGGTTGAGCTGGTTTCTGAAACAACAGCAATTTTACATCTTGATGCGAGCAGTCATGCTGGACAACTTCAGTTTTTGCCGGGTCAATATGCTCGTTTGCAAATTCCCGATACTGAAGACTGGCGCTCTTATTCTTTTGCCAATAGACCAAACGCAACCAATCAATTGCAATTTTTAATTCGTCTTTTGCCAGACGGTGTGATGAGCAATTACTTGCGTGATCGCTGTCAGGTTGGACAAACCCTACTTATTGAAGCACCGCTTGGTAGTTTCTATTTACGTGAAGTACAGCGACCACTGGTTTTTGTAGCTGGTGGAACAGGTTTATCTGCATTTTTAGGAATGCTTGATAACTTGGTGGATCAACCGGACTCACCTGCGGTTCAGTTATATTACGGCGTAAATAGTGAAACTGACTTATGTGAACAACAGCGTTTACATGCCTACGCAGAACAGCTTCCGAACTTTAGTTATCACCCGATTGTGACTAAGGCAACCGAAGCTTGGCACGGCAAAGCGGGTTATATTCACGAGCACTTAAATAAAGATCAGCTGGCTGAACAGGCTTTTGATATGTATTTGTGTGGCCCACCACCAATGATTGAAGCCGTGAAAAATTGGTTAGATGAACAAGCTTTGCAAAACTACCGTATTTACAGCGAGAAGTTTTTACAGAGCAATACATCACGTTAAAAATATAAATAGCTTAAAAACCATTCAAACCTGGGATGATTCAATATACTCTTATAACGGGTATATTGAATTTTTGTTTTTTTAAATTAAAAACTATTATATATCAACAATATAAAATAATAGATTCCGACAAAATAAATTGACCAGTTCGCTAGGATTTGCTATAAATTTTGATAGATCTTAAGGAATAAGATCATGATGAGATTAAGTTATAGCGCCTTTTATGCCCCTCTATTTTATTTCTCGAATTTATTAAATTAATGGACGAAATCCGAATTAAAAATTTGAGAAAATCACATTAATTAGCGGATAAATTGGTCTATATATTGCTTATATCTCATTGTAATTTGCGAGTAACTTAATTTTTTTAAGTGCCGTATTTACTTGCTGTACAGTTAAGTTTTAAAGCTTTTACAACAGAAGTAAATACAGGAGTGAGCCAAAAGGGATAAATATGAACCAAGCCAACTCCCCCGAACTCAGTGGACGTCATTTTCAAAATGAGTCTATCTTTACCAATCATAATTTGGTGTTTGATCATCACGATTTAAATGAAACTTGCCGAAATGTCGGGCAAATTTTTAAACCGCATGATCTTAAAATCTCTCATCAGAAGCGAGATTTCAGTGCAACCATGCACCATGTTAAAACAGGCGCATTGTCTATTAGCCGCTTAGAATATGGCGCGGATGTCATTATTGAACCAGATCACCTTGATAACTTTTACTTAATTCAGATTCCAACTCAGGGCTATGCAGAAATCGAGTTTGGTTCACAAAAATTTATTTCTTATTCTCAAGTTGCTTCTCTTATTTCACCTCAGCAATCTTTACGTATGCGTTGGCATGCGAACTCACCACAGCTCATTCTAAAAGTTTCAAAGGATGATTTTACTTACCATTGCCGTCAGCACATTGCTGATTCTGAAAATAACTTACTCGTTTTTGATCCTAAATTAGACTTTGCTACACAAAGTGGAGCCTACTTTTTACAGCTCGTTAGAACATTGATGGACGCGTTAGCATGTGATCAACACCCACTCCATCACCCTTTAGCCTTTAAACAATTTGAGTCAAATCTATTTAATGCACTTATTTATGGTCAACCCAATAATGCATTACATAAGCTTGATCATTATAAAGAAAAAACCGTCTCACCTTATTTCGTGAAGCGTACAGAAGCCTATATTAAAGAACATTTACATGAGCCGCTGAATGTCGAAATTTTGGCTGAACATGCGGGTGTCAGTGTGAGAACACTATTTACTGGCTTTAAAAATTATTTGGGGACAACCCCAATGTCCTACCTAAAAGAATTACGCTTTGAACAAGCTCATTTAGAACTCATGCATAATGAAAATCTATCGGTCACTGATGTTGCATTTAAATGGGGATTTACTCATTTAGGCCGTTTTTCTCAAGAGTACAAACGCCGTTATGGTGAGTTACCCTCTTCTACTCGCCGTTCTGGTCAAAGTGAAGGCTCAGGCTTAATTACTTCAATTTTTTCTTAAAACAAATAAAGAAAAGCCTTTTATATCAATAAATATAAAAGGCTTTTTTTATGACTTAAAAATGATGAACATAACGAACTTGTAGTCGCGTACCTTCTGGACGATTTTCAGCATCTTGCTCAAAATAAGCATTTGCAACCAAGTGATCATTTTTAGAAAAACTATACATCGCCCCCGGACCAATTGCCCAGACTTGCTCACGTCGACCTTTGACTTTTTCACCATCAACTTCAGTGTCAGTGACTTGTTTGAGCCAATAACCATTTAGTCCTAGGCGGAATTGTTCAGTAATGGCATAGTCTGTTGCAAAGTTTGCATGAATTGCTTGCCCAGCTTGCATATCATTTGCTCCAGCAAATGCATAGCTAGGGTCATCATTTTTAAAGTTATAGAGATAATGAATACGTGTTGAAGCGGTCCACTTGGGATTAAACCAATACGTTGCAGCCCAATAAGGATCGAATGAAACAGCGTTATTACTTGGGTTAATATCTTTTTGTTGATCGTATTCGCCAGTAGGTAAATTCACCTGAAACTCAAAACGATGTACAAACTTCGGCCCTTGTGCACCCATGACTGGATCGAACTGAATAAAAGGCCCAATCATAAGGTCTCCAAAGCCACTTTGAGCCTTAATTGCAGCATTATTCAAGCCATCATCCATGTCCATTTTACTGACAAAAGGAATTAAAAAATTCATGCCTAGGCTGGCTTTATCTTTTACCCGGACATTCGATAAATAACTAATCTGTTCAACCAGTACTTGATAATTTAAATCAGTTTTAGGTAAACCGAGTTTTTGTCCATTGGCATCGACCAATTTATTGCTATCGTAATTTTGAAAATAGGTTTGAGCATACCAGCCGGGCCCTGCGGGTAAGCCGCCATCGAGAAAGCTGGTCATACCTAAGTTTACAGTCGGTAAATCATAGGCATGCGAAACCAATGGCAAACCCAACAACGTCCCTGCTAAAAAGCCATGTTTAATTAAAGTGCTTTTCATCTTCTTATTTCCTATAAAAAAATCACGACCGGATTGATCGTGATTGTGGTGAATTAATGTGCTAATTCTGGATGCTCAGCGGCGATGCGATACTTTCCTGCGTGGAATACCAATGGTTCACCTTGGCGTTGTTGGTATTGTTCAATTTGACCAATAAAAATCAGGTGATCTCCCCCTTCATATTGATTGACATTGCGGCAAACCAAGGTTGCGAGTGCGTCGGACAAAATTGGAACGCCTGCATTGCATTGTTGATGTGCAACGCCGGCAAATTTGTCTTCAGCACCTCGAGCGAAATGTCCTGAAAGCTGATGATGCTCTTGTGCCAACATGTGGATGGCAAAATATTCAGCTTCTACAAAATCAGACAAACTTGGTGCCGTTTTTGAAAGGCTCCACAAAATTAATGGTGGATCTAAAGATAGTGAAGAAAAAGAGTTGGCGGTCATACCTATTTTCCGGCCATCTTTACCACGTGTGGTAATCACAGTAACACCCGTTGCGAATTGCCCAAGTAAATTACGAATTTCTCTTGGGTTTTCAGTATTAATCGCTTGTAAAGCTAAAGTTTCAATTGTGTCCATTTTTAATTCTCCCTTTGCTGTTTTGCCCTTAAGCCACTTTTGCTGCGGTTTTTGAAGCCAAGAATGCTTGAGCCTGATTTGCATCAAACCACCAAGGGGCAAAGGCGCGCGGGTCATCAAAGTTATTGGCCATAATTGAAGCAATGCTCTGGTTTTGGCTTGCGGCTGCTAATAGTTCAACGACGTGGGGCTGTGGTGGTACTAATAGGCTATTGGTCCAAGCCACGACTTTTTCTGCATAAGCCCAATAACGTTCAAAAGTTTGAACCATCCATTGCTCGCTAAAACCTTGATTATCATTGGCTAAAATGGCATCGAAATAGATTTTGCTACACTTAGCAGCGTTGTTTGAGCCTTGACCAGTAATTGGATCATTGACCACTAAGGCATCGGCCATACCAAAAATCTTCTTGCCAGACGGTAAGGTTAAAACGGGTTTACGTACGGTCGGGGGGAAACGCCCTGCCAAATAACCCCCAGCATCGGTCAACTCAACATTTGTGCAGCGTTCATATTCCCAAGGCACAAATTTCTTGAGTAAGTCCAAACTACACTGCAAATGCTGTTCTGGTGTTTTGACATCTTGCCAGCAGTCCATTGGCCCATTTGGAATTCCTTCAAACACCATAATGTCGCAAGGACCATTCACGGTAAGTGCTGGAAATGAAAAGTACTCACCGACTTCAGGAATAATATTAAAAGTCACACGTGAATAAGGTGAAATTGGCTTCATGTTCTTGACATAGGTCAATGCCAAAGCGCGCTGTGGTTTATCAAAAACACTACGTGCATCATCACGCTCAAATTGCTTAACAACTTCACCTTTACCAGCCGCGAGTAATACAAGCTCGTAGTCGTTTGCGAGTTGTTCTAACTCTGCTATTCCCGCATCCTGAATTACTAATTGACCTCCACGGCGTTCAAATTCTTCCATCCAATATGGCATTTTGACGCGCTGATCGACCGATTGTGCGTAGCGTTCAAGACGAGCACTCCATTCAAATGCTTTACCACCATTTTCAGGGTTAACTAAAGCTAGCCCGATACCTTCTACCGCTGGACATTGTTCTTCCCAAAAATTTAAATCTAAGTCACGTTCAGTTTGTAAAGCGGTATGAAACATACACTGGCTTGACATAACTTTACCTTGACGGATTTCATCGGCAGTACGGTTGGTAATCATGGTCACGTCATAGCCTGTATCTAATAAACCCAAACCAAGCTGTAAACCAGACTGCCCTGCTCCAACAATTGCAATACGGCGCATAATATTCTCCATAATTTTCTAAATGTGCTTTTAAAACGCTGTGCTATTCGGCTAAACGTGGAATAGCGGGCTGTGATCCTTCAGGGCCCATCACTGAATATCCGCCATCGACCGCATAATCAGCTCCGGTGACAAAACTCGCAGCGGGTGACAATAAAAACAAAACAACATTGGCGACTTCTTCGGGATGACCCAATCGGCCTAGCAAGTGATAATCGGCTGCCACGCGATCGGCCTTTTCACGGTTATTACCGCTGACTTCTGCAATGACTCGAGACCATGTCCAACCCGGTGAAACGGAGTTGACGCGAATACCATCGGCAGCAAAATCCATTGCCATGCTTTGTGTGAGTTGACGTATCGCGGCTTTAGACACTGGATATAACCAGCGCCCTGTTTGTGCCACTTTGGCCGAGATTGAAGTAAAATTAACGATTGAACCTTGCTGTTTTTTTAGGTCATGGTATAAAGCACGGCTCAGTTCAACTGTAGAGACCAAATTAATATCGAGTGCTTGTAACCAGTCTTGACGTGAAGATTTGAAACCTTCATCTAAATATGTACATGCTAGATTGACCAAGTAACTCACTTCACCTAAATGTTGGTGAATATCCGCCACAGCTTGTTGAATAGCTGCATCGCTGGTTAAATCGGTTTGAATAAACATCACGTCATGATTAAAGCTTTCGGCAATCGCCTTTCCTTTAGCATGAATATCTAAAATAGCGACATGAGCACCTGAACTAACTAAGGCTTGCACAACTGCTTTACCAATGAGTGTTGCGCCGCCGCTCACCACAGCGACTTTTCCTTTTAAATTTATATTCATTGCAAATACTCCTTAATTGACTGGCTTGCCTTCGCTACTTGACCAAGATGGCATCAACGTATTTGAAGGAAGATCTTCATCAAGAAGTTTTCGTGCTGTTTCGACACCTGCAACTGGTAAGCCTGTTGGGTCTAATAAACCAATTTGAACGAGCACCGACGCTTGGTCCCAGTAAATATGCTCATGGCACAGCTTTGAACCTCTAAACTGAATTACACCTAACATTGGAATTTCGACGTATTTACCAGTCGGTTTTACACCCGGTAATAACCAATCAATTTCAGCCTCGTGTGTAAAGCTCATAATGAACTCGTCTACCACTTGCGTTGAGCCAACCGTACGAGAGATCGAAGTGATCTTCATATCTTTTGGGTTTTGATGAACAAAGTGATATTGATAAAAACGAGCAAGCTGGCTTTGGCCTACACCGCCAGTCAAAGTTGGAATATGGTTGACATAAGGTTCAGCAACCATTGTTGCCATGGTTGCGGGTACGTCACGCGTATCGAACTCATGACGGATATGCTCTTCCCATAATGCAACTAAGTCATATTTCGGCCCAATCGTGTCGTGTAGTGCTGTTACTGTACGCTCGTGAGCAAAGCGTGCTGAAGGTTTGTGGTAATGGTTGCTTTTTGGTCGTGCAAAGGCATGATCAACACCTTCATAAACATAAGCTTGTACATTTGAATATTGGTTGGCTGCATCGACAATCGCTTGTCTCGCATCTGGCGGTGTAAATTGGTCCAGTTCTGCAATATGTAAAACCAAGCGCCCTTTTACGTTGGCTAACTCATCTAACGCTTTTTCAATGCCTACACCATAATAACCTACGGCACATGCCACTTCCGAAAGTCGACAGCCTGCCAAGTAAGCTAGCTTTCCACCTAAACAATAGCCCACTACGCCGAGACCTGTAGAGGTATCACATTCTGGTCGTGTCTTTAAAAAAGCTAAGCTGTCTTGAATATCTTCAACACCGAGGTTTTCGTCATATTGTTGATAAAGTTCAAAAGCTTTTTGAAAATCTTCTGGTGTGTAACCCAGTTCAATATTAGGTGCTACACGCCAAAATAAATCAGGTACTAAAACGGTATAGCCTTCTTCGGCAAGAAAATCTGCCTTTTCCCGCATTGCTGCATTCACTCCAAAGATTTCCTGACAAAGCACCACACCCGGTCCTTTTCCCGTTTCTGGTGTTGCTAGATATGCACTGAACTGCTTTCCAGATGCAGTTTTAATTTGAATGGTTTGACCAGCCATAGTGTCAACTCCTGACATTGTTATGGCTTTATCTTCTATCCGAATATTTTTTTAGACTGTCCAAAAGCTGCAAGCATTATCCAATCTCTGCGCAATTATCAAAACTCATCAAACTGGATAAATCACTAAAAACAAGAAAAATAATAAATTTCATAACTTTAAACTAAAAATAAAATTAATACTTTTTATCTAATTTGGAAAAAATGGATGAAGATTAGGACTTATTGGATAGTGGCTATTGGCTAAAAATAGTTCAATCAAGAACACATGTTGTGTAACGAATGCATTGAATTACTCAGGGAACAAAAAATTTTAAAAAAGGAATACGTATGAAAACGATAGATGCAAACACGATTATCAACCGCGAAAAACTGTCTCCATTACAGTGGATGGTTTTTATCCTAGGCTTTTTTGTCTTCTTCTGTGATGGTCTAGACACAGGAATTATTGGTTTTGTCGCTCCTGCATTACTGGATGACTGGGGAATTACCAAACCTCAACTTGCTCCCGTTTTAAGTGCAGCTTTAGTCGGCATGTCAATTGGTGCAATCATTTCGGGACCCTTAGCCGATAAATTTGGCCGTAAAGGCGTTATTGTTTTTACCAGCCTTTTGTTTTCCATATTTACGATTTTGTGTGGCTTTGCCAATTCAACCCAAGATTTAATGATTTATCGCTTTATTACAGGTGTTGGGTTAGGAGCAGCCATGCCCAACATCAGTACGATTGTCTCAGAATATATGCCTGTAAAACGTAAAGCATTCCTTACAGGCCTTGCTGGCTGTGGTTTTATGCTGGGCATTTCTTGTGGTGGTGTGCTATCAGCTTATCTATTAGAAAGCTATGGCTGGGCCAAAGTGATTATTATTGGCGGAAGCATTCCCCTCATTTTAGTGGTTGCTTTATTGCTTAAATTACCTGAATCAACTCAATATTTAATTACACGTCATCAACAAGACAAAGCACAGCGTATTTTAGAAAATATTCAAGGCCATTCTTTTCAAGAGCCAGTAAAACTTGTCTTAACTCAATCAGAAACTGTATCAGATGAAAATCCAGTTAAAGTAGTTCTAGGAAAATATCTGTGGGGTTCAAGCATGCTTTGGCTCTGCTGTTTTACTAGTCTTTTGGTGTTCTATCTTTTAACAAGCTGGATGCCAACAATTTTAAAAACAGCAGGTTTCAGTACTCAACAGTTTAGTTTAATCGCCGCGATTTTTCCTTTTGGTGGTGTGATTGGTGCAACCATTATGGGATGGTACATGGATAAACTAAACCCAACTACAGTCATTAAATATTCATATCTTATTGCTTTCGGACTATTCATTGTTGCTGGTCTGGTGAGCTCAAATATCTTCTTATTGGGTCTTACTATTTTCTTAATTGGTGCCTTACTCGCTGGTGCACAATCTTCATTGCTGCCACTTGCTGCTATATTCTATCCGGCAGTGTGCCGCGCGGTTGGTGTTTCATGGATGCATGGTATTGGTCGTATCGGTGCAATTTTAGGTGCTTTCTTTGGCTCGCTCATTTTTACTTTTAACCTAAGCTTAAGTGGTATTTTCTTTATTCTCGCTTTACCAACTTTCATCTCATTTATTGCACTTAGCCTGAAAGTGATTTATGAGAAATCTAAAAATAAACAAGTGTTAAAGCTCGAAGAAAGTTTATAAATATTAGGCAATAAATAAAAAACTGATTTAGGTGACTAGATCAGTTTTTTTATTTGGAAAATATTAGAAAATTTTACCTTTGGTCTCACTTGGATTTTCGCCAAATTCTTCGCGATATTCTTGAGAAAAACGACTTAAATGGTTAAAGCCCCAGTCATAGGCGAGCTTTGAAATAGAAACCTTTCTATCTGCTCCTGTTGTACTCAATATCTTATAAATTTGTTGGAGTCGATATTTTTTCAAATATGACATTGGGCTGGTGCCGTAGTACTGTTGAAATTCATCATACAATTTTGATTTTGAAACCCCAGCCAGACGCTGCAAGTCTTCTGCACAGATTTCTTCATGGGCATGTTCAATAATAAAATTACGGACCTTACGGATATATGCTGGCTCATCTTGATGTGAAAGAGACTTTAAGGCTTCAGAGTAATTATTTTCTTGAGACAACAACAATGCTTTAATGACAAAATTTTCGTAGTCTTCAGACAACATCTGCAAACCATAAAAATTGCTATATTGCGATTTTAACTGTACAAAATTTTGAATGTTCTTCCACCATGCACCAATCAGTTGCTCCGAGTCCAGATGCATTTCTGGGTTAAAAATAATAGGCGTTTCTATAGGTTTATTTAGTAGATCTGCAAGGACAATTTGCATACTCCGCTCAGGAATAACCACCTGAAATTTTCTGCAATCTTTATCGATAATCAAATCTTGTTGATCGTTATTTGAAACAATAAGGCCTCTATTTTCATCAGATTGATAGTGAGCGCCACGAATGTTGAGAGCTTGTCGACCTTGTATCGGCAAACTAATACTATAAGCCTTTAAATTTGAGATGTTTATGGCAACATTTGCACCATAACTGATTGTACCGATTGCCATTTTTTTATTAGGCAAACGCATTCCGTCATAGTGAAAATCGAGAGTGTCTTTGTAAATTGTATCTAGACGGTGTTCACCACAAATCGTGGACATCAAATTCTGCGCAAATTCAGCTTTGCGTGAATAATGATTGAGTTCCATCTGTTGGCTGAGTGATATCATATCCTTTTCACCTAGCTAAATAACTTATTGCTAAAAAAGCAACTTGTATGCCAATTAATATCCGTAAATTGGCGAGTTTTCCTGAAAAATATCTAATCAAGAAAGAGAGTAAAGATTACTTTCTCACACTCTATTAGATTTTAAAAATGGAAATAAGTTAAATACCTTTAAAGTATAATTTTATACCTTAACAAACTTATTTTATTAGATTTTTTATAAGCCAATATAATAGAGCTAAATCATAATTTTGAACAGTAGACTATGGTAAATTTTAACGCATAAAAAACCGCCTATTTAAAATAAGCGGCTTTTATAAAATACTTAAATTATTGGGCGGTATAACCACCATCCATAACCACAGCTTGACCTGTTACTCCACCCGCTTTACTACTCGCAAGGAAAATTGCATAGTCAGCTATCTCTTCAACAGATAACAAACGTTTTTGAGGAACCATTGCCAAAATTACATCTTCTAGTGCGCTGTCTAAACTCACATTACGCGTTTTAGCCAAATCTGCAATTTGACCGCGAACCAATGGTGTATCTACATAACCTGGGCATAAGGCATTTACCGTAATGCCATCACGTGCACATTCTAATGCCGCAACTTTTGTTAGGCCAATTACGCCATGTTTAGCACTGTTATAACCTGCCTTTCCGGCGAAACCAATTAGGCCATTAATTGAAGCCATATTAATAATACGACCATATTTCTGAGCTTTCATGATTGGAAAAACATGTTTAATACCAATAAACGCTCCAGTTAACATGACTTGAACTAACTTTTGAAAAACCGCCGTTGGAAACTCTTCAATAGATGAAACGTGTTGGAAGCCAGCATTATTAATTAAGATATCAACCGTAACAAAGGTCTTTTGAGTAAGCTCAATGGCTTGTTTATAAGCTTCTTCATCGGTTACATCACATGGCGCAGATAATGCCTCAAAACCTTGATCTTTAAGTGAGTTCGCCGTTTCTTGACACTTTTCAGCATTCATATCAGAAATAACAACTTTGGCACCTTCTTGAGCAAATTTCTTAGCAATCTCTAGACCGATACCACTTGCAGAACCTGTAATAAAAGCGACCTTACCGTCTAAAAGTTTTGTCATTTATTTACTCCTTAATACTTATAACGCGCTGATTTAAACAATACCCGTTACGGTAAAGACCGTAATCACCACAAATACCGCTAACGTTTTAATTACCGTGACTGCAAAAATATCTTTATACGACTGTTTATGGGTTAACCCAGTAACAGCGAGTAAAGTAATAACAGCACCATTATGCGGAAGTGTATCCATACCACCCGATGCCATCGCAACCACACGGTGCATAACTTCTGGTGGAATGCCAGCGGCTAAAATCGCGGCGTTATAATGTTCAGCCATCGCACTTAAAGCGATACTCATACCACCAGAAGCTGAACCGGTAATACCTGCTAAAACGGTTGTGGTCACAGCCCCATTCACTAAAGGATTTGTAAAGGTACTACTCATTGCATGGCTAATCAGAGCAAAGCCCGGTAATGACGCAATAATTGCCCCGAAACCATATTCAGAAGCTGTATTCATCACCGCTAAAAGTGAGCCACCAATACTGGCATTAATGCCCTCTTTGAAATTCGTCACTACACGTTGATAATCAAATAAAATTGCAGAAATAATCCCGACAATAAGTGCAAGGCCTACTGCCCAGATAGCACCAGTTTTCGCAACATCTACGGTGTAATCCGCTAGACCAACAGTGGCAAAATCAAATCCATTTGGATACCACTCTTTGATTGCTTTAGACAAATATTTGTTCATTACAGCAACAAGAATAAGAGGTACAAAAGCTAAGAACTGACGCGCCGTACTTCCATTATTTTGCAAGTTCATATCGGCTTCAATTTCTTGAGACGAGGTATTGTCTACTCCAAAGCCAGAGTAGCCTTCACCTGCTTTTGCAGCAGCGCGTCGACGCCATTCCAAGTAAGCCAAACCCATACATAAAACAAAAATGGCACCAATAATTCCTAGAAATGGTGCGGCATAAATATTGGTGCCAAAGAATGTGGTTGGAATTACGTTTTGGATTTGTGGCGTACCCGGCAATGCATCCATGGTAAAGGTAAATGCCCCAAGCGCGATGGTTCCCGGGATTAAACGTTTTGGAATATTCGCTTGTCTAAATAGCTGGTTTGCAAATGGATAAATGGCAAATACAGCAACAAATAAACTTACACCGCTATAGGTTAAAATTGCACCTAAAAGCACAACGGTTAAAATTGCCTTTTTCGCCCCAATCCATCTTACAATGGTTCGAGCAATAGACTCAGCAATTCCTGACATTTCAACGACTTTACCGAAAATTGCCCCCAGCAAAAACACAAGAAAGTAATCTTTAATAAAGTTCACCATTTTGGGCATAAAGACACCCGAATAAAACGGTAAAACATTGGCTGGATTAATGAGTAGAACAGCAAGTAAGGCACAAATTGGTGCCATGAGAATGACTGAAAAGCCCTTATAAGCTGTATACATTAACAGCCCAAGCGAAAGTAGAATTACAAATAATTCCCACATATATTCTTTCTCCCTAAAGAATAGATATTAGGTTCAATAAAATTACCAAAAGATATTTAGGTTATCCCAAACCTAAAATGATAAAAATCACAATATCTATGTGTGGCAATAGGTAAATGAGCTTAAAAATAAAATATCACTAAAATATTTAAAAACAATGTAATTTATTTAAATTTTATAATATACATAAAATACAGATACTTATATTGTATGGTTGGTAAAATTCAAATATTTAAAAATTATTATTGTTTGATAAAACTTATTAATTATTGAGTAAATTTAATTAATATTTATATATTATTTAATAAAGACAATTAAATAATATATTTTTTAAATTAATTTGATAAATATTTTCTTAGCTGAGATTAATAATCTATTGGCAATTAAGAAAAACCCACTTAATGACGAGTGGGTTTAATTAAAATCTAATATTACTTATTTACCTTAGACAAAAGATCTTACTCTCTTATTTCATTCGAGTTAGTCTTAAATTAAAGTCAGATGGAAGTAAAATTCGATATTCTATCTCTGCTCCTGATTTGACTTCTGTTTCTTGGGAAGTTGCAATATTAGGGCACATTCCCCCACCAGTTTCTAATCTAAAGATATAATATTTAGGCTCAAGATAAATCGTAGCTATTTCATTTGAACGAATTGAAAATACTTTTTCGTTATTTACATAAATATCATGAGTACAGCCAGATCCTAGAAAACCTTTATCTCTTAAAAAAGTAACTTTTGCTTGTTCAGGAGTCTGTTTCTTTAAATAGTTCTGATTGTACACTCTCTCATTAGGTATTGGTTTTGCTGTATTTGAAACAACTGGGGCTGTTGAACACCCTATTAAACTCAAAACTAATGCTAAAAAAATAAAATTTTTCATGACATTATCCACTTTAATAATGATTTAAATTTAAAAAGTTAAGGATAATACAAATCCCCCGTCAGTAGTTTAAGTTTTTGAAAAAAGTATTTATTTTATCTTCGTTATTCAATAGAATGCCGGCATAAATTTCTATAAGAAAATGAAAAACTATGTGGCTTAAATTTATATTGTACCCTCTGGGCCTGTTTGTGCTGTGGCAAATCATTTTCATCATTGAACAGCTTTCTTTAGAATTTTTAAATGCGCCACAAATACTTGTAGCTATACTTGCACTGATCATAAATTGCGGTATGCAAATTTTGATTGGTTATAAAGTTCCTCAATTAGCACCAAAATATAAGTTTATAGCGAGTATTACATACATCATCTTATTCACTTTTTTAGTAGCAATTTATTCAACAACTATTTTATTAGAAGGCTTAAAAGTTGCTCCTCAAGCAATTTGGTTAGGTTATTTATTTTTTCATGTCGTTGGAATGGCTCTATATTTTGCAAATAACACTGATGAATTCTGCTTGGATAACTTACTAAAGTAGATCATCCTAATGTTCTCTGGTTTATTTTTCATAATTTTTTTTCAAAAAACATCATATTAGACAAATTTTCGTATAAATTACCCTTCTAGGTGAGCTGAGCAATTTAAAGGAATGAAATGACGCTTAAACAATTAAAAGCTTTTTTAGCTCTTGCACGCACCCTCAACTATGCCAATGCATCACTAGAGCTACATTTAAGCCAGTCTGCTTTAAGCCTCACCATCAAAAGCCTAGAAGAAGAATTAGGCGGAAAGTTGTTTAATCGTAATACACGCCGTGTCGAGCTTACCCAAGAAGGTAAATCCCTTATTCCATATGCTAAAAAATTACTCGCCAATTGGGACGAAATGGAAAACGATGTCAAACAACGTTTTAAGCTTAATCGTGGAACTTTAAGTATCGCCTCAATGCCCTTCGTGACTCATGCAATTTTGCCTGAAGTGATTCATCAATTTTTAGAGCTTCACCCCAACCTGAATTTTTCAATTCACGATATTCCAAATGAAACCATTATAGAAAAAGTACAAGATGGTATCTTCGAGCTTGGCATCTGCTTCGAACCTGATCTCACCGAAGGCTTAGAGTTTAAACCTCTGTTTGAAGAAGACTTCTTGGCTCTATTACCTAAGACTCACCCTCTTGCTCAATCGTCTTCTATCACATGGCACGAGCTTTGTTCAAATCCATTCGTGACCTTACAAAAACCTTCAATTGTTCGATATTTAGTTGAGCAAAATTGTTTGCGAAATAATATAACGCTCGACTTAAAAGTTGAATGTCATCAAATTTCATCACTTTCAAGTTTTGTGGCTTATGGAATTGGAGTAAGTGCTATTCCTAGACACTTTGCTAAACACATTGATAAAGAACATAATGTTTTGATTGAGTTAAAAGATGAAGCTATTCATAAGACTGTAGGAATTGTTTATAAAAAGAACTTTGAAATTTCAAATATTTCTGCCCAATTTATTGAGGCTTTAGTTCAATATAAATTTTAAAAAATTAAACACTGCATTTTTATGGTGAGCTAATCCTACGCTTAAGCTAAATTTATTAATTATTATAATTTTCAATGATATAAAATGTTTTTTAAAAGTATTTTGCTTTATATACTTCTGATCTTTTGTCGGTAATTTGATACCATTCATTGATTATACTTATTAATCCTTTAAAAAAATTAACTTCTATAACATAAAATGTGATGCTAAAACTAAGATTACTAAGGGATATAGGATAACAATAGAATGAATAAAGTTTATGCCAATGCAGAGACAGCACTGAAAGACGTTATTGCTGACAACCAAACACTTGCGGTAGGCGGTTTCGGTTTATGCGGAATTCCTGAAAAACTGATTGTTGCAGTTAAGCAAAGTGGCGTGACTGGTCTCACTTGTATTTCAAATAACGCAGGTGTAGATGATTTCGGTTTAGGTATTTTGCTTCAAACCAAACAAATCAAAAAAATGATTTCTTCATATGTGGGTGAAAACAAAGAATTCGAGCGCCAATATTTAAATGGTGAACTTGATGTAGAACTTACCCCACAAGGCACTCTAGCAGAAAAGTTACGTGCGGGTGGTGCTGGAATTCCTGCCTTTTACACACAAACTGGTGTCGGTACACTCATTGCTGAAGGTAAAGAAGAACGTACCTTTAACGGCAAAAACTACATTTTAGAAGAATCTTTAACTGCAGATGTTGCTCTAGTTAAAGCGTATAAGGCAGATAAAGCGGGTAATTTAGTATTCCGTAAAACTGCTCAAAATTTTAATCCTGAATGTGCGATGGCTGGAAAAATTACTATCGCAGAAGTTGAACAGGTTGTTGAAATTGGTGAATTGGATCCGGATGAGATTCATTTACCAGGTATTTATGTCAACCGAATCATTCTCAATGCCACGCCAGAAAAGCGCATTGAACAAAAAACCATACGCACGGAGGCAGTATAAAATGGCTTGGTCACGTAATGAAATGGCACAACGTGCTGCACAAGAACTAGAAGACGGTTTTTATGTCAATTTGGGTATTGGCTTACCGACCCTAGTGGCTAACTATATTCCTGAAAATATTAATGTTTGGCTTCAATCTGAAAATGGCCTTTTAGGTATTGGTGAGTTTCCAACTGAAGAAACTGTTGATGCTGATTTAATTAATGCCGGTAAACAAACAGTTACTGCACGTCCCGGCGCTGCCTTTTTCTCAAGCTCAGAATCTTTTGCCATGATCCGTGGTGGCCATGTCAACATTGCGATTTTAGGTGCAATGGAAGTTTCTGAAAATGGTGACTTAGCTAACTGGATGATTCCGGGTAAAAAAGTCAAAGGTATGGGCGGTGCAATGGACTTGGTTGTAGGTGTTCAAAAAGTTGTTGTGCTTATGGAACACTGTGCTAAAGATGGCACGCCAAAAATCGTGAAAAACTGCAGTTTACCTTTAACAGGTAAAGGCGTGGTTCATCGCGTAATTACTGACTTAGGCGTAATGGACATTACCCCCCAAGGCGTAGAACTCATTGAACTAGCTAAAGATGTTACGCTTGAACAGATTCAAGCTGCTACAGGTGTTGAGTTTCACAAAACATTAGTCGCGTAAATTTTAATTTTTAGTTAGCGAGATAAGACTTAAGTTAGTAGGTGAGCTTAAGTCTTAACCCTTTTAAGCACCGGATGTGCTGTCTATAAATAAGAACGAGAAGGATTTTTTCAGCTATGGAAAAACAGCAAGGAATTTTTGAAAGATTTGCTCTTCGGATTAGTGACTGGTCTGAAAAATGGTTTCCTGATTCATATATTTTTGCTCTACTTGGCGTCATTATTGTTTCTGTTGCCGCATTAGGTATTGGTGCGCCGATACATGATGTAGCGACTTCATTTGGTAATGGCTTCTGGAGTCTTATTCCCTTTACTCTGCAAATGACTATGCTCATTATTGTAGGTTATGTCGTCTCTGTATCTAAGCCCGTAAAGTTTCTGATTCAAAAAATGGCGCGTATTCCAAATTCTGGTCGTGGTGCAATTGTTTTGGTGGCAACTGTCAGCTTATTAATTTCTTTGGTCAATTGGGCAGTAAGCACGATTCTTACAGCACTTTTAGTGATTGCATTAGCAAAACGTAAAGAGCTGAATATGGATTACCGTGCAGCGGCAGCGGCGGCAATTATTGGTATGGGAGCAACATGGGCACTTGGAATTAGCTCTTCGGCAGCACAGCTTCAAGCGAATAAAACTAGTTTACCTGAGTCAATTTACAACCTAACTGGTGTTATTCCATTTACTGAAACGATTTTCCTTTGGCAATCTATTGCGATGACTATTATTTTGGTGATTGTTTCAATTGCAATTGCTTACTGGTCAGCTCCAAAAGGTAATAATGTTAAAACAATTGACAGTTTTGATGTGCAGTTTGAAGAAGACAAACCACACGAGGAAAAATCAACACGCCCAGGCGACTGGTTAGAAAACTCGCCTATTTTAACGATTATTGTGGTTGCATTAGGCTTAATCTGGATGTTTTTTGAATTTTCAAAAAGTAATCCAATCATCGCTATTTCAAGTTTAAACACATACAACTTTGTGTTTTTAATGCTTGGGTTAGCGTTGCATGGAACGCCAAGAAACTTTTTAAATGCTGTTTCAAAGGCAGTTCCTGCTGTATCAGGAATCTTAATTCAGTTTCCACTTTATGGAAGCATCGCTTTTATTATGACGCAAGCTTTAAATAGTCAGGATTTATCACTGTCGCATTATATAGCCGAGTTTTTCGTTTCAATCGCCTCAAAAGAAACCTTTGCAATTGTGATGGGAATTTACTCTGCCATCCTTGGGTTCTTCGTGCCATCTGGCGGTGGAAAATGGATTATTGAAGCCCCATATGTCATGCAAGCAGCAAATGATTTGAAAGTTCATTTAGGCTGGTCTGTACAAATTTATAATGCAGCCGAAGCTTTACCGAACTTAATCAATCCATTCTTCATGCTTCCAATGTTAGGCATTTTAAAACTAAAAGCAAAAGATGTGATTGGTTTTACAGTCACTCAGCTCGTTGTGCATTTTCCATTAGTTTTATTTTTATTGTGGTTCTTTGGAAGAACACTTAGCTACACCCCACCCACTTTTTAATTTACTGGCGCCTTTAGTTTCGACTAAAGGCAAATTTAGCAAATACATCAATAAGAGATATTAAGATGAGTTCAATTGTTATAGTTTCAGGTAGCCGCACTGCAATGGGCGGTTTTCAAGGTAGCCTATCTGCTTTAACTGCACCAGATCTTGGTGCTGCTGTCATTCGTGAATCGATTCAACGTGCAGGCATTGCTCCTGAACAAATAGATGAAGTTATTTTTGGTTGCGTATTAAGTGCGGGTATTGGCCAAGGTCCTGCTCGTCAGGCGATGCGTAAAGCTGGTGTACCTGATCATGTCGGTGCAGTCACCATTAATAAACTGTGTGGCTCTGCCATGAAAGCGGTGCTAATGGCATCAGACACTTTAAAAGCAGGCAGTGCCAATATTATTGTTGCAGGTGGCATGGAATCTATGACCAATGCTCCTTATATTCTGCCGAAAGCTCGCGGTGGTTACCGTATGGGACACGGTGAAATTAAGGACCATATGTTCTTAGATGGTCTTGAAGATGCTGAAACAGGTCGTTTAATGGGTTCGTTTGCGCAAGACATGGCAAACACTAAAGGCTTTACACGTGAGCAAATGGATAACTTTGCAATTTCTTCACTTAAAAAAGCGCAAACTGCGATTACCGAAGGTTATTTCAAAGAAGAAATTGTTCCTGTTGAAGTAAAAACACGTAAAGGTGTTGAAGTTATCGATCAAGATGAACAACCATTAAAAGCCAATCTTGAGAAGATCCCAACATTACGCCCAGCTTTTAGTAAAGATGGAACAATTACTGCTGCAAACTCAAGCTCAATTTCTGATGGTGCTGCTGCGTTAGTACTCACCACTGAAGAATATGCTCAAAGCCATGGCTTAAATACTTTAGCGAAAATTGTTGCAACTTCTACTCACTCACAGCATCCAAGTGAATTTACCATTGCTCCGATTAGTGCAATTCAAAAAGTGCTAGAGCGCGCTGGTTGGTCAGTTGACGAGGTAGATGCTTGGGAAATTAATGAAGCTTTTGCAATGGTGGCAATGGCACCAATTCATGAACTCGGTATTGATGAAGCAAAAGTTAACGTACATGGTGGCGCTTGTGCTTTAGGCCATCCAATTGGCGCAACAGGCTCAAGAATTATTCTTTCTCTTATCTATGCTTTAAAACGACTAGGTAAAAAGAAAGGTGTTGCCGCATTATGTATTGGTGGTGGTGAAGCTACAGCTGTCGCAATTGAAATCTAAAAATCAAACCACACAGAAGGTGTAAGCGTTTTTCTTACACCTTCTTTTTTTTAGACTTTAAAAAGTTCATAACAGGTTTGTCGGAACCATTTATGGCTACTTTTATGATGGCACGACATATGCCAGTGTTGTTTAACATCATAAGTTGGGAAGTCTAGAGGCGCCGGTAAAATCTGTAGATTTTCTCTCACCAATAAGACTTGGCTTAAATAATACGGCACCGTTGCGATTGCATCTGTTTCTTGAACAACTAATCCTACACCTAAATAACTTGGTAATCGAATTAAAATATTTCGATCCAATCCTTTGTTCTGTAATTCATTTTTAATATGGTAATGCCCGATTCCTGCATCAATATCAATATGATATTCGCGCATATAATCATCTAAAGTGAAATTATTTGGATCTAAACGAGGATGGCTTTTAGAGCTAATCACAACATAATGCTGTTTAAAAAACTTTTGTTGGTAAAAGCCTTCTTCTAATTGGGGTAAAAAGCCAATTGCGAGGTCAATTTCACCATTTGCCATTTGGTAGCTGGTTTCTGGCGTAATCGGCCTAATATTTAAGCGAATTAAAGGCGCTTTTTCTTTCAAATAGTTGGTTAATTGCGGTAATAAAACCAGATGAGAGACATCTGTCATGGCAATTGTAAAAAGCTGATCTGAAGTTAGCGGATCAAAGTTCACACTAAAGTTATTAATGCTTTCAACTTTATCAATCACCTCACTAATGAGCGGAAAGATTTCTTTAGCCAATTCGGTTGGAATCATTTCATTTCCAACACGAATAAAAAGTGGATCATTAAAATGCTGACGGATTTTGTTCAGTCCATTACTAACACTCGGTTGTGTAAGGCCAATAGCATCGGCAGCCATTGAAACGCTTTTAAACCGATAAATATGATAAAAAATATTTAGTAATCTACTATCTAGATCAAACAAAATTGTCTCCGTCTGGATCAAATAATCCATTCAAAAGGAATGAAATCAAGTACAGCATATATAAAAATACCCACTCAATTTCTGAATTATTGATATATGGTCTAAATTAACAAAGAATCTAGACCATGAGCAATGCTTTATAAAGCCTTTCATCACAAAGACAAAGATATGAACTCTTTAATTGATTACTTTGTATGTAAATATGTTGAATACATCACATATCATTATAAATTTTAATCATGCTGAGTTTGGAAGCCCTTCCAGATTTGCTGAACTGATTTGTTATCACTCAAGTTATTTTTAAAAATATAAATATCTTGTGGCAGACAATACTCATTATGGTCCAACATGACCAATTTTCCGGTAGCGAGATCTTCCTCTACATTAATTTTTGGAATCCATGCGACACCTAGACCTTGTAGTACAAGTTCTTTCAAATTGGTGGCATTGTCAGTTTCATATAAAGTTTTATAGATCAGTTTGCCTTCGATCAGTTGATCTACCAATTTTCGTAAATATGCATGCTTACTATAAGCAAGTAATGAAAAATTACTCTGAATTGTATGCTTAGGCGTATGGTCGGCCTCGGTAGCTGATACTGGAACAATCTCTGTTTCGGCAATCTTGATGCCACTTAAAATATCATCACCAACCCGATTAATATTAGATCGATCTGCATAACAAATCATAAAATCACAGGCGCCTTCCTTTAAAAGAGATAAGCCTTCACCACTATTCGTCGCGACAATTTCAATTTTTAAATCACGCATAAATGTTGGGAATTTTTTTAAAAAAGTAGTCAAAAAACCTGATGCTAATGAGTGGACAACACAGAAACGAATCGTTGATTCGGTTTCATTTTTGATATTTTTAATCAGCTTGGCTGTTTCTTCTACCTGCTTCTCAATATTTTTAGACATGACCAACATAATTCGCCCAATGTCGGTAAATTCAATATTATTTTTATTATTTCGAATAATAACTTCAGCTCCAATCATCTCTTCTATTTGCTGAATTCTACGTGTAAACGCGGATTGACTAATAAATCGTTTTTCGGCTGCTTTTGAAATAGAACGCTCACGCTCTAATGTTAAAAGGTCTTCTACCCAACGTACTTCTAAGTTCATTTTATGCATTCCCTTTTTATATTTATGTCCTTAATTTGTCTGGTTGGGAAGCTGAAGAAATAGCTGAATAGATGAATAAAAACTATAAAACATGGGAGTACCTGCAAAAATGCGATGGAGGATTGGCAAAGCCAAACAATAAAAATAGGTATTGAATAATTCTGACATAGAAACGAGCGTAAGAGAATAAAAGACTTTGATTTAACTCAACAACTCATAAAAAGATAAAATTATTACTCTAAAAATTATTTTAAATCAAAAACTAAGGTTAATATAATTCAAGTAAATAACAAATTTCGCCTTAATAAAAAACAGAAATAATCCCAAGATTTACTCAAGTTTTATTTTTAATAAAAAAAGTCCGCACCTTGGGGAAGAATACGGACTGTAAAACAGAAAAATTAATATCTTGCTTATTTCAGGATTTAAGCTCTCTGACCTAATAAATTCATTTAAATCAGAAGATATGTTTGCAGTATAGCTCAACCAAAAAAACCTGACTATTCTACTAAAGTATTTAATCTAAGACTGAATTTCTAATATTCACCAATGAGATAATATAACTTTCTTGAAATTTCAACCATCATATTAGAAGTATATTGAGTAATTTCAAAAACTTGCTTTTTCTGGGGATTGAACACCATATTGTCTTTTTCATCGCTAAAAAAGATATAGGTGGTGTATTTATCCATATGGTGAATATGCTCTTTTAAGTTTAATTTTTCCCCAGAATTGGGATCATAGGCGATAAACTTCATTCTCATGAATTTTGTCTCTATACATACAATCTTTTACCTAAAATTTTAAGAAAGTTTAAGTAAAACAATATTTTGATGGATGATATAAAAGGTTAACCTAACAACTGCGGCTACTTATAAGATATGGGTACAATACTATTGGCCTTATTTACAGAGGTTTCAGCAGAAGCGATAGATTGCTCTGCTTCTTTAAGCAGACGAGAAGTTTTAGACTCACTTTTCTCTTCACCATGGAAAAGTACATAGTATGTAAAACTTCCCAAGATAATTAATGTGGCTGTGATTTTTAACATAAACTTAAAACTAAAATTTTTTCGTATTATAGTGCTTTTTATGTGAAATGCATCACATTTTTATATAAATTTGTTAGATAGACTTCACTTTAAAAGTAGATAATATAGATAATTAAGTTGATATTTCACTTAAATTAATCAGTGTTATATTTTTTAAAGGATTATTTCAAAAAATTAGATCATTCTTCACTTTATAAAAAAATTATAAAATTAAATTTATCTTAATATTAAGTATTTAATTTGAATAGAAAAATTCCATATGAATTGATGGCTAAAAACGGAATCTCCTAATGCATTCATTGTAAAATTAAAAATTTGATATGCAAAAAATGCATAATTAACTTGATAAATGCATTAGAAGTGAAGCATTTCGAAATCTAATATGAATTATCTTCTTTACTAATTCGAAGTTTAATGATGAACGCTGAAATTACCACCCGTATTGAGAAGGATCTTATTGGTTATAGAGAGATCAATAATAACGACTACTACGGAGTTCAAACATTACGTGCTCTAGAAAACTTTAATTTAACTCAAAGCAAGGTCGGAAATTTCCCTCACCTTATTAAAGCTTTAGCCATGGTAAAGCTTGCTTGTGCTGAGGCGAACTATAATCTTAAAAGCTTAGATCAAACTAAATTTGAAGCGATTGAATACAGCTGTAATCAACTTATTCGTGGGAATTTTCACGACCAGTTCCCGATTGATATGATGCAAGGCGGTGCTGGTACTTCAACCAATATGAATGCAAATGAAGTATTGGCAAATGTGGCTTTAGAATATATGGGACATTCTAAGGGTCAATATCAATATCTTCATCCTAATAACGACATTAATATGTCGCAGTCAACAAATGACGTGTACCCTACTGCGATTCGCTTAGGTTTGTTATTAAGTTTAGATGAACTAAATCTTCCTTTTAATAACTTGATTTTAAGTTTCCGCAATAAATCTCAAGAATTTGCTCATATTTTAAAAATGGGTCGTACACAGTTACAAGACGCTGTGCCAATGACATTAGGTCAAGAGTTTGGCGCTTTTGCGGTAACTTTACAAAAAGACCTTGAGCAAATTAATACGCTTATTCCAAATGTTTTAGCCTATATGAACCTTGGCGGTACAGCGATTGGTACGGGAATTACTACTGAATATAGTTACCGTGAACTTGCGATTCAGGCACTTGCAAAAATTTCTGGTAAGAAAATTAAGTCCGCTCCTGATCTAATCGAAGCAACTTCAGATATGGGCGACTTTGTTCTTTTATCGGGTTTATTAAAACGTACCGCAACTAAACTTTCAAAAATTGCCAATGACTTGCGTTTACTTTCAAGTGGTCCGCGTACTGGCATTAATGAAATTAACTTAGAAGCACGTCAACCGGGTAGTTCGATCATGCCAGGTAAAGTGAACCCAGTTATTCCTGAAGCGATGAACCTTGCTTGCTTCCAGATCATTGCAAATGATTTGGCTGTAACTTTAGCTGCTGAAGCTGGTCAATTACAGTTAAATGCAATGGAAACACTTATTGCATTCAAACTGTTTGAATCTATGGACTTGCTTGGTAAAGCAATGGCCATGTTCCAAAGTAAATGTATTGATACGATTACGGCGAACCCTGAACACTGTAAAGCTTTAGTTGAAAACTCAATTGGTATTGTGACTGCACTTAACCCTTACCTAGGTTATGAAACGACAACTCGTATTGCTAAAACCGCAAACGAAACTGGACAAAGCATATTGGCTCTAGTTCAGAATGAAGGCTTATTATCAGCACAAGTGCTTGATGATATCTTGTCGATTAATAATATGGTTAAACCCAAAATGTCGGCTTAATTCCTGAAATAAAAAAGGAGCTTTTATAAGCTCCTTTCTTATTTGTTTTTTATTTTAAAAACTAAAAGTTGTAGAGAACTGAGCTGCACGTGGATTACCTAAGAATAAATAGTCATCACCCATAAATGCACCTACATCACGCCAATATTTCTTATTAAATAAGTTATCAATATTGAATCTGAAGGTCGTGTCATGCCCAGCAAAATTTGTTTTATAAGCAGCACCAATATTAAAGACACTGTACCCGCCTACTTTTGCCGTTCCCTCTTTGTTTGCATATTTACTGCTACTGTATTGCATACCACTCAGTAATCTTAATCCTTCAACTGAAGGTACTTTATAAGATAACTGTGCAGTTGCGCGTACTTTCGGTACATTCTGAGTTTGATGACCTTTGTAGCTGTCACTATCAATATCAACAAGACGAGATTTGGTATAGGTAATGCCAGAGCTTACGTCGAGTGTATCTGTTAAAGCGCCCGTTAAACCTAACTCAATACCTTGATTGTGTTGTTCGCCTTGTTCAACAAAATCAAAAGATCCATCTGCATTTACTTTACTGTATTGATTGTCTTGCTTTAAATCAAAAATAGCTGCTGTTAACAAGAAGTTTCGAATTTGTTGTTTAACACCAATTTCATATTGTTCAGAATTTTTAGGAGCAAGAACTTCTAAGGCATTATTAGCAAACCACGGAGCCTCTCCACCATCAGATAATCCTTTGGCATATGAAGCATAAAGATTAGTCGTAGTAGTTGGGCTATACATGAGCGCTAATTGCGGTAAAAACTTATTTAAATCCGTATCTCGGCTTTGCTGCCCCTCTGGATCATAAGCTTGTTCATCAAGATGAATAAGTTTTCCACCTAGTAACGTTGACCATTGATCATTAAATTGAACTCGGTCAGATATGGTAAAAGCAGTCTGATCGCTTTCTAAAGCTTTGTAACGATCGCCTAAACTTTCCGATGCCGGACTGTAGTCAATCGTATCTTGATAGATGTTACCTGTTCCTACCAATATATTAAGTGGTGTATGGCGCTTTAAGGTTTTATAAGTACGTTGTAATTCAAAAGCAACTTGATGCTGAATATTGCCAGTATTAAATTGACCATTTAACCCAGCAGTAAACTGGTTAGTAATACGTGTGTCATCTGGGCTGCGGAAGTCATAAATGTCATAGTTACCGTGTTTATTAAAAGAATTACCTAAGCCAGTAACTTCACAAATATCGCTATAACATCCCCACGGGAAAGCACTATTATCATCAATCACAACACGACTTTGTGATGCACTTAAGCTACCATTCCATTGCTCATTAAATGCGTATTGATATTTTAAACTCGCATTTACACTGTTATTTACAACAGGTTTACTCCAAGACTGATAACCCAACAAACGATCTTGATCTACATTAGTTGGTACTTGTCCATCAAGCAGTTGATAACCCGGTACGGAGCGTTGGCTTTTGTGCTGAGCTTCAATGTCAAACAGTAGTTTAGAGCGATCATTAATTTTCCAGTCTAAAGCTACTGAACCAAACTCACGCTTACCATTTGCATGGTCAACATTTGGATGAATACTTTCATGTGATAAATTGATTCGATAACCGAAACTATCATTAACAAAGCCGCCAACATCTGTTGCCAGTGTATAGCCACCTTCCGAATTTGCATCTACAGTAATGTTTTTAACATTGGCAGGTCTTTTGGTTACATAGTTAACAACGCCGCCCGGAGTCGACATTCCACTTTGAATTGCAGAAATGCCTTTTAAGATTTCAACTTGTTCTTTATTTTCTAAACCAATATTTTGCTCACCACGTATGGTGTGACCGTTAATGAGATAACTTGAACCTAAATCGAGTGCAAAACCTCGTGCTACAAAGTTTGGATAGTAGCCGATAGCAGCGTAACCATCTCCCAATGACGAATCATTTTTAACCACATCGGTTAGGGTTTTTGCATGTTGATCTGCTATGCGTTCAGATGTAATGGTTGTAATAGATGCCGGAACCTTCTTTACATCGCCAGTTTGAAAACCGGATAAATTAACTTTCTTTGATGTGTATAGCGCATCATTATTTTGGGTGGCGTTCACAGTAATGGTTGGGAGCTGGGAAACCTCCGCTTCATTTGCATAAACGACAGATGTTATGAGTGCAATAGATGAAGCCAATGCTGTTTTAGAGCATGTCATGAAGTGAAGATTTAACGAACGTCTTTCCATTGAATAACTACCTGCCATACCGTGCATAATTTGAAGCGCTAGAAGTAACTACTGAGCCTATTTTTAGCCACGCAAGAATACCGCTACATATATTGAGAAACAACTTATTCTGTATTTTTTCGATTAAGTGAATGTGATACAACTTTTATGGGCTTATCATTATATAAATTTCATGTATTTTCTTAGAAATTGGCACTATAACTTTTTAAGCATTACCAAATATTCAAAATAAACTTAAGCTAAAAATGGTACTCAACAGGAGAAATAGAACAGGAAAATAATGTTGTTAAATTAGCTTACTGATTTTAAATACTATTAATTATTAAGTTAAGACAAAGGAAGTGTTCGATCATCGGTAAAAATATCATTAAATCGAACAAAAGGACGTAATCTCACTAGAATCGAATTTTAAAATTAGAAAAAATGAAGGGTTAGGAATTTAAGGACATGCTCAGGATTGATTGATATTTAAATTTTCATTCTATTTTCTATCCAGCATATCTAAAAATTCCTCGTTTTTGTCTGCAAAATGATGGAAGAAATATGACATACACTCAGGAAGAAAAACGTAGCAGAATACGTGGGATTGTAGGCGCAGCCTCTGGTAATTTAGTTGAATGGTTCGACTTTTATATCTATGCAGTATTTGCTGCCTACTTTACTCAAGCTCTAACTGCACCAGATATGGATAGTACGACTAAATCTATCTATGTGTGGGGGGTATTCGCTGCAAGCTTTTTTATGCGTCCTATTGGTAGTTGGGTATTTGGGCGTATTGCAGACCGGCATGGTCGAAAAAAATCGATGGTCATCTCAATTTGTCTTATGGCTTTGAGTTCTTTTTTATTTGCAGCCCTACCCACTTATGACCAAGTTGGCTTATTTGCCCCATTTCTTTTACTGGTAGTACGTTTACTTCAAGGCTTATCAGTTGGGGGTGAATATGGCGCCGTAGCAACATATATGAGTGAATTGGGTTTAAAAGGCCAACGTGGTTTTTACTCGTCTTTCCAATATGTCACCCTCTCTGGTGGTCAATTACTTGCCAGCTTACTTGGCGTTATTTTATTAACGTTTTTAAGTGAGCAACAATTACATGATGGCGGTTGGCGTATTCCGTTTGTTATTGGTGGTATTGCCGCAATTTTATCTTTACTTGCACGTAGCCGCTTAGAAGAAACACTTTCACATCAAGATAGCGAACGAAAAGAATCTGGTAGCTTAAGAGAGCTCTTTAAAAAGCATTGGAAAACTTTTTTATTGGTGGTGGGTTATACCTCGGCTGGTTCATTAACGTTTTATGTAGAAACTGTTTATTCAAAAACCTATTTAACCAATTTAGGAATGGACGGAAAAACCGTTGGTTATATCATGACCTTCGCACTATTTGTCTATATGTGTGCTCAACCTGTATTTGGCTCAATTTCAGATCGTATTGGGCGACGTGCTTCAATGCTAGCATTTAGCTTATTATCTGCGATTTTTATCTATCCAGTCATGGCCATTGGGATGCCTAATTATATAGATTCGCCGATTATTATTGCTTTACTACTCATTTTTATGATGATGATTCTGAGTTTCTATACCTCTATTAGTGGTTTGGTAAAAGCTGAAATGTTCCCACCTCATGTGCGAGCTTTAGGTGTGGGGTTTTCTTATGCGGTAGGTAATGCGCTGTTTGGTGGTTCTGCACCTTCGGTTGCCTTACAGTTTAAAGCTGCCGGAATTGAAAACACCTTCTTTATTTATGTGATTGTCATGCTGATTATCTGTTTCTTGTGTAGCCTTGCGCTTCCTAAAAAACCCGATTATTTAGAACATGACCATTAATTAAATAAGATGCCTTCTGTCCCAAGCAGAAGGCATTTTTTAGCTCTTATTAAATTCTTTTAAAAAAGCCCACGGAAAAATCCCTTTATCATGCCCATCACTAAAACAAATTTGGGCACCATATCCTTGATCGAACATTGCTGTCACTTCAACATTTTGGTGTTCTATTTTAATTTGTTTAATTCGCTTCGCTCGGCAAAAGCCACATGGGCAAATTTCCCTTAAATTTTGATGACTCAGACATACGCTTGAGCCATCGGTCCATATAAAGTGAACCTGCTTATTTATAGTGTCGACACGAATATCAGGTCTGATTTGCATACTTCACCTCACCAATTTGATTTAATCCAATACGAATCGCTTTTCGTACTTCTGGGTCGGAGTCATTTTGATGTTGTTCCAATAACGTCTGAGCTTCTGCTGTACCAATTTCACCGAGTGCTAAAGCGACTTCTTTACGTAAATTGCTAATTTCATGTTTAAAATTATCAGAAAGATGAGCAACTGCCGGATATGATTTGAGTAGTCCCAAGCTCCTTACTGCTGCAATACGTACTTGCCAATACAAGTCTGATACAGCATGAATTAATGGAGTTTCGAGCTGAACAATACGTAATTTTCCAATCGTCAATGCTGCTTCGACTCTTAGTTGCCAACTTTCCGAGGTTAAAGAATGTTGAAGCGCTTGGATGACCTCTGCGGATATACTCTGACTATAAGCCAAACCACCCGTTGCAATGCGGCGGACTTCATCATCCAAGTCATTTTCGGCAGTTTTTGCCAATATCGTAATTGCTTGATCTTGTTGTAACCAACTTAATGCACTGACTGCCTCACGGCGCACATGAACATCTTCATGGTGTACCAAAGCGGATATCTCTTCAAATAATTGGTGTGGTCGTAAAGGTTTTAAAGCACGCAGAATTGCACTAAGAGCGAAAGTATCCGTATGCTTTAAATATGGTGCAAGGATCTGGGCGGATGCCGCATTTTTGACTTCACTTAAGCTCTGGCTAGCAGCTTGTCTCACATTCAGATCAACATCAAATAAGGCTTGCGCCAATACTTGTAAGCTAGTTAGATCTTCCCAACTTTCTAGTTTTTTTGCCGCCTCTTCACGAACTAAAGCAGAAGTGTCGTGTTGTAGTGCTGCATGCAACCAAGGAAGTAAATCCGGATTTTCTTCATCACTAATATTCATTAAAGCGACAAAGCGAATCTTTTCATCTGGATCATTGAGCTGTGCAAGAAATTCCTGATTATATTCATCGAAGTCATCTAAAGCTTGATAATAAAAACTCATTCGTATTCCTTAATTTGTGATTTCTTTCCAAGCCCTAATGGATTTAAACGGCTTAACTCTTCTTGCTGGGTGGCTTCTTTTAAAGTCTGGATGCAATGTTTTTTAATGGCAGTAAATTCACTACTCGTTACAAGCTCAACATCTCGTGGACGCTCAAACTTAAGCGAAATTTCTTCAATAATTCGCCCTGGTCGATGGCTCATAATCAACACTCGATCGGCTAAAAAAAGTGCCTCATCAATATCGTGGGTAATAAATAAAACCGACGTTTGAATTTCTTGCCAAATTTCGAGTAATAGCATTTGCATTTTTAAACGAGTTTGAGCATCTAACGCACCAAACGGCTCATCCATTAATAAAATGCGAGGTTGATTAATAAGTACTCTCGCAATTTCAACTCGTTGCTGCATGCCACCAGAAAGCTCGGCTGGAAATTTATGTTCAAAGCCTTTAAGTCCGACCAGATCAATCATTTTCTGAGCTTGTTCAATACGCTTTTGTTTGGCGATGCCTTTCATTTTTAAACCAAATGCAATATTTTCAAGCACGCTTTTCCATGGAAATAAGGTATGTTGCTGAAACACCAAACCTCTGTCTGGATGCGGTTCAAATATCGATTCATTATCGACCGTTAAAGTCCCAGAACTAATCGGTAAGTGCCCTGCTAAAGCACCTAATAATGTTGATTTACCGCAACCAGATGGGCCAAGTAGACATATAAACTCACCCGGTTGTATTTCGAAATTAACTCGATCTAATGCCTGAAAACGATTTTTAGCTTGCCCTAAATGTAGTGACAGATTTTGAATACGCACATGGCCTTGTGTAATTGACATTTTAAGACTTCCTCAATTGATACCATGGGGTAAATCGGTTTCCAATCACGCGCACTAAAGTACTGCTAAACATACCCAAGGCTCCGATCAACACCATGCCAACCACAATATTGCTATAGTTTTGCAAGGTAAAAGACTCCCACGTGAAGTATCCAATTCCGTGTTGGCCCGAAATCATTTCGGCCGTCACTAAACAGAACCAGCAAGTGCCCATTCCAATTGATAACCCCGTAATAATGTTCGGCAACGCCCCCGGAATAATGACTTCATGAATAATGGCGAGATCAGAAGCACCTAGACTTTTCGCTGACGCAACGAGTCTTGGGTCAACTGCACCAACGCCATGTACCGTGTTTAATAAAATTGGAAATAAAGCTCCAATAAAGGTAATAAAAATCATAGAAGCTTCTGAGGATGGAAAAATCAGAATCGCTAAAGGAATCCATGCAACTGCTGGAATTGGCCGTAATACTTCTAATGGCGGCATTAGAAATGCAGCAAGTTTTTGATAACGTCCTGCTAACAAACCAATACCTACACCAATTAAAGCCGCGAGTACAAAACCAATCACTACGCGAAACACACTAGATTGAACATGTTCAAATGCAGTGCTGAGTTGAAAAAAATTCCACAGCGCATGAATGACATCTAAAGGTGTCGGGACATTGCTAAAGTTCACAATGCCTAAATTTATTTTAAACTGAGCTAGTCCTTGCCAAATGACTAACCAAAAAGCTATCGATGTAAAAGCAATGACATAGCTTTTTAAACGCACTGAATATGATCTCAACTGCTGAAAAAATTTAGTCAAAAATGTACTTCGGTTATTAAGTTTTGTCTGGGCTAAACTACTCATTTGTCACCTCCTGTTCATTCGGTAAGTCAACACATCAGCTCTGTGTTACAAGCTGAATAGCTTTAAAGTCATATACTTTTCCGCCTTGTTGTTTAGCCCATTTTTCA
This sequence comes from Acinetobacter sp. P1(2023), assembly GCF_028367635.1. Lineage (NCBI taxonomy): Bacteria > Pseudomonadati > Pseudomonadota > Gammaproteobacteria > Moraxellales > Moraxellaceae > Acinetobacter > Acinetobacter sp. P1(2023). The sequence continues at coordinate 89,090 of NZ_JAQNDD010000004.1, forward strand.
GCATCATCTTTTAATAAAAAGGCCTGAATTTGTCCTGCTTTGTCTGTGGCATACCATGCCAGATTGGCAAGTAACTTAATGTCGGACTGATGATCTTGGCTATAAACCACACGCACTGTTTTTCCATCGGCTTGTATTTTCTTTAAATCAGAAAAAGCATGCTCCGGCGTTTCGTAGCTACGAACTTTTTCTTCACCCTTTACCCAAATTTGAGTCACCCGATCAAATGTTTTGATGGATTGGCCCGTTAAAGCGTCATTGGCAACCAAAGGTGATTTTGCATAGTCAGCCAATTGCTGGCTGTAATTAAGTCCAGATGCCTGAAATGCATCCTTAATGTATTGGTCATCAATAAATTTATTTACATCAAGCGTACCGTCGTTTTTGCCTAGAACTTTTAAGGTATCTATCGCAATTTGAGTCGCTTTTCGATATTCAGGTTTCCACGTTAAGTCACGAGTTTGTAGACCTAATGGACCATGAAACAGATAAACTACTTCGGCAGGAATACCTGTTTTTTCAGCAATAAGTTCACTGTATTTTTCTGGTTGTTCCCGAATCAATCGATTTGCTTCAATGGAGGCTTGTAAATAAGCTTTTATGACTTCCGGATGCTGCTGTGCATAATCCTTGCTGGCAAGTGAACCATGAAATGTCGGTGATTTTGCTTGTGAACCATCATAGATTTTTTTAGCAAAACCTTGGTAAGCAAATAACTCACCAAACGGTACGAAGTCAGCATGCGCAGCAATCTTATGGCTTTTTAATGCAGGCCCTGCCACTTCTGGAGCCTGAGCAATCACTTTAATATCTTTATCAAGTTGCCAACCTTCTGCCTGAATCGCTCGCAATAATAGTCCGTGAGCAGTTGAGGCAAAAGGTACAGAAATGGTTTGCCCTTTTAGTTCTTTAAGTGAAGTTACTTTTGAGTCAATTGGGACAACAATCGCATTCCCACTACCATTAATACTGCCTGACAAAGGCGCTAAAAATATGCTTTCTTTTCCAGCTTTTTTAAATGCCGCTAAATTATTAACAGCAGGAAAGTCAGCCATTGCTCCCAAATCTAGCCGGCCAGCCACCATCTCACTGGTAAGTGGTGCACCAGAGGTAAAATTTTTCCATTGAATGTCATATTTAACGTGTTTGTATTTACCATCTTTTGGCAAATATTTTGGTAATAAATTCAATTCACGAACTAACAACCCACCTGTTGCACAGTTAATGGTCGTGTCTTGCGTACCAATGGCTACACGCACAGTTTCTGTTTTACTGCCGCACCCCCAAGTGCCAAGTACAATGACACCAATTAAGCTACTAAGTAATAGTTTTTTATTGATCAATTTATTTTGTCTCATGTTGAGTATTCCAAATTAATTATTTGAGTAAGTATGGGATATTTACTTTGACTGCATCCGTTGGGCAGTCCTTTTCACAAGGCATGCAGTACCAGCATTCATCAAATTGCATGAAAGCTTTTTGGGTTGTGGGATCGATTGCCAATAAATCCATTGGACAAACATCTACGCAGACTGTGCATCCTTTATCAGCAATACATTTATCTTCATCGATAATGACGGGTGCGACAGTACGGTGCTGTACTTCTTTAAAAATAAAAGCCATGATTTGAATTCCTGATTTATTTAGTCTGCTAGAGCAACATCTTTTTGAATGCGTAAACGGTCATACGACACAGCTTCATCTTGGTTAATCGGAACTACATAGGGCTCAACTGTTTTTTTGAAACTGACCATGTTGCCCTGTTCATCTTTTTTCAAATGCGCGTGGCAGAACCAATCCGAGTTATTTTTTTGAGGGAAATCTGCTCTATAGTGGTACAAGCCCCAACGGCTTTCTTCCCTAAACAATGAAGCTCTCGCTGCCATTTCTGCACAGTCTCGGATAAAAGAAACTTCAGCGGCACGCATCAGCTCATGCGGGTTTCTTGCAGAAATTCGCTTAATATCTTGTTTGATTTCTTCAAAACGCTTGAGCCCAATTTCCATTTTTTGGCGTGTTTTAGGGGGCTGCAAATAGTCATTTACAAAACGGCGCAGCTTATATTCCACTTGTTCTGGAGGTAAACCTTCTGAGCAATCCAGTGGTGCAAATATTCGTGCTTTTTCTGCTTCTATTTCATTTTGGTTTAATTCGCTATCTTCAACTACATTCACATATTGCGCCGCATTTACGCCCGCAAACCAGCCATAGGTAAAGGCACCAAGCATATAGTTGTGAGGTACAGCCGCCATATCGCCTGCACTGTATAAACCTTTAACCGAAGTCTCGGCTTTTTCATTGACCCATACACCAGAAGCACTGTGCCCACTACAGAAACCAATTTCTGAAATATGCATTTCCACCATATCTTGACGATAATTGGTTCCTCTACCCTCATGGAAACGACCACGGCTTGGGCGCTCATTGGTATGCAAGATTTCTTCAATAGTTTGAATTGTTTCTTCGGCCAGATGATCTACTTTTAAATAAACAGGACCATTACCACTTTCTAATTCTTGGTAAAACTCCCACATCATTTGACCACTCCAGTAGTCACATTCAATGAAGCGTTCACCCTTACTATTGGCGGTATAACCTCCTAAAGGACCAGTCACATAGGCACAAGCTGGGCCGTTATAGTCTTTAATCAGTGGATTAATCTGGAAGCATTCTAAGTTGGCAAGTTCAGCACCTGCATGGTATGCCATTGCATAGCCATCACCCGCATTGGTTGGGTTTTCATAAGTACCCATTAAGTAGCCAGAAGCTGGCAAACCTAAACGCCCTGCAGCGCCACAACATAAAATGGCTGCTTTGGTTTTAATGACATAAAAATCACCACTACGACAGTCAAAACCAAGTACCCCATTGATTGCACCTTCTTCATTTTTTAAAAGCTTTGTGGTGACAATCCGATTATTAATTTTGACTTGAGCACGCTTTAACTGACGGTATAAAACTTTTTTAACGTCATGCCCTTCAGGCATTGGTAAAACATATGCCCCCATGTGATGTACTTTTTTTACTGCAAATTCGCCTGTCTCATCTTTTTCAAACTTAATGCCCCATTGATCGAGCTGTTGAATGGTTTTGAAACTATGCTTTGCATATGCATATACGGTGGTTTGGTTAACCACTCCATCATTAGCAATCGTAATTTCTTTGGTGTATTGCTCAGGTGTTGCATAGCCCGGAATAATGGCATTATTCAGACCGTCCATTCCCATTGAAATTGCCCCACTGCGTTTTACATTCGCTTTTTCAATGAGTAAGACTTTTAAATTGGGGTTTTCTTGTTTTGCTTTAATCGCAGCCATTGGCCCAGCAGTTCCGCCACCAATAACGACAATATCAAACTCAAGATATTTAGTTTCCATTGAATATTCCTTATTTTTACCTGAGTGATTAACGATGGATACGTAAACGGTACTGGAAGGTATCGCCCGAGAAATAGAGATATTCATAGTCAATCGGTTGGCCATTTGCGTCATGAGTCAAACGCTCAACCCGTAATACCGGAGTTCCGATTTCGACTTGCAATAAGGCCGCTAATTCTTCATCCGCTACCGTGGCATCAATGCTTAAATCCGCATGTCCCAAAGGAATATCGCACTCTTGCTCTAAGGCCTTGAAAATATCAGTTGTACGTAAATCAATCGCTTTCTCTTTAAGTTTCAAACCAATATGTTCTGGCAAATAAGTCAACTCATAAGACACTGGCTGACGGTTGAGTAAACGAACACGTTGAATTTCATACACATTGGCTTTAACAGGTAACTTTAATTTAGGTACGACGTGCATCGGGATCTGCTTAAGCTCGGCCGAGATGACGCGGTTTAAAATTTCGTGACCAGCAGATGACATTGCTTCTGCAAAACCCTGCAAATTTGAAATGTTCTGGAAAGTTTTTGGTTTACTTACAAAAGTCCCTTTACCCGGCACTTTAAAAATATAGCCTTCCAGCTGTAATTGATTGAGCGCTTGGCGAACTGTAATTCGACTTACACCAAACTGTTCAGCAAACTCATTTTCAGATGGAATTTGACTCAGCACGGCATATTCACCATTTACAATTTTGTTAAGGATGAGTTCCCTTAACTGATCATAAAGAGGCTTGTGATTTTTGGGATCTTGGGGCAGCTGGCTCACGGCTTACAACCTGTTATAACAACTTGAGCAAATAATGTTTAAAATGTTTCAGCTTTGGAAATAATTTAAAGCGATAACTTTAGTTAAAAAAATAATTTCAATGAATATCAATAAATTAATAAATAGTTATCTATAAAAGTTGAATGGTTATCATAAAAAATACATTTGTGTTTGGTATGCTATAAAACATACTCCGTTATGCCATAAACGTAAAAATTACTATTATTTTTTTAGGGGATAATATGCAACAAAAACAACAAAGTACCCCTGATGACTCAGTAAAACAGGTTACCTTCTGGCAAGCTTTATTATTTTGGCTCAAGCTTGGCTTTATTAGTTTTGGTGGACCAGCTGGACAAATCGCTGTGATGCATCAGGAACTGGTTGAACAAAAGCGCTGGATATCCGAAAAAAGGTTTTTGCATGCCCTGAACTACTGCATGTTGTTACCTGGTCCTGAAGCTCAGCAATTAGCAACCTACATTGGTTGGCTTATGCATAGAACTGCGGGAGGATTAGTTGCAGGGATTTTATTTGTATTGCCCTCTTTATTTATTTTAATTGGGCTATCTTGGGTCTATATAAAATTCGGAGATGTTCCTGTTATTGCAGGTATTTTTTACGGGATCAAGCCTGCCGTTACCGCAATTGTCTTTCATGCAACATACCGTATAGGTAGCCGTTCACTTAAAAATAAATTTTTATGGTTCGTCGCAATTGCTGCGTTTTTTGCCATTTTTGTCTTAAAGCTTCCTTTCCCCCTTATTGTGCTATCAGCTGGTATTGCCGGCTATTTAGCGAGTAAAAAGTATCCAGAACTTTTTTCTTCAGTCGCTGGACATAAAGCCAGCCAAAAAGATTATGGCCGAGCATTTATTGATGATGATACCCCAACGCCAGAGCATGCTAAATTCCATTGGTTGCGGTTAGCTAAACTTATTTTTGTGGCAATCGTTTTATGGTTATTGTCAATTTTAGCTCTAGGCGCCTATTTTGGGTGGTATCACTCTTATACCCAAATGGCTTGGTTTTTTACTAAAGCTGCACTGCTCACATTTGGAGGTGCATACGCTGTTTTACCTTACGTTTATCAAGGTGCTGTAAATCATTTTGGATGGCTTTCACCAACTCAAATGATTGATGGACTCGCTTTAGGTGAAACTACACCTGGCCCACTCATTATGGTGGTTGCCTTTGTTGGTTTTTTAGGGGGTGTTAATCATTCATTACTTGGGCCCGAGCATCTATTTTTTGCTGGAGCATTCGGTGCAGTCATTGTGACTTGGTTTACTTTCCTTTTCTCATTTGTCTTTATTTTTGCTGGTGCACCCATTATTGAATCTACCCATAATGAAATTAAGTTTACGGCGCCACTTACTGCCATTACCGCTGCTGTGGTTGGTGTCATTTTAAATCTGGCATTATTTTTTAGTTATCACGTGTTATGGCCAGAGGGTTTTTCAGGACACTTTGATGCTGTCGCAGCCATCATTACTGTGGCTGCATTCATTGCTTTATTCCGCTTTAATATTAATGTGCTATATGTCATTTTTGCATCAGCGCTGGTTGGACTAGCCGTCACTTTCTTTTAGTCCTTTATTGAGTTAGCTTTTTTAATTATCCATAGACGCAGCCGAACAATGATATTACTGCTCGGCTGTTTATGTTTTTAGCCCGCTAACTGTGCAATTTGTGCTGCTGCATTATCTAATGCTGCTTGGCGTGCTTCCTGCCCCAAACCAATACCTTCTGCACGTACAAAAGTAATATCAGTCACACCAATAAAATTGAAAAAAGCTTTAATATAAGTTTCTTGATAATCTAAAACTTGGGCTGGTGAACCTTCTGAATACACACCACCACGCGAAGAAGCAATAATAATACGTTTCCCCTTTACTAAACCTTCTGGACCATTTTCTGTATAACGGAATGTTTTTCCAGCAATAGATAGGCGGTCAAGCCACGCTTTTAATTGTGATGGGAAGCTAAAGTTATACATAGGTGCACCAATCACAACGATATCTGACGATAAAAACTCATCCAAATATTGGCTGTTTTGTGCAACACGTTGTTGCGCTGTTTCATTATTAGGTTCTACCCCTTGCCATGCTAAAAACTCGGCATCAGACAAGTGAGGAATTGACTCTAAAGCAAAATCATGATGAATAATTTCTGCATCTGGATAAGCTGTGCTGAGCTGACGAATAACAGATGAGGTGAGTTGGCGGCTAACAGATTGCTCACCCAAAATACTTGTGTCAATTTGAAGTAGTTTCATCGTTTATACCTACAGTATAAAATTGTTACTTGAACTAATTATGTTACTACTATTATTCTTATGCACAAGAAGGCACATTTAGGGAACCAAGTAATATGACTGTAACCATACCTCATGATTTACAAAGCTCAGATTGTCAAAGAGTCAGCCAAGTTCTGGCTAGAGTTGGTGAAAAATGGAGCATTCTTATTGTAATGACACTTGCATCACGCCCTCATCGATTTTCTGAAATAAAGAGAAATATCAATGGAATATCACAGCGTATGCTCACCTTGTGTTTGCGTGGTTTAGAAAGAGATGGATTGGTTAAACGTACGGTCTATCCTGTAGTTCCACCGCATGTTGAATATGAATTAACACCTTTGGGCCATTCACTTACAGAGCCTGTAATTGCTTTAGGCCAATGGGCACAGCAGCATATCACGGATATTGATGCGGCAAGGGCTGCATTTGATGCAACTCAAGATAAACCAATTACATGAGATGCTTAACGTAATTGTGAAGGACTTATGCCATAAAACTGTTTAAAGCGATGGCTTAAATGGCTCGCTGAACTAAAACCACATACAAGAGCAACATCTTGTAAAGAAAGTTGAGATGACTGAATTAAACCTTTTGCCTTAGTTAAGCGCCTTTGCATGACATACTGGTGAGGCGCCATATTCATAGATTGTTTAAACATATGGGCAAAATGATATTCGCTTAAATTCACAACATTTGCTAAGTCAGACAAAGTCAGTGCTTGGTCTAGATGCCCTTCAATCCAGTCTTGAATATATTTAAGTTTATGAGGCGCCAGCCCACCTTTAATGACGGGTTGCTGCCACTTCACATTGCTATATCTTCGAATTAAATGATTGAGCAATAAGCTAGCAGTGGTACTCATCTGTAAATGGTTTGCTGAATCTTTCCAATCACAATCTAATAGGAAAAACTGATATAACGCTCGAATCCGCTCATCGTCATTGAACACCACTTCATTTAGTTCAATTTGATTGGGTTCTTTGTCCCATATTTTTTCAGCGACATCACGCAAATGTTGGTCGGTATAATACAAGTGAACAAATTTAAGTCCGCCTCGTATATCCCAAGTCGACTCCTGATGTTCAGGCAATAAGCAAAAACGACCCGGCCCACCGCCATTTTTCCAGCCCGCAGGTGTTTTTTGATAGCTTTCATAGCCATCTTGAATATACAGACTTAAAGTGTGGTGATCGCTACAGACACTTACACGATCTTGCTCATTAGACCAAAATGCAAGTTGCATATTTTCATCAAGCACCACAGTTTCGTGAAGCTTGGCTTTAGATTGCTGTAGCTGTTCTAAAGTTTGATAGGCCATGCAAAATTAAAACGAATATTATTGAGCTTAAGTTAACCATATTCAGCAAAATTCAGCTAGTTCAGTTATATAAAAAACGCAAGATCTTGCATGTACAACACAAGAATATATACGTGAAAAATGAAGCATTCCTAGATACTTAAGTTTGGTAATCGAGGATGAACTTATGAATATTTTACTCTATGTTGCGGTGGTGTTGATTTGGGGAACAACATGGATTGGAATTGCCGTTCAGAGCCATTATGCAACACCCGTCGTCGCAATTTTATGGCGTTTTGCTATTTCAGCCTTATTACTGTGGGTTGTTTTACTATTTTCAGGAAAATTACAGCGAATTGCTTTAAAAGATCATTTGTTTTGTATGCTGCAAGGTCTATGTGTTTTCGGCCTAAACTTTATTTGTTTTTATACCGCCGTGAAATATGTAAACAGCGGTTTAGAGTCTGTCATTTTTTCGATGGCTGTTTTCTTTAATGCCATTAATGCGCTTATCTTTTTTAAGCAAAAACCTTCACCAAATTTTGGTCCAGCTGCACTTTTAGGTTTAGGTGGCATCGTTTTACTCTTTTGGCATGATCTCATAAATAGCCAGTTTAATGCTCAGTTATTAATAGGTATTGGGCTATGTGCTATAGGCACTTATGGTTTTTCTCTAGGAAATATGATCAGTGTTAGGCATCAAAAACGTGGTCTAAATATCTTTTCAACAAACTGTTATGCCATGACGTATGGATCGTTAGTGATGTTAAGTTTAGCTTTATTTACTGGCCAAGATTTAATGCCTCCAATGAATTTTCCATTTTTAAGTTCGGTACTTTACTTGGCTGTATTTGGCACAGTTATTGGGTTCTCTGCTTATTTTTCTCTGGTTGGGAGAATTGGTGCTTCAAAAGCAGCATATAGCACGTTGCTCTTCCCTTTAGTTGCTCTAACTGTTTCTACCTTCTTTGAAGGATATGAGTGGACCTTAAATGCTGTATTTGGAATTTTATTAATCTTACTTGGCAACTACCTAATGTTTAGTAAGTTTGAAATTGGAAAAAAGTTATTTAATAGTCAAAAAAATTGTGAGAAGCAGGCATAAAAGCCTGCTTTTTATAAATCATAATTAATTTTAGCAGCTCATTTTTAGCATCAACTCGAAATCTTTTAAAGCCGCGGCGGCTGTAGCTAATGGTGCAGATGCTCCTCCACTTACAACAAGCTCACCCATTTCTTGAGTTAACACTCGAATGCATTTATTAGAACCTTGCAGATGAGCAAAAGAATGATTTACCGGAACTAACCTTAATTCAACACCTGTTTGAATTTGCAGATTTTTATTATGAATAAAACCCACCAAACGAGGAATTAGATTTTCTTTTTTCCAATCACGAATATGATCGGCAGTCACATGGCTAATTCCTTGTCTTGGAATATCTTGAATTTTTACATCAGCTCCCAAAACAGTATTTGCCAATATCGTAATTTTGGCAGCGGTATCCCATCCATCTACATCGAAAGAGCTGTCAGGTTCTGCAATCCCTTTTGCTTGAGCTTTTCCAAGAGATTCTGCAAACGCACATTCATGTTGCAACATATCATTTAAAATAAAATTTGTGGTTCCGGTAAAGACACCTTCTATTTCTAAAATTTGACAGCCAGCCAAGTTATATTCAAATAAATCAACAGTTGGTAAAGCCGCAGCAGTGGCACCACTAAAAAATAGTTTTTTATTGTGCTGATGTGCCAAGTTAATTAATTTTTTACCATCTACGACTAGAGCACCTTTAGATACTGCAATCGCATTCATGTTATGTGTTAAAGCATAATTTAAATAAAATAGTCCTTTTCCACCTGTCACATAGTCACTTGGCCCTGTCTCAATAATGACATCTGCTTGAACCTGTTGTAAAAACTTTTGCTCAGTTAGGCCTGCTTGATACTGTGTTTTATCTAGCCCCTTGGCAGCTTGTAAACCTTCTTGATCAATTAAGCCTGATGATGAGTTGCAGACACCCACTAAACGGACATCAATTTGATATTTTTGTTGATAGTATGTCGATCGATTTAAAAGAAGCTCTGCAATTTGTTGCCCAATCCGTCCAAAACCACAAATTGCCACGTTAATTCGCTTCATATCGCTTTCTCAAAAATTTATATGGTTTAAACCAAATTTCCAAAGATAATTTTAACATCTCATCTTTGGAAAATTGCTATTTATAGAGAAGGTTAAAATACTATATTGTTTAGATATTTGTTAGATTAACAATCTTAATGACCATATAAATTGCGACAGCAAAAACCATTAAAGCAAAGACTTTTTGCACGATTGCAGACGGAATAAAACGAATAGCTCTGCGTCCTAATAACATACCAAATGCACATGCGAGTGCAAACGCACTGGTAATGGCTACTGGATAGTGAAAACCCTCTGCAATATGCATCACAATGCTTATCCCACTAATGAGAAAAATAATCATAAGTGAGGTTGCAACAATGCTATGCATATCCAAATTTGTGACTTTTCTAAGCGCTGGCACAATTACAAAGCCACCACCAACTCCTAACATTCCAGTTAAAAGCCCAGCAATAATTCCGATACTTGCAAGAACGCTTCCCGTTTTAAAATTCCAGATAAATCGTCCTGTACTTGGGTTGACCTGACACGGCGGGTTATGAAAGTCTGATACTCTGTTACTAATAAGTCGATAACCTACTGTAAACATGACCAAGCTAAACATTAACATGAGCCAAACAGGTGAAATCGCGTTGGCTATTAAAATGCCAATATGTGCCATAGGAGCACCAATTATGGCAATCCAGATTGCAGCACGATAACGAACTATCTTTTTAAATAAACCTTCAATGGTGCCAATGAGTGTAGATAGTGCAACTGCCAACAATCCAATCGGCGCAGCTTGAGCTACACTCCAACCTTGACTGGTCATGAGCGCAGGTACGGCAAGAATACCGCCACCTGCACCAGTGAGACCAAGTAAAAAGCCAATCACGATGCCTTCAACGACAAGTAATAACATATCAAAAGCCTAAAATTGCATATACATCATTTGCAGTAGACTGCTGGTTAATGGGGGAGTAAGTTCTCGTCTTCTTGCGAAGCTTCAACCGCTTGTTAGGGTAAAGGTTGCTTTATTTATCCTCTTCCGCTCAAGCAAAGCTTTCGCCTTGCGCTCGTACAAAGCGTTGCTTTACTTATCCTCTTAACTCGAACATAGTTCTCGTCTTGCGCTCGGGTAAAGCGTTGCTTTACTTATCCTCGCTCAGGTTTGACCATCCATTCGCGGCCTTTGAGCATGCCTTGCCAATAAATCGGCGGTAAAATTTGCTCTTTAAGCAACCAAGCCAAACGAGATGGTTTTTGCCCATCAATCACCCATTTCGGAAAACTAGGAAGTAGTTTGCCGCCGTAACCAAACTCAGCTAGAACGATTTTTCCACGCTCTACGGTAAGTGGACATGAGCCATAGCCATTGTATTCACAGAAGTTCTGCTCACCTTTGAGCTGGGCGATCACATTTACAGCAACGATTGGAGCTTGTGCTCGTGCCGCAGCAGCAGTTTTGGCATTAGGCGCATTCATCACGTCGCCTAATGCAAAAATATTGGTATGTTCTGTGTGTTGTAAAGTTTGAGGATTCACACTGACCCAGCCTGCTTCATCAGTAAGTGTGCTGGCACGAATAAAGTCCGGAGCTTGTTGCGGTGGAACAACATGCAGCATGTCAAAATCTGTTTCGACCAATGCTGCATTTTCATCGTTCACTACCTTAAACCATGCTTTTTTTGCAGGCCCATCTACTTTGACAAGTTGATGGTTAAAGTGCAGTTCAGAACCATATTTTTCGACATATTGCATTAGTGCAGGTACATACTCCTTCACACCAAATAAAACACCGCCGCTGTTATAAAAATGAAGAGAGATATCTTTGAGTTTGCCTTGCTTTAACCAGTGGTCGGCTGAAAGGTACATTGCTTTTTGAGGAGCACCGGCGCATTTAATTGGCATAGGCGGCTGGGTGAAAATCGCCTTTCCATCGTTTAGCTGTTGCACCAGTTCCCAGGTGTACGGCGCTAAATCATAACGATAGTTAGACGTCACCCCATTCTTACCTAAGGTTTCAACTAAACCTTCAATTCCATGCCAATTCAGTTTTAAACCGGGACAGATGACCAGTGCCTTATATTGAATGGGTTGGCATCCTTCCAAAATAACCTGACTATGCTCAGGGTCGAATCCAGCAACGGCAGCTTTCATCCATTTCACTTTTGAAGGAATCACACTTGCCATAGAGCGTGCGGTTACTTGTGGTTTAAAAATACCAGCCCCTACCATGGTCCAGCCGGGTTGATAATAATGAGTATCGGCCGGATCAATAATGACAATATCTAAATGAGGTTCACGAGACAGTAAGCTCGATGCAACAGAAATTCCTGCAGCCCCAGCACCCACAATCACAACGCTATAACAAGGAATAGTGGCTGGTTCGTGGTCACGTTTTAAAATACGTGGCACTAGGCCTTTTAAGTTAAATCCAAGCTTATTACCCGCTTCAACTAACAATGCTGCATCTTGTGGAGCAACTTCGGCCAAAGCCCATAAACTAATTGCACGCATACCAGAACGGCAATAAGCTAAAACAGGTTTTTGGGCATTCTGATAAAGTTGCTTAAACTCGGCAACTTGCTGATCAGTAATTTTTCCACTGGTAACAGGCTGATAGATTACATTTAGGCCATATCGCTGAGCTGCTTCTTCAATTTCAATTATATTGGGTTGGTCTGCACCTTCTCCATCTGGTCGATTACATATCAGAGTTTTTACTCCCTGCTCTACAATTTTTTCGACCTCATCGGCAGTAATCTGGCCAGCAACATAAAAATCTTGATTAACTTGTTTAAGTTCCATATTGCCACCTTATGATTGTGAGATTGAGCCACAAGCCTGATTGGCAGGAAGTGCTTTATCAATTTGTTTTGGATATGGCAGATTTAGGTTATTCATCAATTTAATAAAATCTTCGCGCGAGCGGTTTTGACCTAGGCGTGAGTTATTTAAACGTTCATAACCAATTGTTGAAGATAAACGACCTTTATAATCATGGCCCGGATACACAATAGTGTCGTCAGGCAGGCTGAAAAGTTGTTTATGAATACTGTCATAAAGTGTGCCTGCATTACCTTGTTGGAAATCAGTTCGACCGCAACCATCAATTAATAATGCATCGCCCGTGAAAACCATGTTTTCAACTAAATAACTCGTACAAGCATTGGTATGACCTGGTGTATAACGCGCTTCAATACTGAGGTTACCGACTTTAAGCATGCAACCATTTGTGATTAAAATATCTCCACAACTTACATCTGAGTTTCGGTGTAAAACTGATTTGCAATGGAAACGTTCACGAAGCAAATTCGCAGCAGTAATATGGTCTGCATGAACATGAGTATCTAAGGTATAGATGAGCGTAAATTGATGCTGCTCTAATTCTTTTGCATAGATCTCTATGTCTGAAGCGACTGGATCAATTAAAATAGCCTCTCGTGTTTCTTCACACCCAAGCATATATGTATAAGTCGAACTTTCCTGCTCAAAAAATTGCTTAAAGAACATGATTTATACCTTAATAATTTATTTCTTTCCTATATTTTGCAAATAAGGTGCCAATTATTTAAAATTTAATAATAAATATAAAAATCAAACAATTAAATCAATCAATGAAATTAAAGTTAGAAAACAAACGCAGCTTGATGTTCCCTTGAAACTCAAGTATGTTTCAATGAAACAATTGTGAAACACATGAAATGGCAAAGCTAAATTTTAAGTCAGAACAAGATTTTTTTATTTTATTTGAGCAATTAAAAGCTTTATTTCCAAATGCGAGTCTGTTTTTAGCAGACACAACGACTCAAGCAATTCATTATAAATTTAATACGGATGACATTTCTGTTGAGAGCATGGCAGCGCTTGCTCAAGACCATCACAATCAATATCTTGAAATCAATACTCCTAAAATGAGAAAGCGATTTATCTATCAAGAACATGATATTTATATTGCGGAGCATCATATTATTGGAAAGCTACATATTTTACAGCCGATTAGCAATGAAAATGACCTTGCAGAACCGTTAGAAATAACAGGGCAATTAAAAGACTTGGCTAAAGTTTTCAATAGTTGCTCACCAGAAATGGCTCGTATGTTTTCAATAATTCAAAGAGTCGCTATTACTGAGTTTCCAGTGCTTGTTCGCGGTGAATCTGGTAGCGGCAAAGAACTGGTGGCACAGGCAATTCATGATTATAGCCAACGTAAAAATAAGATTTTTGTAGTGATTAACTGTGCAGCTTTAAATTCTAATATTTTAGAAAGTGAACTCTTTGGGCATGTGAAAGGTGCTTTTACGGGAGCAATTCGTGACCATAAAGGTGTGTTTGAACGTGCCGCTGGTGGAACGCTGTTTCTGGATGAAATTGCCGAGATTCCTTTAGAGCTTCAAGCTAAATTATTACGGGTATTAGAAACAGGTGAATTTACGCCTGTAGGTGGTGAAAAACCGATTCAAGCCAATGTCCGAATTATTACCGCAACACATAAAGCTTTACGCGAAGAAGCCAAAGCTGGGCGTTTCCGTCATGATTTGCTCTACCGTTTGCGTGTGATTCCAATTTTTATACCACCACTCAGAGAGCGAAAAGTTGATATTCCACTGATTGTCGATCAAATTTTAAAAGAAAGCTCCACTCAACTCGACACAATGCCTCGTCATGTTAATCAAAAAGCCATGCAAGTTTTATTGAATTATGACTGGCCGGGAAATGTTCGTGAGCTAAAAAACACCCTGCTTTATGCGTTAACCATGGCAAATGGTAAGGATGAAATTGAAGTCGAAGACTTACCAAATGAACTCTTAAATGCTGAAGATTACGTTAAATTGCCTGAGACAAATACAGAACTTACCCCTGAAAATGTACAAGCTGCTTTAGAAAAATATAACCATAACCTGAATATGGTCGCGAATATTTTTGGTATTAGCCGTACAACGCTTTGGCGCTATAGACAAAAGCATAAGCTTTAGCTAGGTATTTAGCTCGTCTAAGGCGTATCATATTGCACTTGGTTAGGTTCGTTAGTTCAAAGGCTTTATATGATTGTTCGTGATAAAAGCAATGTATTTAAACTTTTATTTGCTTGGAAAGGAACAATTTTACCGAAGGTCTTGCCAGCACTGAGTTTTGTTGTACTTATTTCAGCCTGTGTGGTCTGGCTTTCTTATTATCATTGGATTCAAATTCCTACCGTACCCGCGATTGGATTTACAATATTTGGTGTGATTCTGTCAATTTGTACAGGTTTTAGAAATAATGCGTGTTATGACCGATGGTGGGAAGGCCGCAAACTTTGGGGTGCTTTAATTGCCAATGCCAGACATATTGTTAGAGATAGTCATGTTCTATCTAATGAACAACGTGAACATTTAATTCACCAGGTCTTAATTTTTAGTAATTTATTGCGTGATCGACTGCGTCAACAAACAGTCGAACCCACAAAATTTCTTGAACATGCTTATTTAAATAATTCTTCACTTAATTATTTAAATGAGCATATTAATGCCCCTCAGTTTGTACTTGAAAATATTCAAAAAGATTTAGTTAAAATACTCAAAGATGGTGAAATTAGTGACATTATCTATAGCACTTTAAATCGACATATTGTTGAGTTAGGCAATATCCAAGCAGGTTGTGACCGAATTGCTGGGACACCTTTACCCTATTCATATTCAGTACTCTTGCACCGTGCCGTTTACTGCTTCTGTTTCATATTACCGTTTAGCCTTGAAGCAGCTTTAGGTATTTGGACACCACTTATTGTCGGCTTAATCGCTTATATGTTTTTAGGTTTAGATGCCTTAAGTGCTCAAATTGAAGAACCCTTTGGTTTGCAAGAAAATGATTTACCGCTCGATTCAATTGTACGTTTGATTGAGCGAGAGTCTCTAAGCTCTTTAGGGCAGCCATTACCGCCTATTATTGAAGCCCAAGACAATAATTTACTTTAATAAAAAAAGAGCGAATCATCGCTCTTTTTTATAGGTTTAAGTATCTATTTAGGGCTGTACGATAATCTTAACGGCTGACTCATTGTTATGAATTAAGGTTTCAAAACCTTGTGAAATCAAATCATCAAGTTGAATACGCTGTGTAATAAAAGGTTCAAGATTTATTTTACCTTCTTCAACCAGTTTAATCGTTTCTTGATGGTCATTTACATAGGCAATTGTGCCGCGTACATCAAGCTCTTTCATCACCACACTATGCACATTAATTGATGCTGGGTGGCTCCAAATCGAAACAATAACAATAACGCCGGTTGGTTTGACTGCTGCAACCAAAGTATCTAATACTTTGTTAACACTACTACATTCAAACGCGACATCGACGCCATCGCCATTAGTAATTTTCATGACCTCAGAAACAACATCAACTTCTGACGGGTCTAAAATATAATCTGCGACTCCCGAATCTTTGGCCTTTTCTTTACGTTTTGTACTCAGCTCGGTAATGATGACCTTAAGACCTTTCGCTTTTAAAATTGCTGAAAGCAGCAAACCAATTGGGCCCGCACCACCTACCAGTGCAATATCACCAGCCTTTGCACCACTACGCACATAGGCATGATGACCAACCGACAAAGGTTCAATTAAGGCTGCCTGATCGAGCGGAATTTTATTGGAAATTGGATGCACCCAACGGCGTTTAACCGCAATTTTTTCCGATAAACCACCACCACGACCACCTAAACCAATAAAGTTCATATTTTTGGAAAGATGATAATTATCGCCCGGTCCAGTCGGCACATCATCGGCCACAATATAAGGCTCTACGACGACATGTTGACCAATTTCAATGTCATCAACACCTTCACCTACAGCATAGACCACACCTGAAAATTCATGTCCCATAGTAATCGGTGCAGATTCACCTGAAATAGGATGCGGATGTCTACAAGGTGGAATAAAAATTGGCCCTTCCATAAACTCATGTAAATCTGTACCACAAATTCCACACCAAGCTACCTCAATGCCTACAGTGCCGGCAGTGACTTCTGGTTCAGGGATATCTTCAATGCGAATATCGCCTCTGTCATAAAAACGCGCTGCTTTCATTATTATCTCCCTCAAATCAGGATGTTGTTTTAGCGATAGACAATGCCGCCGTCCGTTAAAATGGATTGACCCGTAATATAGTCCGAATCTTCGCTCGCCAGAAAAGCAACTAAAGCGGCTACATCATCTGGTGTTTGGGCTCTACCTAAGGCAATACCTTCCACATATTTTTTATAAGTTTCACCAATTGCAGCACCCGTAATTTCAGCAAAACGTTTATCGATTTCAACCCACATGTCCGTTCCGACAATTCCGGGGCAATATCCATTTACCGTAATACCGTGACTGGCATATTCTTTAGCCGCGGCTTGGGTAAGTGCTCGTACTGCAAATTTGGTTGCCGAGTAAATACCGAGTAAAGCAAACCCATCATGCCCAGCAATTGAACAAGCATTAATGATTTTACCTTTATGTAGGCGTTGCTTAAATTTCGCAGCTGCAGCCTGTATGCCCCACAGTACTCCACCAATATTGATATCAACAATTTTTTGAAATTCATCAGGTGTGATATCCGCAATCGCTTGAACTTGTGCAATTCCAGCATTATTAATCATGATATCAAATCCACCAAGGGCCTGCTCAGCATGATTTATAGCAGCATACACTTGCTCGCGGTCACTGACATCAGCAATAAATGTGCTCGCATTTACACCTAAAGCCTGAATTTCCTGCTGCACATCATTCAATCGATCTTGTTTCATATCAACTAATGCAATATGTGCCCCTTCTTGCGCCAAGCGCAGGGCAATCCCACGGCCAATGCCTTGAGCTGCCCCTGTGACTAAAGCGACCTTATTTTTTAATCCCTTAACCATGTTCAACTCCTGTAAATGCAGAATTTCTACATATGAATCGCTCGTTGCATTGAAGCCAGAATGGACTCATGCATGGCTTCTGATAATGTTGGATGCGGGAAAATCACTTGAGCTAAGCTTTCATCAGTTGCTTCTAGATATTTAGCAATTGCAAAGCCTTGAATGTGTTCAGTCACTTCATGGCCTACCATATGTGCACCAAGTAGTTCGCCCGTCTCTGCATGTATCACCGTTTTAACGAAACCTGACGCATCTCCAATTGCCAAAGCTTTGCCATTCGCAGTTAAAGAAAACTTGCCAGTTCGTATAGGCAAATTCTTAGCTTTTGCTGCATTTTCAGTTAAACCAATACTCGCCACTTGTGGATGCGTAAAAATACAACCCGGGATTTGGCTACGATCGAGTGAATGGACGTTTGCTACACCAGCAATTTTCTCGACACATATCATGGCTTCATGGCTTGCTTTGTGGGCAAGACACGGTGCTCCAGCAACATCCCCAATGGCATAAAGTCCTGCTACGTTGGTTTTACAATAGTCATCAATTGCCACAAAACCTTGTGGATTGAGTTCCACACCTAAACGTTCCAGCCCTAGCCCCGTAGTATTAGGCTGTACACCAATTGCCGAAAGTACACGGTCAAAAACAAGCGTTTGAACATCATTTGCCGTTTCAACTACACAGTGAACTTGACCATTTTCAATTTGAATGCTTTGAACGACAGCATCGGTTAAGACTTTCATACCTTTTTGTTCAAATTGTTTTCTGACAAATTGGGCAACTTCCGCATCTTCAGTTGGTAAAATCTGCTTGGCTAAATCAATAAGCGTGACCTGACAACCCAAGTCTTGATAAAGGCTAGCAAACTCGCTACCAATTGCACCCGAACCCACAACCAGTAAGCTTTTTGGTAACTGCTCTGGCACAAGCGCTTCTTTATAGCTCCACACGTACGTTCCATCGACAGGAAGCTGAGGAACATGTCGAGCTTTAGCTCCAGTTGCCAAAATAATATGGGGTGCACTCAAAGCCTGGCTTTTACCTTGAGCATCGGTCACTTCAATTTTTTCTTTAGCCGTAAGCTGAGCACGACCATTAAACACAGTTACTTGATTCTTTTTAAGCAAGTAATCAATGCCTTGTACTAACTGAGCTGATACTTGGCGGCTATGTTGCACAAGCTTTTGAATATCAAAATCGAGCTGGGATACCTGAAACCCAAACTGTCCGGCATGTTTAAACTGAGTTGCAAGCTCTGCCCCTGCAAGCAAAGCTTTAGTTGGAATACAGCCCCAGTTTAGGCAAATTCCGCCTAAATGTTGTTCTTCTACAATTGCGGTTTTTAACCCGAGCTGGGCTGCACGAATTGCAGCCACATACCCACCCGGTCCCGCGCCAATCACAATTAAATCAAATTGAGCTTCTGACATGCGGGTTCTCCTACACCAAAATTAAAGCAGGGTTTTCAACAAACTGCTTAAAGCTGGCCAAGAATTTCGCCCCAACTGCACCATCAATGACTCGGTGATCGCATGACAAAGTCGCTGTGACAATCTCACGAACCACTACATTGCCATTTTCAACAACAGCGCGAGATTCAGAAGCACCTAATGCCATAATTGCACCTTGCGGTGGGTTAATAATGGCATCGAACTGTTTAATGCCTAACATTCCTAAATTTGAAATGCTAAAGCTGCCGCCTTGAAACTCATCAGGTTGTAACTTGCCAGTCTTGGCACGCGTTGCCAAATCACGCATGTCATCGGAAATTTGTGCCAACGATTTTTGATTCGCCGCTTTCACAATGGGTGTAATTAAACCGTTTGGAATTGCCACAGCTACTGAAATATCTGCTTGAGAAAACTGTAAAATTGATTGAGTCGCCTCATCAAATTGAACATTCACCTCAGGTACTTTAATGAGTGCTGCTGCAGCTGCCTTAATTAACATGTCATTAATAGAAAGCTTCACCTGTGGCACAGTTTCATTAATTTGCTTACGTAGTTTTTGCATAGCTTCTACGTTTAGATCGACTACTAGGCGGAAATGCGGTGCATTACGTTTTGCAGCCTGTAACCGTGAAGCAATCGCTTTACGCATACCATTCATCGCCACAGTTGTAACGGTCGACTGTGGCTGAGCAACAGCACATTGAGCAGATTGTTCATTTACCGACGTTGGGTTATTGCGATAATAAACTGCTTCAACATCTTCTTTACAAACTCGGCCACGAGTACCTGAAACACGGCAGTCATTTAAGTTAATGCCCCATTGTTTTGCTAAACGACGTGCTACAGGCGTCGCTGAAACTCGGCTATCGTCGGCAGTAGATTTAACTACTTTAGCTTGAGTTTGCTGTTTAATATCAGGCCACTGACCTCCAGCAGCCTGCACAGCTTTCTGGATGTCTTGAACACTAATACGTCCTTCACGGCCAGAACCTGTGACTTTCGCTAAGTTCACATTATACTTTTCAGCAAGTTTTAACGCATGCGGTGTTGTAAACAACTCATCAGATGTTTGATAACCTTGTAATAACTCGGGTACAGCGTAGTCACCTTTAGCAGCCTTTACTGGAACTGGAGCACTTGCAGCTATAGACTGTGGTTGTTCTGCTTTTTCAGCAACAGGTGCAGATGTTTCCGCTTTACTCTGTTCCGAAGATGCTTCAGGGGCTTTAGCTGCTGAACCACCTAGTGATGCAATAAACGTTTCAATTTCTGCATCAGAAACTTCACTTTCAGCACATACCGCAATAAGCCCACCGACCGGTAAAGTCTCACCATCTTTTGCTAAAATTTTACGGAGCGTTCCTGCAAAAGGCGCTTCTAATACATTGACGATTTTTGTGGTTTCAATTTCACAAATTTCATCGCCTTTATTAAAGCTATCACCTTCTTTAATCAACCATTGGGCAATCGTGCCTTCTTCCATGGATAATCCCCATTTCGGGATCTCCAACGTTTTAATTTCGCTCATCCTAAGCCTCCAATGTTTTTCGCACAGCTTGCTCAATACGCTCTACACTTGGAATCCATTCTTTTTCTAAAACCGGAGAGAATGGAACAGGCGTATGTGGTGGCGTTACGAGTTCAACAGGTGCTTTTAAATAGTGGAAACCTTTTTGTGCGATCAGTGCAGCAACATCATGCCCAAAGCCACAGCGTGCCGCTGATTCGTCCACAATAACCACACGTCCAGTCGATGCAACAGACTCTAAAATTCCTTCTTCATCCAGAGGTGAAATTGTACGAGGGTCTACCACTTCAACTGAAATACCATCTTTTGCCAATTTATCCGCTACTTCATTGGCACGGTGTACCATTAACCCTAAAGCAATAATGGTCACATCTGTCCCTTCACGGGTGTAATTTGCTACACCAAATGGAATGGTATAGGCATCATCTGGAACTTCACCTTTAATGTCATAAAGCATTTTATGCTCACAGAACACCACAGGGTCGTCATCTCGAATAGCCTGAATTAATAGCCCTTTCACATCATATGGGCTAGATGGAACTACAACTTTTAAGCCCGGAACCGCAGCAAATACGTTATATGGTGACTGAGAATGCTGAGCTGCCGCAGAAAAACCTGCGCCAATCATGCCGCGTACAACCATTGGTGCTTTTGCTTTTCCGCCGAACATATAACGGAACTTAGCGGCTTGGTTATAGAGCATGTCATGACACACGCCATAGAAATCCATAAACATTAAGTCAGCAACAGGACGTAAACCTGTAGCCGCAGCACCAGCGGCCATACCAATAATCGCTGATTCGGTAATTGGGGTATCAATAACACGTTCTGAACCAAATTCCGTCCATAAACCTTTGGTTACACCAAGTACACCACCGAAGCCTTCAAGCTCGTTCTCTTCGGTATTTTTGCCGCCATGGCCTCCGCGTACATCTTCACCAACCACAAAAACAGTTGGGTCGCGGCGCATTTCTGATTCAATGGCTTCTTTAATCGCATTACGAAAACTTTTATTTGGCATCTTTACTATTCCTTTAGTAAGAGACATAGACGTCAGTAAGGAGTTGTTCTGGTTGTGGGTATGCCGCAGCACGAGCTTTAGCAACAGCATCATCAACATTTGCTTTAGATGCTGCATCAATCTCGTCTAGTTTGGCTTCATCAATTTTGCCTTTGACTTTTTCTCGGAAAATTTTCAAAGGATCTTTATTTTCTTTGATGAATTCGACTTCTTCTTTAGAGCGAATCAAGCCCGGGTCACCTTCAAAGTGGCCATAAAAGCGGTTCGTAATGGTTTCAATCACACTTGGACCTTCACCACGACGTGCACGTTCAATAGCAGTTTGGGCCGCTTCATAAACTGCAAAGAAATCGGTACCATCAACTTTAACTGCTGGTAAACCAAAACCAGCTGCACGACCCGCAATATCCTTACTTCCTACCGCGTAATCATGGCCCGTTCCTTCACCAAAACCGTTATTTTCGAAAACAAAAATGACTGGAAGTTTAAGAACAACAGCCATGTTCATTGCTTCAAAGGTCAAGCCTTGGTTTGAGCCGCCATCACCTGTAAAAGACAGTCCAACGCCACCAGTTTTTAAGGTTTTTGCTGTCAACGCTGCACCAATTGCTAATGGAGGCCCGCCGCCCACAATTCCGTTGGCACCGAGCATACCTTTATCCAAATCGGCAATATGCATAGAACCGCCTTTTCCACGGCACAGTCCGTCATCTTTACCGAAAATTTCCAGCATCATGGCGTGAATGTCACAACCTTTTGCAATACAGTGCCCATGTCCACGATGGGTTGAAGTGATATAGTCTTTGTCGGTTAGGTTTTCACAAATACCAACTGCAACAGCTTCTTCTCCACTGTATAGGTGAATAAAACCTGGAATATCACCATTGGTATTTTCTTCGTGAAGTCGATCCTCAAATTCACGAATATCACGCATGCGTTTATATGCTGCGAGTAATTGCTCTTCCGTTAATTGCATATCCTTTTCCTTTATTATCTTGATTTTAAAAGTTCAACCAAGTTTCAAGCGAAAATCTAATTCGCCATAAATACTTAAATCTAAAATCAAGAATTAATCTATTAGACTAAAAAGTTTTTATTTAAAATAAACTTAATTAATTTTTTAATTTCAAAAACTTAACCCATAAAAATAATTTAAAAAAATTTTTATAATTTTCATTATGTTGCAAAACAAACCTTTAACCAACCTTTCTTATTTTATAATACTCGCCACACCCTGTGTATTTAATTAATTGCGACTTATTAATATGATTTAAATAAGTTGTTAAATTAAAAAAACAGGAGTTTAAATAATTTTTAAACAAAATGGAATTATTAATATGGATTTTAAAAGACAAGCAGAAACTGGTATTAAATTAAGAGGAGCAGATAAAGTCGCTCGCATTCCTATTAAAATTTTACCTACAGAAGAGTTACCCACTAAACCGGATTGGATTAGAGCAAAAATAACCGATTTTGAAGAAATCAAACGGATAAAAAATTTGCTACGCCAACAAAAGTTGCATAGCGTTTGCGAAGAAGCAGCCTGTCCAAACTTACCCGAATGTTTTGGTGGAGGTACAGCTACATTTATGATTATGGGAGACATCTGTACTAGACGCTGCCCTTTTTGTGATGTCGCTCATGGTCGCCCAAAAGCTTTAGACGAAGATGAACCTAAACACTTGGCAGAAACAGTCGCAAACCTAAACTTAAAATATGTCGTGATTACCTCTGTTGACCGCGACGATCTACATGACGGTGGAGCTGCACATTTTGTAAAATGTATTGAAGAGATCAGAAAGCGTTGTCCAGAGACATTAATTGAGATTTTAGTACCAGATTTTCGTGGACGTTTAGAAACAGCGCTTTCAACTTTGAGTTTATCTCCACCAGATGTGTTTAATCATAATATTGAGACAGTGCCTCGTTTATATAAAGCGATGCGCCCTGGGTCAGACTATCAACATTCACTAGAGCTGCTAAAACGCTTTAAAGCGTATTGTCCCGATATCAAAACCAAATCTGGTCTAATGGTTGGGTTAGGAGAAATTGAGGCAGAAGTACTTGCTCTACTTAATGACTTAAAAGATTATCAAGTAGATCTTGTCACGATTGGTCAATATCTTCAGCCTTCAAAATCACATGCACCTATTCATCGGTTTGTAAATTTACAAGAATTTGAACGATATACTCGACATGGTAAACGATTAGGTTTTAAAAATATCTGGAGTGCACCGATGGTCCGTTCTAGCTATTTTGCCGATCGACAATATTTTGGAGAAGCAGCACCAAAACCTTTCAGCCGACAAGATGTCTTATCGTAAGGAATAGGCAATTAACAAAACTTATCCAATAGGCTAATGGTCAAGACCTATAAAATTATTTAAGGTAAGGAGATAACTAGGAAATAGTCACAATAAAAAAGTTATAACAGTTGAGCGGCTACGGATACGCCATTTCAATGATAAAGGAATTTCGATATGGATATGTCAGAACAATTATCATCGCCTTTTATAGACACTACTCCGTCCTTATTTCGGCCGGAATCTTCATCCCATTCTCAAAAATTAGGAAAGAAACCATCTCTTGACCTTGATGCAGCCCCTATTTTTGATCTTAATGAAGAATGGGAACATTCATTATTTGGTCGTTCGATTCATGAGTGTCATCGCAATTTAATGCATATTGCCGAAGATGCCGATATGGCAATTGGTGTGACTGATCCTCATGGCACTCTACTTTGGACATGGAGTAGCCATCCAATGCGCTCATCAGCCGAGCAAGTACACTTTGTTGAAGGTGGTCAGTGGTCTACTCAGGCTGTAGGACAAAATGCAATTGGTTTAGCATTGAATACTCACTCACCGAACTGCGTTTACTCACATGAAAACCAGATGAATAGTGTCAGGGATTGGGTGTGTTATGCCGCACCGATTACCGATACACATACTGGTCAATTTTATGGGATTATGAATTTATCGACTAAATCTCATAAGCATAATTCTCTTGGTCTTTTAGCCGTTGAAAGATGTGCAGATATTGTTAAACAAGCAATTCAGCTACATCAAAAAAATATTTTGTATATTAAGGCCTTTGGAACGCCCAAAGTTCAATATAACCAACACAGCCTTACATTGACTCAACGCCAGATTGAAATTCTATGTATTTTAACCCTTTGTCCCGAAGGGATTAATCTTGAAGAACTTCACTATGCTTTATATGGTGACCGGCCTGTAAGTACCACCACGTTAAAAGCAGAACTTTCTCAACTTAGAAATTTAATTCCAGGTGTCATTGAGTCACGGCCTTATCGACTTAACTGTGAAATTCAATGTGATTTTTTAATGGCAGAACAAGCATTAAATCTTGGTTTCACATCGACCACCCTTACACTCTATAGAGGAAGTTTTTTATCTAAATCAGAAAGTCCATTTTTATGTGCATGGAGAGATTGCTTTGATGCTCGCTTGAGTCATGTGATTTATCAAATTGAAGATATTGACCAACTATTACGAGTAGTCAGCCGTGTTCCGGACCGTGTAGATGCCGTTGAACGTTTGCTTGAATTATTACCCGAAGAAACACCTTATCGAACTAAGCTTTTAAAATTGCTTGAATAAAATAAAAGGGAGAATATCCATACGATATTCTCCCTTTTTTAAGTGAGATCAAGCAGAAGCCTGAAGCTGTACTTTATAGCAGTCGTCTAGGGCTAATTCATAATACCGCAGCCCTTCTTCGGCAGCATGAAATGCTTTTTGCTGCCAGTCAGGACGGTCATTACATAAGCGCTTAATCAGCTCCATAGCTTCATATGGATGAAGATCATCATAATGGGCATGAGCGCGCAGCCAAGCTAAAGAACGTTTATCAATCGTGACTTCAGGATGATTAGTATAGGTATGAATACCTTTATACACCTGAATTGACCAATCTCCAGTTGCCCATTCAATCGCCAAATTTGTTGCAGCAAGACATTCTGCCAAATTTCCACGATAACTCATATTCCATAGAAAATGGTTTACCGCATTCATTGCAGCTGGTGGACGTACATGATCAAGCTCATCGACAGTTAAACCAAAACCTCCAGCCCAATCGCGATACCATTTTAAGTGTCGCTCTTCTACCTTGATATTTTGGATTAACCAATCTCTTGCTTCTGTAACTCCAGGTTCAGAAAAACCTGTTGCTTTGCCTAATGCTCCAGCCATATACGACGGGAAATGGGCGACTAATGGATAGAAATTAAGTAAAGCATAACGGAAACTATCTAGGCTCAATCCCCCATTGGCCATTTCCGTAAAAAACGGATGTTTACTCACCCGTTCTTTCGCTGGTAACAGGTCGTCCCAGAACCGTTGTGACCATTCATTATGCGGTGTAATTTCTAAATTCATTCCATATTGATTTAGAGCAGTCATTGCTAATTTTCCTATTTATATGACAGCAATCATCTGTATTTCACGCTATAAGTCTATCCGAAAATGATAAAGATACAATCGTTAATCGACCATTTGTAACTTTTTTCGATGGATTGTGGATCTTTAGATAATTGTTCCGCTAATCATTGAAATGTCGTGATTTTTATCACATTTAACATAGATAAAAATCATTACTTTTTTAAAAAAACTGTATTATTATTTTCTATAAACCACACATTATATAATCAATATTTTTAGATGGAACTTTACTTAAAATAAGTCTCATTTTATGACAACTTCCAATATAGAGAGCATTAATTATGAAGTTGCAGGGTTCCAATATATTGGGACAGGAACAAATAGATTTATTAACCACGCGAGGTTTAAATTTCGTATGGTTTCCAAAGCAGCTTGAAACGATTTATCGTTTTCAATACCAAAACGGTGCTGCCTATGAGTTCCGCTATAGAGCGCCTATTATTTTAATATTATATATATTTTTAAGTTTTGGTATATATCAAGTATTGCCAACTGAGCAAGTTTTACCCTGGTTTAACTATTATTCTTGGGTCGGTGTAATTATTTTTATTGCTTGGATTTTATCATTTATTAAAAAATTAAATCAGTATTTTGATTATTATGTAGGAATTGGCTCAGCTTTAGCGGTAGCAATTACTTTTATTTTAATTAACGTTATAGAAAATGGACAAGAAAATGTTCTTTTTCATGCAGCGATGATGTATGCAATCGTCATTATTTATGGTGCTGTTGGTATGCGTTTCTATACCGCCATATTTGCTGGATGGATAGGAGGACTAGCTGGAATTTTAGTAAGTAACTACTTAAATGGTGTAATCGACTGGACTTTTCTGAACCGCACTTATACCTTTAGTAGTTTTCTAGGAATGACTCTCGCCTATGCAACTGACCGTCAGCACCGTGAAAACTATTTACAAAACTGCATGATCGAGCTAAACCGTATTGAGCTCATGCAACAAGCACAGCAACTTTCTTTACTTTCGCAGCAAGATGCACTTACAGGTTTAGCCAATCGCCGCTATTTAGATGAGACTCTTGATAATGAATGGCGACGCGCATTACGCCATGAAACACCACTCACCATCATGATGGTCGATATTGATTATTTTAAATCTTACAATGACACACTAGGACATATAAAAGGTGATGAATGTTTAAAAGAAATTGCAGTTGCAATTTCTTCTATTGCAGCTCGTAGTGGTGACTTAGTTGCTCGTTATGGTGGCGAAGAGTTCTTACTATTATTCCCAATGACAAATGCCCAACAAGCTTTAATACAGGTCGAGCGTTTAATGAATGCAATTAGTAAGATTGCGATTAAGCATCCATGTAGTGATGTTTCACCCTATGTCACCATTAGCGTTGGAGTCGCAACCACAATTCCACGACTAAATGACTCAATTTCTGCTTTTGTTGCACGAGCTGACCATGCATTATATAAAGCAAAAACGAATGGACGTAATCAATATAAGATTGCTGTAAATGAAGAACAAATTGTAGATTTAACTTAAAGAGTCAGAATAATATTGAGAATATTTTTTGATTAATAAATATATAATTTACTGTTTTGCACTCCTTGATTCGATTCAAAATGATAAGAAATCAATATTAGCTTTTCCATCCGTGGCAAAAGCTAAAGATAATTTATAAAAAAATTATCAAATTTAATTACTCTACTTTAGAAATACTTTAGTTTATTAGAAATCCCTCCTCAACTTTCTCCAGATTTTACTAAAAAAGTAAAATAGAAGATTTTGTTGTATTCTTTGGGGTGTATTGGGAATAGTCTTATTTGAAAATGGTAATATTGAAACAATGTTCTCATGTATTGTTTCATCGTTTGGATAGGCTTCTTTTCTAATAATTTCTATAATTTTTTGTATTTCATCTACAGATAAGTTCAAAAACTTCTTAATCTCTTGTGCTGTTTTTGATTCTATAGACAATAAAGCACAAACTCTAGTTACATTAACAATCTGCTCCGCATGAATGTTTTTAAAGTTTGGATAACAAACGAGTTTATATAAGATTTTTGTTTCCTCAAATTCTTTAGAAGCTATATTTTTGTTACTTGCTATACGCTCTTGATGAGTCTTTTGGAAATACTCGTTATTTTCCACTTCTTTCAATATATTCAAAAGTTCCTGATACCGTATTGGTCTCTTCAGCCCATATTGGTAACCTTTTAAAAGCTCAGGATTATTACTTAATACGATTTTAATTTTTTTAGGAATAAGGATATTGG
This sequence comes from Acinetobacter sp. P1(2023), assembly GCF_028367635.1. Classification (NCBI taxonomy): domain Bacteria; kingdom Pseudomonadati; phylum Pseudomonadota; class Gammaproteobacteria; order Moraxellales; family Moraxellaceae; genus Acinetobacter; species Acinetobacter sp. P1(2023). Next base: position 117,544 of record NZ_JAQNDD010000004.1, read on the forward strand.
TATAGCCACTATCTAAATCAATAATATATATATCTGGGTTATCATCACTATATATCCAGTTTTCACATAGCTGAGAAGATAAAGATAATTCATGAATAACTTTTATCATTGCCTGTAAGTTTTTTGGCAATAGTTTATCCTTTGACATACAGCCAATTCTATATGTGCATTGATTCATTGATATTTCCCCAATTTCAATGATGACTTCAAAATAATTTGTTTAAAGTAATAAAATTTAAATATGTAATAAGCTTATATAGAAGCAGTTTAGTGAAATTAGCTTCTAGGAATAAATATAGATATTGAGTCCTCTCAGTAAATTAAGAAACTTTAATTCCCAATATTAAAAGATAAATATATTCAAAAATAAATCGCACGGCATTATATTTGTATAGAAATTATAAGACAAGAAATAATTTAAAATTTAATAAATTCTAATCTAATAAAAATTAAAAACCCCATATTTAGGTTAAATATGGGGTTTTATTTAATATAGTCAAAAATTATAACTATGGTTCAATTGGCGCAAATGGTGGAATAACATCTGCATTTTGGGCACGATGGCGCAAGAAATGGTCCATGAGGACAATAGCCAACATTGCTTCTGCAATTGGAGTCGCTCGTACACCTACACATGGGTCATGACGACCTTTAGTCAATACGTCAGTATCTTCACGATTTAAATTAATCGTTTTCCCTGGCGTTGTAATACTTGCAGTAGGCTTTAATGCAATAGCGACTCGAATGGTTTGACCACTTGAGATACCCCCTAAAATACCGCCTGCATGGTTCGCCAAGAAGCCATTACTCGTCAACTCATCACGTGTTTCATGACCAAATTGCCCGGCAACTGCGAAACCGTCACCAATTTCTACCCCTTTAACCGCATTAATACTCATCATGGCATGAGCAATATCAGCATCAAGACGATCAAAAACAGGTTCACCCCAACCTACAGGAACTTTTTCAGCTAAAATTTCTAGCTTGGCACCACAGCTGGTACCTTGTTCACGCAAAGATGTCACCAATGCTTCAAAACGGGGAACAGCATCGACATCACCACAGAAAAATGGATTATTCGGAACTTCATTCCAATCCAGTTTTTCAGCAACTTCATTACCAATTTGGGTGACATGGCCGCGAATCGAAACGCCGAACTTTTCTGCTAAATATTTTTTAGCAATAGCACCCGCTGCAACACGCATAGCAGTTTCACGAGCACTAGAACGTCCACCACCGCGGTAATCACGGAAACCATACTTTTGTGTATAGGTGTAGTCCGCATGTCCCGGTCTAAAGGTTTGCGCGATATTGCCGTAATCTTTAGATTTTTGGTCAGTATTGCGAATGAGTAAACCGATTGGTGTACCGGTGGTTTTACCCTCAAACACACCAGAAATAATTTCAACTTGATCAGGCTCTTTGCGCTGAGTTGCAAATTTCGATGTACCTGGCTTACGGCGGTCTAGATCTTGTTGTAGATCTTCTTCGTTTAGCTCAAGACCAGGTGGCACGCCATCAACAATTGCCATGAGGCCAACGCCATGAGACTCACCACATGTCGTTACACGAAAGAGTTGTCCAATACTGTTCCCTGCCATATGTACAACTCCTTATGCTTGTTGCTGTTCAAATAGTTTTCTATAACGACGACATTGTTCTGCGGTTAAAGCAAAAATGCCAGAACCACCTTTTTGGAAAGTAAGCCAGTTGAAATCAATAGTATTGAAGTTCTGACGCATAGCCCATTCAGAGTTACCAACTTCAATAACAATAAGACCATCTTCAGTTAAATAATCTGCTGCTTGAGCAAGCATTTTACGCACGAGGTCTAAACCATCTTGGCCTGCTGCCAAAGCAAGTTCAGGTTCATGTAAAAACTCTTCTGGTAAGTCAGCCATATCTTCGGCATCAACATACGGAGGGTTACTTACAATCAAATCATACTGATTTTCAGCTGGAATCTTGGCAAATAAATCAGATTCAAGTAACGCAACTTGATATTGTTTATTGTGGTGTTCAACATTAATCGAAGCTACTTCTAAGGCTTCTTTAGAAATGTCTGTTGCATCCACTTCAGCATCTGGGTAAGCATAAGCTAAAGCTACAGCAATACAACCAGAGCCTGTGCACATATCTAAAATACGTTGTGGTGTCTTAGGCTTTGCATTTTCTGGTAAGTTATTGAGAGCTTCGCGCATTTGACCATTTTCATCTAAGCAATAAGGTGCAAAACGTTGCTCAATTAACTCTGCAATTGGTGAACGTGGAATAAGTACACGCTCATCTACATAAAATGGCTTATTAAAGAAGTAAGCTAAATTTAATAAATAAGAAGTTGGAATACGATCATTAATACGACGTTCTAACAAACTTAAAAATTCTGCTTTTTCACTTGGTAATAACTTGGCATCTAGAATTTCTGCGTCCGCTGACCATTCAAGAGATAAGGTTTGTAAAACTAGTGCAGAACTTTCTGCAAAATAATCTTCAGTACCTTGTCCTAAATGTGCATCATGTTGACGTAATGCTGATACCCCAAAACGAATAAAATCTCGAATTGTTGATAAATTTTCAGCAGCTTCCTGTAAATGTTCAGGGCTAATCGTCGGTCGCTCCACTTAGGCGTCTCCAAAGGCAAATTTTGCAAAGTGACTATTCTACTGAGTGAGACCAAGCAACGCAACGCTTTGCCTTGTGAACCAGTGTTTTACACACCTATCTCTAACAATCACAGCTTAAAATTAGAATACTTTGTTTTAATTAAGAAATAGTGAAGTTTTAAGTAGCCATAAATTTAATTTCTAAAATAAAAAAGCGGTCTTTAAATATTGACCGCTTTTCGTCTTGAGTTGGCTTAAAGCTTAAGCTTCTCTGCTACATAATCAGAGTCTTTATCTCCACGTCCAGAGAGATTAACCACAATCATGGTTTCTTTCGACAGCTTTGGCGCTTCACGAATTACCCAAGCGACCGCATGTGAACTTTCAAGTGCAGGAACAATGCCCTCAACACGAGATAAGGTCATAAAAGTCTCTAAACATTCTTGGTCAGTTGCAGTGCTATATTCAACACGTCCTAAATCTTTTAAGAAACTATGTTGTGGCCCAACACCCGGATAGTCCAATCCTGAAGCAATAGAATGCACCGGTAAAGGTTCACCAGCCTCATTTTCAAGCACATAACACGCCATACCATGAATTTGACTTGGCTTACCTAAAGTTAGTGTTGCTGAATGCATATTGGTCTCTAACCCATGTCCAGCTGGTTCAACCCCGACTAATTTCACATCCGAATCATTTAAAAATGCGGTAAAAGCACCAATCGCATTTGAACCGCCCCCTACACATGCCACGACATAATCCGGATTTTTTCCAAAACGATGATGCGTCTGCTCTTTAATTTCATTACCAATAATCGATTGAAAATCTCGTACCATTTTTGGAAATGGATGTGGTCCAACTACAGAACCAATTGCATATATAAAGTTTTTAGGATCTTTTAAATATTCTTCAAATGCACTATCTACAGCATCTTTTAAAGTTGCTGTACCACGTGTAACTGCTACCAAATGAGCACCCAAAATTTCCATTTTGACCACATTAGGATGCTCTTTTTCGATATCTACTTGCCCCATGTGGATTTCACATGGAATACCCACTAAAGCACAAGCTGTTGCTAAAGCGACCCCATGCTGACCCGCACCTGTTTCAGCAATAACCTTCTTTTTGCCCATATATTTAGCAAGTAAGGCCTCACCCAAGCAGTGATTAATTTTGTGGGCACCTGTGTGATTTAAATCTTCACGCTTTAAATAAATTTGCGCACCGCCTAACTGTTCTGACAGACGCTTAGCATGAAATAAAGGGCTTGGACGGCCTACATAATTTGAAAAGAGATCAGATAGTTCATTTTGAAATTCCGCTGTATGGCGGATTTCTTCATAAGCAACATTAATTTCATCCATTGCTTCTTTTAAATGCGGCGGAATGAATTGACCGCCATATTCACCAAAAAATCCTTGTTCATTCGGTAAAGCAATACCATTAATTTGATGTTGCATATCATCCCTCTTTTTTAAATTATTAAAGTTATCAAGTTTATCGAGAAAGGTAGCGCGTTAAATCCTCAATGCCTTTTAGCGTCATTGGATACATATGATTTTCAAAAATCTCTTTAATCCAACCAATGGTTTGAGTGTAATGCCAATACCCTTCAGTTTCAGGGTTTAACCACGCTGTTTTATCAAAATGTTGACGTAAGCGACGTAACCAAACCTCACCTGTCTCATCATTCATATATTCAACCGAACCACCCACTGATTTCAGCTCATACGGTGCCATACTAGCATCACCTACCACAATTACACGGTAGTCGCGTCCGTAGGTATGAAACAAATCCCACGTATTCATGCGGGTCGCTGTTCTTCGGTAATTATCTTTCCAGACATAGTCATAAAGACAGTTATGGAAATAAAAGTATTCGAGTGTTTTAAATTCAGTTTTAGCTGCGCTAAAAAGTTTCTCACATTGAGCAATGTGCGCATCCATCGAACCGCCCACATCAAACAACATGAGTACTTTGATTCGATTACGACGCTCTGGCACCATCTGAACATCCAAAATACCTTGTTTGGCTGTTTCTCGAATAGTTCCGTCAACGTCTAACTCTTCAGCTGCCCCTTGGCGAGCAAATTTGCGTAAACGGCGTAAAGCAATTTGCATCTGACGAGTACCAAGAACTTGGTCATCATCTAGATTTTGGTATTTACGCTGTTCCCAGACTTTAACCGCCGAACGTTTACGGCCCGGCCCACCAATTCGTACGCCTTCTGGATGGTCACCAAAAGCTCCAAAAGGTGAAGTTCCACCTGTGCCAACCATACGGTTACCACCTTGGTGTTTCTTATGCTGTTCGCGTAATCGCTCTTCCAGCATTTTCATCAATTCTTCTAAAGAACCTGCTTTTTGGAGTTCAGCTCTTTGCTCTGGTGTTAAGTGCTTTTCGAGAAGTTCTAAATCGAACCAGTCTTTTGGTAATTTATGAACTTGCTTAAGTAACTCATCGATATCAAAAGTTTCAATACCATCAAAGTAATCTTTCATGGCACGATCAAACTTGTCAAAAAAGCGTTCATCTTTAACTAAAATAGTTTTAGCAAGCTGATAAAACTCTTCTTGATCGGCAAAAACTAAGCCTTCCCTCACTGCACGGTTTAAATCAATGAGTTCACGAGTAGTAACTGGAACACCATATTTACGTAAGGTGTAAAATAACCGCACAAACATGGGTTACTCCCTCCCTTAACGTCGAGACATGAAAGCCAAGCGTTCGAGAAGTTGTACATCCTGCTCGTTTTTGATGAGAGCACCATATAAAGGTGGAATCGCTTTAGATGTATCTCGATTACGTAATACATCTTCTGGCATATCATCTGCCATAAGTAAACTTAACCAATCAATTAACTCAGAAGTCGATGGCGGTTTCTTCAAATTAGGAATTTCACGTAGTTTAAAGAACACCTGTAAAGCTTCGTTCACCAATGTTGCAGAGATATTGGGGAAATGAACCGCAATGATTTCTCGCATGGTCGCTTCATCTGGAAACTCAATGTAGTGGAAGAAACAACGACGCAAGAAAGCATCGGGTAATTCTTTTTCATTATTCGAAGTAATAATTACAATTGGACGTTGTGTTGCGGTAATTGTTTCATTCGTTTCGTAAACATAAAAAGACATTTTATCGAGTTCATGCAGCAAGTCATTTGGGAACTCGATATCAGCTTTATCAATTTCATCAATTAATAATACGCAGCGCTCTTCACTCGTGAAAGCTTCCCACAATTTACCGGGCTTAATATAGTTCTTAATATCGTAAACTCGGTCATCACCTAACTGGCTGTCTCGTAAACGAGAAACTGCATCATATTCATACAACCCTTGCTGCGCTTTAGTTGTAGATTTGATATGCCAAGTAATCAGTTTTAAACCTAAGCTTTCTGCTACTTGTTCAGCAAGTAAAGTTTTCCCCGTGCCAGGTTCACCCTTAATCAGTAAAGGCTTTTGCAAAGCACGAGCTGCTTTTACAGCAAGCTTAAGACTATCAGTCGCGATATATTGATCTGTACCAGTAAAATGTTGGGTATCAGCAGACATGTAAAGACCTTATTTTTCTATTTCAATGGTTAGATGGAACGCATGTTTTTGTTAGTTGAATATTTTGACCAACAATATCCAATCACCAAACCTAGACCAACTACAAACAGAATTAAAGATAAATTTGACCAAATTAACGGGCTATCTTTAGTTAAAACACCAAAAAGGAGTCCAAAAATAGCAGGTGCCACAGATGCATTCGGCCCCTCAGACACTGTTGGTGTGACTAAAATAGCAAATACCACAAGCCAGCTAATTGCACCAAGAGTTGTAGGAAGACGGCGCATTAATCGCCACCAACACCACAAAGCAATAATAGCGCCTATTCCATAAGCTGTTAAAGCAATAACACCTTCAGGAACAACATCCAAAAAAGAAAATAATTGATTCATTATTCCAGTTTGATCTTCACGCACCACGTAAGCCCTCTGGTTCAACTGCATTTGGGTTAATTAACCCTTCTGGCGGCATCTGAATAAAGAAACCTTTTGTTTGTAATGAGTCTAAAACATGTAAAACGTTAACACGCGCCAATTTACGTGTTGGAGCTAACTCTAAATGCATGACAAACGTTGCACGACCAAACGCTTGTAAAACAGCTTCAGGAACATTTTCAAACGGATCAGCTTGCTCCGCATCGTCAGGATAGTTTGGACGAGCAATATACATGTACATTTCATCTTTTTTGCTCGATCTATAAATATCACAGTGCATTTCAAATCAACTCTTGAACTAAGGACAGCATACATGAAAAAAAACGACACACACACGCAGGTTTGTTTACGCATCAGTCGTTTTTTTTATTCTTGAGAAATATTAACCTACAACATTGATTAAGGTCGATAATTACTTTGTTGTAAACACGAATGGTATTTTACCAAATTTACATAACCACATGATTTAAAAAAATAAATTAAAAATCTATTTTACTAAAATAAAATCAGTTTTAGGACCGGCAAAAAAGCATTCATTATTGAATACTTGTTGATAGCATTCTTATAAGATTTATACTTAAGCTATTAAAAATAATAAATTTCTTTTTTACTTATGTAAGAATATACACTTGAGTAAAACTTTTAACTACTTCAATACACATCACCAGACATTATTTAACTCGTTTGATAGCGAGATATGTTTCAATAATAAGTATCTTGTTCATAGATATGGAGGACAAAATTATGCCTCGTGGTGATAAAACTGCTTATACAGCCAAGCAAAAACGTCAGGCCAAACATATTGTTGAGAGTGAAGTAGATAGAGGTCATTCTGAAGAAGAAGCCGAACGAATTGCATGGTCTACCGTCAATAAACAAGATGGTGGCGGTAAGAAAAAGTCTCATTAATATATAAAAATAAAATACTTCTTTAGCTCAAACTAAAGAAGTATTTTTATCTAAGCACTTGTTCATTTGCTCTAGAAGACTCGTGAGCTTTTTATATAGTCATCGCTTACTTGATTTAAAGCATTCAAAATAGCGCTATCCTCATGGCTTAATAAAGCCTGATTAAGTCTTTCCATATAGGCAATAAGCTGATTTTTAGAGGTATGTGAAAATTCAGTGGGTACTGCTTCATCTTCATATAAGAGTACATAACTACGGGCAAAACCATAGATTAGGTAAATGGCTGCTTTTTCTTTTGTATTTTGAGATTCTTTAAGAGACTGTTCACAAGCATTTTTTAAATCTTTAAATGCATCTGTACCAGTAGATTGATTTTTGAAGTTTAAAAGTATTGTTTGGAAGTTCATATCCATATTCCACTCAAAAAATAAAGCTACAGAAGAAGATGGAAGCTGTCAAATAAAAACCTGATTAATATAAGTTTAATTGTAAATAATTTTATATGTACTTCTTGTAGATCACTAAAAATCATGCAATAAAAAAACCACTCTTGCTTTAAGAATGGTTTAGTTAAAGCCTATCAATGATTAGAAGCTTATTTCAATTGTGATCGTGGTACCTGAATGTTCAATATCAGTTGAGACATTAAAACCTCTACTTTTAAGCTCCTCTTCAACCAATGTAAGATGATCAGGACTTATGGCATCAACAGGAAACCAAAAATTTGCTTTTCGCTTCCCCTCCTTAGACTCTGACTCAGTACCAGTTAAAATTTTTTCCAATATGACATCTTGATTTATTTTAAAATTTTTAGCATTTTGGCGAGCTTGTTCAGCATTAAAGTTATTAAGCATATTTATCTCTCTAATTATTAATTTATCTAATTTTATAACATAAAAAAGCGATATAAGTTTTAGTGTTATGTAGTTAAATTCATTTAAAGATACAAGTTTATTGATTGAATAAATTTTCTACCCACTCGATAAATTTTCTAGCATTTCTATTCTTAAAACCTTCCTTATTTGGTATGTAGTAACATAGCTTTGATTGAACTGGTTTAGTTTCAAACTCTTGTAAAAGATTCGCTTTAACAAACCTATGGGCCAGTGTATCAGAGCAAAATACTAATCCATTGGCAGCTAAGGCTTCATGTATCCCAAAAATCTCCTGATCAAATTTCTTAATTGTTACCCTCTTTTGATCCCATGCATTTGCCTTAAGCCAAGCCTCTAGAGGTGTACTTGGTAATGCCTTGTTTTTCCATTCTGTTGTAAATAAAGTTATTGGCTCACTCGGGCATCTAAGTGGATCAAGTTTGGATGAACCAAATACATTAAAAGAATCATATTTAACAATATCTTGAGAGTTGACTAAAGCTACCTCGCCATATCGGATAGGTAAGGTATATAAATGATTGTCTAAAGCTTCACCTGTAGAAAATTCCACTGAGATATCGGGATGCAATTGATAAAATTCATTTATTGAAGGAATTAACAACATTGCAGCGAGTGAGGACGTACTCGCCACTATCAATACATTTCCATTTACCGTTATTTCATCTAAGGCATCTTCAATTTTACGAAATCCTTCGGAAATTGCACCAGCCAGTCTTTCTCCTGTTGTTGTAAGCGTTATTTTTCTTACTTGTCGGTGAAATAAATCCACATTTAATCTGCTTTCTAGATTTGTAACATGATGCGAAATTGCAGTTGGTGTGAGCGAAAGTTCTTCAGCGGCTAACTTAAAACTACCCAATCGAGCTGCTGATTCAAATGCTTTAAGGGCCTGCAAAGAAACTTGCATACTTTCTCCCAATAATACTTATAGGTGAACCAAACTCATCTATAAATGTAATTTTCTCGTTTGTCTACTTATCTTTTAAAACTCAAAATAAATTAAATCTTAATTTTTATGGAACTAATGATGAGTAAAATATTACATATAGACGCTAGTGTAAGAGCTGCAATGAACCCTAATCCAAACCATGATTCGATTTCTAAAAATATTGCTACTCGATTGATCAATTCATGGAAAAAACAGCTGCCTATAGATGAATATATCTATCGTGATGTGGGAATGAATCCTCCACCATTTATTACTCAAGAATGGATCGCTGCTGTATTCACTCCTGAAACTAGCAGAACACAAACTCAACACGATGTTTTATCTATATCAGATCAATTAATAGCAGAAGTTTCAAATTCAGACATCCTTGTAATTTCTTCACCTATGTACAATTACGGTATGCCTGCACAGCTTAAAGCATGGTTTGATCAAATTATTCGGATTAATAAAACTTTTGATTTTGACCTTGCTCGAGGAGACTTTCCTTTACAACCTCTTTTGTCTGGTAAAACATTAATTATTATCACTTCGAGCGGAGAGTTTGGTTTTGAGGAGGATGGTATCAGAAACAACATGAGTCATCTTTTACCTCATATTCGTACACTCAGTAAATATTTAGGTGTAGAGAAAATCTACGAAATTACCTCTGAATATCAAGAGTTTGGTGATCATCGGCATATATCGTCACTAGAAAATGCTTATCACAAAGCTGAAAAAGTTGTGTCCGAAATTGCTCATTCATTTACGTAGAATTTAAAGGATATTAATACTTAAATTTTAAAATTAAGTTAGATTAATATTAGACCAATAAAAATAAATAAGCCTACCCTATTGGGTAGGCTTTTCATTTCTGCACCGAAACAAACTTATAGTTATATATTATATATGTTGAAATTGTTTTTCTTAAAACCAAGAATATACAGACCTGTATGTTTAAGCAATTGAATTTTTCTCATTTTATAAGTTAATTTAATTCATTATTGGAATTTTAAATTGTTTTATGAATTTTATAAGGCAAAATAATTATTTAGATAATCTACAGAAAACTCATTTTTATAATTTTAATATTTAATTAAGTGATTTTTAAATAAGATCTCATTAATTAAAATCTTAATGTATGGGCCATTTATTGAATAAAAAGGCCCATCACATGATGAGCCTTTTAAATTTAAATAGAGTTGGATATTAAATCGATAGACTTTGTTTTTCTTCTTGAAACAATTGGATTAATGGTTGGGTTAATAACTCATAACGCCAACCTAATAAATAATCAGGTAAATCTTGTTCATCACCTTGCGAAAGAACATGTTGATGAATAGCATTTAACCATTTTTTTCTCAGCAATACTTCTTTGGGAATAGAAGTTTCATTTATTGCATGAGCAAGCACCATATCCATTTTATGTAGAGTCTCTTTAGACGTTACTTTAAAAGGTTTTGCAATTTTCGATGGCCACTGACTTTCGATAGGTAGATCTTTAAGTAATTCTAAAATAGTTTTACCATATTCACGAACCACATTTGGACGAATATCTTTCACTTGCGAAAGTTGAAAGCTATTACGCGGGTTCTTTTCAACCATATCAATCATAGTTGAGTTTCTAAGAATAAAACTACGTGGCTGGTTTGTTACTTTTACAATGTATTCGCGCCATTCACTTAAATTTTGTAACTGCATTAGCTGACGACGTGAGTGGCGATAATTGCCGACATCGGTATAGAGTAATTCTGTCGGAGTTTCACTAATAATTTCTTTAGTTAAGCTACTACAATCCTCAAGAACATAGTCATAAAGCCCTTTTTGCTTAAGCTGTTCTTGAATATGATGAGCTAACTTCATTAGATATAAAACATCATTAGCTGCATAACAAAGTTGCTGAGGCGATAGAGGTCGAGCTAACCAATCAGATCTTGTTTGATCTTTTTCAATGTCAATATCAAGGCAAAGTTTTAAAGCACCTTGGTAACTCACTTGCAAGCCATGGCCTAAGAAAGAAAGCCCTACCTGAGTATCAAACACTTTAAGCAAATCTTCTTGATCTGCATAATGGTAGATTAAATCGATGTCCTCTCCACATGCATGAAAAATATTTTGCTGTGCGAGAAAGATCTTTTTCCAAAACTGACTTAGATCTAATGAAACACCATCCAACAGATAGACATTGCCATTTACATTGACTTGGCATACTCCAAGTTTCGGCCAGAGTGTGTCAACCTTAATAAATTCTGTATCAAGTCCATATATTGAACATTGATCCATTTTTTGAAGAACATCAACCAATTCGGTTTGCTGTTGGATAAATTGAAACATGCTTTCTCAAGTAAATGCAAAGAGTGCTTTAAACTCTGGTATATATAACATAGAAGCAGAAAAATGCCACTTAAACCTTTATGAATACTCTATTTTTGAACAATTTTTCGAAAATAGATAATTTTTTGAGCTTTTATTTATATTTTTAAATTTATCTCCAAATACCCCTTCTATAAAATTTATAAGATCTTTTTCATGCTTATATTCATATTCTATTTAAACTTTCTACTATTATAAAAACAAAATAATATTTATGTTTAATAGTTGAATTCAATTCAGAAGTTTTTCAATTAAATTGATATTGTATTAATGAAATAAGCATCGCAATGCTTATTTCATTCTCATACGGTTATGCACTGCCTGACTTAAGGTATGGCTATCGACATACTCGAGTTCACCACCTTGAGGTACGCCCTGAGCAATACGTGTCATTTGTATTGGTAAGTGCTTAGTCGCCTCTACCAAATAATGAGCCGTTGCCTGTCCTTCTACAGTTGCATTCGTTGCCAAAATCACTTCTTCAATCTTGCCTTGGCTTAAACGCTGAATCAGATAAGGAATACCAATTTCTTCAGGCCCAATACCATCTAATGGGGAAAGATGTCCACCTAAAACATGGTATTTGCCACGAAAGCTACCGCTTTGCTCAATCGCCATCACATCTGCTGGTGATTCAACTACACATAATAATTGATCATCTCTGTCTGTTGAGGCACAAATATCACAAATTTCATGTTCAGTCAGAGAATGACAAACACTACATTCATGTATATAACTTGAAGCTTCATGTAAAGCATGAGCTAATGCAAATGCACCTTCTCGATTTTTCATCAAAAGATGTAAAGCCATACGTTGAGCCGATTTCGGACCAACGCTAGGCAATATACGTAAAGCTTGAACGAGTTGTTCAAATCTATCACTAAACACTGAATTTCCTTAGAACATGCCCGCTAAGCCAGGTGGCAAGCCCATACCGGAATTTGCTTTTTGCATTTTTTCTTCAGAAATCACTTCTGCTTGACGCACAGCATCATTAACCGCAGCAGCGATTAAATCTTCAATCATGTCTGGCTCATCTTGAAGTAATTCTGGATTAATTTCGATACGTTTTACGATATAACGGCCAGTCATTGTTACTTTAACCAAACCACCGCCAGCTTCTGCTTGAACTTCAGTTTGAGCAAGCTCTTCTTTAGCCTTTTTTATATTTGTTTCCATATCTTTTTGCATGCGCTGCGCTTGCTGCATGAGCATATTGATATTCATAACCTTACTCCGTATCTCTATCAAATCTTTAAAGTATTATTCATTTCTGCCAATACTTTATAAAAACTTAATCTCATTGAGCTAGCCTTATTGATCAAAATCTATGTAGGCTAGTACATTGAACTCAAATTAATCCGTAATTCTGACACAATAAAGTAATGTTTTCTATCGGTATCTCTAGCTCTATTTGACGCAGCCACATACATGGCAAAAGCAAAATTAGCTGCCATTTCTTTAGAATTAAAGTGCTTTAGAGGATTATTGAGACGCCTGCAAACCTTCTTTGATTGTTTTATATTCGCTTAAAGGAACTTTTTTGAAAGAGTTATTCGCTTTTTCAATAGACTCATCTGCTTCTTGTACTGATTTCTCAGCATTGCTGATTAACAATGTCGTTTCATTTGATGCGGGGCTTTGCGTAGGTTTAGTTAATAATTTGTATCCAATGACACCAACTACCCCCACCACAACAACAATAGCAATAGGCTTAAGCATTTTAAAACTCACATTTATTTTAGTTTGATTTAAAGTCTTTATAACCTTTGCTCGGCATTACGATTTAAATAAAATGTAGTTTTTTTATTGCAATTGTAAAAATTAAGTAACTTTAGATAAAAACCACCTCAACTCATGAGATGGCTTTTAAGCAACTAAAATAGTTTCGATAAAAATTTTAAAATAATTAGATGAGATCTAACCCACGTGAAATATCACCAATGATGTCATTAATATCTTCTAGACCTACAGATACGCGAATTAAACCTTCTTGAATACCTGCTGCTTCTTTTGCTTCAACAGAAAGTTTGCCATGTGTCGTAGTTGCCGGATGTGTAATTGTTGACTTCACATCACCTAAGTTACCTGTAATCGAAATAAACTTGGTATTATCAATAACCTTCCAAGCACCTTCACGCTCGCCTTTAACAACGAAGGATACAATCCCACCGAAACCCTTTTGCTGTTGTGCAGCAAGTTCATAACCGACATGATTTGGTAAACCGGCATAGTAAACCTTCTCTACTTTTTCATGGTTAGATAACCATTCTGCAAGAATTTGAGCACTTTCACAGTGTGCTTTCATACGCAAGCGTAAAGTTTCTAAGCCTTTTAAGAAAACCCATGCATTAAATGGACTCATTGATGGTCCAAGTGTACGAACAACACCAAAAACTTCTTCTAATAACTGATGATTACCCACAACCGCGCCACCTAAAGCGCGCCCTTGCCCATCTAAATATTTAGTTGCCGAGTAAATTACAAGGTCTGCCCCGAACTTTAATGGTTGCTGCAAAACAGGTGTACAGAAACTGTTATCAACTGCAAGTAAGGCACCATTTGCATGAGCAATATCTGCAAGCGCCTGAATATCTGCGATCTCAGCTAGAGGGTTAGACGGCGACTCAACAAAAAAAAGTTTAGTTTCGGGACGTACAGCGTTTTTCCATGCGTCCAAATCACATAAATCAACAAATGTAATATCAACACCAAACTTGGCAATATATTTTTCAAATAAGGCAACAACTGAGCCAAAAACTGCTCTTGAGCAAATAACATGATCACCAGCTTTTAAATATGCCATAGCAACTGACAAAATCGCGCCCATTCCCGAGCTTGTTGCAACAGCTCGCTCAGCGCCGTCCAAAGCTGCTAGGCGTTTTTCGAACATCGATACAGTCGGATTAGTAAAACGAGAATAGATATTTCCTTGAACCTGACCAGAAAATTTTGCTGCAGCTTCAGCTGCGTTTTCATATACAAATGATGAAGTCAAAAAAATCGGTTCGCCATGCTCACCCTCAAAACTACGAGTATGTCCGGTACGAATGGCTAAAGTATCAAGTTGGTATTCTAAATCATCAGACTGGTTCATTAAATGTGCGCCTTTACTGGTCATGTACTAAAAAACTATCATCATTTTGAGTGTCTAAGGTATTTAAGGTCAAGGTAAACCTTAAAATTATCGCTTAGACTTTATTCAACTTTAGTAAATAGTTGGTAAAGCAAGATGAAACGCTTAAAGTCCCTTGTTTCTGAACAAAGTCAAATCAAGCACCTTTCTACCCGACTATTTCATCCAAAATCATTGGTACTATCACAAAGCACTCCCTTTGAAGTGATTGGGGAGTTCAATCAAACCCGGATTCGCTATTACGCTGCGACCAATAAACAATTTAAAGAGCCTTTAGTATTTGTAGCTCCTTTAGCCATCAATATGGCAATTTATGATTTATACCCTTATCGTTCTCTTATCAAATACTTCCAAAATGCAGGCTTTGATGTCTATTTAGTTGATTGGGGGCGTTTAAAGTTTAAAGATAGACACCTTAACTTTTTATCATTTATTAAAGATTTTATTCCTAAAGCAATAGAACTTGTTCGAGCACATTCAGGAAGTGAACAAATCTCGCTACATGGATGGAGTATGGCTGGTATATTCGTTACTTTATACACCGCTCTCAATCAACCTAATCATGTTAAAAATCTTATTGTACTTGGTAGTCCAATAGACAGTTATGCCTCTGGTTATATTGGGAAGCTCTATCGAACCATGAATCATTTTATTGGTCGCAATAAAAAAATTCAGGACCGTGTTTATGCCGGATTACCAAAACGTTTGATTCATAGCCCAGGAATTTTAAATTCATTAGGTTTCAAAATTCTTGATCCTAAAGGTTGGTTCGATGGCCATGTTCAACTATTAAAAAATCTTGACGACCTGCAATTTGTACAAGAGCATGCTACCCTCAGTAACTTTTTAAATAATATGATTGATTATCCGGGTGGAATTAATCAGGACATGTTGTTTAATGTGTGGTTACAAAATCCATTGAAACACGGCTTTATTCAGCTAAAAGATCAGAAAATTGAATTAAAAAATATAGATTGCTCTCTCTTGGTTGGTGCTGGCCGTAGTGATCAGTTGGTAACTGCTGATGCTGCATCTCCATTAAGTGAGTTGACAAGCAGCCAAGATGTTACGTTTACGCTTATCCCTGGCGGTCATTTAGGCTTAATGTCGAGTCAGGCAAGTGCTCTTGAGTTCTGGCCACAACTAGCGAAATGGCTGACCGAACGCTCAACAAAAATTTAAGGATAAGATCAGGATTCAATCTATGGGATTTATTAGTAGATCTATTTAAGTATTCTTTTTGCTCATCACTAACGATTATAAGACGTTCAACAACCATTAGATTATGGAAAAACATATAATTTTTTAGTTAAGTTTATGTTTTTATTTAATATTTTCAAGTTATTGATATCTAATAATTTTATTTATTATTTGAACAATTTATAGACCAAAATGACACTTGAGTAATTAATAGTCATTGAAATCTTGGCAATAAACCTTATATTGAGTACAGGTTCATACCTTTAACTGAGGAAAAGCTCATGAATAAATTTATGGTTGCAGTCTTTACTGGCATGGTGAGCATTGCTAGTTTAGGCGTACAAGCTGCAACACCTGAGCAAGAATGTCAAAAATTGCAAGACGATTACAATTTGATTTATGCATCAAAAGGCTTTTGTTTTAAAGATCCTGATGCAAAAGAGAAATATGGTAATGAAAACTGTCATACGACAAAACCAAAGTTTTCTGACAAAGAGCAGCAACGTCTTGACGCTATTAAAGAACGTCAGAAAGAATTGAAATGTAAATAATTTTAAAGGAATAATACATGGCATATGATGATCAAAATATCTTCGCAAAAATTTTACGTGGAGAACTTCCTGCGATAAAAGTCTATGAAGATGATCAAGTTCTAGCTTTTATGGATATTATGCCTCAAGCCGATGGTCATACATTAGTTATTCCAAAAACACCTGCTGTAACACTCTTAGATTTACCTCCTGAAGCAGCGGCATATACTATACAAATTGTCCAAAAGATTGCTAAGGCAATGGAAAAAGCGCTCAATTTAGAAGGTATTGTCTTAATGCAACTTTCTGGAGCAGCGGCGGGACAAACTGTCCCCCATGTTCATTTTCACCTTATTCCAACAAATGTGCATCAACTTGGACGCCATGCTGTAGAGTTAGGTGATCAAGAAAAAATTAAAGAATTAGCGGAAAAAATTAAAGCAGCTCTTTGATTTTTCAATTATTAAAGCGGAGTTTAGACTCCGCTTTTTTTCGTTTTAAGAATTATAAAAAAAGAAAAAACTAATTTATTTCTAAATTTTAAGCGTCATAAAACTGTCATTTATTCTTCACTTCCCTGTCACAAAATTTGCCGATACTGCTTAGCAAGTTGGTGAGCTTTTGTAACTTTTTGTACACAAGTCAACTACAAAATAAATAGTTAGCTAGGCATACGCCCTTTTTAAATACCTTTTGGAGAAATCTCAATGAAGAAATTGCTACTCGCTGCCGCAGTTGCAACTTTGAGCATAAACGCGGTGCAAGCAGCGCCAACTTTGTATGGCAAACTAAATGTTTCTATTAACCAAGTTGATAATAAAAATTTCGATGGAAAAAGTGACGTTACCGAAATTAACTCAAACTCTTCTCGTATTGGGGTCAAAGGCGAAGAGAAATTAACTGACAAATTATCTGCTGTTTATTTAGCCGAGTGGGCAATTTCTACTGATGGTTCAGGTTCTGATACTGACCTTAGCGCACGTAACCGTTTTATTGGTTTAAAAACTGAAGGTGTTGGTACATTAAAAGTTGGTAAGTATGACTCTTACTTCAAAACTGCTGCTGGCGGTAATCAAGACATCTTTAATGACGATACACGTTTAGATATTACTAATATCATGTATGGTGAAAACCGTTTAGACAATGTGATCGGTTTTGAATTAGACCCTAAATTATTAGCTGGTTTAACATTCAACATCATGGCTCAAACTGGTGAAAGCACTTCTGATAGCAAACCAGGTGAAACTGGTAAAGATAGCAAAAATGATAGTTTCGACTCTGTATCAACTGCGCTTGGCTATGAAAACAAAGATCTTGGTTTAGCAATTGCTGCCGCGGGTGACTTCGGTATTAAAGGTAAATATGCTGCTTATGGCCTAAAAGATGTCTATACAGATGCTTACCGTGTAACTGGTTCTTATGACATCGCAAAATCTGGTTTTGTGGTAGGTGCTTTATGGCAACATGCTGAACCTACTGATGACTTAACTGCATACGGTCAATCATATAAATCAGATGGTTCAATCGATAAAGCTGGTAAAGCTTACCGTGGTTTAGAGGAAGAAGCATATGCAGTAACAGCTGCTTATAAAATTCCTAACACTAAACTTAAAGTGAAAGCAGAATATGCTTCAGCTGAAACACAAGTAAGTGGTCAAGCGGATCGTAAAATCGACTTGTACGGTTTAGGTCTTGATTACCAAATCAATAAACAAGCTCGCTTCTACGGCATTGTTGCTCAACAAAAACGCGACTGGCTGAATGATGACGACAAGCAAACTGTTGTAGGTACTGGTATCGAATATAACTTCTAATCAGTTATGTTTGATTCATATCTAAAATAAAAGGGCTCATGCCCTTTTATTTTATGGTACTAAATATAAAAAAGCCGATATAAAAGTTATCGGCTTTTTTGAAGTTTATACCTTATTTTAAGAAACCACTTACAAGGTTCATAACGTTTTGGATATCTTGATTTGCTTCTTGATGATCTGTACTGTCACCCTGAGGTGTTAATGAATCAATAACCTGAGGTAAGACTGAAGCAATTGCTCCGTAAACTTGCTCTTTTGGTGCTTGGGCTTGCTCGGCAACTTGTTCAATATCGGCTGGATTAAATAAACTCTGTAATTGCTGAGTCGGGACTTCGCTATTACTTTGATTTGGATCAACCCAGCTTTGCACCTGACTTCCCAAACCCGCACCTTTCAACTTTTCTAATGCAGCCTGTAAACCACCTTGTTGCTGCACCCAACCCAAGATTAAAGGCACAACTGCAATTAATAAACTTTGGACACCACCGCCTGCTTGAGGTGTGTTGTTATTGCCAGTGACTTGTCCTAATACAGAACCTAATACGCCTCCCAGACCGCCTTGAGTACCAGATGAGGTATTACCGCCCATTTGTCCGAGTACTGAACCTAAAATTCCACCTAAACCACCTTGACCTGCTGCTTGCTGATTCCCACCTAAAGCTTGCTTAGCCAAAACTTCTACAATGTTGCTTAAATTTGTCATGTGTAACTCTTATGTATGGTTTATACATGAGCATACGCGGATTCTTATTAGGACAGCAAAAGCCAAATTGTTAAATTTTGAAAGAGATTTAGTGCTCTTTTACCAACGGAATTTATTCCAGTTTTCTGGATTTGCCCAAAATTTTGAATTAAACCAATCTGGCACATGTTTATAGGTCAAAATGTTAAATTGCCATAAAGCAAAATCACTATCATGTAAAGTTTTATCAATGAGTTGTGTAAAACCTAAAGAACGTAATAACTGTTCATCACTGCGCTTGCTCACGACAACAATGCGTTTTGCTAATAAATCTCTTAGCTTCACTAACAATTGTGACTTTTGTACTTCAGTTATGTTCTGCATTTCATCTGTATCAAACAATACAAAACCCAAATCATAACGCTGAGTAAAAGGCAGACTTAAAAGCTCAGTTACGGTAAAATAGTGCCATTGAATTGCGTTATTCTGGTCAATTTTCTGGCCAATACAAAGTGCAGTATGAATGGGCTGTTCGTTTGATAAATCGTCTAGCATAGAAGTGATGACATTTTGTTCAGCCATAACTGCAACCCTTAATTGAAAGATGTGAGTTTAAACTTTATGGAACTACAAGGCATTTGCCATAAAATGCATGCAGGCCTAAAAGATGCTAGTGTAACTGATCAACAGACAACCAAGGCAAATGTTGAATACAAATTTGTATTAGACCGTTCAGAAATTGATCTTCCTTTTAATTTAGGACAAGAACTAGAAATCGAATGGACAGGTAATATTTATTGCACTTCTTGTGGCACTAAAACACCGAAATCTTATTCTCAAGGTCACTGCTTTAAATGTTTTAAAACCAAAGCGGAATGTGACCTTTGCATTATGAAACCTGAAACATGTCACTATCATTTAGGCACATGTCGTGAAGATGATTTTGCCCATAATGTTTGTTTCCAGCCTCATATTGTATATTTGGCAAACTCTAGTGCTTTAAAAGTGGGAATTACCCGCGTTAGCCATATGCCAGGTCGTTGGTTAGATCAAGGCGCAACTCAAGCCTTACCTATTTTAAAAGTTGGATCACGCCGTTTATCTGGTCAACTTGAAACCATGTTTGGCTCTTTAATTGCTGATAAGACAGATTGGCGTAAACTTCTTAAAGGTGAAGCTGAGCCTTTAAATATGATTGAACAGCGTGATCAATTAATTGAAGAGTTTGCACCTAAAATTCAATCTATTCGTGAGGAATTCAGTCAAAACCTTGAATTTAACGAAACTGTTGAATTATTAGAAAACGAATTACCACGTGAGTTTGTTTACCCTGTTGAACAATATCCTGAAAAAATTAAGTCTCTAAATCTGGATAAAACACCAAAAATTCGCGGTGTATTACAAGGTATTAAAGGCCAATATTTAATTTTTGACATTGGTGTTATCAACATTCGTAAATATACGGGTTACGAGCTCATCGTACGTGCATAAATAGAAAAGGCATTCATAAGAATGCCTTTTTTTATTTTTCAAGGACATTTAAGATGACTTGAACCGGATCTTCCGTATTTCCAGAAATAAGCTGTTTATGCATAGTTAAATGCTGCATCACTTGAATTTGAGCAGTTTCCACATTCATCAGTTTTTCTATTTCAGCTGCTAAATTTTCTGGTGTTGCATCGGCTTGAATAAGTTCTTCAATTACTTTTTTACCCGCAATAATATTAGGTAAAGAATAATAAGGAATTTTCACTAAAAACTTGGCAATTAAGTAAGTTAACCAATGCAACTTATAGAAAGTGACCATCGGTCGATGCATTAACATTGCTTCTAATGTCGCCGTTCCAGATGCTAAAGCGATAATATCACTCGCATTCATGACCATACGGCCAATTTTAGATTCACTATCCGTATTTTCTAAAATATGAATTTTTGCTTTTAACTGAGGTGCTAATTGTTCGACACCCTGCGTGATCTGTTGTTTACGAGCATCATTAATAGCGGGAATCAAAAATTGAAGGTCTGGATGTTTCGTATTCAAAATATTAGCAGCACCCAGCAGCATAGGAAGAAGTCGTTCCACTTCTCCTTTTCGGCTACCTGGTAATAAAGCAATATGTTTCTGATTTTCATCAACGCCTAATTGTTGTTTGGCAATTTGAATCGGGTTCTCAACTGGTAATTGTTTAGCTAATGGATGCCCTACGAATGCTGCTGGAACTTCATATCGTTCATAGAAGGCTTTTTCAAAAGGAAATAAGCACAGTACTAAATCGATACTTTGTTTGATGCCGTGAACACGTCCTTGGCGCCATGCCCAAACCGAAGGACTCACATATTGAACAGTTTTTATTGGAAGATTCTTTTCCTTAATACTTTTTGAAAGTCTGAGGTTAAAGTCAGGTGCATCAATTCCAATAAAAATATCAACTGGGTTTTGAGTCCATTGACTGATTAGACCATCCCTCACGGCGAATAGCTTTTTTAAGTCTTTTAATACCTCAACAATCCCCATTACAGATAGAGTTTCCATCGGGTAATAACTATTAAAACCTTCAGCAATCATTTGAGGACCACCGATTCCCTCAAATTCGGCATCGATTCCTTGTTCTCGGAAACTACGCATAAGTTTCACACCCAGCGTATCTCCAGAAACTTCCCCAACTACAATGCCTATTTTAAGTTTTCGATTTGCCAAGGCGAATTATCCAAGAATTTGAAATAACGCATTCTAACATATAGGTTTCCCAATCTTGAACTCGAAAGAAATCTCGGTATTAAAAGTAATACATGGATTATTACTATCTAAAATTACACTCATCATCTACTTTTTAATCTAAATTAACAATGTTATTTGAATTGTAGCTTACATTTACAAACAATAAAATAAATGAGAATTATTTACATTATCCTTAATCTTATGAATATCCCACCTCGACCATTTAAGCTTACCGTAATCGCCTGCGCGATTTGTTATGCGAACCTCTCTTATGCTCAAGACTCAGAGGTACAAGCTTTACAGACAATTCAAATTAAAGCATCAGATGCTGAGCAGTCTTCGGAACAAACTAAAGCATATAATGTTAAAAACTCGAGTAGCGCAACTAAGCTTAATATTGAGGCTAAAGAAACTCCTCAAACCATTAATGTCGTTACTCGTCAGCAAATTGAAGATTTTGGCCTTACAAGTACCCGAGATGTTTTAAGGAACACGCCTGGGGTAACCGTATCTAATCAAGAGACCGAGCGGACTACTTATATGGCTCGTGGTTTTGAAATTTCAAATATATTAACTGACGGCGTAGGCTTTCCCCTCTCAGGTTATAACTATAGCAATACAAATCCTGATACTTATTTTTATGATCGTGTAGAAGTAGTTAAAGGAGCTGACTCTTTAACTAACGCATTTGGTGATCCAAGCGCAACAATTAACAATATTAGAAAACGCCCGACTCAAGAATTCCAAGCAAATGCTGGTGTAAGTTATGGTTCTTGGGATACGCAGCGCTATGAAGCTGATGTTTCTGGCGCAATAATACCGAGTGGAAAAGTACGTGGCCGTATTATGGGCTATGAGCAAACTGGTGATTCTTACCTTGACCGTTATTCTTCTGAGAAAAATGGTTTTGCAGGTATTATTGAAGCTGATTTGACAGATAGCACTTTACTTACCGCAGGTTATAGCCAAGAACAAAATAAACCTAATGCAAATAACTGGGGTTCTTTGCCTTTATTAGATGCCAATGGTAAACAAATTTCATATGATCGCTCATATAATCCAAACCCTGACTGGGCGCACTGGGATAATGAAACACAAAATGCTTTTGTTGAATTAAAACAAAAAATTAATGACCTATGGACGGCTAAGCTAACTTACAACTATCTTGATACGAAGCATAATAGCCGTCTTCTTTATTATTATGGTTATCCAAAAGCTGACGGTTCAGGTGTTTCTCTAACTCCTTGGGGTGGTCAAGAACATCAAGAAAAACATGCCGTAGATTTTAATCTCGAAGGCAGCTACAGACTATTTAACCGAGAACATGAGGCAACTCTAGGCTACAGCTATGTACGTAATCATCAGCAAGACAAACAATCTACAGGAACAATTAACGATAGTAATGTTATAAAAGCAACCACTACGGATTGGGCAAGCTGGACACCACAATCTATAACGTGGTCAGATTTTACGGAAGCCGCGAACTATAAGCAGAATATTAACTCAATCTATGCGGCGACACGTTTACATCTCAATGAAGATTTAAAACTTTTACTTGGCGCAAACTATGTTCAAGCTGAAAGTAAAGGCGAGAGTTATAGCTCTCCAATGTCATATCGTGAAAGTAAAGTCTCGCCATATGTTGGACTAACCTATAACTTTACACCTGAATATACGGGTTATATGAGTTACACCTCAATTTTCCGTCCTCAAACTGGTATTGATAAAGATACCAATCAAGCTTTAAAACCTATTGAGGGTAAAAGCTATGAAATGGGCGTAAAAAGCTCATGGCTAGATGACCGATTAACAGGAACACTTTCAGTATTTAAAACTGAACAAAATAATTACCCTTTACGCAGCTCGGATGGAAATCCACTTAATCGAAAAGTACCAACGAGTGA
This sequence comes from Acinetobacter sp. P1(2023), assembly GCF_028367635.1. Classification (NCBI taxonomy): domain Bacteria; kingdom Pseudomonadati; phylum Pseudomonadota; class Gammaproteobacteria; order Moraxellales; family Moraxellaceae; genus Acinetobacter; species Acinetobacter sp. P1(2023). The sequence goes on from NZ_JAQNDD010000004.1 coordinate 141,221, forward strand.
TTTAGAGTCGCAAGGGGTAGAAGTCGGTCTGTCGGGGCAAATCACAGATAACGTGAATCTTTCTTTCGGCTATGCCCAATTTAGTATTAAAGATATTAAGAATGGTGGCGAGGCAAGAACCTATAATCCAAACCAGACACTTAACCTGCTAACTACCTACACACCTCCAGTTTTACCGAAGCTGAAAGTCGGTGCAGGCTTACAGTGGCAAGATGGGATAAAGTTATATGATTCAACTGTTAACAGTACGATCAAACAAGATGCATATGCTTTAGTCAATCTAATGGCGAGCTATGAAGTCAACGATCATATTACGCTTCAAGCAAATGGTAATAATATTTTTGACAAAAAATATTTAAATAGTTTTCCAGATGGCCAAGCTTTTTATGGTCCTTCTGCCAACTATACAGTTGCTGTAAAGTTTAAATATTAATATCGTAGCCAATCCCAATTTAGGGATTGGCTTTACTTATTATTCTTTGTGTATGTGTCAGTCAAGATGTCCAAAACTGTAAATCTCCCAGTGTCATATCGTATAAAAGTTTTCTATCGATTCTTGCTAGTTTTCGGTATGGGCTTTGCCTGTATGGCCTTTTTAAGTCTTGGACTCACTGGAATTTTCCTTTTGTCCCTCGACAAAGCTGAAGCTATATATCTCGCGGCATTTATAGCGATTTTATTTTACGTCGTCTTTGTAATTGCTGGTTTCTGCATTCAATCACTTTTGAAACTCACTGGGCTGTCGATCATTTTGTGCGCCCTTTTCTTTTCTGTGTCACATATGGTGGGTTATGCATAAGGGTATACGTCAATCTATGGCATGGCTACACTCATGGACTGGCTTAATTTTTGGATGGCTCGTGTTTGCCATTTTCTTAATGGGTAGCCTATCTTATTACCGCCACGAAATTAATTTATGGATGCAACCTGCACTTGCACAATATGAAGTAAAGCAAGATATTGCTATTAAAACAGCATATCAATATTTACAAAAAAACGCTCCAGACGCCAAATCTTGGTATTTAACTGTTGCAACCCAAGAAAGTCCCGTCAACACTATGTACTGGGAAAAAGCTGACGGCGGTTATGGCAATGCCACGCTTGATGCTAACACAGGTAAAGAACTTCAACTTTCGGCGACCTTAGGCGGCGATTTTTTTTACCGTTTCCATTATCAACTTTTTGGTATTCCAATCATAGTTGGACGATTAGTAGTGTGTCTTGCCGCATTTATTATGCTGATTGCCTTGATTTCAGGCATTATTACCCACAAAAAAATATTCACCGACTTTTTTACTTTACGTACATTTAAGTCTCAGCGTTCATGGTTAGACTTTCATAATATTTCTTCAGTCGTTGCACTACCCTTCTTTTTAACCATTACTTTTACAGGCTTAGCTATTTTCTTTTATTTATATCTGCCTTGGGGAATGCAAAAAATTTACCCCCAAAACCCTTATCAGTATTTTACTGAGATTCGCACAAAGACTGTACTTGAGAATCAATCGATTCAGCCTGCTCAAAACTTAGCGATTGAAAAGTTATTAAACCAAGTTCAACAAAGTTGGGGTAATCAACCTTTATCAACGATTAGTGTAAAAAACCCAAATACTAATCAAGCTCAAATTACTTTTCTTCAAAAAGAAGATCACTCCATCACTCGTAATCAGGCTCAAATTATATTAAATGCTTCAACAGGCAAAGTCTTGGCAGATACACGTAATAATAGTCCTATTGCAACGCTAAATGCGGGTATTTATGGCTTACACATGGCGACATTTGCTCAACCTTTACTTCGCTTAGGATTCTTTTTCTCAGGCATTTTAGGCTGTGTAATGATTGCCTCTGGTTTGTTACTTTGGAGTCTTAAACGCCAAATTCAAAATAAAAATAGTAAGTTTCATTTCGGACATTATTTAGTTGACCGTTTAAATGTTGCGGCATTTGTTGGATTGCCATGTGCAACTGTCGCCTATTTAAGCGCTAATCGGTTATTTACAGTCACTTCAACCACGATCAATTATGAAGTTTATAGCTTTTTCTTGGTTTGGCTAATCAGCTTAATCACTGCACTAATCACTAAAAAGCAGCATTTATGGCGAACTCAACTTTGCTTTTTTATTATGCTCAGTATTGCACTTCCAATCTTAAATCTAAGTTATTTGGTCAAACATGATTATGTACAAAATTTCAGTGATTATTTGACTTTTGCACGTGTAGATGTGTTTTTGTGGATATTTGCAGCATTAGCCATTTTTATATTCTGCAAAATTCAACCTATTCAGCATAAGGCTGTAGAAAAAATTCAAAAAAAACTGAATAAATTAAATACTGAGGTGAGCTCATGATTATTATAGCTTTCATCTTAATTTTATTAGGAATGTATTTGCTATTTATGGCGAGCGAGAAATATAGATCGCCAAAATCAACAGGACATTTCAAATCTTTGGCTCAAAAGTATTACCGACACTTTAAAGTCGCTGCATTCATATTATTTGGTTTATGTGCATTTATTCTTATTCACCAATATAAATTTTCAATTGGTTTTGTGAGTTGGTGGATCTTCGCAACGCCATTAACTTTTATTTTTATACTTTTAGTTAATCCATTAAAGTCATCAAAATAATCATTTTCTTTAAAAATGATGAAAAATAGTACAAGCTGAGCAAAATTTTCATTGCTTAGCTTTTTTTTGCATAAGTAAATCATTATTCATGACAACTGTTTATCTCTAAAAGGAATAAGATATCTGCGTTTCGTGATAAGTGGCGATAAAGATGTCTGGTGCTTTTGAATTTATCTTAGCGGGTATGTTAGTTGGTTTCTGTGTAGGGATTACAGGAGTTGGTGGTGGATCATTAATGACGCCAATTTTAATTAGTCTTTTTAGAATTGAACCACATATCGCAATTGGTACCGATTTACTTTATGCCGCAATTTCAAAATTTTGTGGATCAATGGTTCATGCTAGAAAGCTCAATATTGTCTGGCCAATTGTTTTATGGTTAGCAGTAGGTAGTATTCCTGCATCTTTCGGTACTGCGTGGGTACTTGAACACTATTTAAGTCAGTCTACACACTATAAGTCTGTGTTAACCATGGTGTTAGGCTTTATGCTGACTTTAACAGGTGTGTCTATTATTTTCCGTTCTCGTATTGAGAAGTTCTTTAATAAATTCCGTAATAAAGAAACCATCCAAACTGAAAATGAGCAGTTAGCAATCCATAAAAAACGTAGCTTTATCGTGATTATGGGCATCATTTTAGGCGTATTCGTAACGCTTTCCTCGGTTGGTGCCGGTGCATTTGGGATTATGGCACTCGTGATCATGTTCCCGAACTTACCAATGATTCGTATTATCGGATCAGATGTTGTACATGCTGTATTGCTCACCTTAGTCGCTGGCCTAGGACACATGAGTGCGGGTAACGTCGACTTTAACCTTCTAATGTGGTTATTAGTGGGTTCGATTCCGGCAATTATCATTGGCACATTAATTAGCTCTCGTATGCCGGAACGTTTAATCCGAAAAATTTTAGGGATTACCCTATTTGCCCTCGGTGTTAACTTTATGGTTCACCCAGTCAAAGCAAAACCGAAAGCACCTGTGGTACAACAACAAGCCGTGGTTGCCGAAAAAACAAGCAACCCGACTGAAAGATAGCAAAATCAATAGGATTTTTCCAAACTGAAATACCATGCGATGTAGTATTTTCATAATTATTTCATGGTATATTCAGTACACAAAACAACCTTTAGTATGATCGAACCAGTGACAGCAATGACTACACATTTAAATTCCGTTTCAAAGCCAGATATCGACGACGTTAATATTAAAAGCATTCAAACTCTTGTAACACCAAATGAGCTTAAGTCAGAACTTCCTCTATCTGATGTTGCTTCACAAACTGTTCTAAAAGGCCGCGAAACTATTCGTAATATTTTAGATGGTTCAGATAAGCGTCTGTTTGTCGTTATTGGTCCTTGCTCTATTCATGATCCAAAAGCTGCTCACGAATATGCTGATCGCTTAAAAGCGCTAAGCGAAAAGGTTAAAGATACTCTATATCTAGTTATGCGTGTTTATTTTGAAAAACCACGTACAACAATTGGTTGGAAAGGTCTAATCAATGACCCAGATATGAATGACTCATTTAACATCGAAAAAGGTTTACGTATTGGTCGTAAGCTGTTGCTCGAATTAAATGAAAAAGGTTTACCATGTGCAACTGAAGCACTTGATCCTAACTCACCACAGTATTACCAAGACTTAATTTCATGGTCTGCGATTGGTGCACGTACAACCGAAAGTCAAACTCATCGTGAAATGTCTTCTGGTCTATCTTCACCAGTAGGTTTTAAAAATGGTACAGATGGTGGTTTAACTGTTGCAACCAACGCGATGCAATCTGTTAAATATGGCCATAGTTTCTTAGGCTTGAACGAAGATGGACAAGTTTCAATTATCAATACCAGTGGTAACCCTTATGCACACGTTGTATTACGTGGTGGTAATGGTAAACCAAACTATGACGCAGGCTCGGTTGCAGAAGCAGAAAATGCTTTAGCAAAAGCTAAAGTTAGCAATAAAATCATGATCGATGCGAGTCACGCCAACTCAAATAAAGACCCGTACTTACAACCGCTTGTTCTTAAAAATATTACTGAACAAATTTTAGATGGTAATAAGTCAATCGTCGGTATTATGGTTGAAAGTCACTTAAAAGGTGGTCGCCAAGATATTCCTGAAAATCTTTGTGATCTTGAATATGGTAAATCAGTAACTGATGGCTGTATTGACTGGGAAACTACAGAGAAGACATTGCTTGAAATGCATGAAGCTTTAAAAGACGTTTTACCAAACCGTTAATTCATCTTTTTAAGATTGAAAATTAAGCCCTCATTCTTGAGGGCTTTTTTATTTTTGAGTGAAATTCAAAATCAAACTAAATAAAAATAACTCACAACAAAAGCAAAAAGCAGTACCGTTTCACTTAACTCAATCGCTGCCCCGACAGTATCCCCCGTAATACCACCAATTCTTTTTATAAACAGATGCCTTAAGTAAACAAGACTGATTAAAAAACCAATGATGGCAATAAGCCCCTGCCACTCCCAATACAAAAGTAGCAGCTGAATAAACACAATTATTACCCATGAAGCAGTTTTGGGTAAATGGTCTGTCAAAGAACGACCTAAACCTTTTTCACGAACATATGGCGTAGTTAAAAACAAAATAGATGGTACTACGCGTCCAAGGATGGGAACAAAGACTAAAAATAACGTTTGATGCTGTTCAATCAACACATAAATCAGTGCAAATTTTAGTAAACAAATAATAACTAAACTGAGTACTCCAATTGGGCCACAACATGGATCCTTCATGATTTGTAAAGTACGCAGTTTGTCGCCAAAACCACCTACCCACGCATCTGCAGTATCTGCTAGCCCATCTAAATGCAATCCACCTGTCAGCCAAATCCATAAAGTGAGTATGATTGCAGCAACTAAAAGAATAGGTAACTTGGCTAAAAGGCAGGCCACAATAAAAAGTATGCCACCAATAATCAGCCCAACCAGCGGATAGAATAAAATAGCCCGACCATTTTGTTGCGCCGTCGGTATTGTCTTTAGTTCAATAGGCAGAACAGTTAAAAATTGCAATGCAATCCAAAAAGGTGTCATATCCAAGTCTCTAACTGATCTATATTTAAAAACAAATAGAATTATGAAGAAATAAAAATGGGAATAGCAATCCCTATTCCCATTAAAGACTTCAAAAACTGAAAATCTATTGCATTTGATAGCACTGTTTCAATTTAATGTAGTCGTAGTAAAAACTGGTTGGTGTGTAACGTGCATAGTTACAAGCAGATTTAAATAAAGTCTCTTTTTCGTTATAAAGCATTTTGACCAAAGTATTGCCTTGGCTATTTTGATAAATATCCCACTGTACATTTGCCGCCATAGGTGAAACTACTTCACCACGCCATGTACTTGTTGAATAATTATAAGTCTGGCGAAGTGGCAAAGGTTGCATCATATTATGCAAATCTAAGCTGGTCGCCAAAGGAATAATAATTTCAGCATGGGCAAAACGTAAAACGGCTTTATAAGGCTGGGCTTTATTCACCACAGCATCAACTTGTTGGAATAGATCTTGTTTTAAACCTTGGGCGATTTCACGGGTGACTTGATTTGACTCTGTAAAACTTGGGCCTTTTTCATAAAAATCATTGGCATCATTAAATTCAGCATAAAACTTTGCGGCTTCTAACGGTATATATTTATCAAAATCAACACCTTTTAACTCTTCTTTCATACCGCCAGAAATTGAATAGAGTTCATAAACATAAGCTGCTGCATCAACTGCACTTGCAATTGTATTTTTACCCTTACCTTTTTCTGTAATTTGCTCACCTTTAGGCGAAGTTACTGTAAAAGATCCAGTATTGCTAAAGTTATAACCTGTTGTACCAAGTTTTTTAATAAATTCTGCTTTAAAAATCGGGTTCAGTACTGTTTGAGCAATTTTTTCAGCTTGAGTATTCTTTGATAACTCATCCAACTTTTGGGCTAAATCTTTATTGTTTTCTTCAAAATCTTGATAGGCCTGACTAGCATCATAAATTTTCTGCTGACTAGCACTCAGTGGTTGATTTAAGTCCTCACCTGCATTCAAACTATGGAAGTAAAGTTTAAAACGATCAACGCCACCATCTTCAACGCTTGGTACACTTTCACTCGTTAAATTAGTATAAGTCGCCGGAACAATTTTTTCTTTAAGCTGAGGCTGTTGTTTGATGAGTTCAGCAGTAAAAAATTTAGCACTATCAACCGCACGATCTACACCAGAACTCTGTACTAATATAGAGGCTTGAGAATTTAAAAGAGTTGGTAAGCGTTGTAATAAACGATCTGCAATGCCACGGTGTTCTAAAATACCAGTCATGGTTTCGTTTCCATAACCATATTGGCGGATTCCTTCCACACCATAGCCTAATAAGATATTGGCTTTCATCATTGCTTCTAAATCGGCACCCAATTGTTCACCTAACGTTGTTAAAGCATTTTCTGCTTTTGCCTGTTTCCATAAATTATAAAGTGCCAAATCATATTTCAGACTTGAGAGACCTCTTGAACCGTGACGTGCCACTAACTCTGTAAAAACTGGCTGGAACCCAGTGGGTACTTGTTCGTAGTTTTTTATTTCTTGTTGGGGTTGGTAAGGTGTTTTTGTTTGATAATATTTTGATGAGTTTATTGGAGCAGTTGTTTGAATGTCTTGATCATCATTATTGTTACAAGCCACGAGTAATAATGATACTGCAAGCACAGTCGTTTTAAATAAAATATTCATAAGTCAGATGAGTGATTAATAAGAAATGCCAATAGCTTAATTTTTAGCAATGACAGTTCTATTACAAATACTCAAATATCTTTATAAAAATAATAACTTACATATGTATAGAAATATAAATTTGCTATCTCAACATGAAAGTTAATTGACCATCTGTTTCAGAAAATTCGAATGAATATAATTTTCCAAGCTCTGCCGGCATTTTTAGTAAATCATCTAAAGGTTGTTGCGTGGCTAAACAAGCCAATAGCTTAATCACACCGCCGTGGGTAACAACCAATGCATGTTGCCAGTTTTGGTTTCGCATCTCTACAAGTAGTTCCTGAAAGCCTTTAAGAACCCTTGTTTGAAACTCCATCAATGTTTCTGCGCGAGGTGGACAATATTGACTTGGCTTTTGCCAAAAATTTGCCAGTAATTCTGGTGAGGTGTCATAAATTTGCTGAGTTGAGACGCCTTCCCAATCTCCAAAATACATTTCTTTTAAGTCATGATTTAAAAGTAAGGGTAGCTGAGTTGGCTTCGCAAGTTGCTCAGCAAAACAAGCGCAACGCTTTAATGAGGAACTTATAATGACATCCCATGATTGACTTGCAACTTGCTCAATGGTTGACTGCATCTGCTGCCAACCTTTTGCCGTTAACTCATCATCCAAATGTCCACGTAAAGTATGGCTATATTGACTTTCACCATGTCTAAGCAAATCAATTTTAAATTTGCTCAATTTTATCCCCGCTTACAGCAGCTTGGGCAAAGGTAGCCATTTGGTTGTGTAATACGCATGCCATTTTGACTAATGCCAAAGCAGCACCTGCACCACTCCCTTCACCTAAACGCAAATTCATCTTTAAAATTGGGTCAGCATTGAGTTCTTGTAAAATACGCTGATGGCCATATTCTGCCGATTGATGACCAAATAACATCCAGTCACGTACTTTAGAATTCATTCGTACTGCACATAAAGCTGCTACAGAACTAATAAAACCATCAACAATGATAGGTAACCCCACTTGCGCACAGCGAATGTAAGCACCGACGATTGCTGCAATTTCTAAACCACCAACTGCGCACAATGTTTTGAAAACATCACCAATAACATGTTTATGATGAAGCTCGATTGCTTGTTCAATTACTTCAATTTTATGTCTTAACTGATCAGCGCCAATTCCTGTACCAACTCCAGTCAATTGTTCAGCAGTATCATTTAATAAAAGGCATGCTAAAGCAGAGGCAGAACAGGTATTTCCAATTCCCATTTCACCTGCGATATAAATGTCTGCGCCGTCGGCCTTAGCCATATCTACGCTTTTTTTACCTAACTCTAAAGCAGCACGACATTCGTCAGCATTCATTGCAGCGTGTTTAGCAAAATTTGCAGTACCAGCACGGATACAATGGCATTCAACGCCTGCATATTCATATGCCTCACCGACTGTACCGCAATCAATGACCTGCAAATGAGCTTGATGATATTTGGCAATGACACTAATTGCTGCACCACCAGTCGTGAAATTTTGCAGCATTTGACGAGTTACTGCTTGAGGATATGCAGAGATATTCTCTTCAACCACCCCATGATCGCCTGCAAAGATTGTAATCCATGGGTGGCTAACTTGTGGATATGCATTTGACTGTAAACTGGCAAGTTTAACTGCTATCAGTTCTAAATCACCTAAGGCACCAGTAGGTTTAGTGAGTTGGAGTTGGTGGTGCTCAGCTTGTTGTTTTGCATCTAAATTAGGTTGCTTTATAGATTCTAACCACCAGTTCATTTTATTTCTCACCTTTTAAAATCATTGGAAAACCAGCCACACAAAACACAACTTTATCTGCAATTTGTCCTAATGCTTGATGTAGCCTTCCTGCTTCATCTACAAAACGGCGACTAATCTCACCAAGTGGCACCACCCCCAACCCAGTTTCATTACTTACTAAAATGATTTCTGACTGAAGTGTGGGTAAAACTTTTAACAGCTGCTCACACTCAAATTGTTGAACATTCTGATCTTCTAACATTAGCAAATTGGTTAGCCAAAGCGTTAAACAATCCACTAAAATAATTTGGTTAGGTCGATCAATTCGTTGCAGAGTTTTTGCTAAAAATAATGGTTCTTCAACCAAAAACCAGTGAGCAGGACGCTGATTTTGATGATGTACAATTCGGTTTTGCATTTCTGGATCAAGCGCTTGCGCCGTCGCTACATAAGTGACAGCTAATTGCATAGATATTGCCGTTTGTTCAGCCAGTCGGCTTTTACCAGAACGGGCACCACCTAAAATCAATTGCAACATGAATCACCTAAAAACAAATGCTGATATGGATATAATTTACCTTGTAAAGATTGAGCCTGATAATAACCAAACGTTAAATGCTCAACTTTAAGGTCAAATTCAGCTCTTTTGTATTGTACAGGTAATTGAATTTTTTTTTGCAAAATCAACTCACTACTATAATCTTTTTTATATAAGCCTAATGTGATGTGCGGACAATAATCTAAAGCTGCAATTTCATTAGAAACTAGGCCTAGTTTTTGGCGTATATGAGATAAGATATTTTCAGTGTCTTGGATTTCTACAAATAAAGCACTAGTAAAACTATCAACTAAGCCAATTTTTAATCGAAATGGTGCAATATCTTCTTTTTTTAAAATTTCGCTTTGCTGTTTAAATTCACTGAAACTAAAGTCATCACTATAAGTTCTAGCCTCGTTAGTTAAAAATCCACATATAAACAATGTGACATGAAATTGACGGAGATTGGGTTCTAATAAGAACTCTGAAAAATGCGCACGTAAAGTATCTAGATAATTAACTAATTTTTGATCATTAATTTCTAAATACCATAAAGCATAATTTTGACGCCCAAGGTGCCATTCAGGATAATCCTGTATAGATGTTGGCACCATGAAAGTCGAAGGTTTTAGCAGCACAGCTTTAATTCAAAATCATTTATATTTCGTATTAAAGCATGTTTGCCTTTTAGTTGTGGGATTAATTACTTAAAAGAACTTAAGCATATTGAGTGCGTGTAGTTTTAGAGTTGATCATATTCATTTCCAAAGGTTGTTTGCCTTGTTCAGAAAATAAATATTGGACTAATTCCGTTAACTCAGCTTCAAGTTGGCTTTTTTGAGTCGTACTCATATCCAATTTCTGAATTTGCTGGTGTAAATGTTTAATTGCATCAGTCTCTTCAATTTCTAAAAATTGAATCGCATAGGCATAACCTAAAGCAGCCCCTTTTAATAGATTTTTATAAGGCAAATCATGGCTCATATTTACCTCAATTGATGCAATTACTCTTTCATTATGAGTTAATTTTCGTAGTGGATCTCTCGCCACTCGTTGACAAGGGTCTTTAAATGCATATTCGCATGAGTCTAAAAAGCTTTGTGCTATTCGATCTAGATCTTTTGCATAATTAGGTAAGGCTATTGCAAGCCCCTGCTTTACTTCTCTAATTAAGTTCTCTGCGAATGCTTTAACCGAATGATCTCCCATTGCAACGCCAATAGATTCGTACCCCATTAATGAGGCATACCAGGCAAGCATGGCATGTACGCCGTTCCAGAGACGATTTTTGATTAATTGGATGTCTGTAATCTGACTAACCAAGACAACTTGACGCAGCTTTTCAAGTAAAGGACTGCCTTTCTCTACATAAATTGGTATATCCGTTTCGCTATGAAACAGAATTAAGTCCATACTTTGTAAAATATGCCCTGGCTGGAAATTACGGCGCATGTTATCAATATATACGGAAGCCTGATTTTGCTGATCTTGGGTCAATTTATTGCACTCTTCAATTTCGACCTGTTCTTCATGCTCCACATCAGATAAATGCTGTTCAAGAAAATGGTGCTTAATACGAAGTTGGCGATATAAACTCTGATTAGATAGCTTTGAAACCATGCGGTTTACAACGGTGTCGCAAAAGTAATGTTCTTTTAAAATATGCTCAGTAACATCTTCATCGTTTGTTAACTCTAGTAGAGCTTCTCTAAGATGCTTCATAACCAAATATTTCGCACTGACTTTATTTAAAATAATTAGAAAAGTTAGCGGTTCAATACATGTTTCAAGTGGCGAGTTAAAACGTGCATACAGCCCTTTTGCAATTATTTTTGATTCAGCTTCAATAGCTTGCTCAGGTAAACAAAGTGCAATCAAACTGGAATGAGTATACATCTCTAACATTTGTTGTTCATTTTCAGAATCAACAATGGTCATATTCTCAATACGTTCATCATAAGAAAATTGTCCATAGCGAATACTATAGGTTCCAAATGCATTTACAGCTTCGCGAAAAAGACTATTCCGTGTAGAAGCAATAATTCTCTTTGGTTTTGTGTATCCATCCCAATGTGACAAGATTTGCGCTATGTAACCACCACCAATAGCACCAAAACCATGTATCCCAACTGTCAATAGATTCAAACTTTGAGGAAAAGGTTCCTGTATTTCAGGCATATCCATAACAGGAATAAATTGGTCGAGATCTGTTAAGAAGTCATACATCTGGTCATAATAAAAATGCGCTTTTTCCAGCATTTCATCATTAGGCTCTTTAATATCTTTTAATAAAATCGTTAGACCTTTTGAAGTGTGAGCTGAGGTTAAACCATTTTCAGAATCTTCAAACATAAGACACTGATTAGCGTCTAAGTGAAGTTGGCTAGCAGCTTTCAAAAAGATTTCTGGATGTGGCTTTCCTTGTTCTACTTCATCACCACAGGTAATTACATCAAAAAATTTATATACATTGGCATTAATTAAATATTCTTCGGCAATTGCTCTACGGCTTGATGTGGCAACAGCCATTCTTAACCCAGATTTTCGTAAACGTTCTAGAACCTGAACTAAACCCTTTTTGATAGGCACGCCGTGTTTTCGAATATGTTCGAGTTCCATCTCATCAGCTCTTTTTCGAATTTCTTTATAGGGAACATTTACACCATATAACCGTTGAGCTAATTGCTCAGCAGTAGTTGCACTTAAACCTAAACATTGCATTAAATATTCGTGAGAAAACTCCTGCCCAATAAGTTCTTGAGATGCCTGTTGCAATGTTTGAAACCGTAATCGCTCAGTGTCAAACATTGTCCCATCCATATCGAAGATAGCTCCATGAACAGGTTTTCCATGAAAAATAAGCACGTTTTTACCTCTTTTTTTGATCATGTTTTATTCAGGGTATACAAAAAAATGCCTAAAAAGGTAGGATGTTAATAAATGAAACATTAGTGGTTATTTTTTAATCAAAAATATAATCCATCTGTTACTCAGTAGAGTTAAAAGTCTAAAACAGTTGAAATATATGAATAACTATGAAATTAACCTTAAATACAAAAGCAGCAAGCCTTCCTCGCCTGCTGCTTTTGTTTAGTTCTTTTTGTTGCGCTGATAATGTTTATTTTTATTAGTTCCATTTACCGCTAGTTGAACCTGCCTGTTGTTATAATATCTTGCAGGCGCTCACATACCAGAAATCAACTCATCTTTCAGCATTATTGTTATTGGAGTCGCTGGTATAACTTTAAATCGACTAAAAACTTAACGTTAGAGTGGTACGTACTATAATTAATTTTTTAGAACCCTCCTTAACTCTCAATAAGGATAATGATAATCATTTTCATTTATTGATGCAAGTTTATTTTGCTATTTTTTTATATTTATTAAGGAATACCTATAATTTATAGATATTCCCTATATTCCTTCACATTAATAATTAAATGTATAACTAAGACCGTAAGTACGTCCTTCAGCTGGAATACTTTCTACAAGCCCATATACTTTTTCTGCTTGTTGACTATAGACAGTTCGATAGTCTCTATTCCAAACATTATATACACCAAAATCTATACGTCCTTTCCATGCTGGAAAATGTGCCAACACATCCATCGTGCTATAGCCTTTAATTTTTACAGCTGAAAGTGAGCCATCTTTTACGGCTTCATTTGTACCTTTTATAGCAAGCATTTGCACACGAGTGCCATATCCCTCATCACTGTTCCATTCAGCAAAAACAGTACCTTTTATTGGTGAAACCTGAAAAGCATTTAACTCTTTCCATTTACCATCCGTATCTTTATATTGACCTCGCGTATAACCAAGCGTCCCCCCAACTTTAAACTCATCCATAAATGGGTAGGTCGCCGTTAGTTCAGCACCATATACACGCTGGTCTTTGTCCATAACTTCAGCAACAGTTTCTTTATTACTATTCTTGTAGAACTGAACCACTTTGTCTGAGGTATTATAGAAACCTGTTATACCTAGATTTAGGCTCTGCTCCCCTTGTAAACGCCAGCCTAGTTCGTAGCTGTTTACACTAATAGGTTGGATATTAGCTGTTGAAATATTAAATGCATCACGCATCATCCGTTGTACATCTGGAAAACTAAAACCTTGAGAGAAATTAGCAAATATTTGCTGCTCATCTGTTAATTTATATATCGCTCCCAAATTGAATAAAACAGCATCGTCATTTACAGATCCGCTTGGCTGTATTCCATTTTTAGTCGAATATCGTTCGGTTTCAGCTTTAATATATTGATAACGAGTACCAGCTTGTACGTTCATGCGCTCTGTTAAAGAGTAATCAGCTTGTAGAAAAACGCCAGCACTTTGAATTGTTGTATTTGGGCCAGCATCGGAAGTTTTACCAGTAGGTTGATATATCAAACCTGTATTAAATGCTGTGAAGTGCTCATAATGTTGATGATCTTTTTCATGTTCATAATCTAAACCATAAGTTAAATTAAGATCACGATTCATAATATTCAGATCAGTTTGTAACGTTGAGCGCAGACCAGTAACTTCGATTTCAGATTGAGACTGTTTTGCTTCTGTGCCTTCTCCTCCTAAAAAGACTGGAAAGAAACGAGCACTTTCTTTACGGTAATATCCTTCGAGATTTAGGATCTGACCTAAAATATCTTTATTTTGATATTGAGTATTAAATGCATAGCGCTCTGTAAAAGGTTGATTGGTTATTTCTAATCCCTTTTTTCCAATATAGGAGTTCGGCGCTCCCCCATAAATATAATTTTTTCCATAATCTGGACCATAATTCGTATCCTGTTCATCTTTATAGTACTGTGCACCCAAACTTAGTGATTGGTTATCGGTTAAATCTATATTTAGACGACTGTTAATATCAACTGTATCGGTGTCAGGGCGGCTTCCCTGCATAGGTGCTATAGCAATACGATCACCATGACTATCAACCTGAGATCCACGGCTAGTAAAATTAGCTCCCAAGAAACCATTTATATTATCTTTATTAAATGAAATAGATTGGCCAATTTCATAAGCTAGGCTATCTCCACGAAATGTATCAGAAGATGTAATACCAAGTTTGGTCTCAAAACTTACAGGTTTAGTCGAATCAGCACGTTTCGTAATAATATTAATGATCCCACCGGTAGAACCAGATCCATAAATACTCGTAGCTCCAGCAAGGACTTCAATACGTTCAATCATGCCTGGGCTAATACTATTTAACTGTCGAGCGACATCGCGTGATCCATTTTGCGATACTCCGTCAATCATGATCATGACATCGCGACCGCGCATTGTTTGCCCATAGTTAGTAGTTGTTCCACTACTCACGCCTAGTGATGGAACTAACTGAGCTAGAATATCGGCAATTTTTCGTCCAGCTGTAGCCTGTTGTTCAATTTGCTGCTTTTCAATCGTTTGAACTGTACTTGCAATTTCAGCAATATTTTTGGGTGTTCTTGTCGCCGTCACTATAATTTTTTGCAATTGGGCTACAGGCTTTTGTGTCGTTTGATTATTAATGGATTCTTCTTGAATATTTGTATTTGCATAAACCTGTTGTGTAAATATTGCTGTTAGAGCAAGACAGCAAGGTTTTAATTTAAAATATTGTGATTCAGCACGCATTAGATGATTTGAGTTTGTCCCAACCTTTTTATATGGATACATTTTTCCCTTTCTCCTAGCCCAAAAATTATTAGTTAAGTTTTATAAAGCTCGGAATAATACTAAATATAAATAATAATGAGAATTGTTTTTATTAAATAAATCTTACTTATATTATCGGGAAATTAATTAATTAGATGAGATAAGAAAGAGATTGATTTTACTCATCAATTACATCAACAAATTGAGCGTTTAAGAGTTGTGCTAAATCTTTAGGATTTAAGCCAATATCTAATCCCCGTTTCCCGCCACTTACATAAATTTTGCTGAACTCTTGTGCAGATGCATCAATAACAGTTTTTAAACGTTTCTTTTGACCTAAAGGACTGATTCCTCCGACTAAATACCCTGTTAGACGCTCAGCATCTTTAGGGTTCGCCATCTGCAATTTTTTACAGCCAAACGCCGTAGCTACTTTTTTCAAATTTAATTGATGATTAACTGGCAATACTGCGACAAAATAATTCTTATCGTCGCTTACCATTAAGGTTTTGAATACTTCCCTTACGTCTAAATTTAGTTTTTCTGCGGCTTCTAGTCCAAAACTTTTAGCATTTGAATCATGTTCATATTCATGGATTGAAAATTCAATTTTATTACTTTTTAACAGTCTACATGCAGGAGTCATAATAAGTAGTGTTAGAGATGAAATTGTTTCGATTATAGTTTTTTTAAAAAAATTTTTAAATTTGCTTAGGCTATTTACAAGAATTACATAAAAAATCAAAGAGCAACTGAATAAAAAATAATCTCAACTTGATATTCAGGACTCGACTCCATATATTTTATTTATAGTTGAAGTCTGAGCTAACAATTTTATGAGTTATAAACACAACAATCTGATGGCTATGCGTCACCGTTTTTGGGATGAATCTTCAGATTATGTATTAAATGAAAAGCAGTTTTTGCAACAGACGTTAGTTGAACAAGGTGTTTTTAATAACGCCACACTCGACGATGTTAAATATTTTTTCTATACCTTGCCTAGCATTATTATTGTAAAAGCTCATGCACTTGGTTTTATGCATGATTCCGTCAAACAAATGTTGTTACAGCATATTCAGGCTAATCGTCTTCACTTGATGCAAAAGTCTGAATTTAAGATCCAATTTAAAATGTAATCTAAGTGATTATAAAAGATCCGTTTACCCTATTTTTACTCATCTGAACGCTGTAAGTTTCTTCAATTTTAAAATTGCTTAGGCTATTTTAAAATTATTGAAATAAAGATAGCCATTTCGACTGATCATTCAGTCTGAGAGAACTATTTTAATACGCTCAAAACATGTAATATTCGTTACAATTTTAGATCACCAGCGTTTGGCTGCATGATGCGCATAGGATTCTATTTTCATGTCAAATCAGAAAGATAAGCTTAAGAGTTTAAAAACTTCTTCCATGGATCGACGCTTATCAATCGCGAAAGCTTCTTTACTTGCAGGAACACGTTGGGCAACTGCAAGTGCCTCTTCTATATTTTCTAATGAGGAAGAAAAAGAAAAGAAACGTAAAAAAGCGATGAGCGAACAAGCTAATTATCTGGTTTCTGAAATAGGTAAACTTAAGGGTTCTATTGTTAAAATTGGCCAAATGATGGCCCTTTATGGTGAACATTTTTTACCTGAAGAAATTACGCAAGCGTTAAATACCTTAAATAACCAGACAGTTGCATTAGATTGGCCTGCAATTAAGCCACATCTTCAAGAGCAACTGGGCGCTAAATTAAATGATTTAACTATTGATCATGAGCCAATCGGTACTGCTTCTCTCGCGCAAGTACACCGTGCAACGCGCAAATCAGATGGCTTAGAGTTAGTTTTAAAGATTCAATATCCTGGCGTTGCAAATGCAATTGACTCCGATATGAGCTTGTTTAAAAACATGCTTAAACTGACACGTATGGTTCCACAAACCCGTGAATTTGATCAGTGGTTTGATGAAGTACGTGAAATGATGCATCGTGAAGTTGACTATGGTGTTGAAGCTGCCACTACTCGTCGTTTTGGTGAACGTTT
Source organism: Acinetobacter sp. P1(2023) (assembly GCF_028367635.1). Classification (NCBI taxonomy): domain Bacteria; kingdom Pseudomonadati; phylum Pseudomonadota; class Gammaproteobacteria; order Moraxellales; family Moraxellaceae; genus Acinetobacter; species Acinetobacter sp. P1(2023). The sequence continues at coordinate 158,547 of NZ_JAQNDD010000004.1, forward strand.
AAAAGATGATGAGCGCTATATTGTTCCAACAATTGTAGATGAATATTGTACCAATCAAGTACTCTGCATGACTTTTGAACGTGGCGTGCCAATTAACAGCCCGGTTATGCTGTCATTACCTCAAGAACGTCGCAATCAACTTGGTGAAGCTTCGCTAGAAATTGCGGTTCGTGAAATTTTTGAATGGGGTGAAATGCAAACTGACCCTAACTTTGGTAATTACCTAGTACGTTTAGGTAATGGACAAGATGTTCAAGACAAAATTGTATTATTAGATTTTGGTGCGATTCGTCAGTTTGATGAACACTTGCTAACAGTTGCACGTCAACTCATTCAGGCAGGTTATCAGCATAATAAAGATGCAATGGTGAAAGCCATGACTGGTTACGAGTTTTTTGATGCAATGCCTGAAAGTATTAAACCAGGTATGGCTGATGTATTCTTACTCGCGACAGAGGCATTTAGTACTCCTGCAAATAATCCAGATATGCCTGCTGGCCTTATGGATGAACACGAACGTTATGACTGGAAGAAAAGCCAGCTCCACAGCCGTGTTATGCAGCAAGCGAGTAAATCAATGGCATCTCGTTATTTTTCGGTTCCTCCAAAAGAATTTATGTTTATTAGCCGTAAATTTATCGGAGCCTATACGTTTATGACGGTAATTGATGCAAAAACTAATGTACGACGTATGATTCGTAACTTTGCTTGATTTAGTGAAAGACTAGAATGATTCTATGTCATTCTAGTCAATTCCACTCAACTCACCCAATATTAAAACCAATTTAAACAAATAAAATCAGTATATTAAGACTTAATTAATTTTTATTTACCTTTTATCTACTCATTTTTCGAATGTCAGTAACGACATAGTTTTTTACTATGAGGCGTGTCAGCATAAAACAATAACAATGTGTTAGGACACCATAATCATGACAAGTATGATCAATAAAGCTCAGGGTTTGGGTTTATCGCTGATCACTAGATTGGCTGGAAGCGATGTACTTGATCAACTCAAGTTGCGTAAATTTGTTGAAAAATCTCTTTATCAAGGTTCAAAAGCTGGTTTTAGAGCATTAACACAGACTCAAAAAGCATTTAAACCCAAACAAATTTCTCAACAACGTTTGCCTCTTCAACAAAAAAATCTATTTGATTTAAGTCTAACCGAAGAACAACAAATGACTTCTGAGGCAATGTCTCAATTTGCTCAAGAAGTCTTATTGGGGTTGGCTCATGAGGCTGATCAGGCCGCTCAGTTTCCTGAAAGTCTTTGGCAATATGTTGAAGATTTAGGACTCAATTACTATGCACTTCCAGAAGCATTAGGTGGTGTAGCGACCGAACAAAATATTGTTAGTAACTTATTAATTGCTGAAAAATTAGCTGAAGGTGATTTTAGCCTTACAGCAGGATTACTCAGTACCTTTAGCGTTATTAATGCAATCACACGTTGGGGTTCTGTTGAAGTTCAATCAATGTATTTGCCATGTTTTGCAGAAGACGCAGACATTACCGCAACCTTTGCAGTACAAGAAGCTACTCCAGCATTTAATGCTTATGCTTTAAAAACACAAGCTTCTTTTGAAAATGATCAATATTTTATAGATGGTGAAAAAACCTTAGTCATTTTAGGTGATTTGGCTGATGTGTTTTTGGTAAGTGCAGACTTTAACGGTAAACCCGATATGTTTGTCGTACAGAGTAACGAAACTATTTCTATTAAAAACACTCCGGCCATGGGCCTTAAAGCGACGGAAACAGCAACTCTTCGCTTTAATCACACCCCGGCTCTACGACTAGGCGCAACAGATTTTGATTACACCGCCTTTTTAGATTTAGGCAACTTAATGTGGTGTGCAATGGCTGTAGGTACATGTGAAGCTGTAAAAGCTTATTGTATTAAATATGCCAATGAACGAACTGCATTCGGTGAACCTATTTCTCATCGTCAAAGTGTCGCTTTCATGATTGCTGATATGGCTATTGAAATTGATGCAATGCGTATGTTGATTCTAAATGCTGCAAGCCTTGCAGAGTCTGGCAAACCATTTCACCGCGAAGCTTACTTAGCTCATCTACTTTGTGCTGAGAAATCCATGAAAATCGGTACAGATGGTGTGCAAATTCTTGGTGGACATGGTTTTACAAAAGAACATCCTGTTGAACGTTGGTACCGCGATTTACGGGCTACTGCAATTTTACAATCTGGCTTACATGCTTAAATGATCAATCAGAGGATACTTTAATGAATTTACAAAATCCTAAAAAATTCAAAATGATGATTGATCAAGCACGTGATGTTGCGATCAATGTTTTACGCCCTATTTCACGTAAATATGACAAAGCTGAGCATGCATATCCAAAAGAACTTGATATGCTCGCTTCTCTCATTGACGGTATGAATGAAGGCGGCGAAGGGATTAATGCTGGAGCTGCGGGTGCTGGAAAGCGTGGTGATACAGACAATGAAGGTATTCGTAATGGAACCAACATGTCGACCGCTCTTGGCATTATTGAGATGTGTTATGGCGATACGGGTTTATTACTGAGTATGCCTCGTCAGGGTCTTGGAAACTCAGCAATTGCCGCTGTCGCAAATGATGAGCAATTAGAACGGTTCAAAGGAACATGGGCAGCCATGGCCATTACCGAACCTGGTTGCGGGTCTGACTCTGCAGCTATCCGTACCACAGCAACTAAAGATGGCGATGACTACATTCTAAATGGTGAAAAAATTTTTGTAACTTCAGGCGAACGTGCAGATTCTGTCGTTGTTTGGGCTACGCTCGATCGTAAACTTGGACGTGCAGCAATTAAATCATTTGTCGTACCTAAAGGTACGCCCGGAATGAAGGTTGAACGTCTCGAACATAAATTGGGAATTAAAGCTTCAGATACAGCCGTGATTAGTTTTATTGACTGCCGCGTACCAGCCGAAAATCTTTTAGGTAATGCCGAAGTCGACGTTGCCAAAGGCTTTGCGGGAGTAATGGAAACTTTTGACAATACTCGCCCCTTAGTTGCAGCAATGGCAATTGGATGCGCAAAAGCTTCTTTAGAGCGTATTAAAGAGATTTTTAAAGATCAGCTAGATCCTGACTATTCTACCCCTTACCTACATGCTTCTAACCTGGCAGCACAGATCTACCGTATGGAAGCTGAATGGGAAGCTGCTCGCCTACTCATGTTAAAAGCGACATGGATGGCAGATAATAAAAAGCCAAACTCTAAAGAGGCTTCTATTGCAAAAGCAAAAGCAGGTCGTGTTGGGAATGAAATCACTTTAAAATGTGTCGAATTAGCAGCAAGTGTTGGCTATAACGAAGATGAGTTGCTTGAGAAATGGGCGCGTGATTCAAAAATTCTTGATATTTTTGAAGGTACTCAGCAAATACAACAATTAATTATTGCACGTCGTGAACTTGGTAAATCATCGAGTGAACTAAAATAATAGAGTAAAGGGAATTTCAGTATTCCCTTACCTATTTCCAAATTTTAGAAGCTAAAAACCCTCTCATTAAGAATAATAAGAGGGTTTTCATATTTCAGGACTTAAGTTTTTATTTATTTAGCAGTTGTTGGTTCTAATGATTGGTCTACTACTCCAAATTTTTTGAAGATTTTTGCACGACGTTTTGAAGAAATATTTGCTTTGTTTAAATCACCTTTATAGTGATCAAAAACTCGCTTATCCATTATTTTAAACCACAATGAAGGGATCAATGCTGGTAATAACATACTTGCATAACCACTTGGTAATTCTGGAGCTTCATCAAAATGACGTAGCGCTTGGAATGGACGAGTCGGATAAGCATGGTGATCTGAATGACGCTGCAACTGATACAAGAATAAGTTTGTTACGACGTTATTATTGTTCCAGCTATGCTCGGGCATTGTACGCTCATACTGACCATTTTCTTTTTTCTGGCGCAGCAAGCCATAATGTTCAATATAGTTAATAATTTCAAAAAGACTAATGCCATAAAATGCTTGTGTCGCTAAATATGGAATTGTGCTTTTACCAAAAATTCCTATCATAGAAGCATGGAAAGCCGCACTCATTCCCCAACCCTGTAATAATTCATTATCACCTGACCAGAATTCTTTACCTTTACGTTTTAAGCGATTTTTCTCAATTTCAATGGCAGATTTAAAAGACCCTACAACTGTACGTGGCCAGAATTCATAAAATGTTTCGCCCATACGTGAAGAAGCTGGATCTTCAGGCGTTGCTGCACGTTTATGATGGCCATATGGATGCTCAATACGGAAATGGTTATAACCTGTCGGAACCAACGCCAAGTGCGATAAGATATGATCAATACGATCATGTTTATGACTTAACTCATGTGCGGTATTAATGGCAATACCATTAATCGCACCCATCGAAACACCGAGTAAAATCTTATCAATAAATGACGTGGTTTTACGGCTTGTTAAATAACATGCATAAGCGTTTGCGGCATACTGTAAAGGAATAAAACTTTTTACAAGGCGTGAATAATATGGATCTTTTTCTAAAAGCTTAATTTCTTCATCAGTCGGATTACGTGCATCTTTCCCAATAACAGTATCAATTGCGGGAATCACAACATGTAATAAAAGTGGGCCACCTAAAGCGAAAACTTTTTTTAATGGGCGTGGACCAACATGGTAACCAGCTAAAATACCTAAACCAATTACAGGTAAAGCGGGACTAATCATCCATAAAAAGCGTTTACGATCTATCTCACGCATAGACGCAGGCACTGGCATAAGTTCTTGCTGAACATTCACTGGTGCATTCATAGTCATATTTCCTTTTTCTATATATCTATATAGTTAAAGAAATAGTGTTTACTTAACAGTAGTAACCGTCCAAAAAACCTATGTTAAAGTCTTTGGCATTTTCTTCCACTTTTTTGTCCTAAAAACACATGTTGATCTATTCTTATAGCTCACTATAATTTTATTAAAATAATGATTGATCATTTAAAGATGGATGCACTAAGTAAGTTTTTTGATGATATTCACCTTAATAAGTCTGAATACATCTATTTAAAAGCACAAGGAGAATGGGCTTTTAAAACACAAGATCAATCTGCTTTACTTGCCTATATTGTTTTAACTGGTTCAGTATATATTCAACTTAATGCGTCAGAAAAAATAATTGCGACAGCTGGTGATATTATTTTAATTCCTTCAGGAAAAGCACATAGTGCCACTGATTCAAAATCAACAGCCAGTAAATTAGTAGATTCTCTAGATATTACTTCACTTTTTAACGGACATAGACAAGACGCGATCGAGTTTGGCACTTCTTCTCCGGATAAAACATTATTGCTATGTTTACGCTGTCAGATTGATACTCATATGGCAGGTCCTTTGATTAATGCATTGCCATGTATTATGCATATTCAACATGAAAATCAAACCAACCCACCTGAATGGCTACAAATTGGACTTTATTTTTTAGCAATTGAAACTCAAAAAATCAGGCCGGGTCATGACAAAATTATTGATCATCTAGTCAGTATTCTTCTTATTGAATGTATACGTGATCACGTTCAACAAATGACTGATCAACAAAACTGGCTAAGTGCCTTAACTCACCCTGAATTGAGTAATGCCCTATCTGCTATTCATAGCCAACCAGAAATGGCTTGGACCGTTGAATCTTTAGCAGAACAATGCTGTATGTCACGTTCCAAATTCGCAAATCTATTTAGCAGTATTATTGGTGAACCCCCTCTAACTTATTTGCAACATTATCGCTTTCGTTTAGCTAGCCAATATTTACGTACAAGTAACTTATCAATTCAGCAAATATCAAATAAAGTTGGCTACTCATCTGAAACTGCTTTTAGTCAAGCATTTAAACGAAGTTTTGATTTATCACCTAAACAATATCGACAGCAATATATCGAACAATCTCTCGATTAGTAGAAAATAAAAAAAGCGCCGAAGCGCTTTTTTTATTTGATTAAATTATCTATTTAATCTTTGCATGTGATTTTAGATATTGGCTGTAATCTTCCAATATTTGTTGGCCACGTGATTGGCGATAAAGTTGTTTTAACTGTTGTAACTGATCAGCAGGAATAGCATTTACAGCTGATGAATTTACATTTGAAACGGCAACGACTACAAGCTCATTTGGTAAGTTTGCTGTTGTAACAGACCACATACCTGGCTTAGGTGTAGCTAAGCTAAATGCAGCACGTTCAATTTCGCGTTTTAAACCTTGTGATCGAGTAAATACACCAGCTGACTCAAATGTGACTTTATTTTTAGCAACCACTTGGTCTGCAGGTTGAGTTTTAAACTCAGTCAACATAGTAGCAATTTTTGCTTGAGCAGCTTTACGCGCTTTTTCATCGATAACTTTTGCTTTCGCTTCATTCATCGCTTGTGCTAATGGTTTTACACCAGCTGCGTGGTAATCACGTACTTTAACCCATACCGTATCACCATTCGCCAACTGAATATTAGAGGAAGTATTACGGTCACCATTCTTCACATCATCATTAAATAATTTAACTTTGACGCTTGGATCGCTTAAATATGGATTTTGAGTAGCTAAAGTTACACCATTTAATGACTCAACTTTTGTACCTTTTACTTCTTGTACAACTGCTTCTAATGAATCATTGCCAACAATCGTTTCATTCAAACTATTTACGGTATCTGAATAAACAGTCGCAACTTTATTCTTTTCAACCTCAGCAGTTAAACGTGCCTTCTCAGCTTCAAATGAAGGGATTTGGTTCGCTTGCGTTTCTGCTTCAATAATATGGTAACCATATTGTGTTTTTACTGGCTGTGAAACTTGCCCATTTTTCAAACTTAAGACAGTTTTATCAAATGCATCTGAGAAAACACCTGGTGCATATGCTTCTACTAAACCACCTTTTGCTTTAGAACCAGGATCTTCAGAAAACTGAGATGCAGCCTGAGCAAATGAAAGTCCGCCCTGAATTTTTGCATACACTTCTTTTGCAAGCTTTTGAGCTGCTGCATCATCGCGAGCATCAGTAGTAATTAAAATATGCTTCACGGTTCGCTTGGCATCTTTTTTCTGAGTTTCAACAAACTTTGCATAAGCCTGCTGAAGTTCAGCTTCAGTTGCAGGAGCTGGTTTAGCTACCATTGAAGGAGATAACACAACATAATCCACATCAACCGAAGCTTGTTGCTTAAATTCATTTTGATGCTTGTTGTAATAATCTGTAGCTTCTTGATTAGAGGCAGTTAAACCTGTTTTGTAACTATCTAATTTAATACTAGCTAAGTGCAAAGTACGCTGTTCAGTTTGCAAATTCGCAATTTGCATAAGATCAACTTTACTTACTAGAGAGTAATCAGCAAATGTAGAAGTTAACATTTTTAAAGCATGATCTTGACGTAGGCTTGAAATTAAACCTTGGCTTGTCATGCCGATCGAACGTAAATAATTTTCATAGAGTTTTTGTGAGAATTGACCATTCTCTTGCAAACTAGGCTGTTGAGCTAACATTTGCTCAATTTGAGTATCACTCAAAGAAATACCTAATTTTTCCGCTTGCTGAATCAATAAATTACGCGACACTAAAATATCAAGTGCCTTAGCCTGAATGACAGGCAAATTAAGTAAACTCTCATCACCTTTAACAGCAGCTAAATATTGTTGTTTGTAAGACTGAGTTAAAGTTTCAAGGTCTTTTTTAGATATTTCTTGGCCGTTTACTGTCTTTGCAACATCAGCCTTGTTTCCCCTATTAAAATATCCTTCAATACCTACAAGTGCTAAAGGGGTCAAAAACAAAATTAGAAGGACTTTGCCGAGCCAACCCTTAATGACTGTACGAAACGATTCCATAAGTATTCCAATATTTTATTTCGAGGAGAATTTTAACTGAAAAACCACAATCAATGAATGAGCAATATTGGTCAATTCAGATTTTTAATAAAAAACGCGCCTATATTGGCGCGTTTATTCATCTTAAAAGATTAAGCTACTGAATCTTTAAGACCTTTACCAGCTTTGAAGCTTGGTACTTTTGTTGCTTTAATTTGAAGCTCTTCACCAGTTTTAGGGTTACGACCAGTACGTGCAGCACGTTCTTTAACACTGAAAGTACCAAAACCAACTAAAGTTACTGTGTCACCTTTTTTAAGTGCTTCAGTAATTGACGCAATTGTCGCATCGAGTGCCTTGCCTGCATCAGTCTTAGATACTCCCCCTTTTTCAGCAATTGCATCGATTAATTCTGATTTATTCATGAATAAAACATCCTCTTAATATCGTTTGTTTAAGGTCCAAGGCTATAGTTTAAAAGGCCATGACGCCTTTATAGCAATGCTTTAGGGGAAAACGCAATACTAGAGCAGGGCTTTTAGCAAAAATAAATGCTAAAAAACTGTTATATATTTGCTAAATCCCAACATTTTTTTACTTTTTATTCAATTTTGCTTTCAACTGCTGGTTTTCTTCTATTAAAGCATCCACCTTAATATGCAGTTGTACAAGCAGCTGTTCAATGTGTTGTAAATCCTTCGGAGTGACTAGTCCTATTCGGTTTAAAGAATGATTAACACTCGTATCAAGAATCTTCTCTACCTTATCTTTTGTTTCAGATACAGATTCTTTAGCTTTTTCTGTAACTTTACCTACAGTATTATCAGCCAAGTCCCCAGTTTTTGACTCTAACTCTTCACCAACTTTGACCAAGGAATCAAAGAGTTTGTTGCCCTCTTCTTCCGCACGTGAAAATGCCCCTAGTCCCGCCAACCAAATTTGCTTAGTATACTTTCTAAAATCCAATGCTGATTTTCTTGAACCTCTTGATTTTAATTTATTTTTTTCTTCTGACTCTTCTGTATGGTTATCTATATTTGCATTATCCATTAATCTAAACTCCTAATCAGATGAGAGAAATGATGACTGATTTGACCACAAAATATTTCTATAATATCAAAGTAAAGACTTGATCCATTTACAAAACTGTTCTACAAAGCAATTAAGTCATGTAAATATATTTAACACGACATTGTGTTAAGTTTGGGATAGGATGTCCCATTCTTCAATTAATTGCTATTTGTAAGGATAAACTTTTATGAGTGAAACGCAACAAAGACAAAAACATCCGCGTCTGTTGCTGAATATTGTTCTAATTATTTTAGAAACTTTCTTTTCATTTATTCTCACCCACGATGGTGCTCTTCGCTTGCAAGCGAAAAAGTTTATCTTAAACAAAACAACAATTCGCATTAACAGCTATCTGCCTTTTTTTGACTTCTATGTTCAATTTACAGAGAAAGGCTTGTTATTCGATATCCACTCTTTTGACAGACGTATTGATCTTGAAATTAATAGTACTCTCGTTGACCTCATTAAAATTTTCGGTTTTTCAAATCAGCGCAGTCTTAACAATATGCGTATTGATGGAGATGAAGAAACTAAAAAGGAACTTCTAGATTTAATTTCTCACTTAACACTACCTAAGTTACTTGCAGACTGGAAACAATGGTTCAATGCAACTGATGATGAAGCTGAAACACTTGCTTCGCATAAAAAGATTGCACCTTTACTTGAAAAAATTGATCAACAACGATCAGAAATCAATTCACTTCATGTGGAAATAAAACAATATCAAAATCGAATTACCCGTTTACAGCGACGCCAACGAAACATTAACCTCTCCTTTGGTATAATTAGCCTAATATTTATTGCTTATTTCATATATAATTTGTGGGTCGTTTAATTTATTTTTCCATTTTGTTCCTATACTTGAATTAAAAATAAAAAAACTTGACTATTTTAGTCGGGATTCATAAAATCCTATTATCTAGTCTTAACATGTGTATCGAATCATGCGCCTTACAACTCGCGGTCGCTACGCAGTGACTGCTCTACTTGATTTAGCTTTGCAGCCAACTGAACAAACGATCACGCTCGCCGAAATTGCCGCACGCCAATCCATTTCAGTTGCTTATTTAGAACAGTTATTCGCAAAACTTAAGCGTCATGGGTTAGTTTCTAGTGTTCGTGGTGCAAATGGTGGTTATCATTTGGCTCGAAATGCTGATGAAATTACTGTGTTAGAAATTATTGAAGCCGTAAATGAAACCGTTGATGCAACACGTTGTGACCACAAAGGTAACTGCCAGAATGGTGCAATGTGTCTCACTCACGATTTATGGCAAGAACTCTCTCATCATATTGCCGACTATTTAGCAAAAATCTCTCTTGCCGATCTCATTAGCCGAGACAACGTTCAAACTGTTGCATTACGCCAAAATGTGACTGGCACAGATTCAGCTCTTTTATCGGGTACAGGTATTTGATATGAAACGTCCAATTTATCTTGATTACGCAGCAACCACTCCAGTAGATCCGCAAGTTGCAGAACGTATGATGGAGTGTTTAACTTTCGACGGTACCTTTGGTAATGCTGCGTCTCGTTCCCACGCTTATGGCTGGCAGGCAGAAGAAAAAGTTGAATATGCACGTGAGCAAGTAGCAAATTTAATTAAAGCTGATCCACGTGAAATCGTTTGGACTTCTGGTGCAACTGAGTCAGACAACCTTGCCCTTAAAGGTGTAGCTCAGTTCTATGCATCTAAAGGCAAACATATCATTACAAGTAAAATTGAACATAAAGCTGTTCTAGATCCTTGTCGTGAATTAGAAGAACAAGGTTTTGAAATTACTTATTTAGAGCCAGAGCCACAAACAGGTTTAATTACTCCTGAAATGGTTAAGGCTGCCCTTCGCCCAGATACTATTCTTGTTTCACTGATGATGGTGAACAATGAAATTGGTACAGTTACAGATGTAGCAGCGATTGGTGAATTAACACGTGCCAATAAAACATTCTTCCATGTAGATGCAGCACAAGCGGCTGGTAAAGTCGAAATTGATTTATCTACTATGAAAATTGATCTTATGAGTTTCTCTGCTCATAAAATTTATGGTCCAAAAGGTATCGGTGCATTATATGTACGTCGTAGTCCACGTGTGCGCTTAAAAGCACAAATTCATGGCGGTGGTCATGAGCGTGGTATGCGTTCTGGTACTTTAGCGACTCACCAAATTGTAGGTATGGGTGAAGCTTTTGAAATTGCTGGCAAAACAATGCAAGCAGAACAAGAGCGCATCCGTAAGCTTCGCGACAAGCTTTGGAATGGTTTACAAGATCTTGAACAAGTTTTCTTGAATGGCCACCCAACTCAAAACGTTGCTAACTATTTAAATGTCAGCTTTAACTTTGTTGAAGGTGAATCTTTAATGATGTCTCTTAAAGATGCTGCGGTATCAAGTGGTTCTGCTTGTACTTCTGCAACCTTAGAGCCTTCATATGTTCTTCGCGCATTAGGTTTATCTGATGAGCTTGCACACAGTTCAATCCGCTTTAGTTTTGGTAAATACACAACTGAAGAAGATATTGATCACGTGCTTACAATTACCAAAGCCGCTGTTGAGAAATTACGTGAACTTTCTCCGCTTTGGGATATGTATAAAGAAGGTATCGATCTTTCTACAGTTGAATGGGCTGAACACTAATTTATTGAAATTAGTATTTTTACCCTCATATTAATATTAGGCTGACCCCGAGGTTTGGAGAAGCGAAATGGCTTATAGCGAAAAGGTAATTGATCATTACGAAAACCCTCGTAATGTTGGTGTTTTAGATAAAAACTCTGAAAATGTAGGTACAGGCATGGTGGGTGCACCTGCATGTGGCGACGTGATGCGTTTACAAATTCAAGTAAACGATAGCGGCGTGATTGAAGAAGCACGCTTTAAAACTTATGGCTGTGGTTCTGCAATTGCATCAAGTTCCCTTGTAACTGAGTGGTTAAAAGGTAAAACTCTTGATGAAGCTCAAGCGATCAAAAATATTGATATCGCAACTGAGCTTGCACTTCCACCAGTAAAAGTTCACTGCTCTGTACTAGCTGAAGATGCAATTAAAGCTGCGATTGATGATTACCGCAGTAAAAAATCTAAAGCTTAATTTGTTACCATTGTAAACGTTGGAGTTTTCATGATTCATTTAACTGAAAATGCTGCGACTCATATTAGCAATTACCTTAAAAACCGAGGTAAGGGTGAAGGCATTCGCGTGGGTGTGAAAACTTCTGGTTGTTCTGGGTTGGCTTATGTTCTCGAATTTGTTGATTCTATCGATGAGCATGACCAAGTTTTCGAACAATTTGGCGTTAAGGTTGTTGTAGATCCAAAAAGCTTAGTCTATTTAGAAGGCTTAGAAATGGACTACGTTAAGAACGGCCTTAATGAAGGGTTCGAATTTAACAATCCTAATAAGAAAGGTGAATGTGGTTGCGGTGAGTCTTTCACTGTATAACCCACTTCTCCTTCCATCCTTTTCATTAAAACAGTGTCTTTTTATAGCACTGTTTTAATGTATTTAATTAACGTGGACCTCCTTTCTAATGAATCATTTTGAGTTGTTCAATTTACCCGTAGAACTCGATATCGATTTGGCGAGCTTAAAATCTAGTTTCTTAAGCTTGCAGCAGCAATATCATCCAGATAAAGCAGAAGATAAAGATCAGGCGTTGATCAAATCAAGTGAAATCAATCAAGCTTTTAAAGTTCTATCGCAAGTAGATAGCCGCGCTGCTTATCTTCTTGCATTAAAAAAGCAAGATCATCACCTAGATCAATCTATTAGTGATTTTGAGTTTCTGCAATCAGCTCTAGAACTTCGTGAACAACTTGATGAAGCAACTTCACAAGAGCATTTAAGCACTCTTAAACAAGAAGTGTTTCAGTGGATTGAGGGTTTAGTTCGCGAGTTTAAAATTGATTACTCAGATGAAGACTGGGGTGAAGCTCGAGATACTGTACGTAAATTACGTTTCTTTCAGCGCGTTCTTAACGATATTGAAAAAGCAGAAGATCAATTGTTGGATGATGAAGACAACTTTGATTTAGATGACGATTTTTAATTTGCTTTTTTCAATTTATATTCAAAGGATTTAACTCATGGCACTTTTGCAAATTGCTGAACCGGGTCAATCCAGTGCCCCACATCAACACCGCATTGCGATTGGTATCGACCTAGGAACAACACATTCTCTAGTTGCGACAGTGTTATCAGGCAAACCAAAAGTCCTCAACGACGAAAAAGAAAGAAGACTTCTACCCTCTATTGTGCACTATGGAAGTGATATCACTCACTATGGTGAAGAAGCAAAGCCTTTCATTATTGCTGATCCAAAAAATACAATCGTTTCTGTAAAACGTTTTATGGGACGCTCAAAAGCAGATATCAAATTTCAACACCCTTATGAGTTAGTGGGTTCTGAAAATGAGATGCCAGCTTTCGAGACACGTTCTGGCCGCAAAACGCCTGTTGAAATTTCAGCTGAAATTTTAAAACAGCTAAAAGAACGCGCTGAATCTAGCTTACAAAATCCAGTAAATGGTGCTGTAATTACTGTTCCAGCTTACTTTGATGAAGCTCAGCGCCAAGCGACACGTGATGCTGCACAGCTCGCTGGTTTAAATGTATTACGTCTTCTAAATGAACCAACAGCTGCTGCTGTGGCTTATGGTTTAGATCAGGAAACAAATTTAGCCACAGATCACAATTATGTGATTTATGACTTAGGTGGTGGTACTTTCGACGTATCAATCCTACGTTTCTCACAAGGTGTCTTTGAAGTATTAGCTACTGGTGGCCATACTGCTTTAGGTGGTGATGACTTAGACCGTCTTATTGTTAAATGGGCTAAAAAACAGCTAAACATTGATACGCTAAGCGATGAAAACTATGCCGTATTTATTGTGGCTGCTCGTCAAGCAAAAGAACAATTGTCTACACAAGAATCGGTTCAGTTAAAACTACTTGAAAATGAACTAACACTTGATCGTTCAACCTTTGAAAGCATCATTCAAGTTGCTTTAGATAAAACAATCAGTGTTTGCAAACGTGTTTTACGTGATGCAAAACTTGAATTATCAGATATTCAAAACGTTGTTTTAGTAGGTGGCTCTACCCGTTCTTATGCTGTTCAACAAGCAGTTCGCAATGTGTTTAATCAAGAACCACTTTGTACAATTAACCCTGATGAAGTAGTTGCAATTGGTGCTTCCATTACAGCTAATCAGTTAATTGGAAACAGCCAAGACGGTTCATTACTTTTGGATGTCACTCCTCTTTCTCTTGGCTTAGAAACCATGGGTGGATTAGTGGAGCGTCTTATTTCACGTAATACAGCTATTCCAGTTGCTCGTCGTCAGGAATTTACTACTTATCAAGATGGCCAAACAGCCATGCTTATTCATGTAGTTCAAGGTGAGCGAGATTTAGTCGAGCATTGTCGTTCATTAGGAAGATTTGTTCTTCATGGCATTCCTCCAATGACTGCTGGTCAAGCACGTATTGAAGTTACCTTTCAAGTAGATGCAGATGGCTTACTCACGGTTTCAGCTCGTGAAACAACTTCAGGTGTCCAAGCTCAAATTGATATAAAACCATCTTATGGTTTATCAGAGTCTGACACTGAACGCTTATTAATTGAAGGTTTCCAGCACGCGGAAGAAGATAAAAATCTGCGTCATTTAAAAGAAACCAAAGTTGAGGCCCAACGTGAGCTTGAAGCACTAGAACAAGCTCTGAAAGTGGATGCGGATTTACTCAATAATGAGCAACTCGAAGCACTTAAAGCCGCTGAAAATTCGCTTAAAGTACAACTTGAAGGCAATGATATTCAAGCAATTGAAAAAGCTGTAGAACAACTTAAAGTACATAGTGATGCTTTTGCTGCACTACGTATGAATCGACATATTGACCACGCCTTAAAAGGTACAAAACTTGAAGATTGGTCAAATTCAAACTAAAGGTATAGGTGATCAATATGCCCCGTATTAAAGTACTTCCTCACGCTCAATTTTGTCCTGAAGGTGCAGAATTTGAAGTTGAACAAAATGCAAATCTTTGCCAAAGTTTGCTTGATCGAGGAATTAAAATCGAACACGCATGTGACATGTCATGTGCTTGCACTACCTGTCACGTAGTAGTTCGTAAAGGTTTTGATAGCCTAGAAGAAATGGATGATGTTGAAGCAGATCTTTTAGATCGCGCTTGGGGTCTTGAACCAGATTCTCGCCTCTCGTGCCAAGTAAAAATTGTTGATGAAGATTTAGAAATTGAGATCCCTAAATATACAATCAACCACGCTTCAGAAAATCATTAATCGAGTCATTAAAAAAGCTGCTTTTAAAGCAGCTTTTTTATGTTTTATAAACTCTAAACTTGGTCTTGCGAATCTATCTCTAAAGGTTTAACCTCATCTTCAAGTCTTAACTGTGCAATACCTTGAGTATTTACTAGAGTTTGTTGAACTTTAATTCGTTGAATCATCTTCTCAAGTACTTCTACCAATTCAGGATATTCATAGTTTTGTACTTCTTCTAAATTAAGTACCAAATGGAAGCCTTTATACTCATAGTCAAACCATTGCTGATGATCCGACTTATTCCCTGTATATTTCTCCATTACTTGCCATGTTTTTACCGCACCTTGAATACCTTTTAGGTAAATCGGTGTTTTAGGAGCACAGAGGAAATCACTCTTAATTAATTGATAAGTATCATCTGAAATTAAAATCTCATCTATTTCAGCAGCATACTGCAAACGAGCCGCTAAATTCACATCACGACCAACGATCGTATAAGCCATGCGATGTGTTGCCCCATAATTCCCTACGTGACAATAACCAGTACTAATCCCCATTCGGATATGCAAGGCTGAGTAACCCATTTTTTTCCAGCGCTCACGTAGCAATTTCATTTGCTGACGCATAGCAATTGCCATTTCTACACAAGCTTTAGCATCTTGTTCTACACCTTGTGAATTTGGATCACCAAAAAATATGAGGATGGCATCCCCCATAAATTTATCGACAGTAGCCTCATACTGTTTAGCAATTTCAGTCATATGACTTAAATAATCATTAAGCAAAAATGCTAAATCATCTGGAATTAAAGTTTCTGATAACTCTGTAAAACCCTGAATATCAGAAAAAAACACCGTCATTTTTTTACGCTTATATTCAATCTTTGCTTCAGCCTCGCCGCGCATAATAGACTGCCACAACTGTAGTGGCGCATAACGGCTTAGCTGATTAGCAAAAGCAATATAACGGGTCATTTGGTCATAGTAATGTTGACGCTGCTGACTGATTTTTTTAACCCAGCGATGCTGGTAATAATTTCCAATGGTAATAAACATAACCAAACCAAGGAGTGTTATTACTGTCAACTCTTGGCTAGTAGGCTCAAAATATGTATAAAAACCAAATAGGAAAAAAGTACTTAAATAAAAAATAATCGCGCCTAACAAACTCGTTAAACAAATGACTGCGAAAGAAATACGACTATTAATTGCGGAATAAAACAATGCAAAAAGTGCAATAAATGTAGGCACTAAATTAAGATGCAGTCCTGCCAAAGTAACGGCTACAACAATTGCATCGATTGCAAAGAAAACACTTTTTTGAGTTTTTTTATCGAATTGGTACTGAAGCCAGTGTTCTAATTTCGAGCTAATAAAAAGCAGAAATAGGAAAAAAGGTGGAACATAGATCTGGTAATTTGTATTCGGTGAGGTAAAAGCGTAGATCACTAAAATTAATGACAGAATTGAATATCCCATCAAACGATGAAAATATGCAAACTGCTTAGGCTCTCTATCGATAAACCTCTCTAATTGCACCCTATCCTCCACACCTCAATGTAGCCACATTCATATAAATGTGGCATTGCATTGATTTAGTCCATGCGCCAATCAAAAGGCATGTCGCCTTGACCACGTAGCGCAAGCATAAGGGTTTGACGCATATGAGCCAGCACATCATTTGTATATGGAACAGCTGGTGTACCCCAAACTGGTTTAGGCCATGCAACATCATTCTGATAACGTACAACATGATGAAAATGCAATTGAGGCACCATATTCCCTAAAGCTGCAACATTCATTTTATCAGCACGGAATACACGAGATAGCTGGCTAGATAACCAACTTGATTCGCGCAAAAACTGTTCTTGGTCAGCTTGGCTCAACTCATATAATTCTGTGATTCCCGGCACACGAGGGATTAAAATCAGCCAAGGGAATTGCATATCATTCATTAAACGACATGTTGAAAGCGGAAAATCGCCTACAAAAAAAGTATCTTGAGCAAGTTGTGGATGCAAACTAAACATATCTTTTATAAATGACAATAAACAATAATGGCTAATACTATCACATCAGTTTTAATGTGAGTATTGCTAGTGTCTGGTTTGATTACAAATAACAATGATTTTATGCACTTATTCCCCGAATAGACCAAGAAATCGTGCATAAAATTCTGTTATTAACATACAAAAGATTCTTGTTGAGTTGAAATCAATTTAAAACACGATTTAAGCATGTAATTCATTCAATAATTTCGCTAACAAATCATTAATAAATTGAATTCGTTTTTCCTGTTCTTCAAGCTGAACCATCACTTTTAAGCGCTGACCACCTTCCATACGATAATAGGTTGGATGCTTTTGCATGAGTTGAATAATACTAATGGCCTGAACAGGTGTATCAGGCGAGAATTCAATATTGCCACCTTGGGTATTAATATCGATTTTAGTAATACCTAGCTGTTCAGCTTTCAGTCGAATTTGGTGAACACTAAATAAGTGTTTAACTGATTGCGGTGGAACTCCAAAACGGTCAATCAGTTCCATACGGATATTGTCGAGTTTTTCTTGGGTATCTGTATTACTAATACGCTTATAGAATAATAAACGCTGATGCACATCACCTAAATAATCATCTGGAATCAGTGCAGGAATGTGCAAATTAATTTCTGCTGTTAATGATAAAGGTGCATCGAAATTCGGCGTTTTTCCTTGTTGAATTGCCTTAGTGGCTTTTTCAAGCATTTCCATATACAAGCTATAACCAATTGCCTGCATTGAGCCACTTTGCTGCTCGCCTAAAAGCTCTCCTGCGCCTCGAATTTCTAAATCTTCTGTAGCCAACATGAAACCAGCACCCAGAGTTGAAGCTCTTTGGATTGCATCAAGGCGTTTTTCAGCATCACCTTTTAGATGCTTTATCGAAGGAACTAATAAATAAGCATAAGCTTGGTGATGTGAACGCCCCACACGACCACGCAGTTGATGTAATTGAGCTAGTCCAAGTTTGTCAGCCCTTTCGATCAAAATGGTGTTGGCATTTGGAACATCAATACCGGTTTCAATAATGGTTGAGCATACCAATACATTGTATTCTTTGTGATAGAACTGTTGCATGACTTGCTCAAGTTCTCTTTCCCTCATTTGTCCGTGAGCCACTGCTACACGAGCTTCCGGAACAAGCACACGAATATTTTCAGCAGCTCTTTCAATCGTATCAACTTCATTGTGCAAGAAATATACTTGGCCACCACGCAGTAATTCACGCAAAATCGCTTCTTTAATAGATGCTTCGGTATGCTCTTGTACAAAGGTTTTAACAGCTAAACGACGGGCTGGCGGTGTAGCAATGATAGATAAATCACGCATTCCCGAAAAAGCCATATTTAAAGTTCGTGGAATTGGTGTAGCTGTAAGCGTCAACATATCTACATCTGCGCGTAATGCTTTAATACGCTCTTTATCACGCACTCCAAAACGATGTTCTTCGTCGACCACCATTAAGCCTAGATCTTTAAAATATACATTTTCTTGTAAAAGTTTATGGGTACCTACCACAATATCAACTTTGCCCTCAGCAAGGTCTTCAATATTTTTCGTATGCGTTTTATTTGAACCAAAGCGTGAGAGCACTTCAATACGAACAGGCCAGTCAGCAAAACGGTCTTTAAAAGACTCATAATGCTGTTGAGCAAGCAATGTCGTCGGTACTAAAACAGCAACCTGTTTACCATTTTGCACCGCAACAAATGCTGCACGCATCGCAACTTCAGTTTTACCAAAACCAACATCCCCACAAACAAGTCGATCCATCGGTTTAGCTTGTTGCATATCATAAAGCGTCGCTTCAATAGCATTGGCCTGATCAAGGGTTTCTTCATACGCAAATCCACTCGCGAATTGCATATAAAGTGACTGATCTATTTCAAAGCCAAAACCAGGTTTTGACTGACGACGGGCTTGTATATGTAACAACTCTGCTGCAACATCATGAATTTGTTCTAAAGCTTTACGTTTTGCTTTACTCCACGCATCAGTTCCAATTTTATGTAATGGTGCTAAGTCCGGATCTCCACCACTGTAACGGCTAATAAGATGCAAATTCGTCACAGGTACATAAACTTTTGCCTCTTCAGCATAGTCTAATTGCAAGAATTCATAATCTTGCCCTTCAATTGCTAAAGTAATTAACCCAGCATAACGCCCTACACCATGGTCAATATGAACAACAGGAGCGCCAATACTTAATTCGGTCAAACTACGAATTAAGAACTCTTCTGAAACTTCTTGCTGACGTTTACGACGACGTTGGACTACCCGGTGCTCATATAACTGATTTTCTGAAATAACAGACAATTGATCGGTTAAAAGCAACCCACGGTCCAATGGCGCATTAGTAATCGCAATCGCGAACTGACTTTTCTGAAACTGCTCAAAACTATCTACGCTAGGAATATCTCCCAGGCTGGCACGCAAACCATCTCTTAAACTTTCACGACGACCAGCACTTTCTGCAACTAATAAAACTGGATGGTTCGCTTCATCAATATATTTTTTAACTACCGCAAATGGTTTTTCTTTCTTCGGGTCAACTGCCAGCTTAGGAGGTTGCTCAACTTTGAGATTTAAAGCTCCAGCTTTTTCTTCAACTAGCTCAGCACTCACAAGCATACGTGGGAACTGATTTAAGGCACTAAGCAAGTGGTTTGGCGCAATAAATAATTCATCAGGAGGTAGAATTGGCTGATCTGCGTTATGACGTCTATCTTCATACCTGCGGAAAACTTCTTTCCAAAAACTGGTTAAATCAGTGTCCACATCATTAGTTGTAATTACAATGCAATTCTTTGGCAAATACGTTGTCAGTGTACTTTGAGCTGGCATTTGAGCTTTATCAAAAAATAAAGGTAAATAAAACTCAATTCCTGGAGATGCAATTCCATCAAGAACATCTTGATAAATGGGGTTTTTCTTAGGATTTGCAGTCGGAAAAAGTTCAGAGTAACGGTCTCTGAAAATCGAACGAGCTTCTTTTAAAGGGAACTCTTTCGCTGGAAGAACTGTAAAACTTTTTAAAGTTGTGGTGGTTCTTTGCGTTTCTGGATCAAAGAATTTTAATGTATCAATTTCATCATCAAACAGGTCAATACGGATAGGCGCATTCTGACCAGATGCAAAAATATCCATAATGCTGCCACGTACAGCAAATTCACCGTGATCATAAACCGTGTCTACTAAATGATAGCCTGCTTGTACTAACCGTAACTTCTGTTGTTCTAAATCAAATTTTTGCCCCACATGAATATCAAAATGCTCACCTAAAACCCAAGAATATGGTGCAACTCTCTGGGCTAAAGTACTCGCTGAAATGAGTAAGACACCCTTTTGCGGCATATTAGATAAAATTGCGAGACGTTCCGAAACAATATCTTGATGAGGTGACAAACGATCATACGGCAAAATCTCCCAATCAGGGAAAATTGTCGGTTTTATACCATAAAATTCAAGTTCACTTTCTAACTGAGCAACATGTTGGTTATTTCGAGCCACCACCACGAGCAAAGATGAATGCTGAATAGCAATTTCTTTGAATAATAATGCAGCAGATGAACCTAATAACGACCCTACCCAACGCTTTTCACCGGCTTTGAGCTGTTGTAAATTCAATTGAGAGATTTCTTGTTGAAACATGTATATGGCTTTTATCAGCTAAGAAGATATGAGCTCAATAGTAGCATGATGTTTTTAGTGAAATGAGTTATTTTTTTGAAAATCAAACTACTACTTCGCTCTAATTTTTATATTTTTTAATCAATCAACTATGATTATTTATCACGCAAAAACAAAACGTAATATTGATTTAATATTTGTATAACGGATTTAAGTTCAAGTAACTTTTGTTCTGTATTTCCTAACCTTTCTACATAGCGTTGCGTTGCAATCTCTAAATCAATTTTTTCATTAATTTGTGGCGTAATTTGAAATAGTTTAGGTAGATTATCAAAATTCTGTAGTTTACGATTTGAAAAATACTCAAGATGCTCTAACCACTTTTCATTAATTACGACATCTTTAATCACCGGGCCGTGTTCGGAATCAAACCTGAGTTGGTTCTCTTGTAAATAAATTTGCTCAGGTGTCTCTTTCGAGCCTTGGAAGAGTTGTGTTAACTTTTTAAACATTTCATCACATCATATTAATTTCAATGTACATAGTGGAGGTAATCTATTCACCTCCACCATTAAAGATTAAAGCTTATTTTTAATGATTACTCATCACCTAAATCATCCAGAAAATCCACAGTTGGTACGAAAAATAGAGTTCCAGTTTGGGCAGTACTAAAATCAAGTAATCGGTCAAGATTACCTTGCTCATTTCCTAAGAACATATTTTCAAGCATTTGTCGGGTTGTACTAAATTTACGCGAGTAGCCGATAAAGAATGTGCCATATTCATTTCTAGAAGGATTCGAAAAAGGCATATTAGCTCGCATAATTTTAAGTTCATTGCCTTCTGCATCGTGAGCTTTACTTACAACATTATGAGCAGTTAAAGGTTTTTCATCATCGCTGAGCTCAACATCATTGAACTTTTTACGGCCAATCACTTTTTCTTGCTCTTCGTCAGTTAATGAACGCCATTTATCCATATCATGCGTATATTTTTGGATAAAAGCATAACTTCCCCCGATAAAATTAGGATCTTCATCACCGACCAATGCCCACTGTGCTGCAATAACGGGTTCAGGGTTCTCAGTCCCATCCACAAAGCCAATAATTGCCCGTCCATCAAAATAACGGAAGCCATGAACTTCATCAATTGGATACGTTACTTTACCAAGCTGTTGATTAATTATATTACCCAGCTCATAACATAAAGTCTGGCGATCAGCACGAATATGAAAAAATAAATCCCCTGGAGTTGAAACAGCCGTATATTTCGGACCTCTAATTTCTTGAAATGGTTGTAACTCTTGGGGCTTTGCTTTCTCTGGAAATAAAATATCCCATGCATTTGAGCTAAAACCTAAAGTAGCATTAAATTTACTATCCGGATAACGATTAAAGAGACTTCGAGTTAATGCTGAAAAATTAGCAGCAAAATCTTTTACTTTTTCTATTACAGAATCACCTTGAGCCAGCCCCAACACAATAAATAATGCATTTTCACCAGGAGCACTCGTTACAGGTTGAATTCTCATACATTCCATAAAATATGCCTTTTTAGGTATTTAACCTCGTTAATTTAGCATATTCACTTTCTTTTCATACATACCTTCATAAAATCTAATATTCATAAGAGTTTAAGTAAAATGCCTTAAACTCTTGCTCAAACTAACCTTAAATTAATGTCCGTACTGCTTTTTTAAATATTTTACGATTTGAGCAGATTCAAACATCTTCACTCCCGTATTTGGATCTACCAAATATGGCACTTGCATTTTACCTTGCATAATAGGCAATAGCTTTTCTCTTTTCCCATCTTTTAAAGGTATATATTTCCCTGGTTTTAAGCGAAGGATAGCAGGTCCCATATCTTGCCATCTTTCTTTCGCCACATTATGCAAAATATATGGAAGTTCAAGTTCAGAGAGTAGACTTCTTACAATTCGTGAATACGGACTCGCCTCAAAACTCCATAACTCAAGTTTTTGCTCAGGCGCAGCTCTATCAATAATTTTTTTATTTATCCAAACTCCACGAGCACCATTTAAGATAGTCCCTGCAACTGCAACATAAGGCATGTTTGGGTAACTCGAAAATTTCTGAGGTGTTTTCCCTGTCTTACCATAGTGTTTAAATAAATGATGAATAATATCTTGTGATTCATATAGCTGATCACCAGTATTTTCATCAATTAAAAAAGGAAATTGTAATTTGCCGCCTTTTTCTTTTACAACTGATCTATACTTTTTTCCTCCCTTAGGACATGGATAAATTTCCACGTCCAAATTCAAAAGTGTAATCACTTCACGAACGCGACGGCAAAATGGTGAACCTTCAAATTCATATAGTTTTAAAGCTTTTACAGGTTGCTGTGGAAATGCCGTTCCTGTAACACCTCTACCACCTTCGGCAATTGCAGATACAACTGCTTGAAGTACTTTAATTTGATGAATCACCATCATGCGTTCCTTTGTATGAGAGAATTAGACTAATTTTTCTTTTGCAATCACAATTCCATTATTATCAGCATAGATAAAATCACCAGATTGGATTGTGACTCCACCAAAATATAAAGGAATATCTATTTCACCAATGCCTTTACGATTACTTTTTTGGGGAATTGCAGCCAATGCATGTACGCCTAAATCCAAAGTTGCAAGTGCATCAACATCGCGTACACAACCGTAAATCACCACACCATTCCAATTATTTTTAACCGCTGATTCAGCAATCATGTCACCCATAAGCGCACAACGCATAGAGGCACCACCATCTACCACTAATACTTTATCTGTACCATCTGTTGCTAATAACTCTTTTACTCGTGAGTTATCTTCAAAGCACTTTACGGTTACAACCTGCCCCCCAAATGTTTTACGCGCCCCATAACTTTGAAAGAACTTTCCATCCATTGATGGAATTACGACCTGCAAGTTTTTTTCAGGGTTATCATCTAATAAATCACAAGTTACAAATGGTATTGTCGACACTTAAATACTCCATTATCGAGTTTGTTGTATGCTCAGATTATCATATCGTTTAAAAGCTTCAATTTGCGTTAGCGCCGCTACGACCATCATATGAGCCAATTGCTCTGCAGTTACAGGCTTATATTTGAATGGTTTTTGTAATTTATTCTCAATAAACTTAAAAAGACTTTGCCCTATGTCTTCAATAAACCGTACATCACTACGTTTACCAATCAGTAAAGACGGTCTAAAAATAGATAATTTTTCGATTTCTAAACTTTCAATATAATCTTCTAACTGTCCTTTCACTTTATTATAGAAAATTAGAGAGTTTGCATTTGCGCCAAGAGCACTCACTAGCAGTAAATGAATGTGCTTGTCTTGCACTAGGTCTGCTAAATGAGCATTGATTTCATAATCCACGGAGTAAAAGGCCTGTTTTGAACCAGCGATTTTTAATGTTGTTCCTAAACAGCTAAATGCATGAGTATGTCCACTCACATCTTCGTCATTGAGCAATAAAAAATCTTCTATAACGATTTGAGTAACTTTTTTATATGTATTAAGTAGTTGTGATTCTTTTCTCACGACTACTGTAATCTCTTCAAATTCGGGTGTTTGCTCAAGCTGTTCAACAAGAGCTAAACCCACAAGTCCAGTAGCACCTATCACAATTGCTTTTTTAGCACTTATAGTCATTTTTTATCCAACCCTCTTTAAGTTTGTATCAAATTTAACCTTTTCTTACCGTTTTAGCAGCCCCTAAAACCGCTTAAAATGCTCGCAAGGCTTGACTTCACGGTGTTGATTCATCACAATATGGCACTTGTTTACGGGCTGGTGATGGTTACATCAGTTTACTGAATTGACCACAGCCCGCCCAGACCAACTTATTTTCAAGGAGTGCAAGAGTGGCAAACTCTGCTCAAGCTAAAAAACGTGCGCGTCAAAACGTTACAGCGCGTAAACACAACGCAAGCTTGCGTTCTATGGTTCGTACCTACATCAAACGTACTTTAAGTGCAATCGCTGGTGGTGATTATGCTGTTGCTACAGAAGCTTACAAAAAAGCTGTTCCTGTAATCGACCGCATGGCTGATAAAGGCATCATCCACAAAAATAAAGCTGCTCGTCATAAGAGCCGTTTAAATGCTCAAGTTAAAGCGTTAGCTAACTAATTTGAACATGTAAAAAAAGCCCAATAGGGCTTTTTTTATTATCTATCATTTTTGAGCTTATAGTACTTTATGAAATTTAGCCACATTCAGTTCGTAGGCCTTTCCTCTCCAAATCCACTTTAATTTACAATTTGGAAACTCTTCACCTTCAAACCATACAAATAACCCTTCCATCATTTCAGGCCAATCTTCTTTCTTAATTTTATTCTCACCTGAGATTACAGCAACAATGGCAGCAATAATCGTGTCATGACTGACGGCTAAACTAAGGCCACCTTGAGTTTTAGGATGAGTTCGGTAAATAAGCTCTAGTACATCTAAAACCCCAGTAATTGGATGTTTCATGCCAGGCAATGCATTATTTACAAAACTATTAATAAAACCTAACGCGCCTTGCTTTTTGAAATAAGGAGCAGCTTGTTTTATATCCAAAACAAAACTACCTGGTTCAACAAGTAGACCTTGCTCAATAATCTCAATCGTATGAGTATTAGATTGAGGGCTTACATCGTCAGCCCCTTCAATCATGAGCGCAGCCGTATCGACACAGCGCTGTATTGGACTTGAAATACAATGCTGAATAACACGATCTGTATTTTTGATTAAATAATTACCCCACGCCTGTGCAAGCTCACGCCCCTGAGGAGTAAGTTGGAGATCATATCCAGCCAAGCCCTGCCCATCTACAAGTTCTCTTAAAGAATGGCGCGTAAATAAGGTTACAGGAGTTGAAGCATCGGGCAATAAATCAATTGCTTCAAACATACTTTTAGGCAATAAATCGAGTGCCATTTTTATCTTGTCATCTTTTTTCAATACTTTGCCACTATAACATGTCTGGCATAACTCTCAATCTATAACACCTGATTGGGCTAAAGCTTCAAATGCTATTTTTTTACTTTCCTCATCACGAAAAGCGATAAAGCCCTTATTTAAAACCGTGTTTCTTTGGTTATATTCAAAAGGCTTACCATCCAGAGTAAGTAAACCGCCGCCTATACTTTCTAATAGTCCTTGACCTGAACTTGTGTCCCATTCAGAAGTGGGATGGAAGCGTGGATAAATATCTATTTCACCTTCTAGCATCATACAAAATTTGTAGGCACTCCCAGCTTCTCGTCGAATAATGCGATGTTCTTTTTCTATAGGTTGAATAAATTTTTGGTATTTTGGATTTTTACTACCGTGACTCAATCCTATTTGTATAGGTGCATTTAGCGGAGTTGAACTAACCTGATATTGATACCATTGTTTTTGGCTAAAACTATATTTAAAAGGTAAATCTTGCAAATATCCTAAGTACACAACTTGTTCGCATGGCACAGCAATAACCGAAAAAACGGTTTCTTTACCCTTAATCAAGCTTAAATTAATCGTAAATTCATCACGTTCATGTATAAATTCTTTGGTTCCATCGAGTGGGTCTAACATCCAACAAGTAGACCAGTCATGACGGGCACTATAATCACTTTCTTCAGACAAAACAGGCAAATCTGGAGTAATTTCTGCAAGATGTTTTAGTAAAAATCTATTTACCTTTAGATCTGCTTGGGTTACAGGTGAATCATCTTGTTTTTCATGAATAGTAAACTCATAACCCGCAGAATAGTTTTGATATTCTTCTAATAAAATTTGGCTCGCCTGTTCCAAAATAGGCAGAAGTTGATTAATTAAATTATCTTGTGGGCGTGTAGTTGTTATAAACATAAATATGCTCTATATAGTTTCAATTCTATTATAGGTGAATTATGAACAATTCAATATTCGCCAACAGTTTGATTTACTAAAATAGTAATCTATCTTAATCATTAGGCGAGCACTGCTTTGAGCGTACGCTATATAGTTAATATGAGTAATTATAATGTTTATAAAAGCTTTTATTCCGTACAAAAAACAATCTATAAGTTATGAAAAATAAACAACTTAAATCAGATTTATCCATTTCCTTTTCATATATTTCTTGGTATGTTCAAAGACACAATAACAAGATGGAAGAAAGTGCACATGATGCTATATGGATATCATTTCTCTACAATAGAACATAACTGGGAAGACCTTAAGCCCTTAACTGAGTTTCTACAAACCTTTGCAGATGATGATGGTGACGTCTCTCAACGAGATAAAGAATCACTTAAAGAAATCATAGCGAAATCTGATACGGCCTTGGCTTTAGCTAGAGAAATGGGTTGGGATGGGAGTTATACAGGTTGTCCTTATCTATTCTGGTTACCAAGTAAAAATAGCCAATCTTTTGAATATGGCTTCGTATTTAAACAGACCTCAGATAATACGACTTTTGTGATTTCGCCTATTGAATTGACCTATCTAGCTGAAGATTCTGAAGTACAAACATTAAGTAAAAATATTGAATAAGACATAGAGGTTATTGATTCAAATTGAGATCAATAATCTCCTCTTAGTTTTAAGCAAGTTAGTCAAACATACTTAACTGTAGTGTAGGTTTTATAATTTTTTCTTTTGGTACATGAGAGCATTCAAATTCTTTGACGGGAAAGCCCTCAATAAAACTTGAAATGTCAGGCGATTCTAAACTTAACCACTCTTCCAAACGATCATGTGGAATTACAATCACTGATCGTTTAACGTCACCTGGTTCGTGAAAGTCTTTCATCATTGGATGGTCTATAGCATCCATGGTCAACATGCTTGCAGAACGAATAATCGTTTCATTTATTTTGCAAATTTCATAGATCGCTGCAATAAAAAAAGCCTGCCCATCTTTACGGCGCACACCCCACCGCTCTGGCTTATCATTTATATATTTACTTTCATAAAACTCAGTCACTGGAATCACACCGAACTTACATTTAAGCGCAGCTTCTTGAAAACTCGGTTTTTGGAAAATTGTTTCATGACGAGCGTTATAAGTATGTTTTGCTATATTGGTATCTTCAGCCCATTTTGGAACCAATCCAAACATCACTTCACGCCATTCAAGGCCTTGCGATGATTTAAATAATAATGGCATTGTTCCAGCAGGATAAACCTCCTCGGCATAGCTAAAGCCAACTTCAGGTAACTGAAGTTGCTGTAATTGAGCGAGCGTTAAAGGTTTAAAGTTAGCGCACATAGCAAGAATAAAATACTCTATATTTACTTTTTATATTTTATAAGCATTTGCCCTATAAACCAAATAAAAAGGCACTAGAAAGTGCCTTTAACGACATAACTTTACGCTTATGAGATGTGCTGAATTCCTTGAGGAATGGCCTGCAATAATCGTTTAGTATAGTCATGTTGAGGATGTGCATAGAGCTCATCTGAGTTAGCGATTTCAACAACCTCACCATGATTCATGACCATCACCTGATCAGAGATGTACTTCACAACCGATAAATCATGTGAAATAAAGATATAACTAAGCCCAAACTCATCTTGTAAGTCTTGTAATAAGTTAAGTACTTGTGCTTGAACTGAAACATCCAAGGCCGAAACCGATTCATCACAAATCAAAATTTCAGGCTTTAGCGTTAAACACCGTGCAATGGCAATACGTTGGCGTTGCCCACCTGAGAACTCATGCGGATAACGATAATAAGCTTGCTCAGGTAAATTCACTCGCTCAAGCAGTCCAAGGGCAATCTGTTTACGTTCAGCGTCATCTTTACCAATACCATGAATTTGCAT
Organism: Acinetobacter sp. P1(2023); assembly: GCF_028367635.1. Classification (NCBI taxonomy): domain Bacteria; kingdom Pseudomonadati; phylum Pseudomonadota; class Gammaproteobacteria; order Moraxellales; family Moraxellaceae; genus Acinetobacter; species Acinetobacter sp. P1(2023). The sequence goes on from NZ_JAQNDD010000004.1 coordinate 187,183, forward strand.
AGGCTCTAATAATATCTGCCCAATGGTAAAACGTGGATTAAGAGAGGCATATGGGTTTTGAAAAATGATCTGAATCTTTCGTTGATATTTAGCAAACTCTTTTTCAGTTAATGAAAGAATATCTTTACCATCGATGAAAGCCTGCCCTCCAGAGGCTTGATGTAAGCGCATGAGTAACAACCCAACGGTCGTTTTACCTGAACCTGACTCACCGACTAAACCTAAAGTTTTTCCTTTAGCAAGTTTAAAAGAAACGCCTTTTACGGCCTGAAACTCTTCTTTGCCAAATAGACCTTTACGACTATAAAAGCTTTTTTTCAGATCCTTTACTTCTAAGATAATTTGCTCATTACCATTTAAACCCCGTTTGCGCTGGGGAATTTGTGAAACGTCAAAACTTTGTTCGACCAATATATTGTCTTCTTGACGCATAAAATCGCTGGTCACAGGCAAACGATAAGGTCGTTGTGACATTTCAGGACGACAGTAAAGTAACGCTCTCGTATATACATCTTTAGGTTGTTCTAGAACCTGTTCAGCCACGCCTTGCTCTCTAATTTCACCATGACGCATCACAATGACTTTATCTGCAATTTCACCGACCAATGCCAAATCATGAGTAATAAAAAGCATCGACATTTGACGGCGCTTACGCAATGACTCAAGTAAATCAATAATCTGTTTTTGGATCGTGACATCAAGTGCTGTAGTCGGCTCATCGGCAATCAGCAGTTTAGGCTCACACGCAATCGCCATAGCAATCATGACACGTTGCTGCTGACCACCCGAAAGTTGATTTGGATAAGCATCAATTTTAGTTTCAGGTGAAGGAATACCGACTTCTTTAAGTAATTCTAAAACGCGTTTTCGGGCCTGTTTACGGCTCACCCCCATATGCAAACACAACACTTCCGCAATTTGATTGCCAACCGTAAAAACAGGATTTAATGATGACATCGGCTCCTGAAAAATCATGGCAATATCTTTGCCACAAATTTTACGCATCTCTGTACGAGATAAGCTCAGTAAATCTTTACCTTCAAATATAATTTTACTTTGCTCATCAATTTTACTCTGACCTACGGGCAGTAAACCCATAGTTGCCAAAGAAGTAACCGATTTGCCGCTACCCGACTCACCTACTAAAGCAACCGTGGTGTTTGCAGGAATATCAAAACTAATTCCCTTCACGGTTTCAATATATTGTTTATCTTCACCTTTAAAACTCACTCGTAAATTTTTAACATGCAGCAACGGCGCATTCTGATTTTCATGTTCTGACATTAGGATTTCCTCTTATTTTAGTTTTGGATCTAATGCATCACGAAGTGCATCAGTAAACATTGAAAATGCCGTTACCAAAACAGCCATCGCGACAGAGGCTGCGACAAGCTGCCACCACTTACCTAAAAGAAGTTCACTTTGTGCTTCATTTAACATACTCCCCCAAGACACTACGCCTACAGGCACACCAAAACCTAAGAAACTTAAAATGACCTCAGATTTAATGAAAGACACCACCAGAATTGACATTTGGACCAAAGCAATATGGCTGACATTAGGGAAAATATGAATGAACATACGGCGGAAGTGTCCAACGCCAATTGCTTTAGCAGCAAGAACGTACTCACGTGCAGTATGTTTCATATATTCGGCACGAATTAAACGATAAACCCCCGTCCACCCAGTTAAACCTAAAATTAGAACAATAGATAAAATGCCTTTTTGTTGAAGTACAGCAGCAATAGCGAGAACTAATAATAAATATGGAATTGAGGTAAAAATGTTATAAAACCAGTTGAGAATATCATCCACCCAACCACCGAAATATCCAGAAATTGCGCCTAAAAGTGTACCAATGCCTACCGCAAGTAAAGCGGATATCACCCCAACAATGATTGAAGTTTCAGCACCTTTAATGGTCTTTTTAAGGACGTCTTGTCCCCATTTGTCAGCTCCAAATATAAGTGTGCTTTTAAGTTCACTCTGCTGGTCCAGTAAGTGTCCTCCAAGTTGCTGATCAATCGCCTTCATATCATCAGCTAAAGGGTCCACTACACCATAATAATCAATCGCACTTCCAGCACTCTTTTCTTGTTTAATTTCAGCCTTAAGTTGATGAATTACATCTTTTAAGGGATCGACAGGATTTTCTGGTAATTCCTCATCAACCACCGCAGCATTTTGCCCTGCACCTGTTGTCTTATCTGCGCCTATAAATGTAGGTGGTGCATAACTTACTGCAACCTCTTTATTCCAGTCAGATGCAATCACACCTGTCATTGATAGAACCAGAATAATAAAATAAAGCAATACAATCACTAGCGATGACATTGCAATCTTGTCGGCCCGAAGACGGTGCATGGCAAGTTTCCACAGACCAGATGAATGAGCTTCCGCTTTTGTTTGTTGTTTTCTTTTTGATAAAACGCTCAGCATAGCCCACCTACTTCAACTGTACACGTGGATCAACCACTTTGTAGACCAAATCGGCAATCAAGTTAAAAATCATGGTTGCAGCTGCGATGTAAACTGTAATTGCTTTAATAACAGGAAAATCACTCCGCTCAACTGCAATAATTACCTCTCGACCAATCCCGGGAATACCAAAAAAACGTTCAATTAAAAATGCGCCTATGAGTAATGCAGGTAAAGTTGACATCACGTCGGTAATAATGGGAATTGAAGCGTTCCGCAGTACATGTACACCTAAGATTCGGCTTTCACCTACACCTTTAGCACGTGCTGTTCGAACATAGTCCTGATTAATTTCATCAAGCACAAAGCTACGATATAAACGCAAAGTCGGTGCAATACTCACCACCAGCATGATGAGAATCGGCAGTAAGGCAAACTTAAATAAATTGTCAGTAAAGCTATCGCTCCAGCCTTGTACTGGGAACCAACTTAGCTGATACGCCAAAACATATTGAAAAACGATAATGTAAACTAAGATGCTGATCGACATGCCGATAGTACATAGCATCATGACCATACGGTCGGTTAGAGAACCACGTACCGCTGCAACAGCCAAAGCTAAAATAATTGAAATAACGGTCTGTAAAATAGTCAGTGGAATTAGAAGCGTAAGCGACGGTCCTAATCGGGTTAAAATAATTTGGGAAACAGGTTCACCCGTACTCCAACTCGCTCCATAATCAAAAGTGAGAATCTGCTTAATAAAAATCCATAGCTGAACGTAATAAGGCTGATCGACACCAAGCTGCTTACGAATGTTTTCGATCTGCTCAGGATTAGACATCTTGCCAGCTAAAATATAAGCAGGATCGCCGCCTACCCAGTTAAAAAGAATAAAAATAAGTAAGACTACCCCCAACATAGTTGGAATCATCTGCCATAAACGCCGAATAACATATGCCAGCATAGTGATAATTCCTTATTTAACCCGTTGTCCGGTAATTTCATTAAAAAACGCTTTGTTATCAGGTTCACGGCCAAGGAAATCTTTAACTAATTCAGCAGCCGGCTTTTGACTACCTTGTGACAAAATGGTTTGACGGTAACGTTGTCCCACTTGCGGGTTATTAAGGTTATCCCCATACGCAGAAAGCATGTCTAAAGCTAAAACCTCAGACCACATATAGCCGTAATAACCGGCTTGATAACCACCCATCAAATGCCCAAACTGCCCAGGAAACTCTGTTGTTGGTACATAACCTAAAGCTGTAGCAGCTTCCATTTTTTGCCAATTTTCTAAAGGTTTTACTTTTAAGGCATCAGCAGTATGCAATGACATATCGTACTGTGCATAAAGAGTCTGACGCGCATAACGTAAGCCGCGTCCATAGTTATGTACTGCTTTTAAACGAGCAATGAGTTCGTCATCAACACGTGGACATGCCGGGTCACAATAATCAGCCACTTTAGATAAAGTCTCTTTACGGCGTGCCCACTCTTCATACATTTGAGACGGTGCTTCTACAAAATCACGCTCTACGGATGTTCCCGACTGACTGGTATAACGTGTATTTGATAATATGCCATGTAAAGCATGGCCAAATTCATGAACAAAAGTTTCTAGCTCATCACTGTTTAAACCTTTACGGTTAAAATTGGTGACTAATGCTGAAACTGGTAATCGATTGGTTAAAGTGCTGCCACCGTATACTCCCCAAACCGCAGCATGACCATATTTCCCTTCACGAGGGAATTTATCCATATACAGACCGCCAAGAAGCTTTCCTGTCTTTTTGTCAACTACATCGTAATATTCAACTTCGTTTTGCCATGCTTTCACTTTGACAGGTTTAAAATCAATACCATAAAGGTCAGATGAAATAGCAAATAACCATTTTTGAGCAGCTAAAGTCGGAAAATAGTCACGAAGTTTTTCCTGATCAATCTGATATTTACTCTTACGAAGTTTTTCACTCCAGTAAGCTTCGCTCCAACGGGTGATCTCGGTTTTTTCTAATGGCGTTTTTAATGTTTGCGCTTTAAATGCGCGCAGTTCTTCTACTTCTTTGCGCTCAAGTGGAGCTACAGTTTTTTGTACTTCTGCCAAAAACTGATTTACGGCGTCAGGTGTTTTAGCCATACGGTCTTTTAAAACCCAATCTGCATAACTTGCTTTTCCAAATAACTGTGCAAGCTCATAACGCAAATCTATTGCCTGTTTAAGTAGTTTTAAATTTTGTTCAGTACCACGTCGCGTAAAGGCAATTTGATATCTTTTTCGGGCATCATCATTATCCGCGAGCTCCATAAATGGACGATATTCCGGATATTCGAAACCTAATAAATAGTTGCCTTTAGCATTTTTCTTCAATGCTGAAATATAACTTTGAGGCAACCCTTTCATCTCTTCAGTAGTAAACTCAAGTTTTTCCGGATTATCTCGGACATTACGTGCATATTCTTGTTCGAGTTTGGTCAACTCATCCAGAATAGCCTTCATTCGTGCACGTTTTGCTGGTTCTAATTGAACACCAGTATCTTCAAATTGACTGAGAATATCTTGGCGATATTTTTGGTCAATTGGATCTGTTGCTTGCGTATTTTTAATTAAATTATAGAGCTTTGGGTTTTGAAATATATCAGTATGAAATTGATTAATTTTGATTTCGCAGTCCTCTGCGGCCTTACGCAATTTTGCATCTGGATCTACATTACTATAGAGACTTATCGGACCTGAAAAATCTTCAAAATGGGCAAAGATTTTATCCCATTTTGCCAATATAGGTGCCGCTGCTGCATTATTTGTAACAGGCGTTTTTTCAAAAACTGTAATCTGCTGTTGAATCTTTTTTAAATTTGCATCACACCATGCTGGAAGTTGTTGTGCTTTCAGTAATGGCAAAGTAGGACGTGTTGTCTCTGCCGTTACAAACTGACTTACACCCATAGTCAACATAGATAAAGTTATCATTTTCAGTGCATTGTTTTTCATTTTATCTCCAATTTTTTTCACTTAATGATTAGATTTAGTATTTGTATCAATATCGAAATACATCCACTCAGCATGCAAAATTGGATGTTTTTTATATCCAATGATTTTGGGTTGAGCCAGCATATTTCGGTAACGTGCATAAGATATTTGAGCGGGCATATATACTTCTAGTAGACGTGTCATTTTGCGATAGAGCGCATCTCTTTCAGGACCTGCTTGCATTTGTTGGGTTTGGCGATACAACGGATCAAATTCTGGTGTAGAACCACAAGACCAGTTCGTCATGTGTGTATTAGGTCCATAAAAATTCTGCATAAAATTATCGCCATCTGGATAATCGGCTATCCACGCAGAAGACCCAAACATCCCTTCACATTGTTTTTGCGCGCGAATGAGATCTGCAAAAAGCATGGGTTTAAAGACCATTCGAATGTTCAAACTATCTAAGTTCTTTTTCCAAAGCTCAGCACTTTGTTGCCCAATACTGTCGCTACGCGCCATATACTCAATAACAAGAGGTTTACCATTTGGTTGTGTCCGCCAACCTGATGCATCTTTTTTATAGTGATATCGATCTAATAGTAAATTTGCTGCTTTCACAGAATATGGCGTGCTACTTCTATACTGTGGATCGTTACCCACTACCCCTGGTGGAACTGGAAAATGTAGACGCTCTGCATCATCATTTCTTACTAATTTAATTTCTTGATCTATTGAACGAGACATTGCTATTGCACGGCGTAAGGCAATCTTTTCTTTACTCATTCCGCCAACGACCGGATTTTTAAGGTTCCAATAGATATAGCTAATTTCAGGATCAACAATACGAGATAGCTGCACACCTTCTTTAGCAAGCTCAGGTCTTAACTTACCGTCTTTAACCGCTTTTGCGACTAGTTGCCCTTCAAGCTGAAATATATCAACCTCACCACGCTGAAATGCTAGCCATCGTGATTGGTTTTCTTCCATCACCTGAATATCAATTGTGCCTATTTGAGGCATTTTTTTACCTTTAAGGCGTTTTACAATTGCCTGATCTTCAGGGCTACTGGCAGTAAAGTTCCAAGTAAAGCCACGATAATCAGGATTTGCCTTTAAAACAATGCGCGATGCTGGTACCCACTTGCTCAGTACATAAGGACCTGTACCCACAGGATGACCCATTACATAACCAGCTTTGTCTTTATATTTTTCGATAACTTCGCGTGCCACAGCACCTGTCGGATCATGAGCCAATAATAAAGGAAAGTTATAATCGGGTTTAACTAAACGAATCACCAAAGTGTACTTATCAGGTGTTTGTAAGCCACTTACCTTTTGATCATAGTTAAATTTTCCGGATTTATTGGCTGCTTTGACTAACGCCTCCATACCTTCAATTTTGTTTTCTAATAACCAGCTATTTGGAGAGCGTAGATTCGGGTCCAATAAACGCTTAAAAGAATACGCATAATCATTGGCTGTTAATTCTCTAGGTTTGCCTTTAAAAACAGGGTCTGGCGTAAAATAAATTCCCTTTTTAATGCGAATGGTATAGGTCAGACCATCAGCACTGATTTCTGGCATAGCGGTTGCTATTTGCGGAATAAGCTTTGCCGGCCTTGCTAAATAATCATAGGTATATAAAGTTTCAAATATCGATGTGGTTACATGCGCCGAATATAAATCATGGATATAAGCTGGGTCGAAACCTGTCTCAGCTGTTGGAAATACATAACGTAAAACTTTATTCGGATCTGCTGGGCTTTTCGCAAAAATACTTGTAGATCCCGTTAAGGCCATACTAGCGAATAACAAGCTGATACTACAATGCTTGAGCTTTTGTTTTAAATTTTCAGTCATCATGATCTTTATCTAAAATTATTTTTTAATAGGAGTAATATCAAGATATTGCCAGTTTGTATTCATCATAGGATGGGGTTTAAAACCCTGAACTTGTGGCCGTACTAACCAGTTACGAATACGGGTTACATGAATAATCCATGGATTATCAGCTTCAATCTGGCGATTAAGCTTTTCGTAATATGGTAAGCGTTGTTGAGGCGGCAAGTGGATGGCCTGAGTATAAAGCGCATCATATGTTTTAGACTGATAACAAGCATGATTTCCCTGACCTGCATTGGGTCCATACAGTAATTGTGCAAAATTATCTCCCTCAGGATAGTCAGCAATCCATGCGCCACTCCAAATCATATATTTACATTGAGTTGCGGCTTTTAAGTTATCTGCAAAATTACTCACCTTAAAGTCAGCTCGAATGCCAATCGCATCTAAATTCTTTTTCCAGAGTTCGGAGTGGATAACTGAGGCCGAGCTATTTTCTGTATTAATTTTTAAAATTAAAGGTTTCCCGTTTGGCTGGGTTCTATAACCATCAGCACCTTTTTTATAACCATAATAATCAAGTAATTTATTTGCCAATAATGGATTGTACCCTACGCTACTTTTATATTTAGGGTTATAGCCATTTACACCTTCAGGTATAAAAATTTCTGCTCTAACTGCTTGCCCTTTATAAGCCTGTTTTATACTTTCTTTTTGATTGTACGATAAAGTAATTGCTCTACGCAGAGCTATCTTTTCCGGGTTAAAACCACCAATGACCGGATCACGCATGTTCATCATCGTATAGGTCATTTCGGGTTCCTTATATGGGAAGTGCTTAATTCCTCTTTTCTGAAAAGAAGTCTTAAGTTGATTTCCATCTAAAGCTTGCGGAACAGCATCTGCTGTAAGTCTATCAAAATCTAATTGACCAGACTGAAAAGCTAACCATCGTGACTGTTGTTCTTCAATAATACTGACTACCACCTTTCCAATTTGTGGCATGTTCTTTCCAGACATTTCCTTAACAAGCTGGTTATCCCAAGGTGTTCCTGTCGACTTAAAGTTCCAAACAAAACCACGATAATCTGGATTGGCAACCAACTCGACCTTACTTCTTGGAACATATTTACTTAACATGTAAGGACCAGTACCTACGGGATGCATACCAATACGGTCACCGTAATAATCGACAACCTCTTTAGCAACTCCGCCAAAAGTAATATAGGCAAGAATATAAGGAAAATTATAGTCTTGGCGAGTTAAGGTAAATCGTAAAGTATATCGATCAAGCGCTTTAAGCCCTGCAATGGGCGCAGCGTAATCAAATTTTCCAGTTTTCTTTGCTTGAGCTACAACTGCATCGGCCCCTACCAGTTTTCCATCCAGAAAAGAAACAGAAGGTGCTCTATTTTTCGGGTCTAGAATCCGTTTAATTGCATATACATAGTCTTCTGCCACAAGCTCACGGCGCTTACCTTTAAAAGCAGGGTCCGCAGTAAAATAAATACGGGGTTTAATTTTAAAAGTATAAACTTTTCCCTCTTGTTCAACTTTAGGCAGGCTTTCAGCCGTATAAGGGACTAACTGTAATGGGCTTGCTAAATAATCATATTTGAGTAAAGGCTCAAATATGGCTTCAGCAATACTCGCGCTATAGAAATTAGTAGTCTTGACCATATCGAAACCATCATCTGGGGCTTCATAGGCAACGTGCAAAATTTTGTTTGGTTGTGCTGGCGTAATTGCGTAAGCACAAGGGACTGATGTAATAGCCAGACTTAAAATGGCGAGCTTAAAAAATTTTAATTTCAAGTTCATACCCACGTAATTAGTTTTTTTAAAAGATATTATCCTTTTGAGTAACATCTAAATCTGCATAAGAAAAGTTCTTTTTCGACAGATAGGCCTATTTAGGTTTTAAAATTCACTTTCCTTTATCATCTTTTTATTTGATCAAATGGAAAAATAAACTCAAATACCTAGAGTTTTATAACTATTGAATATAAAGCGAATTTCATGCCATTTATTAATATCCATCTTAAAATATTTTAAAATATTAAAAATTCATATTTTTATTAGATACTTAAAAACATTTGAACTATATAAATAAAAGTAACTTTTTGCCAAATATTATATTCATATAAGTTAATCACCTCATACCTTAGATGCACAAATAAAATACATTAAAAATTAATTATGATCCACATTAGAACCAGCTTACTTTACACATAATTTTTAAATAATTTATTGATTAATAATTAAATTATAATTAAACCACATAACTATAGATATTATAACATTACCTATTGAAAAGCTCTAAAACGATACATTTTTATTTAATAAGCATGTGAAGAGTCTAGTAATGTATATTTTTTACACAAATAAATTTGAAACTTTTCGCCACCATCAATTTTTTTTCCAAATGGAAAATTTATTTTTATCTCAAAAAAGCTAAAGCACCCTACTCAATCACAATAAAATCAATATATATCAATATTTTGCATAAACTAAAAAAAGAAAAATATATAGTTGGCACTTGCTTTGCTTAAAAACTTTCCAGCAATATCGCTAACGACAACAAAAAGGGATCAAATCCACGATGAAAAAAAAATACAATGTTCGATCTCAGGTAACCCCCAAGATTGGCAAAACAATTCTTAAATTAAGCACCCTTAGTTTAAGCATGATGTGTCTTACCATGGCACAAGCAGCAGAAACAGAACAATCAAGTACCGATGAAAAACCAACAAAAGTCGTAAAAGTTGCGGTGACAGGTTCTTCAATTAAAGGGGTTGCAGCACAAAGTGCTTCGCCCATTACTATCGTAAAAGTTGACGAAATTTTAAAACAAGGGGTGACAACAACCGAAGAGGCCTTAGCAAAAATCAGTGCAAATCAATCAAGTTTTGTTACTGCGCAAAATGTAGGCGCTAGTGGAACTGTAGGGTCAGCAGCAGATCTCCGAGGAATTGGTGCCAATAAAACCTTAATCTTACTTAATGGTCGTCGGTTGGCTGCAAATGCATATGATAGCGGCGTCACAAACTTAAATATTATTCCACTCGCTATGTTAGATCGCATTGAGGTCTTACGAGATGGAGCATCAGCAATTTATGGTACAGATGCGATTGGTGGTGTAATCAACTTCATTACTAAAAAACAATTTACTGGTTTAAACATCAGTGGAGGTTTGACACAACCAGAGCAAAATGGGGGGGATACACAAGATGTAAGCGTATTTGGTGGTTATGGTGATCTTGATGAAAATGGCTTCAATATCTTTGGTGTCGTTGATTATCGACATGGCAACGATGTTATGGCTAAAGATCGTAAAGTTAGTAAACGCGGAGGATTATTGCCAGAGTTAGGTATTACAAAAGGTAGTAGTGGTAGTTTTCCTGCTAACTTTTATGACACAAAAACTGGTACCGAAGGAAACCCATATGCAGCAACTGGATGCGGGAATAACCCGCTCGTGTACGCTCAAGGTGGATTCTGCCGCTATAACAGTCAAGCAGTGATTGGAATTGTTCCAAAAACTGAAGATATCTCAGCATTGGGACGCGCTACTTTTAAGCTAAATGACAATTTAAATGCTGTAGCAGAATATGTTTACGCACGCAATGAAATTACTACTTCTGTCGCTCCAGACGTTTTCTTCGATTTAACATTGAATCCTGATAGTAAATATTATCCAGGTAATGGAATTACACCTGCTATGAATAAAGTCAGTGGCCCACTTGAACTTTATATTCGTTCTCAAGCTGGTAATCGTGTTAGTTCTAGTATTAATGAGTCACATCGAATATTCGGTGGTTTAGAAGGCGAAGCTTATGGTTGGGATATCAATACCGGTATTACTTATGCTCATAGCGAAGCAGAAGACCGGCTAAACAGTGGATATCTTAACTACAAAAAAACTCAAGAAGCTTTAAATAATGGGATTTTAAACCCTTTTGGACCACAAGCACCAGAAGATGCGGGTTTATGGGATACACTGGGCGTAACTGGTACTTATTTAAAAGCAGATGTTGATTCAACTACTGTTGATTTCACTGCTAGTCGACCTATATTTACATTACCAGCAGGTGACGTTGGTTTTGCAGTAGGAGCTAGCTATCGCCATGATGAATGGACCTCAAACGTGGTTTCTGAAGTGGCTAGTCAAGCACCAAGTACAGGGGTTGATCCTGATGAACCTACAAATAAAGGAAAAAGAGATATTAAAGCAGTCTTTACTGAACTGCATATTCCATTACATAAAACATTAGAGGCTCAACTTGCAGCCCGTTACGATGATTATAGTGATTTCGGAGATACGTTTAATCCTAAATTCGCACTTCGCTGGGAACCAATTAAACAATTAATGTTTCGTACCTCTTATAGCACAGGATTTAGAGCACCAACTTTATGGGAAGTAAATGCTCCTAACTCTATAACAAATACTTCAGCTTACTATAATGATCCTGTACTTTGTCCGAATGGCCCTCCTAAAAATCCAGGAGATACTCTTCCACCTGGTGGTGTTGCCAGCCGTGATTGCGAAACCCAATTTGACCGCAAAAATGGAGGAAATAAAGATCTTGATCCTGAGGAATCAAAATCGTTTACAGCTGGTTTGGTTCTAGAACCAATTAAGAATTTAGTTCTAACTTTAGACTACTTTAATATTGAAGTTGAAAACCAAATAGCAGCATTACCTGAAGGTGATATTTTTAACAATCCAACAAAATATGCCGATAAGTTCGTACGTAATCCAGATGGAACACTTAATCATATCATTACAACTCAAGACAATATGGGTGACTTAAAAACTTCAGGAGTTGATGTAAGTTTAAACTATATAACACCAATGACAGCAACAGGTCGATTTGGTTTTGGAATTGATGGAACTTATGTCATTAAATATAAATATCAAAATGAAAAAGATGGGGAATGGATTAGTAGTTTAGGAGCATATATTGGAGATGCTCCAATTATTCGTTGGAAACATACTGCTAATTTATATTGGAATTACCAAAACTGGGGTGTAAATTTCCAACAACAATTCACTCGTGGTTACGATGACCAAAATTCAAGTTCTTCTGTTGCGGAAGGTTATCGCGATCATAAAGTAAGCGACTATACAATTTATAATATTTCAGGCACATACAAAGGCCTTAAAAATCTAGAAGTTACAGCAGGTATTAAGAATATCTTTGATGAAGACCCTCCTGCTTCAAATGTTGGTGATAACTTCCAAATGGGATATGACCCACGTTACGCAGATCCTTTAGGACGTACCTACTTTGTACGAGGTACATATAAGTTCTAAATGGCTGTTCTGCAAATATAACTCTCAACAGTTAGTTTGCAGAACAAATACTCATTCTTAGCCAAACAGTCATTTAAAAAATTGTTTGTCTACAGTTTCAGGAGTAACTATGGGCATGACTTTTACAGACATAGAAAATAAATCTGCCAAACGCCTAATTGGTATTGCAGCAGTCATTTTTCTGCATCTTCTTGTTGCCTATATTCTGATGTCAGGTTTAGCAAACAATATTCAAAAACCAGCAGAAAAACCTGTGGAATTACAAATTATTCAGGATATTAAGCCGCCGCCTCCTCCACCAAAACCGGAAGAGCCTAAACCAAAGGAAAAACCACCTGAGCCACCCAAAATGGTAGAAAAAGTTGCCAAGGTTCCAGAGCCGCCTAAACAAGTAGAGAAAGTAGCAACACCGGTACAAAAAACGACACCAGTGGCTCAACCGACTAAAGTGGCTACCCCAGTTGCTGCGGCACCTAGCACTCCATCTCCAAGCCCTGTTGCTGCACCTACTCCAGTGGCTGCTGCGCCGGCACCAAAACCAGCTGGTGTAAGTCGTGGAGTTTCGGAAGGCTCTGCTGGCTGTGAAAAACCGGAATATCCCCGTGAAGCACTGATGAATGAAGAACAAGGTACAGTGCGTATACGTGTTTTGGTTGATACATCCGGCAAAGTCATTGATGCCAAAGTAAAAAAATCGAGTGGTAGCAAAATTTTAGATAAGGCGGCAACTAAAGCTTACAGCTTATGTACGTTCAAACCAGCAATGAAAGATGGTGTGCCTCAACAAGATTGGTATGAAATTGAATATCCATTCGTAATTGAATAAACAATTGAATTAGTAAGAAATTAAAAAATATTGGAGATATATGATGAAAAAATCAACTCAACCTTTAGTTCGTTTCGCTTCTGCAGGTCTAATCGCAGCTTGCTCGTTATTTCCATTAAGTTCAGTTTTCGCAGAAGAAACAAGCAATGCACCTGTAGCCACAGCAACCACTGAAGCCACATCAAATACAAATACTCCAACCCCACCACCGAAGCCCGCAACGAGTGAAACTGTTAAAAATCCTTATGGTCTAGAAGCCCTTTGGCGTGAAGGTGACTTAGTTGCTAAGTCTACATTATTTATTTTAGTACTCATGTCGATTGGAACTTGGTACATCATCATTTCTAAACTATTGCAGCAAGGTAAAGTCAAACGCCAAGGCAAAGAAGCTGAAAAACATTTCTGGGAGGCTACTTCCCTTGATAATGCGGCAGAAGGTTTAGAACAAAGTAGTGCTTATCGCTTTATTGCAGAAAAAGGCATTAATTCAACTAAATCACACGGCGGTTCTTTACTTGAACGAATCGATTTTAATACATGGGTAAGCATTTCTATCCAACGCGCAATTGAAAAAATACAAAATCATTTAGGTGGTGGTTTAGCCTTTTTAGCAACTGTAGGTTCTACGGCACCTTTCGTGGGCCTATTCGGAACAGTCTGGGGAATCTATCATGCTTTAACAGCTATCGGGATTTCAGGTCAGGCGTCTATTGATAAAGTTGCAGGACCTGTCGGTGAAGCTTTAATTATGACGGCTATTGGTCTTGCAGTCGCAGTACCTGCTGTACTGGGATACAACTGGCTTACTCGCCGCAATAAAGCTGTTATGGAAAATGTCCGTTCATTTGGCTCAGATTTACACGCGGTTTTATTAAGTGGAGAAATTAATACCAATAATTCAGTTAACCGTAATATTAAATAATCAGGAGCAAACATTATGGGTATAAGTCTTGGTTCTGAAGACGATGACGAAATGATTGGAACAATTAACACGACACCTCTGGTAGATGTCATGTTGGTTTTACTTATTATTTTTCTTATTACTATTCCAGTAGTTACACACACGGTTCCAGTGAAACTACCAGAAGAAAAAAATACTCCGTACGCAACCACGCCTGAAAATATTCAACTCTCAGTCAATAAGACAGGAGATATTTTCTGGAACGAAAGTTATGTACAGAATAAAGAAATATTGTTGGCAAAATTACAAGCCGTGGCACAAAAAAGACCACAGCCTGAGGTGCATATTCGAGGAGATCAGCTTACCCATTTTGAAGCGATAGATCAGGTCATTAGTACGACCAAACAAGCTGGTATTGGCAAAATTGCATTTGTTACTACCCCTCCAGCCTCCCAGTAATTATTTAAGGAGAATTTTATGGGTATGAATGTCGGTTCAAATAATGATGACGATGTAATGTTGGAAGTCAATATGACACCGCTTATTGATGTCATGCTGGTACTTATTATTATGTTTATTATTACTATACCTGCACCAAACAACGCGATTAATATTAATTTGCCAAACGGCACACCGCCACCAACAAATGAAAAGCCACCTGAAGTGATTGATGTAAGAATTGATGCAGCAGGCAAAGTATTTTGGAATAACCAAGAGGTTTCTGACCGCAAGGCTCTAGAGACTTTATTTCAAGGTGTTGTTGCCAAAAAAGATCAAGACCAGATCAAACTCAAACCAGACCAGATGGTTGAATATAAAAATGTAGCGATGGTCATGGCTACAGCACAGCGTTTAGGTGTCACTAAAATTGGAATTGTGAGTAATAATTAAGTCATACATTTAATTTATTCTTTCAAATAAAAAAGCCTCCGAAGAGGCTTTTTTTATAACAGGTTAAAATTAGTCACCTGTATAACCTTTTAACTTCAAACGAGCAGCGTGTAGTAACGGTTCAGTATAACCTGAAGGTTGTTCACAACCTTTAAAGATAAGGTCAGAAGCTGCTTGGAAAGCAATATTCGTTTCAAAGTTAGCTGCCATTGGTTTATACAATGGGTCATTCGCATTTTGCTCATCAACAATTTTTGCCATACGTTTCAGCACTTCTTCAACTTGTTCACGAGTCACAATACCGTGACGTAACCAGTTCGCAACGTGTTGGGAAGAAATACGTAATGTTGCTCGGTCTTCCATTAAGCCCACGTTGTTAATATCAGGAACTTTTGAACAACCCACACCTAAGTCAACCCAACGAACAACATAACCTAAAATACCTTGGCAGTTATTTTCAAGCTCATTGTTAATCTCTTCTGCTGACCAGTTTGTTTCTGGTGCAAATGGAGGAGTTAACAAGTCATCTAATGACAACATTTCTTCAGCTTTTAACTGATCTTGACGTGCTTTTACATTCACTTGATGGTAATGCATCGCATGAAGTACTGCACCAGTTGGTGATGGAACCCAAGCACATGAAGCACCCGCATTTGGATGTGCAGCTTTAGTTGCCAACATATCTTTCATGCTATCTGGTTTTGGCCACATGCCTTTACCAATCTGTGCTTTACCTTGTAAACCACATTTCAAACCAATTGCAACGTTACGGTTTTCGTAAGCAGCAATCCATTTTTGTGTTTTGACAGCTTCTTTACGAACAACCGGCGCAGCTTCCATAGAAGTATGGATTTCATCACCTGTACGGTCCATGAAACCAGTATTAATAAAGATCGTACGGTCTTTAGCAGCAGCAATACAGTTTTTCAAGTTTACAGATGTACGGCGCTCTTCATCCATAATACCGATTTTTAACGATTTAGGTGGCAACCCAATCGCCTGTTCAGCACGTTCAAATAGCTCTACAGCAAACGCAACTTCTTCTGGTCCATGCATTTTTGGCTTAACAATATACATAGAACCTTTGCGTGAGTTCTTATTTTCGTTTGTACTACGGATATCAGCAATTGATAACAATGGCGTTACCAATGCATCCATAATACCTTCAAAAATCTCTTCGCCATCTACTAAAATAGCTGGGTTAGTCATTAAGTGACCTACGTTACGAAGTAACATAAGTGAACGACCATGAAGTTTTGTAGTTCCACCAATTAAGTTTTTAATTTCGCGATCTTTATTTAAATCACGAACAATCGTTTTACCATTCTTTTCGATAGATTCTTGAAGCGTACCCTTCATTAAACCTAACCAGTTACGGTAACCTTCAACTTTTTCTTCTGCATCCACAGCCGCAACGGAATCTTCCAAATCTTGAATTGTGGTTACTGCCGCTTCAAATGTTAAATCTTTAACACCCGCTAAATCAGTTTGTCCAATTGGGCTAGATGGGTCGATTTCAATAATGACATGAAGACCATTGCTTAATAGTACGACTTCTGAAGGATTTGCTTCTTCACCGTTGAAACCAACGAACTGAGCTTCATGAGCTAAACCTGTTTTTGAACCATCTTTCAAAGTTACAACAAGTTTATTTTGCTCAATCGCATATTTTGTTGCGTCTGCATGTGAGCCTTGCGCAAGTGGGAAAACTTCATTTAAGAAATTTTTAGCAAACTCAATAACTTTTGCACCGCGTACAGGGTTATATCCTTTGCCTTTTTCAGCTCCACCTTCTTCAGAAATTACATCGAAGCCGTAAAGTGCATCATATAAAGAACCCCAACGAGCATTTGCTGCATTTAAGCAATAACGTGCATTACGTACAGGTACAACTAACTGTGGCCCTGCCAACAACGCAATTTCTTCATCAACATTTTCAGTTGTGATTTGGAAGTCTTCAACTTCCGGTAATAAATAACCAATTTCAGTTAAGAACGCTTTATAAGCACCTAATTCAAATTTGTTGTTACGGTGCCATTCATCAATTTTTGCTTGTAATTCATCACGCTTAGCCAATAATGCTTTATTTTTTGGGCTAAGATCGACAACAACTTGCTCAAAGTTCTTCCAGTAAGTTTCACTATCTAAACCAGAACCTGGTAAAGCTTCATTTTCGATAAAATCGTAAAGTTCTTTAGCAATCGCTAACTTGCCTTTTTGAATACGTGCAGTCATTGTCTTTCCTGAAGTTGCTACTTTTTATACCAAGAGAATCCTAGTATACCGATTTAAATTAAGCTGAATACTAATATCACATTCCTAAATAGTAAGCATTTTCCCTTGTAAAACTATTGACAAAGATAAATTTTTCTATAAAGGAAATATTAAAATTCTAACTAGGATTCCCAACAATTTATTCAATATTTAAAGATACTGAAACTAGACTTTTTGTTAACAGACAAAAAATTTCACTATCTTGTTTTTCTAAAGCGTATTTAGTTATATCAAACTTTACAGTGCGAAAAAGCACTATTTAACTAAATTTATCAATTTTTGTTGTAAAAAAAGCGCCCTGTTTAGAGCGCTTTTTATATCTATTTTTTTATGCGTTTTTAGTATCATCAATATGACGATGTTCAGAATGTAAATATTCGTCAGATTGCATTTCGAGTAACCGTGAACGCGTACGCTCAATTTCAAATGCTAATTTTTCACCCTGATAAATATCAATAATACTATCTTGAGACGTTAAAAGTAATTTCACACCTCGATCATAGAATTCATCGACTAGGTAAATAAAACGACGTGTACCTTCTGACAAGAAATCTGTCAAATGAGGAACATTACTGACTAGAACCGTATTATAAATATTTGCAATTTCAATAAAATCTGCTGGGCTACGTGGTTTAAAGCAGAGTTCAGAAAACTCACACCACAACACGTCTTCTGTATGTCCGAGTGTCTCAACAACACGGTTATTAATCACAATCGGCTCTTGAGAATGAGCTTGTGTATGAGTTAATGCATTAAAGCGCTCTGACATCCAGTTTTGTGCTTCATTACTTAATGGTGATTTAAATAATTGAGCCTGTTTTAGTACACGTAGACGATAGTCCACGCCCGCATCTACATTTAAAACAGCACAGTTCTTTTTAACCATTTCAATTGTTGGTAAGAAGCGATCGCGATGAATACCGTTTTTATATAAGCCATCTGGGGCAATATTTGATGTTGCAATTAATGTCACACCGCGGACAAATAATTTTTGGAATAAATCACTCAAGATCATTGCATCTGTTACGTTTGATACAAAGAATTCATCAAAACAGATAACAACAGCATCTTTATAAATTTGGTCAGCTACAATTTCAAGCGGATTACGTTGGCCTGAAAGCTTATTTAGCTCTTTATGAACATGTTGCATGAAATGATGAAAATGCATACGCGTTTTACGGCGAAATGGCACAGACTCGTAAAATTGATCCATCAGCCAAGTTTTTCCACGACCTACTCCGCCCCACATATATACACCCTTAGGTGAAGTTTGGCGACGAAAACGACGGAAAGCTTTTTTAGAGGCTTTATAACGGTTTAAAAGTTCCTTCCATACGCGATCTAATTCTTGCACTGCCTGTGCTTGCGCTTCATCTGCCATAAATTGGCCTGAAGCTAAAGCCTCAGCATAGCGTTCTGCTGGGGAAGAAGGAGTGAATGCAGTACTATGAGAAGATTTTAAATTTAACATATCGTTTTATTTCAATTTTAACTGATGAGAGTATAGCGAACATTTTGTTCAACCACATTAGCTTTTAGCATCAAGAGTTACGACGATGACTCTTTTGCATATTGTCGAGGACTCTGTCCAAACCATCGTTTAAAAGCATGATTAAATGCCGCTGGTTCAGAATAGCCGAGTAATTCGGCAACGACCTCTATTGAGTATTCCCTATATTCCATAAGCTTCAATGCCTTATTCTTGATAATTTGTTCACGAATTTGCTTATAACTCGTATTTAGCTGTTGCAATTGATGCCTTAATGTCCTTTCAGGCATTTTCAATGCAAAAGCCGTTTCTGCCATGCTCGGGATAATTCCTTGTTGCAACTCAAGATAATCTTGTACACATTGTATGATATGTGGTGTTTGATGATCTTGTTGACTTAATCTTGTTATCTCTGCAATACATTTTGATTCATAAATACGATGTGTAATGATATCGGCAGAAGGAATCTTGATTTCAAGTACATCCTTACTTAGGCTAAACGCCGCATATTTACCATTAAAATGCACATCTTCGCCATAATATGCAAAATAGCGAGATAGAGTATCTGAGTCAGTTGGTTTTTCAAATGGAAGTTCTATACGCATCGTAGGCATTTGTAATCCCATCATCGTATAAATATCTTGAATAAACTTATAAGTCCCCGAGACTTCGCATTGTGCCCGTAACTGACCAATTTCAGTTTTCAAATCAACAGGCAAATAATTTAGAATGGTGCGCTCATCAGTTTCGTATAAACCTAAGCTACCAAATAAGTGAGTAAGTTTTTGATATTTTATACCTTTATTTAAAGCAGTTTGAATATCATGACTTGTAACAAGCAACATAAGCAAGGGTCCATACCCTGCTAAAGCGTAATGCTGTCCAATAAACAACCCCTTTTCAGGCTCAACATTTTTACTAATAATTTGTTGAATATCCCATTCAAGACGATCATGAATTGTAGAACTTGGGTCTAAAGCATCAACTTTAATACCTATATCGGCCAAACGTGAGTCGACATCAATGCCAGCGTTGCGCATTCCTTGAATTAAATAGATTAAACCAAGTATCGACCGTTTCATTCTTCTATCAATTTCCCTAGACTGAAATGTTTTACTATAAAGAAGCAAGAAAATTAATTGCCTAATCTATCAATTTTCACGTCGATACAATCATGTTTAAACTGATCAAAAAACGTTAGTCTTGCGTGCAATCCTCTTTTCAGCTTATGCAGGGTTTCCAATGCTAAACGCAAAGCAAGATGCTATTCAAAAAACTAAAATCGCTATTATTGGGGCTGGATTTGGTGGCCTAGCAATGGCAATCCGTTTACTACAAAATCAACAGCATGACTTTGTTATTTTAGAAAAATCAAATGATGTTGGTGGAACTTGGCGAGAAAATCGCTATCCAGGTGCAGCGTGTGATGTTCAATCTCATATGTATTCCTTGTCTTTTGCACCAAAGACCGATTGGACCAAACGCTAT
Organism: Acinetobacter sp. P1(2023); assembly: GCF_028367635.1. NCBI lineage: Bacteria > Pseudomonadati > Pseudomonadota > Gammaproteobacteria > Moraxellales > Moraxellaceae > Acinetobacter > Acinetobacter sp. P1(2023). Next base: position 207,603 of record NZ_JAQNDD010000004.1, read on the forward strand.
GCTGAAGGTCCAGAAATTTTTGAATATATTCAGAATATTACAGAAAAATATAAAATTAAAAATTACTGTAAGTTTAAGCATGACGTAACTCATGTCCAATATAATGAAACACGTCATGTGTGGACTCTAGATTTTAAGGACCAGCCTTCTATAGAAGCTCAATTTGTAGTTTTTGCCTCAGGTCCCTTACACATTCCCCAAATTCCTCCTATCAAAGGAATCGAAAAATTCAAAGGGAAAGTATTTCATTCCTCACAATGGGAATACGACTATAACTTGAACGGCAAGTCAGTCGCATCTATTGGTACGGGCGGCAGTGCGATACAATATATTCCTGAAATAGCTAAAGATGTTAAACAACTTTATGTATTTCAAAGAACGGCTGCGTGGGTCATACCGCGAGATGAGCGCAAATATTCAAGCTTAAGTAAAGCATTATTCAAATCTTCAAATATTTATCGCCAAATTCATCGTAGTCGTCTTTACTGGAGTAATGAATCTCGCGTTGTGCCAATTGTTCAACCTCAAATCATGAAATATGGCCAAAAATTGGCAGAAGCATTCATACGTTTTCAAGTCAAAGATAAAGAGCTAGCGAAAAAACTCACACCTGACTTCGTCATGGGATGTAAACGTATTCTTATCTCAAATAAATACTTTCCTACCTTTAACCGAAAAAATGTTGAGTTAGTCACTGATAGCATTCAAGAGATTAAAGAAAACAGTATTATTACTAAAGATGGTAAAGAACGACCTATTGATTGTTTAATTTACGGTACAGGTTTTATTACTGACCCACGTATTTATTTAAAACATTTCACCTGTATTGGACGCAATCAAATCGAGCTAAAACAAGCTTGGAAAGATGGTGCAGAAAGTTATTATGGAATAATGACCAAGAATTTTCCTAACCTATTCCAACTCGTCGGGCCAAATACTGTTTTAGGTCATAATTCGATTATTTTTATGATTGAATCTCAAGTAAATTACATTTTACAGCTTATTCAACTTGTAAAAAAATCTGGTCAACAAGCAATTGAGATTAAACCAGAAGTTCAAGACGCTTTTAATGAACGTGTTCAAAAGCAGCTTCAAGGAACTGTATGGCAAGCTGGTGGTTGTAGTAGCTGGTATCAATCTGCCGATGGAAAGAACTTTTCTCTATGGCCAACTTACACATGGAAGTATTGGTTAGAAACACGTAAAGTTAAGTCCAAAGATTACTTACTTTTAAATAAAAATTCACAGAGCTATGCAGCTTAAAATATTCAAGACATAATAGGTAGGTTGATAACAATCTATCTATTATATGCAATCCTTTTATCTCATCATTCAAATATTTTTAGCACTTGCTTCCGGTTATTTTTTAGCTCCAAAACTATCTCTAAATATCCGACACTTCATATTTAAAATACTTCCCTATTTTTCTTATATTCTCTTAGCGAGTGTAGCTTTAGAATTAACATTGGCCCTTGACCAAATTGAGAATCCTTCTGCCATACTCCCACCAGCGATTATTATTGCTCTTACAACATCTTTCGGTTCTTTCTTTACCTGTTTATTGGCCTATACAATTTTTGATAAACAAAGTGTTAAAGGGAAAATCTCACTTCAGCTTTTTGTAAATGCTTTAAAAAATATTGCAAAAGCTTTTTTTGCATTAGGGATAGGTGTTTTATTGGGAGCTATTGCCACTCAATTCAACTCACATATGGCATTTAATAGTTGGTATTTATTATTACTATTTATTTTCTTAATTGGTATTGAACTTGCCTTCACTCATTTTAACCGTACATGGTTAAGCTGGAAAATTTTAATTGTACCTTTAGCTGCTTTTCTAGGGTCATGTATAGCGGGCTTTTTGAATTACTATTTACTTCACAAGCATTTTACACTTAATGAAACTTTAGCTTTAGCACAAGGTTATGGCTGGTATTCAATGTCAGGGATCTTATTTACGCAATTACATTCAGCAGAGTTGGGTGGAATCGCCTTATTAACTGACTTATTTAGAGAAATTGTTGCTATTTTTCTAATGTATACCATGGGTTGGCGTTTTCCACGCCCTGCTATCTCAAGCGCTGGCGCAACGTCAATGGATGTTACCTTAGCAATGGTAAAACAGTCATGCGGTACACATTATGTACCACATGCCATGATGAGTGGCTTATTATTAAGCCTACTCGCCCCGTTGTTAATTAGCTTATTCCTAAATCTTTAGGCAATTGAAGCCAAAATAGATTTCAACATTTCTGTTGGGTTTTCTGCTTTAGTAATCGGTCGACCAATAACCAGATGTGTAGAACCATCAAGCATAGCTTGCTTTGGAGTCACAATACGTTTTTGGTCGTCTGCATTAGAACCCTCTGGGCGAATTCCTGGTGTTACCAAAGAGAAGTCTTGCCCGATCAATTCACGAAGAATCTTAGCTTCTTGAGCAGAACAAACCACCCCATCCAAGCCACTTTCTTTAGTTAATTGAGCTAAGCGCTTCACATGCTCTACAGGTTCAATATCTAAACCAATATCTTTTAAATCTTCACGGCCCATTGATGTGAGTACTGTCACAGCAATAAGTTGAGTTTGATAGTTACCTGCTTTTAAACGTTCAACACAGGTTTCCATCATTTTACGACCACCTGAAGCATGAACATTTACCATCCATACGCCTAAATCAGCTGCCGCACAAACAGCTTGAGCTGTAGTATTAGGAATATCGTGAAATTTAAGGTCTAGGAAAACTTCAAAATTTTGTTCTTGCAGTTTTTTTACAACAGATGGGCCTTCATGAGTAAAAAGCTCTTTACCTACTTTTACACGGCACAAAGTAGGGTCAAGCTGTTCAACAATTTTTAAAGCGTCATATTGGCTTTTTGCATCTAACGCAACAATGATACTCAAGAGACTTTCTTCCATCATATAAAATCAGCGTTATTATAATAGACAAATCATGAAGGAATAAAGGAATGTAGATGCTCGCTTTCCAAATTTAAAAGCGATAAGACTAAAAGAGTTTATATTTAGAAGAATAAAAGAAGAACGGATTAAATTAGAGAGATACTACTCTTTACTCATCAATAAAGAGTAGTACGGGGATTATAGCGGAGTAGAATTTTTATCTTGCGGATAAATATCTACAACGGTTTTTTCATGTCTTACATTTGCAGCTGCTTCTGCTGCTGCTAATTGAGCACTTTGGATTTGTTCTTTTCTTAAATGTTCAATATCTTTACGCAGGCGTTTAATTTCCCAACCTTTTTGGAATACTCTGAAAACCTGTACACCTAGTAAAAGACCGACCACTGTTCCTAGTACTAATGTGAGTAGCAATAATAAGCCTAAACGCATAGCAGGAACTTGAGTAAACAACAAATCAACAGAAAGCTCTGTTGGATTTTGCAAAACAAGTGCTAAAGAATAGCCAAATACAACAATAAGCAATGCAATTAAAATATAACGCATAGGCACCCCGACTTATAAATTTTATTTATTTCCCAGATTCGTTTACAGCATCACGAAGGGCTTTTCCGGGTTTGAAATGTGGAACAGCTTTAGCTGCAACTTCAACTGATTTTCCTGTTTTAGGATTGCGACCAACTCTTGGATCACGGTGGTGTAAAGCAAAGCTACCAAAACCACGGATTTCAATTCGATTATCAGTTGATAGTGCTTCTATCATTTGATCAATCATAATTTTAACCGCCTCTTCCACCAAAGGTTCAGCTAAGTGTGGGTTTTTTAGCGCAATGCGTTCAATCAAATCAGACTTATTAAGAGCTTCAGTAGTCATCTACGACCTCGTTATTTATTGCTACTCTATGTCGTTCGATAATAACCTGTTTAAATACAAAACGGTAGCGCAGTATGTTGAATACTAGGCTACCGTTTACAGTAATTTGTATAAAAAGTACAATTCCGTTACATGAAACTGTACTTTGTTAACTTATTACTTCATTTGTGCTTTGATCAAGTCACCAATAGTCTTAGGACCATTGTCTTGACTTGTTGTTGCTGTACGCAAGCTAGCAACTGCTTCTTTCTCTTCAGCTTCGTCTTTCGCTTTGATAGACAAGTTGATAGAGCGAGATTTACGATCAACGTTAATGATCTTCGCTTCAACTTCTTGACCAACTTCTAAGAATTTAGTCGCATCTTCTACGCGGTCACGGTTGATTTCAGAAGCTTTAAGAGTTGCTTCAACTTCGTCAGCTAACTTAACAGTTGCGCCACGAGCATCAACTGCAGTTACAGTACCTTTAACTAAAGCACCACGTTCGTTAGCAGCTAAGAAGTCATTGAACGGATCGCTGTTCAATTGCTTGATACCAAGGCTGATACGGTTACCTTCAGCGTCTACAGACAAGATAACAGCTTCAACAGTGTCACCTTTCTTGTAACGACGAATAGCTTCTTCACCTTGCTCGTTCCAAGAGATATCAGACAAGTGTACTAAACCGTCGATACCGCCGTTCAAGCCAATGAAGATACCAAAGTCAGTGATAGACTTGATAGTACCAGATACTTTTTCGCCTTTCTCATGAGCTTTAGCAAACTCTTCCCATGGGTTAGCACGAGTTTGTTTGATACCAAGGCTGATACGACGACGTTCTTCATCAACTTCAAGAACCATAACGTCAACTTCATCACCAATCTGAACAACTTTAGATGGGTGGATGTTTTTGTTAGTGTGGTCCATTTCAGAAACGTGAACTAAACCTTCAACGCCTTCAGCGATTTCAGCGAAACAGCCGTAGTCAGTTAAGTTAGTTACGCGAGCTTTAACGATAGAACCTTTAGGGTAACGGCTCATGATCGCTAACCATGGATCTTCGCCTAATTGTTTAAGGCCTAAAGATACGCGGTTACGTTCACGGTCAAATTTAAGTACTTTAACAGTAACTTCTTGACCAACTTCAACAACTTCTGAAGGGTGCTTGATACGCTTCCAAGCCATATCTGTGATATGTAGAAGACCATCAATACCGCCAAGATCAACGAATGCACCGTAATCAGTAAGGTTTTTGATAGTACCTGTAACTGTTTGACCTTCTTCAAGTTGAGCAAGTAATGCTTCACGGTCAGCTGAAGATTCAGCTTCCATAACAGCACGACGAGATACAACAACGTTATTACGTTTAGCATCAAGTTTGATTACTTTGAACTCTAACTCTTTACCTTCAAGGTGAGTAGTGTCACGGATAGGACGAGTGTCAACTAATGAACCTGGTAAGAATGCACGAACAGGACCGATGTCAACAGTGAAACCGCCTTTAACTTTACCAGAGATAACACCAGTAACGATTTCGCCATCTTCAAAGATTTTTTCAAGTTTAGTCCAAGTTTCAGCACGCTTAGCTTTTTCACGTGATAAAACTGTTTGACCCATACCGTTGTCAAGAGCTTCAACAACTACGTCAACAGTATCACCAACCTGAACTTCAAGTTCACGTTGTTCATTTAAAAATTCAGCACGGTCAACAATGCCTTCAGACTTTAGGCCAGTGTCAACAGTTACCCAGTCGCTATCGATGTTTACAACAACACCTTGGATGACTGCACCCTTTTCAACGTTGAGGTTTAATTCACTTTCTTCAAAGAGGGCTGCAAAAGATTCGGTCATGATATACCTGATAAATTCAGCGGTCTTGGATCAGACAAGGCCGGTTTAGTTAAGTATCAACATAGTCTTTATAGACTGATCAAGCTATGCTTCAACTGATAATTCTATTTACTAAATAGTACGGCTATCGACATAATCAACCATTAACTTAAATACCTGATCGATCGTTAATTCCGAACTATCAATGATATAAGCATCTTTGGCTGGCTTGAGCGGAGCAACTTCTCGCTCCATATCTCTTTTGTCACGCGCCTGTATATTAGCTAAAATGTCGTTTATTTTAGCATCTAGCCCCATACCCTGCAACTGTTTTACTCTTCGCTCAGCACGCGATTCAGCCGAAGCTGTCAGATAAATTTTAGCATTTGCTTCAGGAAAGATAGATGTTGCCATATCACGGCCATCTGCAACTAAACCAGGATTTTGCGCAAAAGCTCTTTGTCTTTCAAATAACGCCTGTCTAAGCTCTGGAACCACTGCAACTTTTGATGCGTACTCACCAACTCGTTCTGTACGAATTGTTTGAGATACATCTTCGCCATCCAAGAAAACCAAAATCCCTGATGCAGAAGTCTCAAATTTAATATCAAGTTGACGTGCATATTGAATACATTCATCAAGCTGACTATCTAATTTCTCTAATAAATCGTGTTTATGTAATGACAACCCTAACAAACGATATAACGCACCCGAATCAAGTAAATGATATTGATAATGTGCTGCAAGTTTTGCAGCCAATGTTCCTTTACCCGAACCACTCGGACCATCAATAGTAATAATTTGAACTGTCATTGAACTCTCACTAAGAAGCAACTGCTTTAGCTAATCTCGAAAAGCCTAGTGTAATGGCTAGTTTTAGCTGTGCAAGGATTAATTTACTTACCACTGGCGCTTTTGCCGTTAACTCGATGCGGTATGTAACTAAAGTAATATATGGGGTAATTTCAGAAAACTCGATTCTACCTAAATGATGTTTAATCAAAGGATTATCTATTAATTTATATTCAATACTTTTATTTTCTTCAAGCAATGTAATTTCTTCTTTAAGGGGCTTGATTGGACCAAAGCCCATGCGTCGAACTGAGCCTAAACCATCAGGTCTTTTAGAATCAGCCGAGTCTTTTACACGCACAACTTGTAAAGGTGCAAAAGCAGTATTATAAGTTGAATGCTTAGAGAGCAAATTAAATACATCACTAAGAGGGGCATTAAATTCTTTTTTTACGGTAATTACATTACGCATTGAATAGTCCTTATTAAATAGAATCATGGCATTAAAACCGCGTTAGTTTGCCATAAGCGCATGTTATTTTTTAATCATTTAAGGACGTTTTTTGTAGTTTCTCTTGTCTCTTTTGCTCACGTCTTTGTTTAAAAAAATGACTAAGTTGCTGAGCACATTTTTCTTGCAGACAGCCATTCTGAAATGTAAACCTGTGATTATAATAACCTTGCTGCAATAACTGGCGTGCACTTACCAAGGAACCTGCTTTAGGTTCGGGTGTGCCAAAAACTACATGTTTGATTCTCGCATGTACTAATGCACCTACACACATCGTGCACGGTTCAAGAGTGACATATAAAGTTGTATCTTCAGGTAATCGATAATTTTCTAATGAGGAACATGCTGCCCGAATAGCTTGAATTTCTGCATGTGCAGTTGGATCTAACAAAGTAATGGGAGCATTATAACCTGCTCCAATCACTCGATTTTCACTCACCAAAACAGCTCCAACTGGAATCTCTCCCTGTTGAGCAGCTAATTCAGCTTGCTCGTAAGCAAGCTGCATCCAGTATTCATCACTATATTCAGTCATTATTTTAGGTGATCACACCATGCTGTCTAAGTAAGGCATTCCAGCTATCTATTGAAGTGACCGGTGGACAATCAGCCAAAATACCTCTTAGGCTTAGATCATCACATTGCTTCCATTCTGGTGATAAGTCTTTATCCACCAAGCGCGCACGAACACCTTCCACAAAGTCAGGATGACGTATTTTCCACTCAGAAATCTGAGCTTCTAAATCAAAGACCTCATCCCATGAATGTATTTGTTTGCCCCATTGCCATAGCAACCAAGTAATTGCCGCTGTACTAGGAGAACCTTTTTGCAAGTTTTCACTCGCTTGGCGTAACCAATCGCTACTCGCATCACGCAAACTAACAATCGCTTGATAATCTTGTTCAAAATTGAAACCACGGCAAACGCTATGAATTACATCAAGTGAGTTTTGCAATGGACCTGCTGCAACAGGACGGTGCAAGCTATTTAAAGTATCATCAATTGCTCTAAAATCCCCTGCAGGATAATGAGCCCAATTAATATTTAAAACTTTTTGCAAAACATTATCACGCTGTGCTTCACAAATATGTGTTGCCCAACCGATGCTATATGCTCCGGCTGCGGTCATGATTGAACCAGTTAAACCGGTAAACAAACCTATTGGACCACGATCAGCCAAGAAACGGCTCGCCCCAACATCTGGATATAAACCAATATTAATTTCAGGCATTGCTAAGCGTGAATATGGTGTTACTAGACGAAATGGCGCAGCCATAAACAAGCCTAAACCACCGCCCATCACATAGCCTTCACCCCAAACAACGACTGGTTTAGCATAATTATGTAAGAGTAGATCTAAAGCATATTCCTGTTGGAAGAACTTATTTGCAGTATCTACTTCTTGATTTATAACAAGTTGACGTAATTTTCTAACGTCGCCACCTGCACAAAAAGCTTTTGGTGTAGTTGAGTCTAACCAAATTGCTTTAACACGCTCATCATCACGGAAATCTTCAAATACACGCAATAATGCCGTTACGATTGATTCATCTAAAGCATGTAATGATTTAGGACGATTCAAACGTACTATACGCCAGCCATTTTTTGCTTCTTCAACCACCAAGTCCGGGTGATAGTTATTTACATTGGGAGAGTTCATCATGCGTCCAATTGCCAGTCTATGGGCTCAATGCCATGTTGTTTCAAATATTGATTTGTTTTTGAAAACACTTTGCACCCGAAAAACCCCCCTCTATTTGCAGCAAGAGGTGATGGATGAGCGGCTGTTAAAACCAAGTGTTTATCTCTATTTATACGTTGTCCTTTGCGCTGCGCATAAGCACCCCACAAAATAAATACTACATGTTCTCTTTGCTCATTTAAAACATCAATAACTTCATCAGTAAAGGCTTCCCAACCCTGCTTTTGATGCGAAGTCGGCTGTCCAGCTTCAACTGTAAGTACGCTATTGAGCAAGAGTACACCTTGTTTAGCCCATTTTGTTAAGTCGCCATGGCGAGGAGCTGGAATACCTAAATCTGTATGTAATTCATGAAAAATATTGCGTAAAGATGGCGGTAATGCAATACCTTTTTGAACAGAGAAACTTAATCCATTGGCTTGATTTGGACCGTGATATGGGTCTTGCCCTAAAATCACAACTTTCACTTCAGCCAATGGTGTTGTATTTAAAGCATTAAAAATTTGCTTACTCGGTGGATATATTATTTTTTGAGCTTGTTTCTGTTGAAATAAGAAATCGCGCAAGTTATCCATCTGAGGACTTAATAGAAAAGGTGCTAAAGATCTTTTCCAACTTTCTTCTAATTGAACTTTACTGAGTTTATCTTGCTGCTGCTCAGTTAATTGCATTAATGTCATCCTAGATCAATTTTCAATTCTACAACTATGTAAGTAATTCGATTTATACTTCGACTTGTAAATCAACTTGAGGATTATTAAATTTAATCCCTGTTTTCAAGTCTTCATACATGCGTGGATTTGCCCACTCTATCTGAATTTGTTCTGAAAAAACAATTCTATCGAGACTTAAAATACCCATTTGTTCGTTTTGAATATCTTCAATAAAGCTTTGAGCATATCCAGTATCAGTCTCATGAACAATAACAGAATATACTTCAACATCACCTTCCCCATTTTGAGTGACTGTTGATTGCAAAACTTGCTGAGCTAGATAAAAGAATATACGTGAAAACTGTTCAGCCGACGGTGAAACTGGTAAAGAAATCCAACGAGCACTAAAAGTCTGGCATGCATCAATATATTGGGGATCATCTTTTTCCCAAAAACAGATTGCATGGTCAAAGCTATCGAAAAGATCTTTGATTACTCCCTTTAGGAGTCCAAAATCATAAACCATTTGCCCATGATCTAATTTCGAAGCTTTAAGCAATAATTCAACTTTATAGCTATGTCCATGAATTGATCGCTTACAACGATCCGATGTACAGTTACGTACAACATGTGCATTTTCAAACTTAAATAACTTACGAATTAACATGTGCCAAATCGATCATTCCTTCTAAGAACATTATTATAAAGCAAAAGACGAAAATTTCGCACCACTTTTCAATTAGAAACAATTAGCAAAAAGTATGATAAGACTTGTGAAGAAACATTGAAGCTACGCATATAAAAAATTTAGATTTATTCCAATATGTACCCGAGAAAAATTTATAATTACAAACATCGATATTCCACCAAAGACGAATAACTCATAAATTTTCAATTAGTTAAAAGGCGCCATATTTCTAGAATATACATAAACCTGCTTATCGCTGCGCATTAGTGCACTTGTAAACTGTCTTTTTCTATTATTCAACACAACCTCAATTTGTGCCTGAAAAAAGCTCGACTTCACATCTAAAAGGCTATTAACTTCAGTTTTCTTTTGTGTATCAACTGCTGAAAAAGCATTCAATTGCCATAATTCATCAATATTTTGAAAGAATTTTAAATTTTGTTGGCGTGATTGAAGTTCTTTTTCTATAGTCCCTAAATCTAATTTTTGATCAATACTCGCTAATACTAATGGTGATGCAGTATTAATATTCACTTTTGTATTTTCAGGTAATGCCGATATGTATGGGGCAATTAAATCATATTTTTTCCCTTCAAAACCTCTTACCGACTTCAACTCTTCAATACGATGAAATTTAGCATTTGAAGCCAAATAGCCAGGATCAAGGCCTTCATAATAGTTACTTTCTGCTCCCATAGGTCCAGATGGTTCGTCATCTGAATCTTGCCAATCAATAACTGCTTGGCTTAACTCTGCCGGCAAACCCACACGCACAAGCAACCGCTCAAACCAGTTTTTAGCAGCTTCGTTTACCGTACCTTCATTGGTCGTTAAATTGTTCAGATTAAATTTACCTGATTCATCTAGTAAACGTCCCGATACGATTCCATCTTCTATTGGGAAAGGTGGCATCGGTTGTGCCCAGCTTTCCTTTAAATGATCAATACCACCAACATTATTAGTATCTTGAATTAATAACTCAGAAAAAAAAGCTTCTGCACTTTTTGCATAAAGTAATGACTGATTTTGACGCATCAAATAACCCGTATTTTCCATGGTATTAGTTTGATGCTTTGCGATAGAGGCAGCTAAAATTGTAGCTAAAGCAACCATTATCAAAATTGTGAGTAACGCTACACCTTGCTGATTTTTTTTATAGTGCAACATATCACCCTCCTCCTTCTTTGGAGAGCGATGAAACCCCTTGATTCAAACTATAAACCCACTCATAACTTACACCTGCAACCGTGAGTTGTATTTTTATACCTTTCGGTAACTTTCTAAATTCTTCAGGTTTTGTAGGGTCAAGATTAATTTCTGGCCACTTTGTCACTTCTTGCGGTGTCAACACCATAATTTGAAATTGTTCAACTTGGCTCAACAGTGTACTTGATAGGGGCTGCTCTCTATTTGAAGTATTTAAATTACTATATTTAAGACGATAAAGCTTTTTTTGGTCAGGGTCATATTGATATTCAATACGCTCAAAAGGTGATAATCCTTGCTTTAAAGGGTCAGTAACACCTGCCTTACTAAAACGAAGAACTTGATTATTAAGCTCTAGAGCTGGATGTAATTGCCCGCCTTGATTTGCTGACAAAGGTATAATCTGCAACGTATCGCGCAAAACTTGTTGATAAGCATCTTGTAATTCAAACAACTGCACTTCATGTTGAGTATTACGATCTCGGACCTTTAGTAAATAATCAAAAACCTTCCAACCCAACAGAGACAAAATAGCAAAAATTGCAATCGAAACTAAAAGCTCAACTAAAGTAAATCCTGAGGCACGAATTAATCGAGCACTGCTCGATCGTGCCGCAAGACGAGGAGCTGTGCTTTGAGAGCAAAAATATTTATTTTTTATCATTATTTCGCTTTCATTGGGTAATTAAAAAATACCAAGTGAGTAATACCATTTTGAACTTTCCCCTTATCAGAATCATATAAACTAACTTGTACATCTACTTTTTGAACATTTGGACTAATTGTAGATTGCGCAGATTTATCAATCTGCCAAGTCTCGCCTTGAGAAGTCACTTGCTTACTTTGTGTACCTTCGAGCCATTCCTGATTTATTTCCATTAAAGCAACTTCATTCATTGCAACAAACTGTGCTTTTGTTCTAAGAATTGCATTTGAGGTAGATTGAGTATATTGCATGGCTACTTTAGTTAACGCGACAGCCGCCACTGCAAAAATTGCTAAAGCAACCATCACTTCTAATAGAGTAAAGCCTTTAGATTTCATTTATTTTACCCAAATGATCAATTTGTATTTCTGAACCAATTGGTTTTTGCTCAAAGTAGAACTGGATTTTAACGGTTTTAGCTTCACCATTGCCAAACCAGATTAACTGAGGAGCTTGCCCTCCAATTAAATCGGTATTCGTAGCTTTTGAATAGTTTTGCGTATCTAAAGGTTGTACTGTAAACGATACATGTTTAGGCAGTTGCCGCGTAGTAAATTCTGAATATTTTTGCCAGCGATTTTTTATATCTTGAACCTGTAATTTACTCTGGTCGTGATATTCATACAGTTCATAAGAAAATGGTGAAACGTCGGTTTCGCTGAGAGTGGATAAAGCTAGAACACGAGATTGATCAAGCGACTCTTTACCAATTTTATGTATATCAAGCAAAAATAGCTCTCTTGCTTGCATTGCTTTCTTTTGGTCAACCCCACCAATGTTAAGTACGACGAGTGAAGTCATAATCGTCATAATAACAATCACCACCATCACTTCAATAAGCGTAAAACCTTTTTGGGATTTAGGTGATTGAGTTTTCATATCGACCTAAGCATATTGCTCAACAGCTTGTTTAGGTAAGGCTAATGCCTGATCAATATAAGCCACTCTCAAAGTGTCTCTTGAACCTAAATACCGTTGGTAAAAACTTGAATTGAGAATAGCTGCTGCACCATGAGTTAATGACCAAATAGAAGCCAAATAATCACGAGTTGTCATATTACTTTGAATAGATTCTAAATAATGATCTGTCATACGAATGATAATTCGCAATCGCTGTTTACGGACCTGATAAAGCTCATGAAAAAGATGATGGACACCTTGAGCAGTGATTGAGAGTTTTTCTTCAATTTGGTGAAATAAAACTGTTCGCTCAGGATGATGTAAATGGTGCAACATAAAAAAAGCTAAATGTTCTGGAAAGGCCTTTTCAGTATCTTGAACCATTTCAAGTAACATACGCTCATTACGAATAATCAACAGCATGTACAACTCATCTTTACTTTGAAAGTGTTTGTACAAAGTTCCTTTTGCTAAATCAAGCTCAGCAGCCAGGACATCAAGTGTCATTCCAGCTTCGCCATTTTCTAGCAATAATTGTTCCGCAACCTGAAATATTAATACTTCTCTTGCTCGGAACTGAGCCTGACGATCCATCTTCACGCAATTACTCTCTTATATAGTTTCTATAACCTAAATTGCTTTTAACAAGTTCTCAAAATTTTGTGAGGTGATCATTGCAATTTCCTCAACCGATTTATCATATACATCACTGAGCGCTTTGGCTACATAAGGCACATATTTTGGCTCATTTGTTTTACCACGATATGGAACAGGGGCTAAATATGGACTATCTGTTTCAATTAAAAGACGATCTAGGGGAACCTGCTTAGCTACATCTCTTAGATCTTGCGCGTTCTTAAATGACACAATGCCGGAAAAAGAAATATAATAACCACAATCCAGCACAGCTTTAGCCGTTTCCCAATCCTCAGTAAAACAATGCAGAATTCCATGTGTTGAGTGTTCAGCACGAATAATATCTACCGTATCATGCTTTGCTGAACGGGTATGAACGACAACTGGTTTTTTTACAATTTTTGAAGCTTGGATATGTCTTGCAAAACATGCCTTTTGCTCCTCAATAAAATCTGTACTGTGATAATAATCCAGTCCAGTTTCACCTAAAGCCCATACTTTTTCTGATTGAGCTAAGTCAACTAAATATTCGGTTGTTGCGCGTGCCATAGTATCTACATCTTCACAAGGATGTACGCCGACCGTATAACCAACGTCTTCATGTTTTTTTGCAATTTCTGCTAGTGCAATATGGTCATCTAGATCTACGGAAATTGCCATAAACTTAGACACTCCTTCTGCTCGCGCTGCTGCAAGCGCAAGATCCAGATCACCGTTATAAGGCGTTAAATCCAACATCGTTAAATGGCAATGCGTATCAACAAACACTTTTCTTTCCTATTTAATTACATGGTATAACTTGGGCGGTCTAGAGACATACTACCAGCCAAAACTCGTTCTGCCTCGTTTTTATAGTAAATTCCCTTATCTCCACTCAACTGAATAGCAAAACCTTGAGGTTTAAATCCACTTTGCTTATGGGAGATCCAGATTACTTTACCTGTTAGAGGAATTTTTTGAGACTGCTCAGGCAAAGTTGCCAAAATGAAAATTTCTTGTCCCATCTTTACCTTTTGTTTTGATGGTACGAATAGACCTCCACCTTGCACATACCCCATATAACTTGCTTGTAAAGTAGCTTTATCAGGAATATTTACCTGAATAATCCCCCCCATTTGCGGCTGCATCATCTTCCCCTTAGATATTCATTAACGTTATAAACAACTGATCTATAATTAGTTGACTTTGTACATTTTGCTCAACAAGCTTTTTTGCTTGTTGTAATTCATTATAAATATTAAATAAGCTTTCTAAATCATAATATGAGCTTAACTGATCAAAATCTAAATCAGTATTTTTCTGTGGTTGATTTAGCTTGACACAAATTAAATCACCCAACAAGTATTCAAAAAGCATTATAAAATCACTAAAACTTAATTCTTTTTGCCATTTGCCAGAGAAAAATAGAGGCATATCTTTTTGAGCAACAATCTTAAGCCAGTCATTTAAGAAAATCTGCCTTTTCGCAAACCAGTCACTTTTAGCAATTTCTATTGCTTGTAAAGGCATATCATTGGATAAACCAAGTAATAAATCTGGTTGTACTTCTGCAATCTCAGATAAATGTTCATTCAAATAGGATGTAGCTTGCTCGTAGGAGATACGATCCAAAGCAAAATGCTGTAAACGGCTACGAATAGTGGCAGGTAATTTAAGGTAGTGATCAGCCAATAAAATTAAAACAACACGCTCCCCCGGCTCTTCTAAAGTCTTTAGTAAAGCATTTGAGGATGCCAAATTAAGCGCCTCAGCAGGTTCAATCACAATAACGCGCCAACCTTCTCCCGTTTGTTGTACGAAAGGTAGTAAGTCACGTATCTTTTCTATTTTAATTTTTGCATTCTGCTTTTTATTTTCTTCATCCGTTGTGATATGAACATAATTGGGATGAGTGTCTGATTTTAGCCATTGGCAACTGCTACATTCCCCACAAGGGCCTTGCGCCTGCTTATTTAAACAAAGCACCCATGCTAAAAAATGCTTAGCAAAAGCATGTTTCCCACACCCTTGCTTGCCGTAAAATAAGAGACCATGGCCAATATTGGGAAACCTTGTAGTCAAGGTATCCCATGTTGTTTGCTGCCAAGGATAAACCTTTGAAGTTACATTCGGATTCATTAAAAATTAACGCTTATTCAAAAGATTCAACAGGCATATTATTTAAGCGATCAAGATCAGCTTGTGTATCCACACCAGGTGGTAAATTTGCTTCGGCTACAGCGATTGCAATTCGATGACCATTTTCTAAAACACGTAATTGTTCAAGACTCTCAAGCTTTTCAAGTTTACCCATATCCCATGTTACATATTCTTGTAATAAGTTCACTCGATAAGCATACAAACCTAAATGACGAAATGCTTGTGTATGTAAAGTCGGTTCAGCATGCTTAGCCCCATCTCGATCATAAGGAATAGTTGCACGGCTAAAATATAATGCTTCATTTTGTTTAGACATGACTACTTTTACAATACTGTCCCGCTGAAACTCATCTAAGGTATGAATCGGCTCACACAACGTAGACATTGAACAATTTGGTTTATCTACCAAAAGTTTCGCAACTTGTTGGACAAGTTGAGCTGGCAACAAAGGTTCATCACCTTGAACATTTACAATAATATCGTCTGCATCCCAGCCTTTAATACGAGCAACTTCACTTAAACGGTCTGTTCCTGAAGGATGATCCGGACTCGTAAGAACCACATCAACTCCATCTGCACGGCAAATCTCAGCAATACGCTCGTCATCTGTTGCCACACACAGATCATCAAAACCTTCGACTTTTTTTGCCTGATCCACTACACGTAAAATCATAGGACGGTTATGAATAAGCAACAATGGTTTACCTGGCAAACGCGAACTTGAGAAGCGTGCTGGAATGACGATGTGTTTCATTTTTTCTACCTAAGATAATTGAATATCAAGTTCTTGCAATTGCTGTTTTAAAACCTGATAACACTGTGGAGACAGGACGGCTTTAACAGGAACCACCCAAATAGACTGTTTAAATTCAGGATGCTTTTCAAGTAATGCTAATAATTTAACCGCATCTTTTTCAGTTGTAACAAGCGGCAGGTCATCATTAAAAATCAAATCATTAATTGTGTAATCATGATGGTCACGAAATGCGTGTTCTTGAAATTGTTTCAGGCCCAAATCTTTAAGTGTTTGATAAAAGCGTTGAGGAAAGCCAATACCGACTAGAGCGTGATAACTATTCTCAGGATTGAAATTGGGTTTAGAACTAGACAAAGGATTGAGTAAATATGGCTGTCCTACCTCGAGGTGCATATTTAATTCTGTAGCAGGTTTATAAGTATGCTCAATCACCGTTCCTGTTTCTAAACGCTCAACAGGTTCGCGTAGATAGCCTTCAGGTAATAATTTTTTATTACCTAGACCACGATTTTGATCGAGTACAATCCACTCTATTTGCCGTCCTAATGCCCAATGCTGTAGCCCATCATCACTGATAATCAAATCTATTTGTGATGACTTAAGCAATAGCTCTATTGCAGCCTGCCGATTAGGACCCACCGCCATTGGCACACTTGTAGCCTGAACAATTAATGCAGGCTCATCTCCAACCTGAGCGACTTGTGCACCTGAGGTAACTAACATGGGAAAAGGACCACTACCCCCGTACCCCCGACTAATTACCCCAACTTTTACATTATGCTGCTGTAGATAATTCACCAGTTGTATTAATAATGGAGTCTTCCCACTACCTCCCACTGTAATATTACCTATAACCATCACAGGCACGGGTGCTTTATAAACCGACTTAAAACCTGAATGATAAAGATTACGATTGAATAGAAACCCAGCACGATACAAGCAAGATAATGGACGTAAAGCAACCAACCAACTTGATTGCTTATTCCATGCATTTTGGATCAACTGGGCTAATGACATGCTTAGTTATCCTCGAAATTACGTTGATGTAATTGATAATAAGCACCATGTTTTGTGAGGAGTTCTTGGTGAGTACCTTGTTCAACAATTTGCCCTTGATCCATCACTACAATACGATCAGCATTTTCAATTGTTGATAAACGGTGAGCAATAACAATAGTTGTACGGTCTTGCATCGCTTCATCAAATGCTTGCTGAATAAAATGTTCAGATTCATTATCTAAAGCGCTTGTAGCTTCATCTAAAATTAAAATTGGAGCATTCTTTAAAATAGCTCGAGCAATAGCAATTCGCTGACGTTGTCCACCTGATAAGTTTAGGCCTTGTGCACCCAAGACAGTATCATAACCATTTGGTAAATTCATAATAAAGTCATGTGCATATGCAGCTTTTGCAGCAGCATAAATTTCCTCATCTGAGGCACTCTGCAACTGACCATAAGCAATATTTTCACGAACAGTACGGTTAAACAATACAACTTGCTGATTTACCATTGCGATTTGTGTACGCAGACAAGAAAGATCAATGTCATTAATTGGCACACCATCTAAATAAATTTGCCCACTTGATACCTCTTGAAAACGTACCAACATGTTAACCAATGAGCTTTTACCAGCACCTGAACGACCAACTAACGCTACAGTTTGACCAGGAAGAATATCTAGAGAGAAATCTTTAATTGCTTGTACGCCATCAGCATAATTTAATGCCACATGATCAAAACGAATCGCACCATTTAATTTAGGTTTTAAATGACCATTATTTTGCTCTTCAGGCAAATCTAATAATTCAAAAACAGAGTGAGCTGCCGCTAAACCGCGTTGTAACTTTTCATTAACATCAGTCAAGTTTTTAACTGGCTTTGCTAACAAACCAGCTGCTGTAATGTAAGCTACAAACTCACCAGCACTCGTACTACCCAAAATTTGTGGACGTAAAGCTAACCATACAATAAGGGCCATAGCACAAGCCATCACCACCTGAACCACTGGACTATTCAGGTTTTGCACAATTACCATCTTCAGACCACGCTTTAAGTTTTCTTCCGATGACTTATAGAATCGTGCTTGTTCAGATTCCTCACCTGCAAAACTTTTTACTACCGCATTACCATTAATACTTTCTTGGACAACATGGTTCACATCGCCCATCGTATCTTGGACTTGTAAAGAAAGCTTTCGCATTCGTTTTGAGGCTTTACGTACCAATATGCCAATGACTGGTAAAAATACAAAAATACATAACGTAAGGCGCCAATTGGTATAAAACAGATAACCTAATAGCCCAAGGGTAATCATTCCATCCCTAACGATGGTTCTTAATGATTCCGAAGAAGCTGCTGTTAGCTGCTCAACGTTATACATAATCTTGGCAGTAATATGACCAGATGAATTATCTAAGTAATATTGTGCAGGTAATCTTAAAAGCTTGGCATAAACTTCTTGTCGAATACTAAAAACCAGACTACGTGAAATCACCGCAGTATAGTAACCGCCCATAAAAAGGCCTAAACCACGGAAAAAAACTAATAAAATGATTAATAATGGGAACCAATCCAAATCAGCTCTGCTACTGTGTTGGATTGCATCAATAATAAATTTAATCAATTTAGCAACGGAAACTTCTGTTGCTGAGTTAATACCGAACCCGATAAGAACTAATAAGGCCACGCCCCAATAAGGTTTTAAATAGGCAATGAGACGCAAATAAACCTTAAAATCTTGATTCACTCAGAAAAACCTCTAGAAGGAACTTTGGTACTAATATTGATGTTAACAAAACCGAGTTGTCCTGCTACATCCATAACGCGAATTACATCCTGATGAGACGCTTTAGCATCCGCAGCAATGATGAACATAAAATCACGGCGCTCTTGAGCAACTTGCTTAATCGCAGTACTCAGATCAGCAACCTCTTTAGACGAAAGTGCCTGACCATTTACAGCATAATGACCAGCAGAGTCTACCACGACTTCAATTTTCTGATCGTACTGTTTTGGTGGAACACCTTGTGCATCTGGTAATGTTAAATTAATGCGACTTGGCTGATTAAAAGTAGTCGAAAGTAATAAAAAAACCAAAATGAACAGCAAACAATCAATCATGGGCGTTAAATTGATATGAATGTCTTCGACCTGAGAACGTTTAAATTTCATCTGGTTATTCACCCATTACCCAACACGACGGTGTTCTACTATAGACGATGAACGTTTATAGAATAATGAGGCATGAAATAAAGTCGATTGCTGTTCGAGTTCAGCCACATAATCTTGCACCACTCTCTGGAAATAGCGATACGCGATTAAAGCTGGAATTGCAATTAACATTCCCACAGCTGTGGTAATAAGCGCTTTAGAGATACCCGGAATCATTAAGCTTGGACTACCAGCCGATCCAAAATCAATCACAAGGAATGATTCAATAATCCCAACTACCGTACCCAATAACCCGAGTAAAGGTGCCACTGCACTCAAAGTTCCTAAGAAATTAATATTTTTTTCTAAATAAGAAATTTCTTGAGAAGCTGCCACTTCCATTTGGGCACGTGCAAATTGCTCACCATGCTCACGATGATCAAAACCTGCTTTTAAAATGTGAGCCAATGCGCTGTTTTGCACTTCTACATTTTGTTCCAAATTTTCCACAATATCTTCAGTTCTTAAAGAACTATCATCAATTAATGCTTTGGGTAGAACTTGTGAACGTCTTAACCGAACAAAACGCTCAATACTGATCGCAACAGTTAAAATCGAGCATAGAATTAAAGGCAGCATTAACCAACCACCCGCTCTCACAAGTTCCCACATATCTTCTTCCCCAAGAATATAAAATTAGAAATATATGACCCAAATGCAAATTAATCAGGCAAACAAATATTTAAAATACCATCCAACTCATCTAAGGTATGATAATGGATAACAAGCTTACCCTTACCTTTTTGATTGTGATCAATTTTTACATTAGCGCCAAAACGCTCTGATAATTTTTGCGTTAATTGCTCAATATCTGGTGCTACAGGTGCTTTTTCCTTCTCCTGTTTAGGTTCACTTCTATCACGCACCAATTGCTCTGTTTGACGAACAGATAAACCTTTTTCAATTACAATTTTAGCAACGTCTAATTGATCTTTACCTTTTAACGTCAAGATAGCTCGAGCATGCCCCATATCAAGTAGGCCTTGCTGCATGAAGTCTTTAATTTCATCCGCCAAACTTAACAAACGTAGTAAATTACTTACTGTAGTACGTGCTTTTCCTACCGTATCAGCAATTTCTTGGTGGCTTAAGCCAAATTCATCATGGAAGCGTTGTAAAGCTATTGCTTGATCAATCGGGTTTAAATCTTGACGTTGAATATTCTCAATGAGTGCTAAAGCAATAGCAACTTGATCATTTAAATCACGAACAATTGCAGGAATTTCAGATAAACCTGCAAGTTGTGCAGCACGCCAACGACGCTCACCAGCAATGATTTCGTACGGATGTACTTCATCATCCACTGGGCGAATGACAATAGGTTGCATCACCCCATGTTTTTCAATAGAAGATGCCAATTCTTGTAAATCATGCTCATGAATAAAACGACGCGGCTGATATTCACCACGTTTTAATAAATTTACATCAATTTGCTTCAACTGTCCGTGGTCAAGTGCCTGTGCTTCAAGTTGTAATTTTTCTTTTTGAATTGAACCAAGTAATGCATCTAAACCACGTCCTTTAGCCAATCCGCGTTTTTTGATGCTCATACTTTACTTCCTTTCTTCACTTTACTTTTCTTTAACATCTCAGCCGCAAGATTTAAGTATGCAACTGCACCTTTAGAACTTTTCTCAAAATAGATCACAGGTAAACCATGTGCTGGCGCTTCTGCTAAGCGGACATTACGTGGAACAACAGTATCATAAAGTTTTTTGCCGAAATACTGTTCTAGCTCTGCAGATACATCACGTGTTAAGGCATTTCGTGCATCGTACATTGTACGTAATACACCAATAATTTCTAAATCAGGATTTAATGCTTTTTGAATTCGATCAATGGTCTGGGTTAAATCAGCTAAACCCTCTAGCGCATAATATTCGCACTGCATTGGAATAATTACACTATCTACAGCCGCTAAAGCATTGACTGTAATTAAACTCAAGCTTGGAGCACAATCCACAATAATAAAATCAAATGAGTTTCTAATTTCATTCAAAGCATTTTTTAAAATGAACTCACGGCCCTCTTGCTCTGCAATAGCAAGTTCAACACCTGAAAGCTCACGATTAGAACCTAAAACTTTATATCCAACTTCAGCTTTTTGAATAGCTGTTTCAATTGGCACTTCACCAAGTAGTACATCCGTAATTGAATACAAAAGATCGTTCTTTTGAATACCGGACCCCATCGTAGCATTACCCTGTGAATCCATATCTACAAGTAATACACGTTTCTTTAATACAGCTAGAGACGCTGCAAGATTTACTGCAGTCGTTGTTTTACCAACACCACCCTTTTGGTTTGCAATCGCAATAATTTGAGCCATGGTAACCCTAATACTTTTTATTTAAATACGTTGAAGTAAAAGTAAATGACGTTGTTCATCAAGTCTTGGTACATTCAGCTCAATCACTTTACATGAAAAGTCTGGCTTAAGCTGCTCAATTTCCTCAACCGGCACAACTCCTTTCATTGCTGCAATAATACTGCCCTGATGTAAGTATGGCTGAGCTGCATCTACAAAATCCGTTAAAGAAGCAAAAGCACGGCTTGTGATGACATCAAACTGTCCAAGCTCATCAATTGTATCTTGATTCTCAACACGTGTTTGTACTGCCACAACATTGCTCAATTTAAGATCAGCAATAAATTGTTTCAAAAAACGAATTTTTTTACCATTTGAGTCAAGTAGCACACAGTTACGTTCTGGCTGACATAATGCAATGATCATGCCTGGCATACCACCACCAGTACCAACATCGAGTAATCGACCTTCTGGCAAATCTTTCAAAATACTTAAGCTATCCAACAAATGCTTCACTAACATTTCTTTCGGATCGCGAATTGCTGTCAGATTATATGCTTTGTTCCAAAGCACTAATGCATCCTGATACTTCAACAAGAGCGTCAATGCTTCGTCGCTTAAGTTCAGGCCTAATGCCTGACTACCTTGCTTTAATTCTTGGAAAAAAGGATGCATAGCTGCAAGTCATCTCAAAAAAATTTGCCAAAGTATACCGATTTCTATAAATCGGCACAGTATTTACCGCTTAGCGATTATTCAGTTAATCGTATAAGCCCTGCTTAATTTGCTGATCTAGTTGATTTAAACGCTCAGGCGTTCCCACATCAACCCAATTTGCATGCATTTTCTCAGCACTAATCCGATGTTCCAACATGGCTTGTTTTAACAAAGACGCAAGTGGACGCTTACCATTTTCGAGCCCTAAGAACATGTCTGGAGAAAGAATTGCAATACCACTATAGGTAAAAGCAGCTCCATTTTGTTCTTGCTCAAAGGTATAAGCTAAACCATTAGACAGAACAAAATCACCTTTCAAATGCTGAGGAGGATTATCAACCAATACTAAATGGCCTAATTTATCACCTAATTGAACATTTAAAAGAGGAGCAAAATCCATCGTAGTCCAAACATCTCCATTCACCAAAATAAATGGATCGTTTCCTAAAAGAGGTAATGCATTGATAATTCCGCCAGCCGTCTCTAGGCCTTCACCTTCATGAGACCATAAAATTTTGACCCCAAATTGAGAACCATCACCCAATGTTGAAGCAAGTTTTTCACCTAACCATGCAGTATTAATAACGATTTCAGTTACACCAATTTTTTGTAACTTTTCAATATGCCATACGATTAATGGTTTACCACCTACTTCAAGTAAAGGCTTAGGCGTATGTAAAGTCAAAGGACGCATACGATTGCCCAAGCCAGCAGCAAGAATCATTGCTTTCATTATGCTGCTACCTCATAGCTACCATATTTCTCGATAAATTTAGGCATCACTATGTTATTCATAAACACCATAAACTCTTCAAGTTCAGCGTAACCACGACTTTCTTCAAGTAAATACCACATGACACGTGGCAAATCCTTCAAATAACCAGACTTACCATCACGTTCAAATAAACGAACGAAGATGCCTAAAATTTTAATATGGCGTTGAATAGCCATTAAATCTGCATCACGTTTAAATTGATCAAAACTGCGATTTTGTTTAGTCGACTCTGGTAATAGGTCATAAAACACTTTAAACCATTGATAAACACGTTCAGCATTCCATTGAACATATGCATCACGAGTAATCGAAATTAAGTCATATGTATCAGCACCAATAACAGCATCCTGAAAGTCGATAACCCCCAACTCTTGCTCATTGGTAATTTTCATCAAATTACGGCTATGAAAATCTCGATGTACGATCACTTGCGGTTGGGCTAACGCGGCACGAGCTAAGAAATCAAACGCATCATCAATCGTTTTTTTCTGCTCAACAGTCGGCTCAATAGCAAGCGATGGCAGCATCCAATCTGTGAGTAGCTGCATTTCCGACATTAATTTTTCGTAGGAATACGATGGGAACTGACTAGCACCATCTATAGACTGCAACTGAATAAGCTGTTTGAAACTTTGTTCATAATATTTATCAACTGTTTCGTCAGTTAATAGTGTCGATAAAAGTACATCACCAAAGTCTTCCAATAACAGAAAACCTTGAGTCAAATCTTTTGCGATGATCTGAGGTACACGCACACCATGACCTGCAAAAAATTCGTCAATGGTCACAAACGGAACACAGTCTTCTTTTTCTGGAGGGGCGTCCATGAGCATATACGTTTTATTTTGTAACTCGATACGCGCATAACGGCGGAAGCTTGCATCACCTGCTAAAAAAGCGATCTTAAATTGATCATTTTCCAGAACAGATGTAAGCCATGTATATATCAATTGTTCACGTTGTGTATTCATTTGCAATAAAATCTAAAACAAGCTGAGATTTTTGAAGGGTTAAGTGTAGCCACTTATAAACTTTTTCTCTATGATGCGACAATAATTAATTGTGAATTAGCATACTTGGTTAATGAGACAATGAAGCATCAGTTTAAATTTAATCCTTTAGCGACAGCTATTTTTACGCTCTTATGTGGCTCCATACAATCAAGTTATGCTGAGTCAACTGATGTTGTCTCCAATATAGACAATAATCAACTTAAAGCGAGCATCAAGGAAGCTTACCCAGGCCAAGAGTTTTTTCAGCAATACTATGTTGATAAATCTGCACCTGAAGCTCAGCTTCGTGACAATAAATATTTAAGCTCGGCATTTTGCCAAGGTACATGGGTTACACCGATTAACCCTGAGACAAAAGCTTTAGATGCCGACAAAGCGACTTCTGTCGTTACGGCTAACTACGGACATTACAATCCAGCGGGTGATTCTGTTTTAGAAGGTGATGTCGTTATTGATCAGGAAGGACGCACCGTTCGCGCTGACAAGGTAACGATTGATAAAACCCAAACCTTTGCACATGCACAAGGTCGAGTACAGTTAGCTCAAGGCGGGTTACTTTCACAGAGTGATGAAATTAATTACAACCTAAAAACCCAAACCGGGAATTTAGATAATAGTTTTTATATTTCTGAGCAACAACACGCCCATGGTCATGCAGGAAAAATCGAAAGAACCTCACCAAATGTTATGGTTCTTAATGATGCAACCTATACAACATGTCCACCAGGCCAAAAACCGGGCTGGAAAATCCAAGCAAATAAAATTGAGTTAAATCAGGAAACTGGACGCGGTGTAACTCGCGGGACAAAACTATATGTTAAAGATGTCCCGGTTCTAGCTGTTCCCTACTTTAACTTCCCAATTGACGACCGCCGTACTACTGGTATTCTCAACCCACAGTTTGGTTTCTCAAATGATGGTGGTGTTGAACTTTCTGTTCCGGTCTATTTAAACCTTGCCCCTAACTATGACCTAACACTTACGCCACGTTATTTAGCAGATCGTGGTGCAATGTTAAAAGGTGACTTCCGTTATTTAACCGATGGCTTTGGCGCTGGTGAAATGTGGGGTGGCATCTTGCCATCTGACAAAGGTTATGACGATAAAGATCGTAAAGATTTCCATTTTTTACATAACTGGGAAATTAACGATCAGTGGTCTACCAATCTTGAATATAACTATGCATCAGATAAAGATTATTTCTCTGACTTAGATAGTAGCCCTAACTCTAAAACAGATCTTAACTTACGCAGAGCATGGGAACTTAACTATCAACACGGTATTCCAGGTTTAAAAGCACAGCTTAAAGTCGAAGATTTCCAGACACTTGATCCAGAAGTTGCAGATGCAGACAAACCTTATGCACGTTTGCCGCAATTCTTGTTGAATTATGTCACAGGTAATCCATTAGGCTTACAGTACGAATTTAACAACGATACCGCTTACTTTAAGAAATCGATTAATGATGACTCTGCTCAGGAAAGTAGCGGTACACGTATTTATAACCAGTTCGCAACACGTTATAACTACCGCACACCGGCAGCTTTTGTGATTCCTGAAGTTTCAGTACGTTCTATTCAAACATTTTATGATAAAGACACTCAGTTAAATAACCCTGGCGGTTCTGAAAATAAATCAGTCGTTGTACCTCAGTTTACTTTAGACACTGGACTAAACTTTGAACGTGATGGTAAGTACTTACAAACACTTACACCACGTGCTTTCTACGCATATGCACCATACAAAAATCAAGATGGTTACCCTAACTTTGACTCAACTACTGCATCAATAAGTTATGATCAATTATTTAACCCTTACCGATTCTATGGTCATGACCGCCTTGAAGATAATAACTTCTTATCATTAGGTGTAAGTTATAGCCTCTTCGATACAGTAGGTTTAGAGCGTTTACGTGCAAGCGTAGGTCAAAGTTACTATTTCGAAGACCGTCGTGTCACTTTAAAACAAGGTCAAGATGAATTTGACACCGAGCGTAACACTGGCCCCGTTATAAGTCTATCAAGCCAACTTAATCAAAACTTTACCATTGCTGCTAACTCAGCATGGATGTCGAATGGCGACAATGCTCAACGTGACTTCCAAGTTTACTATACAGGTGATAAAGGAAATCTATACAACTTAGGCTATTTCTATCGTAAAGATATTCCTGGCCGTCAAGATACTTACGACCAAGTTGTTGCATCCTTTATACAACCAATTAAAGACAATTGGCGTATTATGGGCCACGTACAATATGACATGGACAATGATGTTGCCCGCGAACTCTTACTAGGAGTTAACTATGAGTCATGTTGCTGGGGTATTTCTGTCTACGGCCGCTCGTACTATAACGATCTAGATGATCCGAAAACTTCAGATGTTAGTGAAAAGCGCGCGATCATGGCTGAAGTTACACTAAAAGGTTTAGGTGGTTTAAACAATAAACTCGCGTCTTTACTTGAAAATCGCGTTTTAGGTTTTAACAAAATTAATCAATCTTGGACACAACGTTAATGAAGACAAAGCATCTTAAACAGTTTTTTAAAGCAACTACACTTGCTGCCCTAATCTCTTCATCAATGCATAGTTTTGCCCAACCCGCTGATGAAGTTGTGGCAATTGTGGACAATAGCGTAATTTTAAAAAGCGATCTTCAACAAGGTATGGCTGAAGCAGCTCATGAACTGCAAGCACAAAAAAAAGAGGTTCCACCTCAGCAATATTTACAGTTTCAGGTATTGGATCAATTAATCTTGCGTCAAGCACAGCTTGAGCAAGTTAAAAAATATGGCATCAAACCTGATGAAAAGAGCTTAAATGAAGCTGTACTCAAAGTAGCTAGTCAATCTGGGTCTAAAAGTTTAGAAGCTTTCCAGCAAAAACTAGACGCTATGGCTCCTGGGACTTATGAAAGTTTACGTAGTCGAATCGCTGAAGATCTAGCGATTAGCCGTTTACGTCAACAACAAGTCATGTCTCGTATTAAAATCAGTGATCAAGATGTAGAAAACTTCTTAAAATCTCCTCAGGGACAAGCTGCGTTAGGCAATCAAGCACATGTGATCCATATGCGTATTTCTGGTGATAATGCACAGGAAGTTCAATCTGTAGCTCAAGAAGTTCGTTCAAAACTTGCACAAAGTAACGATATAAATGCATTAAAGAAACTTTCAACCGCAAATGTAAAAGTTGAAGGTGCTGACATGGGTTTCCGTCCACTGTCTGATATTCCTGCGGAACTTGCTGCACGCATTACTCCATTACAAGATGGTCAAACAACTGACTTAGTATCGGTACGTGATGGTGTGCATGTTTTAAAGCTTCTTGAACGTAAACAAAATGAGCAAAAAGCTTTAGTACCTCAATTTCAAACTCGCCACATTCTTATTCAACCATCTGAAGTAGTGAGTCTTGAGAATGCCAAGCAAATTATTGATAACATCTATAAACGCTTAAAAGCTGGTGAAGATTTTGCAACATTAGCTGCAACCTATTCAAATGATACAGGCTCCGCTCGTGATGGCGGAAGTTTAGGTTGGGTAACACCAGGAATGATGGTACCTGAATTTGATAAAAAAATGCAGGAGATTCCTGTAGGTCAGATTAGTGAACCATTCCAAACTCAATTTGGTTGGCATATCTTACAAGTAACAGACAAACGCGAAAAAGATATGACTCATGAATATCAAGAGCGTATGGCACGTCAGATTTTAGGTGAACGTCAATTTAACACCGAAATTGATAGCTGGTTACGTGAAGTACGTGCAAATGCATATGTAGAAATCAAAGATCCAAGTCTAGATAAAAAGAACTTACAAAAGTAAGTTCTTCTATTGTCATCAAAACCTGTGTTTATCACAGGTTTTTTTATGAATAAAATTTACCCAATAAAAAAACCGGTTATATAAATAACCGGTTTCTATAAATTAGACCCTAATGGGAATTATTTATAACGATCAACCATTTTCTCTAAAGAAATTGGACGAATCTTGTCAGCATTTCCAGCTGTACCAAATGCTTCATAACGATCAATACAAATTTGCTTCATTGAATCTACAGTTTTAGCAAAGTATTTACGTGGATCGAACTCAGCTGGGTTTTCAGCCATAAACTGGCGAATTGCACCAGTAGATGCTAAACGTAAGTCAGTATCGATATTGATCTTACGAACACCATGTTTAATTGCTTCTACAAGCTGTTCAACAGGTACGCCATAAGTCTCTTTAATATCGCCACCGAACTCATTGATTACTTTCAACCATTCTTGTGGCACAGAACTTGAACCATGCATAACAAGATGAGTATTTGGTAATGCCGCATGAATTTCTTTAATACGGTCAATCGCCAAGATATCGCCTGTAGGTGGACGAGTGAATTTGTAAGCACCATGTGAAGTACCTACAGCAATCGCCAATGCGTCTACATTAGTATCAGCAACAAACTGAGTCGCTTCTTCAACAGAAGTAAGAAGTTGTGAGTGATCAAGTACACCTTCAGCACCAACACCATCTTCTTCGCCAGCCATACCAGTTTCAAGGCTACCTAAACAGCCAATTTCACCTTCAACAGAAACACCGCAAGCGTGTGCTAAAGCAACAACATTACGAGTTACATCAACATTATATTCGTACGATGTAGGTGTTTTACCATCTGTACCTAATGAACCGTCCATCATCACTGAGCTAAAGCCAAGCTGAATTGAACGCTGACAAATTTCTGGGCTTGTTCCATGGTCTTGATGCATTACCACTGGAATATGCGGCCATTCTTCAATTGCAGCCAAAATAAGATGGCGTAAGAATGGAGCGCCTGCATATTTGCGAGCTCCAGCTGATGCTTGAACAATTACTGGTGAATTGGTTGCATCTGCGGCAAGCATAATTGCACGCATTTGTTCTAAGTTATTTACGTTAAATGCTGGTACGCCGTAGTTATGTTCAGCAGCGTGATCCAAGAGCTGGCGCATTGAAATGAGTGCCATAATATCCTCCCAGGTAGTGCGGCTTATTCTACCCTGTCATTTATTTCAATTCAGCAACAAATCACAGTATTTCAAAAAAAATCCCCGCATTTGCAGGGATTTTTTAACAAAAAACAACAAATTAATGTGTTTCTGAAGCAGCGGCCTCACTTGACGCACTCCCTTCAGCTACATCTGTATTCTTTTCATCTAGCACTGGCTTATCAATCGCATCAATTGCTGCTTGTTGCTCAGGCGTTACTTTTTCAGAAACAGCAGTAGAAGCTGCCGATTCTTGTCCAGCTTGAGAGGCTTCATCTTTCTTAGCACAAGCAGTCAACATCATCGGTACAATTAACACAGCAGCAAATGTAAGCTTTAAATTCATCACTATTGTCCACAGTTGGTGATTTAATACTCATTATTTTATTGCAGATATATGACAATTTAATGACTTATCAATGAAAAAGGGATTGGTCACCCAATCCCTTCTTATTTTTATATAACAGTATTAAGCACGTTCAAGCAGAACAGCCACGGCTGGCAATGTTTTTCCTTCAACAAACTCAAGGAACGCACCACCACCTGTAGAAATATAACCAATTTGATCAGCTACATTATATTTATCAATCGCTGCCAATGTGTCACCACCACCAGCGATCGAGAATCCTTCAGATTGTGCAACCGCAAGGGAAAGTGCTTTTGTACCCTCACCAAATTGATCTACTTCAAATACGCCCACTGGGCCGTTCCAAAGAATCGTTTTTGATGTTGTTAAAATATTAGCAAATGCTTTAGCAGTTTCAGGACCCACGTCTAAAATCATGTCATTTGCAGTCACATCTTCTACTTTCTTCACAACAGCTTGAGCTGCTGCTAAAGAACCTAAGAAATCTTCAAAATTAATTTGTGATGCATCAGCAACTACAACATCTGTAGGAAGCGGAACGCTTACTTTAGCAGCAATTTGTTTTGCAGTTTCAACCAAGTCAGCTTCATATAATGATTTACCAACGTTAAAACCAGCAGCCGCCAAGAATGTATTTGCAATACCGCCACCAACAATCAGTTGATCACAGATACTAGAAAGTGAATTTAAAACATCAAGCTTAGTCGAAACTTTAGAACCAGCAACAATTGCAACCATTGGTTTTTCAGGAGTTTGCATTGCACGACCTAGCGCATCTAATTCAGCAGCCAACAAAGGACCAGCTGCTGCTACAGGAGCGAAACGAGCTACACCTTCCGTAGATGCTTCTGCACGATGAGCAGTACCAAATGCATCCATAACAAATACATCACATAATGCAGCATATTTTTGAGCAAGCTCTGGATTATTTTTCTTTTCGCCATGGTTAAAGCGTACATTCTCAAGCAATACGACTTTGCCAGCTTCAACTTCAACACCATCAAGATAATCTGTTAATAATTTAACTTCTTGACCCAAGACTTCTGTTAAATAAGCAGCGACTGGTGCAAGTGATTGTTCTGGCTTTGGTTCACCTTCAACAGGACGACCTAAATGTGAAAATACCATCACTGCTGCGCCTTTATCTAAAGCAGCTTTAATCGTTGGTAATGCTGCACGTAAGCGAGCATCGCTAGTAATCACACCATTTTTGACAGGAACGTTTAAATCTTCACGAATAAGGACACGTTTGCCTGTTAAGTTTAGGTCAGTCATACGCTGAAAATTCATGTAAAGCTCTCTTTATGATTTTAAAAACGCGCCAATTTTAAATGATTACATCAAAAAAGGTTAGTTTTTTTGCATAAAAGCTGTAGAAAGCCCCAGTTTTGATTATGATAGAGGTAGTTATTTGATATTTCACCCATTATGTCTATTCATCCAGATCCGCAAATCAATCGCTTAAATGTTTTAGGGGAACCTTTAGCAAGTTGTTGCTTTGACCCTATTACAGGCTATTTTAGAAATGGTTTTTGCCACACTGCAGTAACAGACCTTGGTCAACACACTGTCTGTGCACAAATGACCTCTGATTTCTTAAATTTTTCTCAAAAAATTGGCAATGATCTCATCACGCCTTTACCAGAAGTAGGTTTCCCAGGTCTAAAACCAGGTGATTTCTGGTGTATCTGTGTAACGCGCTGGGTAGAGGCTTATCAAGCTGGTGAAGCCCCTCCTATTAAAATACATGCATGTCATCAAGCTGTATTAAGCTATGTACCCTTAGATGTTTTAATGGAATTTGCAGTGTGATGGTACAGCCACAAATTATTTTGGCATCCAGTAGTCAAACTCGCAAAGACTTAATGAATCGTCTTGGAATTAATTATATCTGTGTAAGTCCGGATATTGATGAAAGTCCTCGTGGTGAAACCCATGCCGATGAACTTGCGAAAAGACTCGCTTTCACAAAAGCCCAAGTGATTGCTGCACAAAATCCCAATGCGATTGTTATTGGTTCAGATCAAGTTGCTTGGCGAGAACATGCTCCGCATGACTTTATTGGCAAACCGATGACTATTGAAAATGCTAAAGCACAACTCGCCAATAATTCTGGTCGAACTGTCTTTTTTAGCACGGCCCTTAGCGTGCAATGGCTCGATAGAAATTTTGAACAAACGCTCGTTGAACATTATCAAGTTAAATTTCGAACCCTGAACCAAGCTGAAATTGAACGATATGTCCTATTAGATCAGCCACTCCATTGTGCTGGTAGCTTTAAGTGTGAAAGCTTAGGAATTAGTTTGTTTGAAAAAATGATAGGTCAAGACCAGACAACACTTATGGGGCTTCCTATGATTCAACTTTGCCATATTTTAAGGCAGCTTGAGCTACATATTCCTTAATTTTAGATGTTTTATAAATAGGTTATTTCCATGACAGAGCCTTTAACAGTTTTAGGCGGTATTACTGCCGAACAATTCTTAGCAGAATATTGGCAAAAAAAACCTTTGTTGGTACGTAACGGATTGCCAGAGATTGTAGGTCTTTTAGAACCCCAAGATGTGCAAGAACTTGCTTTAGAAGAACATGCAAGTGCCCGTCTCATTCGCCAAAAAGATAGAAATCCAAATGAATGGCACGTAAAGTCTTCACCTTTAACCAAAGGTGACTTTCAAAAGCTACCAAAATTATGGACTCTTTTAGTACAGGCAGTAGATCACTACTCTTTCGATCTTTCTGAACTGTGGAAAAAATTTCCTTTTATTCCTCAATGGCGCCGTGACGATATTATGGTGTCATATGCACCAAAAGGTGGTTCAGTTGGAAAACATTTTGATTTTTATGATGTGTTTCTAGTTCAAGGTCACGGACACCGTCGCTGGCAGTTAGGGCAAATGTGTGATGTAAATACTGCATTTGTGCCAAATCAACCTTTAAAACTTCTACCAGAAATAGATGTGCAATTTGATGAGGTTTTAGCACCAGGCGATTTACTCTATGTTCCACCCGGAATGGCACATTATGGCGTTGCTGAAGATGATTGTTTAACTTTCTCTTTTGGCTTTCGCATGCCAAACATTGCAGGAATGATGGAGCGTATTAGTGATCAGTTTTCAGCTAATACTTTATTGCAAAACCCTGTTATAGATATCGCACGCAAACAAATGAGCCAAATTGGCGAAATGAATGCAACTGAACTGAGCTACCTCAAAGACTTAGTTTTAGCACAGTTACAAGATTCCTCAGCTCTTGATGCAGCAATCATGTCTTACATGAGTGAACCTAAATATCCAGATAACATTCCTGAACCTGATGAAATCGAAGCTGATGATCTTAAAGAGATTTTACACGAGGGTTATGAAGTTTTATTAGAGCCAGCCTCCCGCTTACTCTATACGGAAAAAGATGAGGCATTAAACTTTTGGGGAAATGGTGAAGCATTATGTATAGCGGAAAATTTTGCACCAAAATTAAAAGCTATCGCTAATGGAGAAAACCTAGCTTTCAATAGCGAGTTTAATGATCTTGAAATCCTAGAGAATGTTGCTTACTTACTCAATGAATCTATTCTGATGTTATTACCACCTTCAGAATAGTAAGCTTTACGAAAATGGACTTTTTATGGAAATAAAAAGTCCATCTTTCTAAATAGATTATTTGTCAATATTGTTTTAAAATTTTAAATAAACGTATGTAAAAAATGATTAACTTCAAGAAGTTTGAAATGGAATTTAGAAAATTTAAAAGCTAAATTATTTAAAAATATATCCCAGAAATTATTTACTCTTTCCTTAAAAAGTAAAACTTTAGCGTTTAAAAAAATAATATCTTTTTTCTATCAATAGCCAACAATACCTTGTAAAATTAAGCCATCTAGATTCTCATTGATAAAGATCACCGTTCAAGCTAATAGCAATTCATTTGTGAGAGGCTAAAATATGTCGAAAAAAGATGACATTATTAACACCGCATTAAGACTTTTTAACTCGTATAGCTATAATTCTATAGGTGTAGATCGCATCATTAATGAATCTGGCGTTGCAAAAATGACTTTCTATAAGCATTTTCCATCAAAAGAAAAATTAATTGAAGAGTGTCTACTTCTTCGAAATACGCTTCTACAAAACTCTCTTACTTCTGCCTTATCAAAACATGATGAGTTAGATCCTCTTGCGAGAATTAAAGCAGTATTTTTATGGTATTCCGACTGGTTTAATAGTGAAGATTTTAATGGCTGCATGTTTCAAAAAGCCTTGGAAGAGGTTTTAAAACAATATCCTTCAACACATCAACCTGCCACTTTGTATAAAGCTTGGTTGACCCAACTCATGCAAAATCTTCTTAACCAGTATGATGTAAAAGAGCCAGTTCCCCTATCTTTACTACTCGTTAATATTTTGGAAGGTATGACCATACAGGCTCAAGTCGAACATGGTTCAATAAAAATTAATGATTACTGGACTCGAGTAGAAAAATTAATCGATTTCGAAAGAGCAGCATAAAAATAAAGCGTGATATTCTTCTTCTTATATTTAATGATTCTTCTTATGTATCACGCTGCGTCTGAAAGTCATTTTGGTTCACAATTAGACGTTTTTTTCGACTTTACTGAACCAAAATATACAGACCTGTCTGTACAAAACAGATTATATATTTAAAAAATAAAAACTCAATCCTTTTTTATGATTTGTCTCAAGATAAATTAGATTTAACTATTTATTGAAAGCAAATTGGAATTGTTTTAGGTTGACTTCGTTTCACTTATACTTAACAATTACACTTATAACACAAAGCAACATTTTAGACACAAAAGAAATACAAATAGTTGTTTTTAATTAGAAAGACTACTTATTTATCAATTCCCCTTATATTGCTTTTCAACAAAAACAATTGGATTGATTAGTTTTGCTACATTCATTTTCATAAGATCAATCTATACTATGCCCGCTATATTGATATAGGTATAAAGTATGAAAGATGGACTCCAAATCGAAGAAATGAAAAATGCGGCTGATTCAGTCGTTGGAATTCTTAAATCTTTGGCTAATACAGATCGTTTATTAATTTTATGTCACTTAGCTTATGAGGAGTTAAATGTTTCTCAAATTGAAGAGAAAACCCAAATTACCCAGCCCACTCTTTCACAACAACTTATGATGCTACGCAAAAGTGATGTTGTATCAACCCGTCGTGATGGTAAGCAAATTTTTTATTCAATTAAGGATGACAATATGCATTCAATTTTAAATACGCTTCATCAGCTGTACTGTGCAAGTAAATAATATTTTCTAAATTATAAATTTATAATAATAGTAGTAACTTCCTGAAATATGCGATTTTTCAGCTTGAAAGCTTAGAGTCCAATCCAAGCACAAAGTTTTGAAAATTCGCGTAGCTTTTCTAAAATCGTAACCACGATAAATCTTTTGTCAGTCTATTCTTCTTTAAGCAGTTTAGTACTTTCACAGCTTTTTGATATCACTAGTTTTTTGATGAACAATTAACAAACAAAACCACCAAGTAGAAAAATTAAGATTTAAAATTAAGAACAATAAAAACAATAGTTTAATATTACCATCAACTATAAAAACTTATTGTTATTATAAAAAAGCTTAAGATTCACATCACTTAAGTATAAAATACTCCGCTTGTTCAACCTTTAGCCATGATTAGGTTAATAAGGCCTTTATATGCTTGCATTCTTTTCTCGATTAAGCTTAGTCACTAAGATTATTATCGCCATTATTCTAGGGATAGGCGTTGCATTACTATTTCCGAACGTTACGCCTTACTTAAGTTTATTTGGTGAGCTTTTCATTAAAGCCTTAAAATCGGTTGCTCCTATTTTAGTCTTTGTATTGGTGCTTTCCTCTATTGCCAACTTTCAAGTAGGTCATAGTGCGAACTTACGACCAATTATGATTTTATATGTGGTCGGTATGTTGCTTGCTGCTTTCACAGCTGTGATTGTTAGCCTTTCTTTTCCAAGCACGTTATTCCTCAATACAATTTCACATAATGATTTACAAGCGCCTGGTAGTCTCGCAGATATATTAAAAAATTTGCTTTTAAGCTTTATTGCAAACCCTGTTCAAGCAATTAGTGAAGCTAACTTTATTGGTATTTTAGCTTGGGCAATTGGCCTAGGTTTAGCTATGCGCCATAGTTCAGACACGACCAAACAAGTAATGCATGATGTTTCAAATGCTGTAAGTGCCATTATCCATAAAGTAATTGCTTTTGCACCAGTTGGTATTTTTGGATTAGTTGCAGTAACTTTTGCCGATGCTGGTCTTGCAACCCTTGAGAGCTACGCACAATTATTAGCAGTACTGTTAGGTACTATGTTCTTTGTTGCTTTAGTTATTAATCCTATTCTTGTTGCACTTACTATACGCGGGAATCCTTACCCTCTCGTATTTAAATGTCTAAAAGAAAGTGGAATTACTGCATTCTTTACACGTAGCTCAGCAGCCAATATTCCGGTTAACTTAGATTTGGCAGAGCGTTTAGGTGTTAATCCATCTACAGCAAGTGTGTCTATTCCTTTAGGTGCAACAGTAAATATGGCAGGCGCAGCAGTGACAATTACGGTCCTTACACTCGCAACTGTACATACACTTGGAATTCATGTTGATTTTGCAACAATGCTTATCCTATCAGTTGTTGCTACTATTTCAGCATGTGGTGCTTCTGGCGTTGCAGGTGGTTCTTTACTTCTGATTCCAGTCGCTTGCAGTCTATTTGGTATTTCGACAGAAATTGCTATGCAAGTTGTAGCTATTGGTATGATTATTAGTGTATTGCAAGACTCTACAGAAACAGCGCTTAACTCTTCTACAGATGTTTTATTTACCGCAGCTGTAGATATCCGCTCTAAGCAAACTTCATAAACGAAATGCCATTTCAGCGCCTACCAAACTGGTTCCAACTTGGAGCCTTTTTACTAGCATTTAATGCTGGAATGATTAATGTATTAGGGTTAATTACCCTTTTACATCAATCGATTTCACATATGACTGGCAACGTTAGTATGCTAGCGATGAGTTTGGTAGAGTGGCAACCAGAACATATTATTTTTTTGCTTCTGGTGATTATTTGTTATGTTTGCGGTTCATTTT
This sequence comes from Acinetobacter sp. P1(2023), assembly GCF_028367635.1. NCBI lineage: Bacteria > Pseudomonadati > Pseudomonadota > Gammaproteobacteria > Moraxellales > Moraxellaceae > Acinetobacter > Acinetobacter sp. P1(2023). The sequence goes on from NZ_JAQNDD010000004.1 coordinate 244,410, forward strand.
ATAGTGGTTTTATTTTAGGCAACAGTCATTTTCGACTAGATCGTCGTTACGGTTTACCTTTGAGCCTTGTAGCCTTCTTTATTTTTCTTTGCTGGCTATTACTTCCTTATTTTCCGCGCTATGGATTATTATGGGCATGTACAGCAATGGGTTTACAAAATGCGATGGTAAGCCACTATAAAGGAACAATCATCCGCACTACCCATCTATCCGGTGTATTGACAGATATTGGTTTAGCGCTTGGATATAAAGCCAGAGGCTTAATTGTAGAAAAGCGACGTATTATTTTACATTTACTTATTTTTGCTGGCTTTTTACTGGGTGGAATTCTTGCCGCTGTAGTACATCCATATTTGAAACTACAATCATTTTTATTGCCGGCAATTTTAAGCTTAGCCTTAAGTATCTCTTACTGGGTAGTTTATCTTTATAGCACTTCAACTTCACAGAAGGATTAAGACATGGTTAAAAATGCCTTACAAGCACAGCTACTCAAAGCTGGTTTAGTTGATAATAAAAAAGCAAAAAAATTAACTAAACAAGCTCATCACGAACAACGTCTTGGACTCAGTGATGAGGCTGAAATTAAAGCAAATATTGAAAAAGCTCAACAAGAAAAATTAGCTAAAGATCAGGCTTTAAATTTAGAAAAACAGAAACAGCTTGAAGAAAAAGCACTTAAAGCTTCAATCATTCAGATGATTAAACAACATAAAATTACTGATTTTGCTGGCGATGTGGCTTATCAATTTATTGATGAAAATAAAATCAAAAAAGTTTATCTATCTCAGCAGGTTTATAACGCACTTGTTGCTGGCAGTTTAGTCATTGCTAAAGATCAAGATCAATACGCCTATCTTCCGAAAGCGTTAGCTGAAAAAATTGATCAAAAAATGCAGGGTTTCATTTTAATTAATAATGCTGAGAAAAATGAACAAGCTACCAATGAAGAAGATCCATATGCAGCATATGTTATTCCAGATGACTTAATGTGGTAATACCATAATTTGGCCTTTATGATACTAATCTAAAGGCCTTTTTCAGTTCTATGTATGACACTAGCAATTTAACAAATGTTCAAAATACGAAGAAAAAATACCTAAAGAATAAATTCGTTCACCCTTTATCTATTAATCTCGATATAATGAATAATATTTTAGTCCTCGCGACGTTCTTGAAGATTTCTTCAGGTCTCCAATATTTGCGTCATCTATCAATTAAAGACGTATAACATAATCAGTTCATGTGTATTTGCACATACTCACAAGATCGAAACCCTAAGTGATATTGATCTAACTGACTTTTTGCAAATTAAATTGCAAAGATTTAATTAAGTGGCTTTTGTCTCAAAGGTAGTAATTCATGCTGAAGTGGTTTGAAAAACTTGTAGATCCCTACCCAACTAAAGGTTTGGATGAGCCTTTACCGACTCGTTTTTTCCCATTTGTTTGGCAAGCTACGGAAGGTGTACGCCCTTATTTATTTTTACTTATTCTTTTTACAGCAGGTGCTGCAAGCTTTGAAGCCTTACTTTTTTCAAAAATTGGACAACTCGTAGATTGGTTAAGTAAAAGTCATCCTGAAAGCTTTTTAACTCAGCATGCTACTGATTTACTCATTTTGATTGGTGTTTTATTTACTAATATCTTTTTTGTAAATATACAATCTATTATCAAACATCAGATTTTATATAGTACTTTTCCAATGCGTTTGCGTTGGCGTTTCCATAATCTTTTATTGAAACAGAGTCTGGACTTTTTCCATAATGACTTTGCAGGCCGACTTTCTGCCAAGGTTATGCAAACAGCATTAGCTATCCGTGAGTTCTGGATTATTTTGGGTGACATGTTGGCTTATGTCAGCATTTACTTTATTACGGTCAGTATTGTTCTTGGTGCAATTTCGCCAATTTTGCTTATTCCTCTTTTAGTTTGGTTAAGTCTATTTTTATTAAGCGCATGGTTCTTTATCCCTCGCTTAAGTAAAGTTTCTCAGCAACAAGCCGATGCTAGAGCGATCATGACTGGCCGCGTAACAGATGCGTACACTAATATTCAAACTGTAAAATTATTTGCTCATGCTGGTCGTGAAAGCCAATATGCAAAAGCATCAATGAAAGAGTTTATGACTACAGTCTATGCTCAAATGCGTTTAGGCACTCTCTTTGAAGTCAGCATTAATATGTTGTCTGCTGTTTTGTTTGTAGGTGTAATTGGTACCTCTGTTTGGTTATGGACTCAAGGTTTAGCGGCATTAGGTGTTATCGCGGCAACGACTGCAATGATTTTAAAACTTAATAGTATGGCTGAATTCATGATGTGGCATATGTCAGCCTTATTTGAAAATGTCGGCACCATTCAAGATGGTATGCAAACATTAGGTAAAAAAATCAATATTCAAGATAAACCGGACGCAAAATCACTGAACGTCACCAAAGGCGAGATTGTATTTAAAGATGTAAGCTTTGCTTATAACAATAAAAATGTAATTGATCACTTCAACTTACATATTAAAGCAGGCGAAAAAATAGGTATTGTTGGACGTTCCGGTGCAGGAAAGTCGACGTTAATTCAGTTACTTTTACATTTTTACCATCTTAAACAAGGTGCAATTTTAATTGATGGTCAAAATATTGAAGATGTAACTCAAGATAGTCTAAGAGCCAATATTGCTTTAGTTACTCAAGATACCTCTTTATTACATCGCTCAGTTGCAGAAAATATTAAGTATGGTCGTCCAGATGCGTCTGATGCAGATATGGAAAATGCTGTAAATAAAGCCAAAGCTGCTGAATTTATACCGCAATTAGTTGATTTAAAAGGACGTAATGGTTATAACGCTCAGGTAGGTGAACGTGGTGTAAAACTTTCTGGTGGTCAAAGACAACGTATTGCTATTGCACGAGTATTCTTAAAAGATGCTCCTATTCTCATTTTAGATGAAGCAACCAGTGCATTAGATTCGGAAGTTGAAGCAGCAATTCAGGCAAGTTTAAATGACCTGATGGTTGATAAAACCGTTATTGCAATTGCTCACCGTTTATCTACTATTGCACAAATGGACCGTTTAATCGTTCTTGATGAAGGTCGAATTGCTGAACAAGGAACTCATGAAGAGTTAATTGCGCAGAATGGTATATACGCACAATTATGGAAGCGACAAACAGGTGGTTTCTTAATTGAGCAAAAAGTATTACAGGGTCAAGATTAATGCTTTATTTAGAAGATTTGAAAATTGGTGATCGTTTCATTAGCCGTGAATATGAAATTACCTTAGATGAAATCAAAAAATTCGCAAGCTCATATGACCCTCAACCCTTCCATATAGATGAAGAGCAAGCTAAGCACGATCCAATTTTTCAGGGGATCGCTGCTAGTGGTTGGCATACTTCTGCAATTACTATGCGGTTATGGACAGAATGTATGCCGATTCACGGTGGCTTAATCGGTTCGGAATCAAGTTTACGGTGGCCACGCCCTACTCGACCGGGTGATAAAATTCATGTTGAAGCTGAAATTTCAGCGATCACACCATCCAAAACAAAATTGGATCGTGGTATTGTAAGTTACGTTACGCAAGCCTTAAATCAAAATGGTGACGTATTACTTATTTCAACAACAAAAATTGTTGTCTTTAAAAAGAATGTTTAAAACATGGTTGATATGATTGTCTAACAGTTTTTATAAACTCAGATTATATTTCATGACAAGATGTGTAAGAAATGCATGTGACAAATTGATGAGAGCAATGGAACGCATATGAAAATTACCTCAGCTCGTCAAGATCAGGGTATTCCAGGAGTCTATGGCTTATTGCTATTAGATGTTGTTTCACGTTGGGGATATAACGATGAAACATTATTTGCTCCATTTAATCTTACTAGTGAACAACTGGCCGATCCTGATTATCGTATTTCTACACCTGTAGCAAATGAACTGGTTAAACATGCACTTAATTTAACTGGTGAAACTACGTTGGGTTATCATCTTGGTACTCAAATGCGTATTTCGATTCATGGCTTCATTGGCTATGCAATTATGACAGCCAAGGATATTACAGAAGCAATTGCTCTTGCAGCACGCTTTATTCAACTACGCTTACCCTTTTTACAACTCTATTTTTCAACGTTTGGCCCCAAAGCGACCTTACAATTACAATGTGATATTGAACTTGAGCCCTTACGTACAGAAATCGTTTTAGGCTTGACCATTGGTATTATGAGTATGGCCAAAGCGATTACGGGTATTGAAGACTTAGCCGGCGATGTAGATTTAGACTTTCCTGAACCAGAAGGCTTTGAAAAGTATAGAAATAAATTAAGCAGCACAATTCGCTTTAATCAACCCCATTTAATTTCAAGTTTTGATAAAAAATACTTAGGACTTAAATTAATCAATTCAGATCCAATCGCCAGTCAAGTTGCCATTAATCAATGTGAAGCTGAACTTTCTGCTTTAGGTGAACGCCGCCGTTTAGCAATGCGTGTTCGTGATATTTTAAGTAATTCTGAACAACATTATTTAAGCATCGAAAATGTAGCTGAATGTCTACATATGTCAGATCGGACGCTCAAGCGTCAATTAGCGGCTGAAGGAACTTCCTTTTCTACATTGGTTGATGAAGTGCGCTATCGGCACGCAACTTCTTTGCTTTCACGTACAGACTATAGTCTTGAACAAATTGCAGATGAACTTGGCTATTCGGACGTTGCAAATTTTAGCCGTGCTTTTAAACGCTGGAGTGGCCGCAGCCCGAGCAACTGGCGTAAAGACCCATACTTATAATGTTTAAAACTATTGGACACAAGCTTAAGGAGTTACCATGAATCATCCTTCGGAACTGAAGTATGCACGTACACACGAGTGGGTAAAGATTGAGGGTGATCTTGTTATTACAGGGATTACCGATCATGCACAAGATGAACTTGGCGATTTGGTTTACGTTGAAACTCCAGAAGTTGGAAGCCAAGTTACCGCGGGCGAACAAGCTGGTGTGGTTGAATCAGTTAAAACTGCATCTGATATTCACGCCCCGGTGTCAGGTACAGTAGTAGAAGTGAATACTGATCTTGAAGATGATCCTGACTTTGTAAATGAAGACCCATATGGTAAAGGCTGGATTTATAAAATTAAACCAGACAATATTGCAGATGTTGAAAAACTTTTAACAAATTCAGAATATGAAGCTGGCTTATAAAAGATAGGCATCGTTTTCAATATTTGATAAAAACCAGTTTAGTCTTAAGCTGGTTTTTCTTTATCTATTTAAAATTAGTGGTATGAATAGGTGACTTCTATGACAAAACTTGTTGTATTTTCAGGCGCAGGCATGAGTGCCGAAAGTGGAATCAGCACTTTTCGTGATAGTAATGGTTTATGGGAAAATTACGACATCCAACAAGTTGCCACACCTGAAGCATGGCAAAAGAACCCTGCTCTAGTTCAACGCTTTTATAATGAGCGACGTAAAAATATTTTAGAAGCCCAGCCGAACGAAGCTCATCAATATATTGCTAAACTACAAGATTATTTTGACGTACAAGTAATTACTCAGAATATTGATGATTTACATGAAAGAGCTGGTAGTTTTAACGTTTTACATTTGCATGGAAATATTCGTTTAGCAAAAAGTTCGGGGCCGAATGCACAATTTACCACTCAATTTTATGAAATTAATAGCTGGAAACTAGATTTAGAACACGATTTCTGCCCAGATGGCTATCCGTTGCGTCCACATGTTGTCTGGTTTGGTGAAGCTGTACCTGCTTATGAAGAAGCAATTAAATTAGTGCAAAGTGCAGATATTTTTATAGTAATTGGGTCCACATTAAGTGTATATCCGGTTGCGGCTTTAGTACATGAAATTTCAGATCAATGTAAAGCCTACTATATAGATCCAAATGCAGATCATGGACGTGTTCCTCAACAATACGAATTATTAAAGATGTCAGCGACTCAAGGAATGCATGAACTTTTTGAAAATTTAACCAATTAATTGCTATTTTTAAGGACTAAATAAATTTAATTTGAATAAAAATTACTATTTTTTAGATAAAATTTTTTAACATTGTTCTAATTTTGCTCAACAAAACTTTATCACCTAAGCACGTTGTAACTAAATTTAGAGTTATTTTTTTTTAAATATTTTTATTTTCAATAAAATCTTTAAAAAATAAATATTAAAAAATTATAAGTTAATGATTAATATTATAATTTTTCTTTTTAAAAACCCACTTATTTTTACTTACACAAAGATACAAAAGTTCAATATAAAAATAACAGAGCAAAAAAAATCTTTTGTGGTTGAATCTCAACCTCTTGAATGCCGTACAAGAAAACAGCGACCTGGATTAGGTTACAATCACGGATTATGGATATAAGGACACACATCCATCATGAGTTATTTTGATCCCACCCTCATCATGTTTATGGTGTACATCGTAGCAATGGTACTTATTGGCTTATTTGCCTACCGTGCTACAAGCGACTTCTCAGATTATATTCTCGGTGGTCGTAGTTTAGGCAGTTTCGTTACTGCATTATCCGCAGGCGCATCAGACATGAGTGGTTGGCTACTCATGGGCTTACCAGGTGCGATTTATCTTTCTGGTTTATCTGAAGCGTGGATTGCAATTGGTCTTATTATCGGTGCTTGGCTTAACTGGCTACTGGTTGCTGGTCGATTACGCGTTCATACTGAAATCCAAAATAATGCACTGACTTTGCCAGATTATTTTACAAGCCGTTTTGACGATCAGAAAAAAGTACTTCGTATTTTCTCTGCTGTTATCATCTTGGTTTTCTTTGCAATTTACTGTGCTTCAGGCATGGTAGCGGGCGCCCGTCTATTTGAAAATTTATTCGGTATGTCTTACAACACAGCTATTTGGCTCAGTGCTATTGCAACCATCAGTTATGTTTGTATTGGTGGATTCTTAGCAATTAGCTGGACCGATACCTTCCAAGCTGGCTTAATGATTTTTGCCCTGTTATTAACTCCAATTGTGACTTACCTTGCGATCGGAGATACGACCCATTTCGTTACGCTCATTGAAACGGCTCGTCCACATGCGTTTAATATCATCTCAGATTTAAGTGTAGTGGCGGTTCTCTCCTCAATGGCATGGGGTCTAGGTTACTTTGGCCAACCGCATATTCTTGTGCGTTTCATGGCTGCTGACTCTGTAAAATCAATTCCTGCTGCTCGCCGTATTGGCATGACGTGGATGATTTTATGCTTAGTCGGTGCAGTAGGTGCTGGTTTCTTTGGTATTGCGTATTTCCAACAACACCCTGAACTTGCAGCAGTTGTAAGCAAAAATCCTGAAACTGTATTTATGGAATTGACTAAAATTTTATTCAATCCATGGCTTGTAGGTATCATTCTGGCTGCTATCTTGGCTGCCGTGATGAGTACATTGAGCTGTCAGCTTTTAGTATGTTCAAGTGCGTTAACTGAAGATTTGTACAAAGGTTTCATCCGTAAAAATGCATCTCAAAAAGAGCTTGTATGGGTTGGCCGTGTTATGGTTCTTGCGATTGCTATTCTTGCGATTGTTCTTGCTGGAAACCCAGACAGTAAAGTTCTTGGTCTCGTTGCTTATGCATGGGCTGGTTTCGGTGCAGCGTTTGGTCCGCTTATTATCTTGTCATTATTCTGGAAACGTATGAATTTACAAGGCGCTTTAGCGGGTATGATCGTTGGTGCAGTAGTAGTTATTGGCTGGAAAAACCTTTTCGCAGACACTGGTGTTTACGAGATTATTCCAGGCTTTATCCTTGCATTTATCAGTATCATTGTAGTGAGTCTTTTAACTAAAGCGCCAAATACAACAGTAACTGGACGCTTCGAAAAAGCAGATGAACTCTACAAAGAAAGCGTATAATTCATTGAAATAGATCAAGGGGCTTCGGCCCCTTTATTTATTTTTGGTTTTAATTTTAATTTTTGAAGTATCTTTTACAACTTGCATGACTGGATAACTACGAGTCTCTTTTACCCCTGGCAATTGCCACAGCACCTGCCCTGCAATGCGTCTAAACTCCTCCATACTGCCACTACGTAATTTAATTAAAAAATCAAAACCACCACTTACCATATGACATTCAACAATTTCTGGATAGTGAACCACAGCATCAATAAACTCATCTAAAACGTTAGGTGTCGTTTTATCTAATAACACCTCAACGAACACCAAAAAATTTGCGTTCAACTTAACCGGATTTAATTTAGCTTCATATCCTAAGATGAATTCATCTTTCGTTAATTTCTGAACTCGGGCCATCACCGCTGTTGGTGACAAGTTAACAAGTTCCGCCAATTTACTATTAGAAATTCGCCCATCTGTTTGAAGAATATCCAAAATTTTTAAATCAGTGCGGTCAAGGCTTAAAATTGGGCCATTCATCTGAATTTTCCTCTAAAAAATGGGATAAATATAGTGAGTTATTCGGTGTTTCTTCTGTAATGATAAATTATCTAAACCTCTCTACTCAAGATGAGTTTACGAGAGCTGGTTGACGGAAACAGATATGAACACAATGGATACTTTTCATCAAATGGATAAATCTCACCAAGGCTATATCACCGAATTCAACGATAAAAGTGAGTTTGAACAACGCATCAATACAGCTTGGCGACGTGCTGAACCAGAAGCTGTAGAAGAGCTATTACAAGCTGCTGCGGTATCTGATGATTTAGATCATAAAATTTATGACCTTGCTTTTAATCTTGCCAATAATTTACGTGAACGTAAAACCTCTTCGGGTAAAGCAGGTATTGTTCAAGGGTTATTACAAGAATTTTCTCTTTCTTCACAAGAAGGCGTGGCACTCATGTGTCTTGCTGAAGCTTTGCTTCGTATTCCAGATTCAGCAACACGTGATTTGCTTATTCGAGATAAGATCAATCAAGGTAACTGGAAAGAACACGTTGGCCAAAGCAGCTTAATGTTTGTAAATGCTGCAGCATGGGGTCTCATGTTAACTGGTAAGCTGATGGAAACTCCAAAGCAAACTAGTCTTTCAAGTGTACTTACTGGCCTTTTAGCACGTAGTGGTCGTGGTATTATTCGTAAAGCCGTTGATGTTGCAATGCGTATGATGGGTGAACAGTTTGTGACTGGTGAAACCATTGAAGAAGCAGTAGACCATGCCAAAGTGCTTGAAGATAAAGGGTTCCGCTATTCTTATGACATGTTGGGTGAAGCAGCTTTAACCGAACATGATGCTGAACGTTACTTTAACGATTACACACAAGCCATTCATGCAATTGGTAAAGCATCTAATGGCAAAGGTGTATATGATGGCCCGGGTATTTCAATTAAGCTTTCTGCTTTACATCCTCGCTATCAACGTGCGCAGATTGAACGTGTTCATAAAGAACTCTACGGCAAAGTATTTGAACTCGCTCTTTTGGCTAAAAAATACAATATTGGTTTAAATATTGATGCAGAAGAATCTGAACGTTTAGAAATTTCTCTTGAGTTACTTGAACGTCTTTGCTTTGAGCCGGAACTTGCAAATTGGAAAGGCATTGGTTTCGTTATTCAAGCTTACCAAAAACGCTGTTTCTTCGTGGTTGATTACATTATTGACCTTGCTAAACGCAGCCAAAAGCGTCTCATGATCCGTCTTGTAAAAGGTGCGTATTGGGATAGTGAAATTAAAAAAGCGCAAATCGAAGGTATGGATGACTACCCTGTCTTCACTCGTAAAGTACATACAGATTTATCTTATATCGCTTGTGCTAAAAAATTGCTTGCTGCGCCAGAATTTATCTATCCGCAATTTGCAACTCACAATGCTCAAACATTGGCAACAATCTATCATTTAGCTGATCCAAGCAAATATTATGCTGGTCAATATGAGTTCCAATGTTTACATGGCATGGGGGAACCGCTTTATGAACAAGTTGTGGGCCCACGTGAACAAAATAAATTAGGCGTGCCATGCCGTATTTATGCTCCTGTTGGTAATCATGAAACTTTGTTGGCTTATTTAGTTCGTCGTTTACTTGAAAATGGCGCGAATACTTCATTCGTTAACCGTATTGCCGATAAAACGCTTAAAGTTGATGATCTTATTCAGTCTCCAATTTACGATATTCGTAATGCAGCTAAACTTGAAGGTTCGATTGGTTTAAAACATCCATCAATTCCTCTACCTTTAGATATGTACGGAACACTTCGTAAAAACTCTAAAGGCTATGATTTAGCAAATGATGCTCCACTTGCAGCTCTAGATAGCACAGCTCAAGAATTACGTAATCGTGTTTGGCAAAGCCATCCATTATTGGCAAATAACGATTCATTAGAGCAAGGTCATTATGTTGCAATTACAAACCCAGCACAAAATGATGAAATTGTTGGTTATGTACAAGAAGCTGATCTTAAGCATGTCGAAATTGCACTTAGCTCAGCGGAACAAGCACAATCTGAATGGTCAAATACACCTAAAGAGCAGCGTGCTGAATACTTAAAACGTGCAGCTGACCTTATGGAAAGCCGCATTCAAGAATTGATGGTTTTACTCTGCCGTGAAAGCGGTAAAACTTATGCCAATGCGATTGCAGAAGTTCGCGAAGCTGTAGACTTCTTACGTTACTACGCAACTCAAGTTGAAAACCTACCAGCAAATACAGCTATTCAGCCTCTAGGTACGGTACTTTGTATTAGCCCATGGAACTTCCCTCTTGCAATTTTCTCTGGCCAAATTGCTGCAGCATTAGTGAGTGGTAACTGTGTTATTGCTAAACCTGCTGAACAAACGCCATTAATCGCAGCTCAAGCAGTTCAGATTTTATGCGAAGCCGGTATTCCACATGGTGCTGTACAGCTACTTCCTGGTCGCGGTGAGACAGTCGGTGCTCAGCTTAGCCAAGATAGCCGTATCGATGGCATCATGTTTACAGGTTCGACTGAAGTTGCAAAAATTTTGCAGAAGACTGTTGCGAAACGTTTATCTGATAATGGCCAATCTATTCCTCTCATTGCAGAGACTGGCGGTCAAAATGCAATGATTGTGGACTCATCAGCATTAACTGAACAAGTCGTACTCGATGTTGTAAGTTCTGCTTTTGATAGCGCGGGTCAACGTTGCTCTGCTTTACGTATTTTATGTGTACAAGAAGACAGTGCTGCGACCGTGATTAAAATGCTTAAAGGTGCAATGCAACAGTTGATCGTAGGTAACCCTGCAATTTTAAAAACTGACATTGGTCCTGTTATTGATGACGAAGCAAAACAAACGATTGACCAGCACATTCAAAAAATGAAGACTAAAGGCTATCCGGTACATCAGTTGATGTTCGGTGCAACAAGCCAGAATGAATTAGATAAAGGAACTTTTGTTGTACCAACAGCGATTGAACTTCCTAATCTTGATGACTTACAACGCGAAGTTTTTGGTCCAGTTTTACACATCATTACCTATAAGTATGGTGAGCTTGAACAACTCATTTCACGAATTAATGCCAAAGGCTATGGTTTAACAATGGGTCTACATACCCGTATTGATGAAACCATCCAAACAGTCATTCAGCATGCTGAAGTGGGTAACCTTTATATCAACCGCAATATTGTTGGGGCTGTTGTTGGTGTTCAACCATTTGGTGGTGAAGGTCTATCTGGTACAGGTCCAAAAGCTGGCGGTCCGCTTTACATGTATCGTTTAATGCAACATTGTTCAAACAAAGTATTGGCAACACCATTTGCCATGAAGACTGAGCAAACTGCTTTTGAAGGCTTTAACCGTGAGGTTTATCAGAGCTTACAAAATTGGGCGAAACAGCATTTACCGCAAGCTAATCGTGATATCGAACCATTTGGTGTTGGCAAATTCTATGAGTTACAAGGCCCTACTGGGGAAAGTAACCAATATATTATTTTGCCGCGTCATCGTGTTCTTTCAATCGCTGATACAGAACAAAATCAATTGCATCAGTTGCTCGCAATTTTTGCAGTGGGTAGCCAAGCGGCCGTAATGCCAAATAGTCCATTGTTGGCAAAATACAAACAAACATTGCCAAAAGATGTGCTTGCTGCAATTACTACAGTTAAAAACATCTCATCAGATGATTTTGATGCAGTTTTACATCATGGTAATCGCGAAGAGATCTTCTCATTACAGCAAGAGATTGCTACTCGTTCTGGTGCAATTGTTGGTATTACCCATGTTGAGCCGAATGAAACTATTCCACTTGAGCGCTTAGTGATTGAACGTGCAATTAGTGTGAATACAGCTGCGGCTGGTGGTAACGCAAGCTTAATGACAATGACTGATTAATACCTAACTTTCTAAAAAGCCCAAATCTCAGTATTTGGGCTTTTTTATTTAATCAACTAATCTATTATTAAATATATAAACTTTATCAATTCGAGATTCTAATAATGGTCTTTTTAGAACCAGAAAAATATCAACAAAGATGCGCTCAACTTTTTAATTCATATCACAAAGCTATTTGCGCCCTTCTACCATTTGCCAAAATTGAGCATATTGGTTCATCCGCTATTCCAAATGCAATTTCCAAAGGTGATCTAGATATTTATATTGAAGTTATGCCTGAGCAATTTGAATGCGCAATTGAACGCCTAAAAACACTCAACTTTATCGAAAAGCCAAATACTCTAAGAACACATGAGCTTTGTATGCTCGAGTCACTCAACAACGATGACGTTGCTTTTCAAATTGTAGTATCAGATTCAATATACACATTTTTCTTAACATTTAAAAATAAACTTATAGAGTCACCCATATTGGTCAATGAATATAATCAATTAAAATTACAGTGTAGCCATTTAGATCACGATCAATACAGAGCAGTAAAATCAGATTTTATTAATCGCGTTTTAAATCAACCCTAGTCTCAGCATTCCTTTCTCTTATAAATATCTGGTTAAAATTGGCTCCTGCAAGTTCAATTTTTTTGATACCATTCACTATTTGATTCTGTCTAAATTTTCATTGTCTATGACCTCTTCTTATCGTCAACAACTTCAAGCTAAAATTGACCGCATTACTACTCAATTTTCTGAATTTACACCACCTACATTAGAAGTGTTTGAATCACCTGAACAACATTTCCGTATGCGTGCTGAATTTCGTATCTGGCACACAGAAAATGATATGTTCTATGCCATGTTTGAGCGTAATGATGACGACAAGCAAAAAACTGTTGTACGTATTGATGAATTTCCTATTGCAGATCAAAGCATCAATAATTTAATGCCAAAACTTTTGGAAGAACTTAAAACTGAACCTAAGCTTTCTAATCGTTTATTTGAAGCTGATTTTCTCGCAACTCTTAGCGGAGAAATGTTAGTTACCTTAATCTATCACCGTAAACTGGATCAGGAATGGGAACAAGCCGCTAAAGCGCTTGCTGAAAAATTAGATATTAAAATTATGGGCCGTAGTCGTGGCCAGAAAATTACTATTGGCGATGATTTCGTCGTTGAAGAATTTGAAATTTTAAATCGTTCTTTTAAATATAAACAAATCGAAAGTAGCTTTACCCAGCCTAATGCTCAAGTTTGCAAAAAAATGCTGCAATGGGCATGTGATGCAGCTGAAGGATCGAAAAAACACTTATTAGAACTCTATTGTGGTAATGGTAATTTTACCCTTCCACTGTCTTTAAAATTTGAACGAGTACTGGCTACTGAACTTGCAAAATCATCTGTTTATGCAGCTCAATGGAATATCGAACAGAACCAGATTGATAATATTCAGGTAGCACGTCTATCTGCTGAAGAGTTTACTCAGGCTTATCAAGGTGAACGAGAATTCCGTCGTCTACAAGAAGCAAATATTGATATTCAAAGTTATGACTTTGATACGGTATTTGTAGATCCTCCACGCGCAGGAATTGACGATGAGACTTTAAAACTTTTACAAGGTTTTGAAAGTATTATCTACATTTCATGTAACCCTGACACTTTATATGAAAATTTAAAAACACTAAGTCAAACTCATCGAGTGACTAAATTCGCTTTATTTGATCAGTTCCCTTATACACATCATGTAGAGTCTGGTGTTTTACTTGAGAAGATTTAAACAAAATCTTTCATTGTAAATTTTTAAATAAGGAGGTTATATACCTCCTTATTTTTTAAAGTTTTTTTATTTAAGTATTTAAATTTTCAAAAAATATCAAGTCATCTGTGTGTCATAATTTCGTTTAACTCAAGCATTCCTATCGAAAATTCTCGAGTTCAACTGGTGGATTTATCACTTATAGAGTCTTGTATTTTATTTTAAATTGGCTATATTTCGAGCTATGTTAGGTTGTATATGAAGGCTCTATGAGTTTTTGGCAAAAGCTGTTCTTAGCAGATCAACAGCATAACGAGCATAAAAACCAGACTGCTTGTGTTGAAAATGACTGCTCATGTAAAACTAATGAACAACTTCTAAGTGCACTAGCACAAGCAACAGATGAAGATGTCATTAAGGGAATTAAAAGAGTTCTTATTTCCCGTGGTTATAGCCGAAAAGAGTTAAATGAAGTCACTCAAAAACCATCTATTCATTAATTAAAAAGCCAGTCTTGTACTGGCTTTTTTACGTTTCATTTCACTTTATTCCACAACTCGATTGATCTACCCAGCCCACCATTGGACCCAATTCAAATTGGTCATCATTCCGCTTGTTCATTTGCACATATAAACTAGAAATAGAGCCATCCAGATATAAAGCCTGCTCTACTTTAAGGTTTCTTTGGAAGAACTCGGCAAAATTGTAGAAACTCACGCTATTCTTCGATATTACAAAGTAGAGTTTATTATCTCGAATACCAATACCATTACGAATTTTCTTTGATTGGGAATCTGGTAAAAAAAGGGAATTTATCTTTCCATCAATAATTAACATCGGACCTGATTGAGTTGCATAATCAACTTTCAATTTTTTTCGGCTATATTGTTGTGTAGTTAAAACAAAGGCCTGTTTTTTATTCCAAGCCAACACACCATTCGGCTGTAAAAAGAAATTTCCAAATCCTTTATTCTTATTTAGGGGCTGAATCACCTTACTCTGTTCAACATACAACCCTACTGGAGAAAACCCTAAATGAAACATTCCTGCATTCATTGCGAAGCTAAGTTGCTCACATTGTTTTAATTGTTCCTGAATAGTGTTAAAGCTTTTGTAATATTGGTGATTATGAGGGTTTTTTAAAAATAAGCGCAATGCTTTAAAATCGTTGATCGAAACTACCTCGTATTGATCACCTTCTACCGTTTGAACCTGCTGGTAATCTATAGCATATGCGGCCTGAAACAAAAGCCCATACAAAGCGAAGCACCCAACTACCCATTTCATTGAATAACACCTGACATGACATTTTTCCTTCATATTAAGTAACTAAATTATATACAAGAAATATGAATAGATTGGATATGCATCAAACTCATTCATTCGACGTAATCAATACACTCCAAATTGCTGATATTGGTTATAATGTTTAGTAGCTTTTCAATAAAAGCCATTTACACTTTATTGGATCAGCGTAAACATGCAACAACCGAATAAACGCTACCCTTTAGGGGCTCACCTCATCGTAAAGCATCTCGGCTATAGCCATCATGGTATATATGCAGGGAGAGGTCGAGTTATCCATTATTCTGGATTAGCTCATTTCATCAAAAAACGTCCAATTGAAATCACCTCAATAGATGCATTCTCACATGGAAAAACAATACACGTCCGTTCATATGACAGACCACGTTATAAAGGGAAAATTGTGGTTCGCCGCATGCGTTCGCGTATGCACGAAAATCACTACCATCTCATTATTAATAACTGTGAACATCTATGTAGCTGGGCAATTACCGGCATTGAAAGTAGTACCCAAGTTGAACGGATGATGCATCGTTTAACGACCATTGGTTATGTAAGCTCAATCATGAGTTATATGAATGGCATGATGCTGACCGTAGCCACCACGTGTTTTGCTCTGGTGCTTTATATTAAAAAGAAATTACGTGATCAGGCAAAAAGGAAAGTCCCTACTTATCAATTTTTAAGAGAAAAATCTCAGAAAAGAAATATCGATCCTTCAGCGCCTTTAGTATTTATAGATCCGGATAAAAAAGAATCAGCCTAAATAAAAAAAGCCCTCATATTTGAGAGCTTTTTTTAGAAAACTTATAACTTATTTTTTAGTTGCACTAGCAGCAGTTGCTTCAGTCGTAATATTTACAGTGATCTTATCGCCTACATTAGGGACATAGTTACCTAAACCGAAGTCAGAACGCTTGAATGAAGTTGTAGCATTAAAGCCAATCGCTGGAACTTTCGCCATTGGGTGTTCGCCCTGCTTGTTTAAAACAGCGTCAAGTACAACAGGCTTAGTTACACCCTTAACAGTTAAGTCACCCGTAATTTTAAAGTGCTTTTTGTCTTTGGTTTCAACTTTAGTACTTTTAAAAGTAATGTTTGGATATTTAGCCGCATTAAACCAAGCTTCTTCTTGGAATTCTTTATCTAAAGCAGGCACGTTTGTATTTACGCTGCTTAAAGGAATAGTTACGTTTACAGACGAATTTGCTGGTTTTGCATTATCAACTTTAATTACACCTTGAATATCCGAGAAGTTAGCACTTGGAGTAGAGAAACCAAAGTGATTCCATGAGAAAACAGTAGCTGTATGTGTTGGGTCAATTTTGTAGTCTACTGGTGCAGCTAAAGTAACTGAACTAGCTAATGCTGCTGCCAAACCGAAGCTTAATGTTTTAAGATGCATTTTTCGTATCCTTTATTGATATAGTCGTTAGTGTATACATCAAGTAATTTAATTCACTATTCTTTATAAAACGATATGTTTCATCCATGCAACAATAAAAGCGTTACAGTTATTATTTAAAACTAATATTATAAAGTGGCGGTACTGTCATACCGTGTTCGAACTCAAGAATTTCATTTTTACTTCAAATTTATTAATTCATAATAAGGTAAAACATGGCTAATACTGCTCAAGCACAAAGTACTTCTACCCCATATCGAGTAACTCTCACCGATCCTTCAGGTCATCAATGGTTTGCAGATGAACCAACTGATAAAGGTGGCCTAGATACTGCTCCAAACCCAGTTCAGATTTTATTATCTGCTTTAGGTGCTTGTACCACCATTACATTAGAAATGTATGCAAACCATAAAGGTATTAAGCTAGATCATGTTCAAGTGGATTTAGCATTAAACCCCAATGGTGACCCACAAGCAGGCCAAAATAATATTGAACGAAAAATCATACTCAAAGGTGATTTTACTGAAGATCAACACAAGCGCTTATTAAAAGTTGCCGAGAACAGCCCTATTCATAAATTATTAACCTCTCAGATTAATATCCAAACAGAACTTAGCATTTAAAATCTTAAATAAAAAAGCGCTCCACTAGGAGCGCTTTTTTACACTACTTTAATATTTAAGCAGTTAATTCTTTTACTGCTGCAACAACAGCTTCAGTTGTAATACCAAAGAATTGGAACAAATCTTTTGCTGGTGCAGATTCACCATAAGTTGTCATACCAATTACTTTGCCATCAAGACCAACAAACTTCCACCAGTAATCAACATGAGCCGCTTCAACAGCAACACGCGCACGAATATGAGCTGGTAATACTGCTTCACGATATGCAGCATCTTGTTTCATAAATTCTTCTGCACATGGCATAGAAACTACACGCACACCATCAAGTTGTGCATAAGCTTCCATTGCTAAAGAAATTTCAGAACCAGTTGCAATAATAATTGCTTTTAATTCGCCTTTTTCTTGAGCAAGTACATAACCACCTTTTGCAGCGTTTTGAATTTGCTCTTCAGAACGTGTTTGGAATGGTAAGTTTTGACGAGAGAAAATAAGTGCTGTAGGACCGTCTTTGCGTTCTAAAGCAGATTTCCAAGCAATTGCAGTTTCTACAGTATCTGCAGGACGCCATGTATTTAAGTTAGGTGTACCACGTAATGAAGCAATTTGTTCAATCGGTTGGTGAGTTGGACCATCTTCACCTAGACCAATTGAGTCATGTGTATAAACATGAATTACACGTTGTTTCATTAATGCAGACATACGTACTGCATTACGTGCATATTCCATAAACATTAAGAATGTTGCAACGTAAGGAACGAAACCACCATGTAATGCAACGCCATTAGCGATTGCAGTCATACCAAATTCACGTACGCCATAGTATACATAGTTACCCGCTGGGTTTTCTTGAATACCTTGGCAACCTTTCCAAAGTGTTAGGTTAGAACCAGCTAAGTCAGCCGAACCACCTAACAATTCAGGTAATAAAGGACCAAATGCTTGTAATGTATTTTGGCTTGCTTTACGTGTTGCGATTGTCTCGCCTTTCGCATTTGTTTCACGAATGAAAGCATCTGCTTGCGCTGCAAATTCTGCTGGTAAATCACCACTAATACGACGAAGTAACTCAGCTGCTTCAGTTGGATATTTTGCTTGATATTGTGCAAATACCGCATTCCAAGCCGCTTCAGACTCGCTACCTTTTGCTTTCGCATCCCATGCAGCATATACATCAGCAGGAATAACAAATGCTTCTTCGTTCCAGCCTAATGCTTCACGAGTTAAAGTAATCTCATCTTTACCTAATGGCGCACCATGACAGTCTTCTTTACCTTGTTTATTTGGTGAACCTAAACCAATAATGGTTTTACACATAATGATTGTTGGTTTTTGAGTTTCAGCTTTTGCTTCGATTGTCGCTTGACGAATCGCATCAGCGTCATGACCATCTACACGAAGAACTTGCCAACCATAGGCTTTGAAACGCTCTTCTGTATCATCACTGAACCAGCCTTCTACTTCACCATCAATTGAAATACCATTATCATCATAATAAGCAATCAATTTACCAAGTTGTAATGTGCCAGCTAAAGAACATACTTCATGAGAAATACCTTCCATTAAACAGCCATCACCTAAGAAACAGTAAGTGAAATGGTCAACAACTTTTAAATCATCTTTATTAAATTGAGCAGCCAATGTTTTTTCTGCTAAAGCAAAACCAACAGCATTAGCAATACCTTGACCTAAAGGACCAGTTGTCGTCTCTACACCCGGTGCATAGCCATATTCAGGGTGACCAGGAGTTCTAGAATGCAATTGACGGAACTGTTTTAAATCTTCAATTGAAAGATCATAACCTGTTAAATGAAGCAAAGCGTATTGCAACATTGACCCATGGCCATTTGATAAAACGAAACGGTCACGGTTTGCCCATTGTGGATTTGTTGGGTTGTGATTTAAAAACTCACGCCAGACGACGTCAGCAATATCTGCCATCCCCATTGGAGCACCTGGATGCCCTGAGTTTGCCTGTTGCACAGCATCCATTGCCAATACACGAATTGCATTTGCAATACGACGTTCGTTTAAAGGGGTCGTCATAGATCAGAATCCAATTTTAATAGATTGATGAAAAGAAGAAGATGAATAACCATTCAATGCCGCTATATTGTCTTAAAAAAAAGGCTGAGGGTAAACCCCAACATGGTATATTTCTTTATTTTTAACCATTTCTTGGTTACACAAAAAACATTTGAATCCTTAAGTTATATAAAACAATGCTTATTTCTCTGCAGAGTGCTCAAATTTCAAAGTATTTCCCCTGTTAGTTTTTGATATATAGTTAAAATCTTCCCCTCATCTTGCATAAGCTGATCGTATTAGTTTTCTTTAAAGTCCAAATTTTCAGATAGAATCTTTTTATTGATTTACATGTCTAAAAAACACACTAGCAACAAGTTGTTAAAATATAAATACTTTAAATTATAACCCTCTATATCAATTTTACTAATACACTTATCAATTAAAACACACTATAAATGAAATAAATTCATGCTTTTTAGTCAGTATGAACTGGTCCTCAAGCTCAAGTCGATGTAACATATTATGTCTTTTGAAATAACCAAGATAGGACTTTCATGCGCGAGTACGCTGTTTTTACCTCGGAATCTGTAAGCGAAGGTCATCCCGATAAAATGGCCGACCAAATTAGCGACGCTATTTTGGATGCAATCTTAAAAGAAGACCCATACGCACGTGTTGCTTGTGAAACACTGGTAAAAACAGGCGCTGTTGTACTTGCAGGTGAAGTGACAACGACTGCTAATATTGATGTTGAAGCTGTTGTTCGTAATACTGTTAACGGTATTGGTTACCACCACTCTGATCTTGGCTTTGATGGATCAACGTGTGCTGTAATCAATATGATCGGTAAACAATCACCTGAAATTGCTCAAGGTGTAGACCGTCAAAAACCTGAAGACCAAGGTGCTGGTGACCAAGGTCTAATGTTCGGTTATGCAAGCCGTGAAACAGACGTGCTTATGCCTGCGCCGATTTCTTATGCTCACCGTTTAATGGAGCGTCAAGCTGAACTTCGCCGTTCAGGTGCACTTCCATGGTTACGTCCAGATGCAAAAAGCCAAGTTACTTTTGCATATGAAAATGGCAAGCCTGTACGTTTAGATGCTGTTGTTTTATCTACTCAGCACGATCCTGAAATTACTCAAAGCCAGCTTAAAGAAGCGGTTATCGAAGAAATTATCAAACCGATCATCCCTGCTGAAATGTTCCATGCAGCAACTAAATTCCATATTAACCCAACAGGTATGTTCGTAATTGGCGGACCTGTAGGTGACTGTGGTTTAACAGGTCGTAAAATTATTGTTGATACATACGGTGGTATGGCTCGTCACGGCGGTGGTGCTTTCTCTGGTAAAGACCCATCTAAAGTTGACCGTTCTGCTGCTTATGCAGGTCGTTATGTTGCAAAAAATATTGTAGCTGCCGGTCTTGCTGACAAATGTGAGATTCAAGTGAGTTATGCCATTGGTGTAGCAGAACCTACTTCGATTTCAATTAATACCTTTGGTACAGCAAAAGTTTCTGATGAGTTGATTATTCAACTTGTACGTGACCACTTCGATTTAAGACCGTTTGGTATTACTCGTATGTTGAACCTTATTCAACCAATGTACAAACAAACTGCGGCTTATGGCCACTTTGGTCGTGAAGGTTCAGACTCTGCATTTACTTGGGAAAAAACTGATAAAGTTGATGCCCTTAAAGATGCTGCTGGCCTCTAATTTGCCGTCATAAAAAAAGCCCGCGTTTGAGCGGGCTTTTTTATATTTTAAACTCTATAGTATGTAGGGTTTGGTCTTCTAGCAATCATCCTTGACGCCATATCATTTATAGCTGTAATCAAAGTCTATTGTCTTGTCGTTTTATCATCCTGATTTAACACATCAAGTAATGTTGACTGCGTAGGAGTATCTTGATGGTTCTGGATATAGATATGGACAACTTTAAATACAACGACAACCGCTAGACAAGCCATCACACAAAACATCCATAAGCCATAAGGACTTCGAATATGTTGTGAGCCACAGTATGGGCATGATTTATCTGTTGATGCCACAACTTTGTCGCAACACGCACAATGGTATTGATATAGCATAGGTAACCCTCCTTCCCTCATTTCAACCGTTGTTGTTTTAATAGGTTTGCTACATTTTTTAATTTATACATCCTTTATATTTATCCTATGTGAAATGAAAAGATAATTCAATCTAGATGAACAATTGAGTCAATTAAAAAATATTTCATAAAAACAAAAATATAAGTTAAATATTATTTTTATAGGACTATTTTTCTTATTTTGATATTTTGTCTAATTTGTTAAAATAAGCGAATAATCTCACATTTGAGGCAAATGCATGTCACATACAAAGCTCATTAATAAAGGTGGCTTTCGCGAAAGAGCCAACAGAAGTCGAGGTTATCAACAATCAGAAAATAAGCAAACTGCCTTAGCTTCCAACAAATATCAACCTCCAACAAAACCACAACAAGAGCAAACTGAATTGGCTCAAAAAGATCTTAGCGGGACTGAAGAGTCTCTAAATAAATAATATATATCTACTTAAAATAAAAAAGGCCTAAACTCTGGAGGTTTAGGCCTTTAAATAAGGTAACTATTAGTCCTTATTTTTATGTTCAATTTTCTTATGATCTGGAGTAACTTCTCTAGCTTCACCATCAATAATGCTTGAATCACGGTATTGACCTTGACTACTTCCACCTTGTTGATTCTGCATATCTTGCATTTGGCGCATTAAATCAGCAAATGGGTTTTGTCCGCCCATATTACCGCCCATACTACCCATCATTTTTTCCATCATAGCTTGTTGGCGCTTTGCAAGAGTTTTCATTGCTATATTACGGAAAGCAGTTTGAACACCAGGGATCAGAATTAAAACAGCTAACACATCAGAAACAAGACCTGGCAACATTAATAAGAAACCTGCAAAAGCATAAGCAAGTTTTTTAGTTACTGCCGGATCATTACCAAGCTGGCCTGTCATTTGCATTTGTTGTAATTGAGGCATGATACCAGCAGTACTTCTGCGAATAAGCCCCAAACCAATAAAGAAAGCAAAAATGAACCAAAAGAACACATACCATCCACTGATGAACTGTGCTACGCCAATCCATACGGCAATTTCAACAATCGCGCCCAGAACTACAATAAGAAGTAAATTCATGTAAAACTTTATCTATCTCAAAAAGAAAATTCATTGCAGTTTTATTTGCCCCAACCCTATCGAATCAGCCAGAGTCTGCAATACTAGAGTACATTTGATTTTAACTCGATAAAAACAAACATGCTTTATTATTAATGAGTGCTCTATCTGGTTTATCAAGTGCGACTTTTATCAGATTTTAATTTTTTTACTCTATTTAAACAGTATAGCTCTCTCACAATCAGTTTTTAGTCAAATAAAAAGTCTTAGCTTTTTTGAATATGTATGGCTTTTAAAGGATTAAAAAATGATATTTAAGTGACGACTCACGCAAATAGCTTACACTTTCTCTATCTAAAAGCACCGCTATTCAAGTTAAATTAAAGAATAATACTTTTAAACCAACATAGCCTTATGATTAAACAAGCTCTTTTCTTTGCCATTAGTACCATATTTTTGTCAGCATGTTCTTTCAATACAGTACAACAGCAGCAAATACACGCTATTTCTACTCATCAAAATTCAAAAGAAATAAAATCTCTGTTTGATCAAGCACAGACCACAGGTGTTTTGGTTATTAAGCGCGGAAATACAGAGGAACTTTATGGCAATCATCTAAAAAGGGCATCAACCGAATATGTCCCTGCATCTACCTTTAAAATGCTAAATGCTTTAATTGGTCTTGAACATCATAAAGCAACAACAACTGAAGTGTTTAAATGGGATGGACAAAAGCGTTTATTTCCTGATTGGGAAAAGGATATGACTCTAGGTGAAGCCATGAAAGCTTCTGCTATTCCTGTGTATCAAGAACTAGCTCGACGAATTGGCCTTGATCTTATGTCTAAAGAGGTCAAGCGTATTGGTTTCGGTAATGCTGATATTGGTTCAAAAGTAGATGATTTTTGGCTTGTAGGTCCACTCAAAATTACGCCTCAACAGGAAGCACAGTTTGCTTATGAATTAGCACATAAAACTCTTCCCTTTAGCAAAAATGTACAAGAACAAGTTCAATCTATGGTGTTCGTAGAAGAAAAAAACGGACGTAAAATTTACGCTAAAAGCGGTTGGGGATGGGATGTGGAGCCTCAAGTGGGCTGGTTAACAGGCTGGGTCGTTCAACCACAAGGAGAAATTGTAGCGTTCTCACTCAATTTAGAAATGAAAAAAGGAACACCTAGTTCTATTCGAAAAGAAATTGCTTATAAAGGATTAGAACAGCTAGGTATTTTATAATTTGAACTTTATAGCCCAGCTTATACTCATCCTTATAAGCTGGGTTATTTTAAAACTTGAAATTTGAAAACCTTATTATTTATCCGTCAACTGGCGTATGTGGTGTATTTAAATTTAACTGATAGAAAGCAGCATCTAACCATTGGCCAAATTTAAAACCTACTTGCTTAAAAGTACCTGCATGGATAAAGCCCATTTTTTCATGTAAACCGATACTCGCTTGGTTGGTTGCATCGATACAACCTATCAATACATGTAGATCGGCCTCTTGAGCGCGCTTAATCAATTCTTGCATTAGAATTTTGCTTAATCCGCTGCCACGATGTTCATGATGAATATAAATACTATGTTCAACAGTATATTTATAGGCAGGAAAAGCTCTAAAGGTTCCCCAACTCGCAAAACCCAATAACTTGCTTGTCTCATCCACAATACCAATCACTGGAAAACCATGTTCTCTTTTGACTGAAAACCATGTTTTCATTGAATCAATTGAGCGCGGTACATAATCATACAGTGCTGTAGAATTAATAATTGCCTCATTCAGTATCTCTAATATAGCCGCTGCATGTTCTGCTTCATTACAATCAATTAAACGAAAATTAGAATTGAGGGAATAGATCATAAAGATTCCTTAACGGCAGATACGAGTTGACTAGAGACGACTAAGATATAGCGAGCGATTTGAGCTGAATTATTAGTGTATATAACAGGTTGGTTGAGTTGCATTGCTAAGCAATCCCCTTTACTTAAAGCATAACAAGCTTCACCTAATTGAATATCAATTTGCCCTTCAACTACCCAAAGCTGTTGCTGTACAACATTATAGGTTTCATTAATTTCATAAGTAATTCGGGCATGAGCTGGAAATTCAATTTCAACAATTTGAAATGGAGACTTCCAATTTGGAGGAGAGACTTGACGGCGAATATATCCTGTTTCAGGGTCTTTCCATTCTGATTGTTGAATACGTCGAACTATAGGTTGTGGTGACTGATTATTTTGTGAGGTGGCGAATAGCTGAGTTAAAGGAACCTCTAAACCATTTGCCAGTTTTTCAAGGACAACCGCTGTTGGACTTGCCTCACCTCTTTCAATGAGTGAAATTGCAGAACGGCTTACCTGACATCGGGTAGCAAGAACATCTAGCGTATATCCACGCGCTAGACGTAGTTCACGTACTTGCTGCGCAATGCGTATATTTATATCTTCCATCTACCATAGACGTAAATTCCAAAATTATAGATAAGTATTCCATTAAAATAGAATTACATCAAATGATTTTAAACAATATAGATGGGTAAGATAAAAACCGAAAAATAACCATTCATCACGGCTTTCTTTAAATTACTCATGCATAACCGTTTTGGCTATGTAACAATACTCTCTAAATTACTTATATAAGTCTTCACATGGCATTGATTATTGGAATTGACCCAGGTTCACGCTTAACAGGTTATGGAATCATTGAAAAAGATGGTAGCAAACTGCGTTTTGTTGATGCCGGTACAATCCGAACAGAAACTCAAGAAATGCCAGAACGCTTAAAACGTATTTTTGCTGGCGTTGAGCGCATTGTGAAATTTCATGGCCCTACTGAAGCTGCGGTTGAGCAAGTCTTTATGGCTCAAAACCCAGACTCTGCCTTAAAACTGGGGCAAGCTCGTGGTGCTGCCATAGCCGCATTAGTTAATTTAGATTTACAAGTTGCAGAATATACTGCACGTCAAATTAAACAATCTGTGGTTGGTTATGGTGCTGCCGATAAAGAGCAAGTTCAAATGATGGTCATGCGATTACTTAATTTGACGATTAAGCCTCAATCCGATGCAGCCGATGCTCTTGCTGCCGCTATTTGCCATGCTCATGCATCGGGAAGTATGAGTAAACTGTCTGTTTTAAATGCCTTAGGTGGTATGGCACGTGGGCGAAGCCGCTCTAGCAGTCGCAGACGTTAAAAATTTATTGGTTTACCACTTGAGTAATTGCCTGATTCATTTCAAAAGCCTGCAAGCCACGCATACCATTTTTAGCTAAAAGATCTCCTGCTTGGGCATGAAGGGTAACAATCTCATGTAACGCAATATCTTGGTGGAACTGGGCTTTTAGGCTTGCAATCATTCCTGCTAACACATCACCCATTCCACCCGTTCCCATTCCAGCATTACCTTGTGTACAAATATACAAGTTATTCTCTAAAATTAGGCTACCTGCACCTTTAAGTACCCACTGGCCTGCATATTTTTGTTGTAATGCATAAATTGCAGCAATGCGGTCATTTTCAATTTGCGCTGTAGAAGAACCAAGTAAGGTAGCAGCTTCTCCCGGATGAGGCGTCGCATAAATATGCGCACCCAATTTTTCAGGTTGTTTTGCTAGAAACCACAAAGCATCAGCATCTAAAACAGTTTCTAGGTGTGTACTTTGATTTAACAAATTAAACCATTGCTGATAGATTTGGTTAGCCCACTCATCACGCCCTAACCCCATTCCAAAACATACTGCATCGACCTGAGATAAAATATCTTTAATATTGTTTTCATTTAAACTATTAATATCACGAAGCATAATATTAGGCGCCCGCGACAAAATAGCTTGATGATGATTACGATGACAAACCACCGTCACTTTTCCTGCACCCGCATAAAAGGCAGCTTCAGCAGCCATAATGACTGCTCCACCCATTTGCTCATGTCCACCAATCACTAAAATATGCCCGTAACTTCCCTTATGCCCGAATGCCATACGCTGAGGAAGTTTAATATTTGTGGGAGCCAAATAAGCCACAGGTTTCAACTCGTGGTCTATAGGAATTAGATTAATTAAATGAATTTTTCCAACATATTCTTTACCTAGTCCTGTGAATAATCCTGCTTTAAGCCCCAAAACGGTAAAGGTATGATCAGCTCTCACTGCGAAAGGTAAGACTTGTCCTGTATTTGCTTGTAAACCACTCGGTATATCAATCGAAATTTTTAGGCCTACTTGTTTATTAAACTTTTGAATCGCTTGTTGCCAATCACTATTTAATTCGCGATTTAACCCTATGCCAAATAACGCATCAATATGGCAATCGAATGTTCTTTCCACATCAAAGTTTGAATGAATTTGGACTTTCATTTCTTTAGCGAATTGCGCTGCACAATGTAAATCATTTGACTCGCCCAATTGAGCCGCAAATATTTCAACCTGAAATCCAGCTTGTTTAAGGTAACTTGCTATAAAGTAACCATCACCCGCGTTATTGCCCTGTCCACACCAAACAGCAATATTAGGGATAGTCTGATCTTTAAAAAGTTCAATAAGCTGCTGAGCAATTGACCAAGCTGCTTGTTGCATTAACCCTAATGAAGAGTTTTGTGCAGCAAACCAACGCTGCTCCCATGCTCGAATATCATCGCTATGGTAAACTACCGCCTGCATATTATTATCCTCTTGCATTTTGGTTTATGACATCTTCCGACACATCACGCATTGCAGTGCAACAACTTGATCCGCATGAATTAAAAGCATGGATCAAAGCTCAAGCATTAGAATTAGGTTTTGCTGATTGTGTCATTGCCAAACCAGATGCTCAAGAGCAAATGCCACGTTTTTTGGAGTATCTAGAACGTGGTTATCATGCAGACATGACCTATTTAGAAGAAAATCTAGAAAAGCGAGCTGATCCAAAATTATTAGTTCCTGGCACAAAAAGTATTATTTGTGTCCGTATGAATTATCTTGTGGAATCTCCAAAACCCCGATATGTACCTTTCGAACCAAACTCGGCCATTATCGCCCGTTATGCACGTGGCCGTGACTACCATAAAGTCATGCGTGGTAGATTGAAAACCTTAGCTACAAGGATTCGTGAAAAAGTCGGAGATTTTGAATCTCGTCCTTTTGCAGACTCAGCGCCTATTTTTGAAAAATCATTAGCTGAAAGTGCTGGAATGGGGTGGACAGGCAAACATACTTTACTTATTCATAAAAAATCAGGGTCTTTTTTTGTATTAGGCGAGCTATTTACATCCCTTGACTTACCTTTTGACGCACCGGCAACAGCACATTGTGGTTCTTGTAGCGCGTGTATCGATATTTGCCCGACACAAGCGATTGTCGAGCCTTATATGCTAGATGCCAGACGTTGTATTGCATACTTAACTATCGAATATAAAGGAATTATTGCTGAAGAGTTACGTGCAGGCATTGGTAATCGAATTTTTGGTTGTGATGACTGTCAGTTAATCTGCCCATGGAACAGCTTTGCAAAAAAAGCTTCTATTACCGATTTCAACCCTAGACATGGATTAGATCATATTAGTCTGCTTGATATCTGGCAGTGGGATGAAGCCACTTTTTTAGCCAATACAGAAGGTAGCCCTATTCGCCGAACAGGTTATCAATCATTTAAACGTAATATTGCCATCGGTTTAGGCAACGCACCTTATTCAAAAGAAATTGTAGATCAGCTACAAAATGGCAAGAATTTACATGACGAAATTGTCAATGTGCATATTGATTGGGCAATTGAACAACAACTCAGCCAAGTTCAGCCATCAAATTAAAAAAATGATGTTTTTTGCCCTATAGCTTTAATACGAATTCTGTATGATTATGTGTAGTGAATTAATGCCATCATCATGGATATGACAATGACTCTACGTAATGATTGGAATCGTGAAGAAATCCAAGCTTTATATGAACAACCTTTTTTGGATTTAGTTTTCAAGGCTCAGCAAGTACATCGTGAGCACTTCACTGCCAATTCGATTCAGGTCAGTACCCTTTTATCTATTAAAACGGGTAAATGTCCTGAAGATTGCAAATACTGCTCACAATCGGCACATTACGAATCAAAATTAGAAGCAGAAAAACGTATTGCTGTTGAAAAAGTGATTAGTGAAGCGAAAGCTGCCAAAGATTCAGGTTCTTCACGTTTTTGTATGGGTGCTGCTTGGCGTAACCCACATGAGCGCGATATGCCTTATGTTTTAGAAATGGTACGCGAAGTCAAAGCATTGGGTATGGAAACCTGTATGACTTTAGGTATGCTTAACCAATCTCAAGCAGAACGCCTAAAAGTTGCTGGTTTAGATTATTACAACCACAATCTAGATACATCTCGCGAGTATTATTCTCACATCATTAGTACCCGTACTTTTGATGATCGTTTAAATACACTTGATTATGTTCGTCAAGCTGGTATGAAAGTTTGTAGTGGCGGTATTGTAGGTTTAGGCGAAAGTCGTGAAGACCGAATTGGTTTATTACATGAACTCGCTACCCTACCAATTCACCCTGAATCTGTGCCAATCAACATGCTTGTTCCTATTGAAGGAACGCCTTTAGCCGATGTTGAAAAGCTTGATGTCATTGAATGGATCCGTACTATTGCTGTTGCACGTATTATCATGCCACATAGTTATATCCGTCTCTCTGCAGGGCGCGAATCATTAAGTGATTCAGACCAAGCCTTAGCATTTATGGCTGGTGCAAACTCATTATTCTCTGGCGATAAATTGCTGACCACACCAAATGCTGGTGAAGGTAAAGACCAAGCGTTATTTAATAAATTAGGTTTAACTGCTGAAAAACCAAAACCAACGGTTGCCGATTTATCAGTAGATGCAATGAGTGCTTAACTTAACACTTAAAAATTTAAAAGCCCTGATCATTCAGGGCTTTTTTCATTTATATAGAAGTTACTAATATCCCGTAAGTGGCATTCAGGAAAGTTCCGACTCGAATAATATCCCTGCCTGCCGCATGCGTTACTGTGAACTCTTGACTCAACACATCAAAATTAAAAGAATCAAAAACATCTTGATGGTGTAAGAGCCAAGTTACTGTATCTGATATATTATCATCCGCAATATAAGTTAAAGCTTTAAAGTCTTTACTCATAAATAACTCTTAAAAATAAATTTTATGAATTTTATATGAGTTCACTCTACCTTAAAAGAAAATCTAAGCTGCTTTAGGATTTACCAACGAACGCCCCGACAATAGACTTGCCAAAGCTTGAGGTGAAAATTCTAAAGAAAGCACATGATTTTTGAGATTGACTGAATGCTTACTGATTAGTGGAAGTAAGCCATCTTCTGTTTCAAAGACATATTCATCTGCAATATTTAAAATACCTTCAAGGTTCGTCGTACTCGAAGCAAGATCATGACTAAAGATGTCATAAATCGTTTGCAAGTTAAAGGTTGTTTGCTGTTCCGTCGGATGCTTAATGAGATAATCCTTTAAAAATAAAACTAATTTATGAGCAAAGAAAAAGTAATTAGGTTTATAGCTATACTTCATACTATTCATGGAACTGAACTCCAGATTATCTTTTATTAAATTACAACTAAAACAGTAGGAATTGAATCTTAAAAAATTCTTAAAAAAATAAATTATTTCACAAGTTAAATAAAAAATAAATTTAATATTTAAAAACAATAACTTAACACCATATTTAGCAATTTTATAATAAAAAAATATTTTAAATTTAAATTAATTTAATAAAATACAATCACTTAAATATTTTAAGTTTTTAATTTTTATTTTAATGAAATAGTAGTTAATTATTTTACCAAATGATAAAAAATATCTCACCCATTCGCTCTTAATAAAAATTAATTGATCAAAATATATATAAATATAATGTTTTTCTTGTTTTTTGATTGAAAAATGATATATTTCCTTTGCCTTACTTAATCAGAATAAACTTACTGAAAAGTAATGGATTTTATTTTAAAGGGCTATTCTGGGGATTTTATGAAAAAATTTATTTTTATGGCGGCTGTTTCTCTCTTAAATATAGCAAATGCACAAGCTGCAGATGGCACAATTACTATTAATGGTCTTGTTACGGATAATACTTGTACTATTGATACTGGAGATAAAAATTTAACAATCAATTTACCTACCGTTTCATCTCAAACCTTAAAGAATGCAGGTGATGTGGCTGGTCGTACGCCTTTTCAAATTAACTTAACGAACTGTGCCGCTGCAGGTAAGGTTGCAACTTATTTTGAACCCGGTGCTACCGTTGACTTTAATACAGGTCGGTTATTAAACCAAGCCACCTCTGGTGCAGCAACAAATGTGAATATTCAATTACTTGGCAGTAATAATGCTGTGATTCCTGTACTTGCTACAAGCACCAATGAAACACAGACTAATTCACAATGGGTAAATGTTTCAGCAGGTGGTAGTGCTGACCTTAACTATTATGCTGAATATTATGCTACAGGTGCTTCTACTGCTGGTACGGTAACATCGCAAGTAAAATACACGATTATTTATCAATAAAATTAAAATTGAAGCTTCTATTCATGAATAGAAGCTATCTCCTACCTATTATTTATTATTGAGAATATGACTCATGCTTTTTCGTGGTCGTAAATTTTTTTGGGGATTAGTTTGCCTACAGGCAGTACTAACTACTACAGGTCATGCTGAAATTGTTTTACATGGTACACGTGTCATTTATCCTTCAAATGCACGTGAAATGACATTACAACTGAGTAATAACGGTACTGCCCCGTCTCTTGTCCAAGCATGGATTGATGATGGAAATGCCAAGTCAACACCCGATGAAGCAAATGTCCCCTTCATTATTACACCACCGATTTCGCGGGTAGAAGCAACTAAGGGACAAACCTTAAGAATTACAGCTTTACCAACCTCATCTCAACTTAGCCAGCAACAAGAATCGATTTTTTGGCTTAATGTTTTAGATATACCTCCTAAACCGGAAGGGAAAACTCAACAAAAAGACCAAGCCACTTCTACCTCTAATAATTTTTTGCAACTTGCTGTTCGCTCAAGAATTAAATTCTTTTATCGTCCTATAGACCTAAAAGAAAATATTGATCAACTCAGTGACAAAGTCGAATGGAAAATAAATGATCAATATATAGCAATAAAAAATCCTACGCCGTTTTTCCTCACTATTACTTCAATTTTTCAAACAAGTGAAGGTCATAAAACAGACTTATTACAGCAAGGTATAATGATTGCCCCTTTTTCAGAGGATAAAATAAAACTAAAAAATAAAAACTTAGCAGATATGAGTTTTGTATATATCAATGATTACGGTGGACGAGTTGAGCACCAAATAAAGTTCTAACCTCACTGTATTACTTAAGAAAATTTAACTACCTATCATGAATAGGCTCTAAAACTATGTCTAAATGGTTTATACCTTATATATGTTTAAAAAGCCCTTTTACTTGTTACATCGTATCAAGTATTACGTTATTCATGTCTGTGGCTGCATATGCTGAAAACAATACTGATGTTTCACATTTCTCAAAAGCCGAATTTGATAGTAATTTCTTAGTCGGTAACGCACAAAAAATTGATATAGCTCGCTTCAAATACGGAAACCCGATCTTACCTGGTGAATACAGCTTAGATGTCTATGTTAATGGTCAATGGCTAGGTAAGCGGCGCATGCAATTTAATGCCCTAACTCCCAACACAAATGCTGAAACATGTTTTACAGAAGCCATGTTATTTGAATATGGTGTAAAAGCTGATGTTTTGAGTCAAAAAGCTTCTACTTCATCGGCTTCGTGCAAAGCTCTCGCTTCATGGATAGATAATGCTTTTTATTTATTTGATAGTTCCCGTTTAAGACTTGATATTTCAATTCCGCAAGCAGTCTTAGAAAAAAATGCGCAGGGCTATATCGATCCACACTTGTGGGATCGCGGTATTAACGCGGCTTTTTTAACTTATAACGCAACAGCATATCGAATAGTGAATGAACAGCGTGAAAATACATATGCTTTTATGGGAACAAATCTTGGAGCGAATTTAGCAAGTTGGCAGTTTCGCCATAATGGACAATGGAAATGGCAAAGCCAGTCCAGCTCTCAATCCAATAATTCTTCTTATACATCAACAAATACATATGTACAAAAGGCCTTTCCCCAAATTCATGGTGTTGTGACCTTAGGAGATTATTTTACTAATAGTGATTTTATCGACTCCTTACCCTATCGCGGCGTAAATATTTCAAGTGATGACCGAATGCTTCCAAATAGTATGGTGGGTTATGCTCCAAGAATCCGAGGTTATGCAAAAACCAATGCAAAAGTCGAGGTTAGACAACAAGGTAACTTAATCTATCAGACAACAGTACCGCCTGGAAACTTTGAAATTAATGATCTCTATCCAACAGGATTTGGAGGCGAGCTACAAGTTTCGGTAATTGAATCTAATGGCGTAATTCAGAAATTCGCTATTCCCTATGCTTCTGTCATTGAAATGCTGCGCCCGCAAATGAGTCGATATTCACTCACTTTAGGACAATTTCGCGATTCAAACGTTAAATTAACTCCATGGTTAATCCAGGGTAAATATCAACGAGGAATTAATAATTACCTCACGGCTTATAGTTCAGCTCAAGGAACACAACAATATTTCTCTGTATTATTAGGTACAGCTTTTTCAACACCAATTGGAGCTATTTCTTTTGATGTTACTCACTCAAATGCCGAATTTGCTCAACTGCCTAAAATGGCAGGGCAAAGTTATCGTTTAAGTTACAGTAAGCTATTTTCTCCAACGCATACCAATTTAACATTAGCAACTTATCGTTATTCAACAGAAAACTATCTCAAATTGCGTAATGCAATTTTAATTCGAGACTTACAACAACAAAATATTGATAGTTTTTCAGTAGGCAAACAAAAAAGTGAATTCCAGCTTACTTTGAATCAGGCCCTTCCAAATCAGTGGGGAAATTTCTATTTAGTAGGCTCGTGGACAAATTATTGGAATCAATCTACTCCTAATAAGCAGTTTCAATTAGGTTATAGCAATCAATTTAAAGATTTAACTTATAGTTTATCTGCAATTAATAGTGAAATTACCCAAGCTGATGGACGGGCTGGCCAAGATACTCAATACCTAGCGTCCCTATCCTTTCCATTAGATTTTAAGAAAACCTCTTTAAATTTGAATAGTGTTCTAAGTGAAGATAGCCAAATTTTAAGCTTAAGCGGGTTTACGGGAAGTCGTTTGAACTACGGCGCATCAATTTCTAGTCAAGATCAGGGGCAAACGAATCTCAATATTAATGGTAACTATAAAACAAACTACACAACCATAGGCGCTTCAATAAGTTATGCCGACTCCTATCAACAAGAAATGCTTAACTTAAGTGGCAATATCGTTGCACACTCCCAAGGACTACTATTTGGAACAGACCAAGCTCAAACAATGGTATTAGTTTACGCGCCAGATGCGACAGGAGCACAAGTCGGGAATATGCCAGGGCTAAGCATTAACAAAAAAGGGTATGCCGTTATTCCGTATGTTACACCCTACCGTATGAATGACATTAGCCTTGACCCACAAAATATGTCTACACAAGTTGAGCTAGCTGAAAGTAGCTTACGTATCGCACCTTATGCGGGCTCAATCACTAAAGTTCAATTCACAACAAAAAAAGGTTATGCACTTTTTATTAGTACAACAACATTAGATGGTTCACATCTACCTTTTGCCGCACAGGTATATAACCAGAATAACGAAGTAATAGGTATTGTCGCACAAGGCAGTCGTATTTATTTAAGAACACCCTTAAACCATGACCGTTTATATGTGAAATGGGGAGATAAGAGTACAGAAAAATGCGAACTTGAATACGATATAACCGATCAAATAAAGCATAACAACCAACCAATTATTATGACAAAGGCAGTCTGTAAATGAATAATATTTTAAAAAAAATTGGATTTTTAGCGGTGAGTCTATTTGCTTATAACCATACAAATGCAAATTGTACTTTAAGTAAAGGATTTACCACTGTCGATATTCCAATGAACATTGGTAAAATCGTTGTAAAACCGACAGATCCTATAGGAACTATATTACAAAGGAATACTTTTTCAATCTCTCCAAATAACTCAAGTGCAACGTGTAGTCGTGCGAGTGATCAAATTATTGCAGCTCTCCCCTTAAACTATCCAATTAGTTCAATAGGTAATAATATCTATGCAACCAATATTCCCGGTATTGGTATTCGTCTTTATCGTGAAGCTGCAGATGCTTCAGATTTTTCTGGATATTATCCATATAGACGTACATTAACACCCAATACAGCCTATACGCTTTCTCCAGGGTATTTTGTTATGGAGGTGATTAAAACCGCGATGACAACAGGTTCAGGCGCCTTAGTAGCAGGCCGTTACAGTACTTATTATGTATCGGGGCAACAGAATCGCCCATTTCTAACCACTACCGTATTAAGTAATGCCCCTATTCTAATCGCATCCTCATCATGTGAAATTCAAAATGGAATAGATACTCCTGTGCAACTTCCTAATGTTATGAAGTCAGGTTTTAAAGCGATTGGTTCAACACAAGGTGAACAGAGTTTTAACTTATCCATTTTATGTAATGGCGGCGAGAATAATTCTGGTATAGCTACGAGCAACACGATCAGCTTAAGTTTTGATTATAACTCTGACCCCACCAATAATCAGGTCATTAATAATAGTGCTGCAAATTCAAACAAAGCCAATGGTGTGGGTGTAGAACTGCTATGGAATATGAATGGCGCTAACAGCCCCATTCAAAAAACAGCCAAACAAAATATAGGCACAGTCAATTCTAACCAAACTATAGAATATGATATTCCCTTAACGGCTCGTTACTACCAAACAGCAACTAATGTAAGCGCAGGTATAGTTACCGCAACAGCAACGGTGACTATTCAATATGATTAATTCATCCCTATACCATTTATTAAAGTAAAAATTAGAGGTTTCTAAAAACTTAAATTTTTAACTTTTTAATACTTTGTAGTAATATTAAAAAATTCCATAAAAAAATGCTCATAAGCGAAAATAGCAAATGAGCATTAGTGATAACCACTTAACCTGAAATACAAATTGTGGGAAATAGATCACAATTTGCCTGACTATAATTCCAAAATCTAGCTCAAAAATCAAGTCTTTTTTTTATTAAAGAGTTAAAAAATTAAAATAAGCCATTGTTTTAAATAAATTTAAAAAGTATATTTAATTTCAAAATAGCTATTCTATAGTGTTTCTAAAGAATTATCATTCTATTAATTAATATAAACTTAATTTTAAGAAAATTTAAAAGATCCGCTTTTAAGTGGATTAAAAATATTTAATATAATTTCAACAACTTAAATCCAAATATTAAAAATTAATGTTTATAATAATTATAAAGAATTACATAATTTATAAGAAAAAAAACATAAATAAATTTAGAAATCCCCTTCAATTACAAACAAGATCTTAGGCTTTTCACTAGAACGTAACATGCTCATTTTTTGGAAAATATTATGTATTATTTTATTAAGTCTAGGAGCCTTCAGCATAGGGTGTGCAATTAGTAAAATTGATTTTTTTCTGTTCTTCATAGGTCTACTTTTATTGCTATCTTTTATACTAGCTTTAAAGCAAGCACGTGAAGATGCAGGTATCTTTCCTGATGCTTAATTATAAATTCTAAAGATATCGTATTAACCATAAAATCATGGTTGAATGCATCCTATAATTTACTGGGTAATTACTATAAAAATATGTCAAAAAGTTCTTCTGATGCTGGAATTTTTTTATGGATGACCTATCAGACTATGCAACAGATGGGGTTAGATGCCGCTTCTATATTCGCAAGCGTTAATTTACCCAATCAACCGCCAGATAAAAATATTCGTAGAAATAACTCTACTCAAGAGAGGTTCTGGACAGCTGCTGAACAAATAAGTAAAGACCCAGATATTGGCTTACATGTAGGTAGCCAAATGCCTGCTTTCAGAGGATTAGTTATTGAGTATTTATTTTTAAGCAGTTCTACTTTTGGTGAAGGTTTACAACGTGCTTTAAAGTATCAGGCCCTTCTAACCGATGTCTTTCACCTTTCTTTAACTATTGAAAAAGATATAGCAACTTTGGTTGGTTTTGAACATCCTGTAAGACATTACCTTGAATGTGGAATTGGTATTTTTCTTAATTTTTTTAAATATATTACAAATGATGAGTTTAGACCTAGTCAAATTACCTTACCGTATCAACAAGGTGCTTCAGCTAACAGTTATCAAGAAGCTTGGAATTGCCCGGTAATTTTAAATCAAAAACAAGGTGCTATAATTTTTCCTAGCGCATTATTAAATAAAACATCACCAGCAGCTGAACCAGAATTATTAAAAATTCATGAAACAATTGCTGAACAACAACTATCAACTTTAGAAAAACATCAACTTGTTTATGCGATTGAGCGCTTACTCAGCACTGGGTTACTCGAATCGGGGGAATTCGATCAAACATTTATTGCTGAGAAATTAAATCGTAACCCACGTACCCTACGTGCTGATTTACAAGCAATAAACACCAATTACGAGAAAATTTTAAACCAACATCGAGAAAAGCTTGCTAGACGCTTGCTTGCGCATACGCAAGAAACTATTGATCAGATTGTTTATTTAACTGGTTTTTCTGAACCCTCGGCATTTACACGGGCTTTTAAACGTTGGACTGGTGAAACTCCAAGCGCATATCGCCAGCGCAAACAGAAACAGTAAAATTGATTCTAAAGGCAATTACTCTATTGCCTATTAGGTCAAAGAGATAAATCTCCCTTCTTTTACAATGGCTTTAAATTGTAATTGATGAGAAGTAGTCAATATGCTCGGGTTCCCTGTAGGTATTTTCGTTGCAAATGGTCTTGAATGGTACTTTCATAAAGTTTGGTTACATGAATATCCAAGTCAGTACCGTAATAGTCCATTTTTCACCCATATTGCGCATCATAAGCGCGCTCGTTTAAATGGCTTTCAAGATGAAGGTTATGCTGAATCAATGTTTAAAAATGCTGAAATGTATAACGAAAAAACCGCTTTGCTTGGGTTAGCTGGGGCCGCCACTATTTTTTTACCTGTAGCACCCTTTTTTACAGCTGGGCTTTATTATGGTTTGTGGAATTATTGGCGTGTACATTCAAAGGCTCATTTAGACCCTGAATATGCAAAAAAACGTATTCCTTGGCACTATGATCATCATATGACAAGCAATCAAAATGCTAACTGGTGTGTTACCAAACCTTGGTTTGACTATATTATGGGAACTCGGGTCACTACTGAAGTATCTCAGACTGAAACTAATCTCTTAGGTATCAAATTACCAAAGCTGTTAGAAAAACCGATTAATTTTGCTGCTCGACGCATATTTGCCAAATCGTATGCCAAGATTGATTTAAACTCCAATCAGGACCAATCTAATTTACGTAAAGGAATAGAAGTCAGTCTGGCTTGAAAATTTATCCCAATATAAAAGCTGTGGACTCCAGCAGCTTTTATATAAATAAATAGTTCACAGATTAGACTTTAAAAGGCTCAAAGCAAGACATAAGAAAATCTAATACGACTCGTATAGCAGGACTATGTCGTAAATCTTCGTGTGTAACTAACCAGATTTCAGCACTCATTGGATAATCATCTTGCAATCTAACCAAATTGCTAAATGCGCCTAAAAAATCAGGTAAAACCGCTAACCCGACTTCGCCACATGCAGCTCTCCACTGTAGCTCAGGATGATTAGTAACCATTATTGGGTCTTTATAGTTTAAATGTTCCTTTAGCTTCTGCTGTTTTTGACCATGTACTCCTCCGACTTCCACACTAATCCATTCGTAATTTTCAGGCTCTGTTGAAGCTAAATAATTTGGCCCCGCATATATTCCAAAAGGAATTTCACCAACTTTACGCGCTACTAAATTCTCATCTTTAGGACGTCCGAACCTTACCGCAATATCAGCTTCACTATGTTGCAAAGAAACATAATGGACGTCGCCGAGCACCCGCAATTTTAATTGCGGATAATCACGATAAAATTTACCCAGATGAGGCATGATCAGATGCGCTGCAGTTAAGGGAGGCATACTAATAGAAACACTTCCCATGACTTCTTGCTGGCCCGCCTGGGTTAAACGTTCGATAGAAAAAGTTTCTTCCATCATACGAGCGACCACCTGTGCAAGTCGTTCGCCATCAGGAGTTAGAATGTAAGTACGCGGTCTACGATCAACTAATTTGAGTTTTAAATTCTGTTCTAGCTGAGCAATTCTTCTAGACACAGTGGCATGGTCTACTCCCAATTTTCGTGCAGCCGCAGACAATGACTTTTCTTCGGTAAAAACTGAAAAGTAGTGTAAATTTTCCCAATCAATCATTGTGCAAATTTTCACATTAGAAGTGTATTTATATGGAATTGTACACCTTTATGTAATTGCCCAGAATAAAACCTTTCTTAATGGGAGCCTGTCCATGAACAGAACGGTGGCTTATGCCTATGCTGGTATTGTCTTAACAATGTTTTTTTGGGGTTCAGCATTTAATGCAATGTCTTATATTATTCAACATATGCCTCCGTTATCTGCTGCATCTGAACGATTTTCGATTGCAAGTCTAAGTTTGCTTATAATTTTTTCAATAACGGGACAGCTTAGATGGACAGCCTTAAAACAGAATCTAGTGATCTATCTGATTATAGGGATAATCGGAATTGCAGGCTTCAATATAGGCTGTTTTTATGGATTGCAAACGACATCTGCCGTGAACGGGGCTCTAATTATGGCAACTACACCATTAATGACCCTATTAATGACAATCATGTTAGATGGTGAAAAACTGACT
Organism: Acinetobacter sp. P1(2023); assembly: GCF_028367635.1. NCBI lineage: Bacteria > Pseudomonadati > Pseudomonadota > Gammaproteobacteria > Moraxellales > Moraxellaceae > Acinetobacter > Acinetobacter sp. P1(2023). Next base: position 283,854 of record NZ_JAQNDD010000004.1, read on the forward strand.
ACTAGTAAATTTTTAGGCGTTTTATTCGGCTTAAGTGGCGTTTTACTTGTGATTAGTCAGGGCCATATAACAACTTTACTTCACCTAAAAATAGACATTGGAGATCTATTTATATTATTGGGCGCATTTGGATTCTGTCTCGCAAATGTGCTGTCTCGTCGTTATGTAAAGAATGCTACCCCACTAGAAACAACAACTTTTTCTATGATGTTTGGAGCAATAACACTGGTTTTGTTGAGTATGACATTTGAAGATCCTCTTTTAGCCATTGCCTCTGCACCTGTAAATGCACATTTAGCGATGGGATATGTCGTGATCTGCTCAACCATGATTGCTTATTTATTCTGGTTTAATGGCATACAAAAGTTAGGTGCTGGTCGCGCTTCTGTCTTTTTTAACTTTGTGCCTGTGTTCAGTATGATAATCGCTCTACTTACTGGACAGTCCCTCAATATCTGGCAGTTAGTAGGAACAGCTTTGGTGATGCTTGGTGTAATGAGTAGTGGAGGTTTTTTAAAAATTAAAACTACTCCACTTATGGCTAAACACTGTACAAAATAAGAAAAATGCTGCTACATTAAAAATCTATCATTAATATGTAGCAGCATTTTCAAATATAAAACAACAATAATCTCTTTAAGTTCTTATATTTTCAAATATATTCTTACCTTGGTAATGATTTATACAAAAGCTCATCTTAATTATTCCGTTGTAACAAATACTGTATGTTTCTTTAAAACTTAATAAAGGATTGCCATATATAGTTTTAAAACAACCAAAGGAGATATTAAAATGAAGCTGGATTTTACAACAATTGAAAAGCAAGCAAAATTGCTACAAGAAGAGCAAGAAAAGATCGAGCAACGAGATCATGAATTTCAAGTTGCCTTAGATAAACATAGAGAATCTCTAAAGAATTTATTTAAGGATCTTTTTTCTGACCGAGAAATTAAGACAGAAAATGGAGGACACTTTTGTGTAACCTTCGGAGATTTCAAAATTTCCTTATTAATTGAAACTGCTAAATTTGAAAATGGTGTTCCTGTAAAACTAAACTCTGTAAACCCCGTTATTATTAAATGCAAAAAAGATAAGCCTATTGCAAAAGCACAATTTACTGATGCAACCCAATATCTAGATAACCATTTAGAAACTCCAAATTATCAATATTATTTTAAACAAGAAGATAAAACCCAACTGGTACAATTTTCTGAACTACCTACTTATTTTCAGCTGGTTTTAGATGCAAATGTATAAAATTGAGCCCTCTAGAGAGGGCTTTTTATATATTGTTTTTTTATTATTTAAATTTAAAAAATAATCTCAAACGAATATTTTTCTTTTAACTATGAATAATTTAAGTCGATTTTAATTGCTCAAACTTTAAAAAATGTTTGATTCTTTTTTAAATTACTTGTATATACATGTGTATATTTGATTATACAGATATGAATAAATAAGAATAGAGTGACTCTTAAAGGATAAGGAGAGTGTAATGGACTCATCGGCTGGGAAATCTAATAATAGTTTCATAGAAAATCGAAGCATTGATTTTATTCCAGAAAATGAAAGACATGGAGGTGTTTTTGCTCAATTCACCCTATGGTTCGGTGCCAACTTACAAATCACGGCCATTGTGACAGGTGCTCTTGCCGTTGTTTTAGGTGGAGATGTTTTTTGGTCTATTATTGGTTTATTAGTAGGACAATGTTTTGGTGCTGCCGTCATGGCGCTACATGCTGCCCAAGGACCTAAACTTGGCCTCCCTCAAATGATTTCAAGTCGTGTGCAATTTGGGGTATATGGTGCATGTATTCCAATCATACTCGTTTGCCTCATGTATATTGGTTTTACCGCAACTGGAGAGGTATTAGCCGGTAAAGCAATTGCACATCTAGCACATGTCAGTAATACAACTGGCATCTTAATTTATGCAAGTTTAATTATTTTATTCGCAACGATTGGATACCGTTTAATTCATTTGGTAGGCAAAGTAGCTAGTATTATTGGTTTGATCGCTTTTGTGATTATTCTGACTCAAATCTTAGCACTTTCTGATTTTTCTGAACTCTTAGCCGTACGTCATTTCAGTTGGTCTTCATTTTTGTTAGCAGTTTCACTTTCTGCTTCTTGGCAAATCTCTTTTGGACCATATGTTGCAGATTATTCTCGTTATCTTCCAACTAAAACATCTTCATCTCGTGTTTTTTGGGCTGTCGGCTTAGGTTCTTTAATTGGCTCACAAATTTCTATGAGCTTAGGTGTTTTGATCGCTCAGGTTGCAAACGGCAATTTTGTTGGAAATGAAGTTCAATATGTTGTTGGTATGAATCCAATTGCCCTAGTTGTTACCTTTTTATATTTTAGTATTGCTTTTGGAAAAGTTACTCTGACGACCTTAAACGCCTATGGTAGTTTTATGTGTATTGCTACGGTTTGGAATAGTTTCAAATCGACGAATCAAATCTCAAAAATAACCAGATTACTCATAGTCCTTGCTATGGTTGTAATTTCAACCTTTATTGCAATTATAGGTGAGCATACTTTTTTAACTGCTTTTAAAGCATTTATTTTATTTTTACTTACCTTTTTTATTCCATGGAGCGCCATTAATCTTGTTGATTATTACTTTATCTCTAAAGAAGAATGTGATGTAGATGCGCTCTATGATCCAAATGGCAAGTATGGCCGTTGGAATCGGATTGGGATTACCTGCTACTTTTTAGGTATTTTGATTCAACTGCCATTTATTGATAGTAAATTCTATACAGGTCAAATTGCGGCAATGTTAGGAGGAATCGATTTATCGTGGCTAGTAGGCCTTATCTCTACTGCCTTGATTTACTATATTTTCGCCAAAAAAGCTCAAATCAAATTTTCAAAACAATTAGTGATTGATCAAATCAAATAATTAAACTAGATAAGCTATCAAAGTTGATCACCTTGATAGCTTATTAATGTGATTTGGCGACTATTCTTGTAGAGCTTTGGCTTGTGCCGAAATGGGCAATCCAAATAACTTATCAAAGCTCCAATTAAATATAAAAGTGTAGATAGGAATAATGATAATAAAGGCCACATCTAACCAAAAAGCAGCAACCAGAGAAATATCCATCCACCAAGAAATAAGAGGGATCAAAAATAAGACTAAGGTAAGTTGGAAACCAATAGCATGTCCCACTCTACGCTTAACTGTACGGACATTACTGCTTTGTTTGGCTTCCCACTTCTCATATAAAATATTGTAGATAAAGTTCCAAGTTACAGCGATGGTCGTAATCATGACAGAAAGTGGTCCTGTATGTTCAACACTATCACCTGCCAAAATCGCTAACCCTACTGATGAAATAATCATTCCGATTACTTCGTAAGAAGATACATATACAATTCGACGCTTTATACCTTGCATAATCAACAAACTCTGCTTAATTCTTTATATTTTAATTTCAGTCAAAATCATATATAAAGTTAATAGCTTTCAGTTCAACTGATATCAAAATGAATTTTAACAGTGAAAATATTGAATTATTTATTACCGTACTCGATACAGGTTCTTTCTCTGCAGCCGCCCGTAAACTAAATCGGGTACCCTCAGCAGTAAGTATGGCCGTAGCTAATTTAGAGGCAGAATTGGGTTACACCTTATTTGAGCGTACCCCTCGTAAGGTCATTCCAACCGCCACAGCATTAGCTTTGGAACCTCAAGCACGAATTATATCTGAACAACTTAGGCTATTTAGTACTCACGCCCATGAACTTTCTTTAGGACTTGAAAGTAAATTGCGGATTGGTGTGGTCTCAGACGTAAATACCAAATTATTATTTAATTCAATAAAAAAGTTAGCTGATAAATTTCCCTTGCTGAATATAGAAGTTATTACTGGGCCTCAAGATGACATCGTTAATTTACTTTATACAGAGCAAATTAGTCTTTGCTTAGCAGGTTCAGACCTCAATATAAAAATGCGTGAGAATCTACAATTGGTAATGACTGAAACAGTAGTGGCTACTATTTCGTCTAGCCATACTCTTCTACAAGAAAAATCAAAGCAGTTTTCTATTGAGGAGTTAATCAATATTAGACAAATTGTTGTGGCGAGTAGTGAACATGAAATGACAGATCCCCGTTCAATTATTGGTGCAATGTACTGGAAAACGAATAGTCTACAAACAGCAATTAATATGGTTGAAGCAGGACTTGGCTGGGGAAATTTTCCTTTATCTCTAGTACAAGAAAAAATCGATCAAGGTTATTTAGTGCTTTTAGATTTTAAAAATACAAAAAATCATTTACCCCTATCAATCTATTTAATTTGGCTTCAAGATCGCCCTTTATCTAAAGCAGCTCGCGAGCTAATTCAAATTATTCAAGAAAATTTATAAATTTTCATATGTGAATCATAAAAACTTATAGGTATTTTTATGAGGTCAATTCTTGCTAAATCTATTTTTTTAAAGTTTGAGCTTATTACTCTGTACTATTTTTACCACTATTGTTAAAAGCAAAAAGCCTACTCAAAAAGTAGGCTTCTTACTGTATTTCAGGATTAAGCAATAATATTTTATTTTGTAAAAAATACACTTATACTTTATTAAACCCAAGTGTTTTAGTCAAGAATAAAATTGATTAGATACAAAGAATTACATTCTTACGATGATAGCCATTTTTTAAGTTTTATATGGAAAATATTTTAGAAAAAAGAAGGTTATTTCAATGATAAAAACTTCCATTCTCTTCCCTAAAAGGCTTATCCGCTTTTAGAAAAAGACAATCAACAAATAAAGAACAAATATTATATTTTTAAATTAATTAAATTCACATATCTAAATATTGGAAATACGTTTATTCACTACTTTTATATTCGAAGTAATTGCCTTACTACTTCAATTAAACTTTTTACCAATATAATTGTAAATAACTTTATTCTAAATTTTTAATTTTATATTTGCTCTAAAAATTAGTAACAATACCTCATTTAAATTATTTGACTGAATAATTTTTTAATATTATACATTTACAAACACTTCATTAGAATTCTAATAAATTAAAATTATAGACAGTATTTTTCAATAGATATGATTTTTGAAATGACGCTTTCTATATTTTTTGAATTTAATTTTAATACATACAAAATTTGTATTTTTTTATATTTAAGTATTTTGAATAAGTTTAACTAATATATTATTATTTACTACAAACAAATAAAATACAAAAATGATCACATTTTAAACGAAGACATTCTATATAAGTTAATCATGCAAATTGAAAAAATATTTATATCACTAACATGACAAACTGCTGAAATAAGTTCTAATTGATCGATAAATAACTAAGTTCACTTTACTCATGAAGTAAACATACGCTAGAATCGCCATCGCTTGTAATATTTAATCAATAAATCACCATATTTTTTGAGTTTACTTTACGTCTACTTCAGAAAATGACTTGTGTTTAATTAAAAAATTGATTAGTATTGCACGCACTGAAAAGCCTTGAGATTAAAAGCTTTTCTGACTTATAGGGCCTATAGCTCAGTTGGTTAGAGCAGCGGACTCATAATCCGTTGGTCCACAGTTCAAGTCTGTGTGGGCCCACCAAATTCGAACCTCATAAACTAAAAAGTTTATGGGGTTTTTTAATAATTATCTAAATAGAATAGTTTTCGCTCATTTAAACAATATTCAAAACTTAATTAACAAATTGTAAAGTTTATTTTATCTTAAAGTTTAAACTGCTTTTAAATACCTTTCTTCTAAACTGAATATTCCTATTTCTTCTATTAAGCTAAAATTTGCTTCTGCATCAGCTCTGTATTTTCTAACTGAGCATCCCAAAACTTTTCCCACAAATCACAATACTCTAAGCATAACTTTTCAATATAGTTATAATCTTCTTCTGTACAAGCTTGCATCAAGACATACCATAAGTCTTCTTCATGGTCATCATCTGCGGCTTCTGCACTTTCATCCTCAGATATCCCATGTACATGGTAATAACCACCACCCTCCACGTCCAGACCTACTGCTTTGGTGGCTTTACGTAACGGTGGGCTATAAAGAATAACTTCTTCCTCTGCAACTGCTAATAACGCTGAAACAGCCTTATAGTCATCATAAGCATTTTCTAAAAACACCCTGACTTGCTTTGCAATTTCAGAAGGTTGATACGTGAGGCGATCTTGTTCTGTAATACCAAAATCATTCAATATATCTTCAAATAGCGGATAGTGAGCATATTCTGGATTCCCCTGATAGTAACCGTCTTTATCTAAACCTGGACGAAATCCAAACTCATCAAAAATATTTAAACTCAAAAGAAAGCGTGGATACATTTTTGCACCTGCATGTAATCTTGGCTCTAATTGTTTTGTTTGAAATTGTGCCATGAGCAAAGCATCGGTGAAAGTTTGAACAATTGCGTGACGATATTCTAAATGAATTTTTTTTAAATCTTCTTTATTAATTTTGCCATTATTTAAAGTATCAATTGCCGAATGATGAGATACAGGGTGTTCAGCAATTTTCGCCCTCAAACGGGTCAAAAAGTTTAAATTTTTTTCCCATAATTCGGCTGAAATGCTTTGCTTCATCCCTGCAAGTGCTTTCTTTCTAGGATTATTAAAATTCTCAAATTTCTTAGGCATATCCGCTCTCGTTAAACTTATTAAAGCCTGTCCGATTTTTACATATTTTATTATAAAAACAATGACTTAAATTAATATTTAAACATGTTCCATCATTAATTAATATTAGAAGTAAAATCATACGAAATCAAATAGAAAATTTAAAAAAAATCCAATTAAATGATAATCATTATCACAATATAAACTTGAATCAATTTCAGTTTTTTATTATCATAATTTGTATTAAAAATTTAATATTTTAGATTAAGTTATAATTAGTTTTAACTATATGGAATAGTAATGTCAAAAAAAGAAGATATTATAAATACTGCTTTAAATTTATTTAATCAGATTGGATACAATGCTACTGGTGTTGACCGTATTATTGCTGAATCAAATGTTGCAAAGATGACTTTTTATAAATATTTTCCTTCAAAGGAAAATTTAATTATGGAGTGTTTGCAACATCGGAATATAAATATTCAAAACTCAATCAATGCACAATTAAATTTACATCAAGATGCCAGCCCTCTTGAAAAAATCCATATTATTTTTAATTGGTATATTGAGTGGATCAATAGCGAAACCTTTAATGGATGTTTATTTAAAAAAGCATTTATTGAAGTATCTAAACAATATACTTCAATTCGTGAACCATTTTACGAATATACAAAATGGCTCACTAATTTATTGCATGAAAAGCTTACTCAATTAGGTATAAAAAATCCTACTCCTCTTGTTCATATTATTATTTCTATTATTGATGGAATGATTATTGATGGCACCACGGATAAAAACCTGATTAATCCAGAAAAGATCTGGCAATATATTGAATATTTAATTAATGAAGAGATCCCTCAGCAAGTCTCATAGTTTTAATATTCTTCAGGTTTATTATTTTCATAAAAAGTTTGAGAGAAAAATAAAAAATAAATTTTCAAACAATTTAGAGCTTACTTCATCCTTAATTTTGGTGCCCTACTTTAGCTTTCATAATTTCTCTAGGCTTTTCTACAAACTCATATTAGAATCCTGAAAATTTATCAACTTGCACTGATCTATGAAAAAATTTCTAGGTAATTCTATTTTTAAAGCCGTTGGTTGGACCTACAATGTAGATCCTCAAATTCTTGAGAAAAAACAAGTTATTATTGGCTTTGAACATACATCAAATCTAGATGCAGTGTTATCGATTGCCCTCTTTCAAATTTTAGATATAAAAATTCATACTTTAATAAAAAAGGAACTTTTTAAAGGCCCGCTTAAACCACTTTTAGAAAAGCTAGGTGGCATTCCAGTTGATCGCAAAGCAAGTAAAGATATTGTTTCTCAGATGGTTGAACAATTTCAAACACATGAAACTTTTAACTTAGTGATTGCTCCTGAAGCTACTCGCGCTAAAGATGGTTCAGAACGCAAACCTATCCGTACCGGTTTTTGGCATATTGCTAAAGCAGCCAATGTTCCAATCGTTTTAATGTATGCCAATGCTCGAAGTAAACAAGGTGGGATTTTAGGTAAAATTTATCCAACAGATTTACAAAAAGATTTGGAAACAATTAAAGAACTATATGCACAATTTAACATAGATGTGAAAATTAACTAAATCAAATTGGACTTAATTTGACCTAATCTCAGTCATTAGGTCTTAAGCTTATTGTTCTTATTCAATTGGCTAACAAAACGCAGGGCAACAGTTTTCAACAAAACCATGCCTATGCTAATATTCTAGCACTTTTGCATTTTCTTTTTTGGAGTTCACGTCCATGGCGGGTCATTCTAAATGGGCCAATATTAAGCATCGTAAAGCGAAACAAGATGCAAGTCGCGGTAAAGTTTTTACTAAATATATTCGTGAAATTGTGACTGCTGCCAAACTTGGTGGTGGAGATGCTGCTAGCAACCCTCGTCTGCGTGCAGTAGTTGAAAAAGCACTCTCAGTTAATATGACACGTGACACCATTAACCGTGCGATCCAACGTGGTGCTGGTGGTGAAGATAATGATGATTTAAAAGAAGTAACTTACGAAGGTTATGGCGTTGGTGGTGTTGCTGTTCTTGTTGAAACAATGACAGATAACTTAAACCGTACCGTACCAGACGTACGTCACTGCTTTAGTAAGACAAATGGTAACTTAGGAACTGCGGGTTCTGTATCTTATCTATTTACTAAACGTGGTGAGATTACTTTTGAAGATGTTTCTTTAGAAGATAAAATCATGGAAGTTGCTTTAGAAGCTGGCGCTGAAGATATTGAAGTTTCAGAAGATGAAATTTTAGTAATTACTTCACCTGAGACCTTTGGTGAAGTTCAAGATGCTCTCGCTGCTGCTGGTTTAAAATCTGACAACGCAGAAGTTGTGATGAGTCCATCTACAAAAGCTGAAATTACAGATGTTGATCAAGCAAAACAAATTCTAAAAATGATCGATATGTTTGAAGATCTCGATGATGTACAAAACGTTTATACCAACGTTGAGTTCTCGGATGAGGTTTTAGCTCAATTAGATGCCTAAATCAGACATTTGAATGAAAGAAAACGCACCATCTGGTGCGTTTTTTTATAGTTTATTAAGTAAGTTATAGCAGTTAAACACATTATATTTTTTAATAACAAAGCTTGAATGTAAAGCAACAACATTGTCAATTTTTCCAATACGTCTTAACAAAATTTCGCTGTAGTCATCCATGTTACGCGCTACAAGTTCTAAAATAAAATCAGCACTTTGCCCTGTCACCAAAAAAGCATTAGTGACTTCTGGAATTGCTTCTATTTCAGCAAGAAACTTGTCAAACGTTTCACTATCATGCTTGCTTAATGAAACTTGCAATAAAATATGTAAAGTAAATCCAAGCTTACTAAAGTTAATTTCCCTTTTGAGCTGGCCCATAATGTTGGCTTCAATCAGATGTTTGATACGACGATGTACAGAACTGACTGACAGATTGATCCGTTCTGAAAGTTCATTCAAATTTAGGTCTTCATGAGACAAAATTTCTAGAATTTGTTTATCAAAACGGTCTAACTCCATTCTTATCTCCAGCCAGAATTTTATAATAACGACAGTATACCCTATACCACTACTTCTGCATTGAAAATACAAAGGCTTAAAGGTAGCTAAAAACAACTTTGCCAGCCAAATGCATCTGCAAGCCCTTCTACACTTTCTACTCGCACACCTTTAATATGGGAAGCTATTCATATATCAATCTCTTAGCAAAATATAACTTCTAGAGAAATGAGTTTAAAAAAAGAGCCTTGAAAGGCTCTTTTTTAAGGGTATTAGTGCATTGCCTGAATTTTTTCCAAGAAGAGTTTCGCACGTTCATGGCGAGCTTCTAAATTATCAAAGAATTCATGCGTTGGGCAGTCTTCTAAAATTTTACCTTCATCCATAAAAATTAAACGATTAGATACTCTTTTAGCAAAGCCCATTTCATGGGTAACACACATCATGGTCATGCCTTCATGTGCAAGTTGCACCATAACTTCAAGTACTTCACCGACCATTTCCGGATCAAGTGCAGAAGTTGGTTCGTCAAACAACATACAGATTGGGTCCATAGACAAACCACGTGCAATTGCTACACGTTGCTGCTGACCACCCGATAACTGACCCGGAAATTTATCTTTATGAGCGAGTAAACCTACACGCTCTAAATATTTCAATCCTTTTGCACGAGCATCTGCAACTGAGCGCTTTAACACTTTAACCTGAGCGATCGTCAAATTTTCCAAAACAGTCATGTGTGGAAAAAGTTCAAAGTGCTGAAAGACCATTCCTACTCTTGAACGGAATTTAGCAAGATCCGTTTTTGGATCTTTAAGCGAAATTCCATCAACTATAATGTCACCTTGTTGAAATGGTTCTAAAGCATTTACTGTTTTAATGAGTGTTGATTTTCCTGAACCAGATGGTCCACACACAACAACGACATCACCTTTTTCAATACTCGTCGTGCAATCTGTTAAAACCTGAAAATCACCATACCATTTAGAGATATGTTGGATGTCTATCATTGGCATTTAAAATCTCCAATTAGCGAATGATGGCAATTTTTTGCTGTAAGCGTTTGACTAAATGCGATAGCACAAACGAGCTACAGAAATACACTACAGCGACGATTAAATAGAATGTTGCTTTTGTTTCAGGCCCATAAGTATTAGCCAATGTATCTGCACGACCTAAAAAGTCTGGTGCACTAATGACATAAACTAATGAGATGTCCTGAAATAGAATAATTGTTTGAGTTAACAATACTGGAAGCATGTTACGGAAGGCTTGAGGTAAAACCACGTAGCGCATTGATTGACCATAGGTAAACCCTAGCGCATAGCCTGCATGTACCTGTCCTTTTGAAATAGACTGAATTCCGGAACGTACAATTTCCGAGAAAAAAGCTGCTTCAAAAATCGCAAAAGTCACAACGCTTGAGAACAACGGCCCCCAATAGGTATCAGATTGAAACTCAAAAATTTTCGGCAACAAAAAGTAAAAAATAAAGATCACCTGAATTAGTGGAATACCACGAAACAGATCAACATAAAATTTTGCAAAATTGCTGGCGATAGCATTGCTAGATAAACGCATCATTGCCAATGGGGTTCCAATTAAGATACCGCCCATCATTGCCAATACCGTTACGGTAAGCGTAAAAATGAAACCTTCTTTGAGTGCTGCAATCACATCAGGGTTTTGTAATAAAGAAAAATCCATGATTACTTCCCTCCTGAACCTAAGCCAGGTACAGCCATTCGTTTCTCAATCCATGCCATCACAAACTTAATGCTATAAGTAATAATTAAATAAACAGGAGTAGAGAGAATAAGAATGATAATGTCCTGAGAAGTTTCTTCACGCATGGTTTTCGTATAAGCAAAGAAATTCAACACACTCAAGGCATATAAAACAGCTGAGTTTTTGAAAACGTTCATTGCTTCAGACGTAATCGTTGGCCATACAGTACGATATGCAACCGGTAAAATGACATAACGATAACTTTGTGCTGTCGTAAACCCCATAGCGGAAGCTGCAAACTTCTGTCCACGAGAAACGGTATTAATACCGGCACGTATGTGCTCAGATACACGGGCAGCCGTGTAGAGACCCAATGCAAAAACACCAATAACCGCAGGTTGCTGATTCAAAATATTTTTCCACCAACCACCAGCAACTACATCCCCACTACCTGCACTTAAGCTGTCCGGTAAAAATTCGGGAAAAACAAAAGCCCAGAAGAATAATTGCACAATAAGTGGAATATTACGGAAAATTTCAACGTAACAATTGCCGATAAATGCGAGAGGTTTGTTAGGTAATGTACGAATTACCCCGAGGAGAGAACCTAATAAAAATGCGATAAGAAAGGCTATAACAGCTGTCCAAATCATAGTGAACACGCCTGAACCTAACATTTGTAACCATGTGGGTGCCTCAGCATAAGTATTGTAGCTTGAGCTACCAATAGCTTTACAAACTGATTCTGCCCATGCGGCTTTATCGACACCATATTCATTAGACTCCGCACAGAATATAGTCCAGTTTAGCGAGCCGACTGACATGTTTGCCCCTTAAATTAATATCTTTAGAAAATAGACCACTTGTGCAAATGAATTTTTACACTTGCACAAGTAAATTTAGGACAAAAAGATCCAGTTAGATTCCTGCATCTGTTGGGTGAGCTTTTAATTTCTTATAAGATGAACTTTGTTGCATGTTCAAATTCGTGTTTTTTGGTGGAATTGGTGATAAGAACCACTTCTTATATAAAGCGTCCATTTGACCAGTTTTCCATAAATTATTTACAGTGCGGTCTGCAACTGCTTTAAATTTTGGATCATCTTTAGCAAGCATAATACCGTAAGGTTCAGATGAAAGTACTGGGCCAACAATTGCAAACGCTTTAGGTGTAGAAGACTTAGCGATCAAGCCTGCTAAAATATTATCATCCATTACAAATGCAGCAGCACGGCCAGATGCCATCATAGCAAAAGAGTCAGCATGATCTTTACCATAAATATTTTGAACATTAACAGCCTGACCTTTTTCATTCATCTTGATGTATTTGTCAGATGTAGTGCCTTGAGTAGTAACCACTGCCTTACCATTTAAGTCTGCCAAACTCTTAATGCCAGAGCTCGCTTTAACAGCCATACGTACTTCAGTTGCGTAGTAGTTTGTTGAGAAACCAACTTGTTGCTGACGTTGTTTAGAGTTTGTAGTTGTACCACATTCCATATCGATATTGCCTGCCAAAAGCTCAGGAATACGTGTTGATGATGTTACTGCCTTGTATTCAACTTTTAACCCAGGCATTTTCAATTCTTTTTTAATGTCATTTGCAAACTGGTTACAGATATCGACTGCATAACCTACTGGTTTACCTGCAACAACATATGAAATTGGATCTGAAGATTCTCGATGACCAATTACGATTTTTCCGGTACTTTTAATTTTAGCTAATGTATCTGCTGCTTGAATTTGAGAAGTAGCGCCAACCGTACAAAGCATAACTGTTGAAATAATGAGAGAGGTTGCAGAACGTTTCATAAGAACTCCTTGATGATCATTCTCTCTATTTATCTATAGAATCATTCATATAGGGCAATAGAGTGATTTATTATTAAATTGCAATTATCGAGCCAACTTTTCCAAGCAGGACACATCCATTTGCTTCACTTATTTTATTCAATCTGTTTTGCAGAATTAATACCTTTAAAACTGCTCACATGTTTCTACTTTAATCTATGTTTTAATCTTCTGTCTATTATTAAGCTCATCTATTTACACTTAAATGTGGCAATTATTGATTACAATGTAAACACACGCACAATAAAGTGGCTTAACTTTGGCTAAAAACAGTATTTAGAAAAATTGTATTTTCCAAAAAATCATAAAAATTAAAATTATTAGTCATTTAGGTAAAATTAAATTTATAGAGTTAAAAGTCGTTTAGTTAGTACAATAATATAAACAAATGGCCTGATAAAAATCATTTAGAAAATTGATAGTAATACATGAATAAATAAATTAATTATGAAAGATAAAAAAAGCCCCGATTTTCTCAGGGCATTTTATGACTTTAAATTCCGCGCCAATCTACACGCGCATTACGCTCAGTTTGATATATTCTTAAAACATACTGACCAAGAGGTAAATCGAGTAAATTTTGCTGATAGTTATTCCACTCTTCTGAAGCATCTTCCGCCTCTTCGCGTTCCCACGGCGTACCCTTTATTTCCAATAAAGGAGCAAGCATAGAACATACAGAAATGTCAGCAAGACTTAAGCGATCACCCACCATATAACGTGCCTGATTTTCTATTAAGCAGTTATTTAGTTCATTTATGAGTTCATCCATACGTTCTTTTGACTGACTCACTAACTCCTCTTCAAGTTTATAGTTCTTTTTTACCAGTGTCTTGAGAAAGGGTTTCGAGATTTTTTCAAACTGACGCAAATAGCCTTGTTCACCCATCATAATTTCTAAAGCATGGTCACCATGTGCCAAAGTGTGAGCCAGAGCCCAACGACGGACATGAATACCTAGCTCATCAGCCAAACTATCTATTTTTAATGTTTGCTGTCTTAATTGTTCATCACGACGTAACAGTGAGTGCTCTGGATAGGTATCATCCAGATAAAGTGCAATTTTAGTCGATTCAGCAATCCATTGATGATCATCTTTCAAAATAGGCAATAAATTTTGGCCTGTTTTGAGTTGTGCAAAAGCACGATGAAATCCTGGAATTAAGTTATGAGCCACATAATCAAGTTCTTTATGGTCTAACAACCAGCGAGCTTTTTCACAATAATGGGACAAAGGAAACTGATACAAAACCCGCATAAAATCTCCACGTTTATTTTTATTTGACTATTTGTACAAAAATGGTCGATGGTAAGTAGATACTTTAGAAGCTATTTTTAATGAAAACAATGGATATTGTGCTCATTTTTCGCTGACAGTTAGGTCTATATTTTTTATATCTTTTTTTACCGTACTTATAGCTCTTTTTCATATTAAAACCTTTTTAGTTATTCATTTTACAGATAAAAATTATAATTTATTGATTTTTAATATATTTCTATATCTCTATTTATCTATTAAAAATCAAAAAAAGTGCTTTGCATTTTTATTCATAAGCTGAGCATAAGTCCTCGTTTAGTGGAAAAATATTTCTTTTGTAAGGTAATGACAGCAATACAAGGTGTCATTATGTCTAATTCTCTATCTAAAACGACGGCATACGTCCAAATCATTCAAAATGATCAACAAGCGATTAATGCTGCTTATCAAGTAGCTGATTTTGCTTTAGAGGGTCGTAATACACGTGATCAACAACGCTTATTACCGTATGAGCAAATTGAAAGCTTTAGCCAAAAAGGTTTAGGCGGAATTCGCATTGCAAAAAAATACGGCGGTGCTTTTGTTTCTAATAAAACTTTGGCTCAAGTTTTCCGTATTTTAAGTAAAGGCGATGCGAATGTTGGTCAGATTCCACAAAATCAGATTAGCCTGTTAAACCTGATCGAAATCATGGGCACAGAACAACAAAAACAATTTATCTTTTCCGAAATATTAGCCGGTAAACGTCTTGCCAACGGTGGTCCCGAACGAAATACCCATGACTCAAAAACCTTAAAAACCACGCTTACTATTGAAAACGATAAATATATTTTAAATGGAGAAAAATTTTATTCGACAGGTACAAGTTTTGCGCATTGGCTTGCAATCAAAGCGATTCATCCTGAGGGCCATGTCGTTTTAGTCATTGTTAACCGAGATGCTCAAGGCATTGAAGTCATTAATGACTGGAATGCCTTTGGTCAGCGTACTACAGCGAGCGGTACGGTTAAATTAACTCATGTTGAAGTTAATCCTGAGCTTATTTTTGATGAACGCTTATTGACGCAAACCCCAACTTATCGCGGTGCTTATTCGCAGTTATTACAAGTAGCGATTGATGTAGGTATAGCGGAAGCTGCTTTTGACGATACTTTATCGACTATTCATAAAGCACGCCCAATTATTGATGCAAATGTTGAAAAAGCCAGTTTTGAACATTACACCCTACAAGAAGTGGGTAAGTTAAATATTTTGCTCGACGCGGCCATTTTATTACTCGATGAAGCTGCTGAATATTTAGATGAACTTGACCAACTTCAAACTGTGACCGATGAGCAAGTTGCAAAAGCTTCAATTTTGGTTGCTGAAGCAAAAGTCTATGCCAATGATGCGGCTCTACAAATCTCTGAAAAACTGCTGGAACTGGGCGGTAGCCGTTCAAGCTTAAGCCAACACAATTTAGATCAACATTGGCGAAATGCCCGTGTACATACTTTACACGACCCTGTTCGCTGGAAATTACATGCCATTGGCAATTATTACCTTAATGGTCATTTCCCTGCCCGCCATGCTTGGATTTAAGGAGAAATTGTCATGACTTCATATCAATCAGTTCAAACTAAACAAACCTCGGCATCTGGCCAAGCGCACATTATTCAAAATGATGCTGAAGCTTTAGAAATTGCAAAACAGTTTGCTGAACAATTAAAAAAAACTGCAGTTGAGCGAGACGCTAAGCGAATTTTACCCTATACCGAAATCGATGCATTGAGCCAGTCTGGCCTATGGGCAATTACAGTGCCAAAGCAATATGGCGGTGCCGAAGTTTCCAGTCATACTGTTGCTAAAGTGATTGCACTTTTAAGCGGTGCCGATGGTTCAATCGGACAAATTCCACAAAACCATTTTTACGCTTTAGAAGTCTTACGCAATACGGGAACAGAAGCTCAAAAACAACGTTTATACGGCGAAGTGTTAAGTGGCACTCGTTTTGGTAATGCACTTGCTGAGTTTAAAACCAAAACTTCAACCCATAAACAAACCAATATCCGTCCGCATGAAAATGGGTATTTGATTCAGGGTGAAAAGTTTTACTGCACAGGAAGTTTATTTGCTCACCGTATTCCAACCTTAGTTTTAGACGATGCAGGTCGAGAGTATCTGGCATTTGTAAAAAGTGGTTCACAAGGTCTAAAGCTTGTAGATGACTGGTCTGGCTTTGGACAGAAAACCACAGGTAGCGGCACGGTTAAATTTGATCAGGTTTTTGTCGATGCAGATGATGTCATTCCTTTTGATACTGCATTTTTACAACCAACCTTAGTGGGTCCTTTTGCCCAAATTATGCACGCATCAATTGAGGTAGGCATTGCTCGAGCGGCCTTTGAAGAAAGCTTGCAAAGAGTACATCAAGCTCGCCCATGGATCGATTCAAATGTAGAAACTGCAAACCAAGATCCTTTAACGATTTATGAATTAGGACGCATTGCGGTAGATGTACGAGCAAGTGAAGTGTTATTAAAACAGGCAGCTCAATCAATTGATGCCGCAAAAATTGAAACCACACCTGAAAGCATTGCAAAAGCATCCATCGATGTTGCCAAAGTACGTGCTCATAGTAGCGATACAGCTCTCAAAGCATCATCGAAACTGATTGAACTTGCTGGTAGTCGTGGAAGTCAGTCACAAGATGGTTTAGACCGTTTCTGGCGCAATGCACGCGTACATACGTTACATGACGCTGCACGCTGGAAATATTACTTTATTGGGAACTATGTTCTTAACGGTGTTCTACCACCTCGTCGGGGGACATTGTAATGACAGATTTTAAAGCGAAAGAAATTTTACTTAATGCCTTTGATATGAACTGTGTTGGGCATATCAATCATGGCTTATGGACACATCCACGTGATGAATCACACCGATTTAATGAACTAAGCTATTGGACAGAACACGCCAAAACCTTAGAAAGTGGTTTATTTGATGGCTTGTTTATTGCCGATATTACAGGTGTCTATGACGTCTATCAAAATGGTATAGATCTAACACTAAAAGAGTCTATTCAACTTCCAAGCCATGACCCATCTACACTCATTTCAGCTATGGCGGCAGTTACTCAAAACTTAAGTTTTGGAGTCACTGTGAACTTAAGCTATGAGCATCCGTATCAATTTGCTCGCCGCTTTGCGAGTCTTGACCATTTAACTCAAGGCCGTATTGGCTGGAATATCGTGACAGGCTATCTAGATAGTGCGGAACGCTTAATTGGCCAAAAAGGTTTAAAAGATCACGATGCTCGCTATGAACAAGCCGAAGAGTTTTTAGAGCTTTGCTACAAATATTGGGAAGGTTCATGGGAAAACGACGCAGTTAAAAAAGATAAAGCACGGCGCGTTTTTACAGACCCTTCTAAAGTGCATACCATTTACCATCATGGAAAATATTACCAGAGTGAAGGTGTATTTCAGGTGTCTCCTTCTGTGCAACGCACCCCAACCCTATTTCAAGCAGGCGCTTCACCAAAAGGTATGCAGTTTGCAACACGTCATGCTGAATGTATCTTTATTGGCGGTGACAAACCCGAAAAAATACGCGAACAGGTGAAAAAGATTCGTGCTCTTGCAGAACAGCAAGGCCGTTCAGCGGATGATATTAAAGTCTTTGTCGGTATAACCGTTGTTGTTGCCGAAACACATGATCTCGCTGTACAGAAACTTAATGAATATCGTCAGTATGCAAGTCCTGAAGCAGGCTTAGCGCATTATGCGAGTTCAACTGGTATCGACTTAAGTAAATTTGCCGACGATGAAGCGATTCCTTACCAAAAAAGTAACAGTATTGTTTCGATTACCGAAAAATTTAAAGAGCAACAAATCACAAAAAATGATTTAAAAGCTCAGCATGTTTTAGGTGGTCGTTATCCCCTCATCGTGGGTAGTGGCGAAGAAGTTGCTGAATACTTAATTCATCTTTTAGATGAAACAGATATTGATGGCTTTAATTTGACACGTACAGTTGCACCTGAGTCTCACCACGACTTTATTCGCTTGGTTATTCCTGAGCTACAACAACGTGGTCGCTATAAAACTGCATATAAAACGGGTTCACTGCGGAACAAAATCTTTAATCGGGGTGATCAATTACCAGAACAACACCCTGTTCAAGCATTCCGATGTAGTCCCTATAACAACAGCAAAAAACTAACAACAATTGAAGAAATAACCGCTTAAATTTGGAGATAGACATGGCTCAAACAGCCTCTAAAAAATGGCTAGGCGTAGGCTTAGTCGTTGTAGTCCTTTTTGTTGCTTTATTCTTTTGGAATAAACACCGTCAAAGTGGCTCAAATGAACTTGTGATTGGTATTAGTCCACCATTTGCAAAAACTTTACAAGCTGCTGCCGATGAAGCAAAGCAACAAGGTTTAAATGTGAAACTGGTTGAGTTTTCTGACTGGAACACACCAAACATTACCTTAAATCATGGGGATATTGATGCGAACTTTTTCCAGCATCAACCGTTCTTAGACAATGCAATTAAAGAAACTGGCTTTAAATTAAAAGCATTTGCAGTAGGTGCAGCATCACATGTGGGACTTTATTCAAAGAAATATAAAAGCCTTGATGAATTGCCACAAAACGCACGTGTAGTCATTCCAAATGATCCTGTGAACCAAGGTCGTGCCCTACTACTTTTACAGCAAGCTAAATTAATTACGCTTAAAGATTCAAATAACCATTTATCTGCACTTAAAGATGTTGTTTCAAACCCTAAAAACTTGCAATTTATCGAGGTTGAAGGACCGCAAACTGCTCGTGCAATTGATGATGTTGACTTGGCTTTTGGCTACCCACACTACTTGCGCTTAGCAAAAACAGCTGACCCTGATAGTGCTCTTTTACTTGATGACAATACTAATAAACGTTATGCCATTTTGTTTGTAGTGCGTGATGACTATCAGGATAAAGGCTATAAGTTAAAGAAATTTGTTGAGATCTATCAAAATTCACCAAAAGTTAAAGCTGTCTTAGACGCTGAAATTGGGCCAAAACTTTGGTTCCCTGGCTGGAAGTAATAACGGAAAGATTATGGCGATTCAGTTCAAACAGCATAAGCCTTGGTTACTCGGAATTACGATTATTATCGTAGTTCTGGGCCTCGTCGGTTACCGTTATATTAAAAACAAACAAGCCGATAATGTTTTAACGATTGGCATTAGTCCACCTTATGCGGAGCTGCTACAAAGCGTTGCCAATGAAGTCGAAAAGCAAGGAGTGCATGTCAAACTTGTTGAATTTTCAGACTGGCGAGCACCAAATGTTGCCGTACAAAACGGTGATATTGATGCAAACTTTTTCCAGCAAAGCGTATTTCTACGTAATGCTGTAAAAGAAACGGGTTATGACTTACATGCATTTGCCGTGGGCTCAGGAAGTCATGTGGGTTTATATTCAAAAAAATATAAATCACTTAAAGACTTACCTACAAATGCACGTGTTGCTATTCCAAACGATCCGGTCAATTTAGCCCGTGCTTTAATTTTATTGCACCGTGCAGGTTTAATTCAGCTTAAAGACATTAATAATGAACTTTCAACCACTCAAGACATTATTGCTAATCCCAAACAGCTGAGCTTTGTTGAGGTTGAAGGTCCGCAGACAGCACATGCATATAACGATGTCGATTTAATTTTCGGCTTCCCTCACTACTTAAAAATGGCAAAGGTAACCGACCCACATAGCGCATTATTTTTAGATCCAATCGATAAAAAATATGCAATTTTGTTTGTGACCCGTCGCGATTACCAAGATAAAAACCAAAAACTTGCAACCTTTGTTAAAGCATTCCAGAACTCAAAACAAGCACAAGATATTCTGGATAAAGACTTTGGCCAAGGTATGTGGTTTCAAGGCTGGAAATAAGGAGAATGACAATGGTGAGTTTTGGATCACAAGTTGATTTTTCTCTACCTCATATCAAAATTCGTGGTTTAAATAAGTTTTACCAATCACAGGGTCAAAAGCTGCATGCTTTAAAAGAGATTAACCTTGATATTCCTCAAGGTAAGATTTTAGGCATTATTGGTAAAAGTGGTGCGGGAAAATCTTCCCTACTCCGCACTTTAAATGGCTTAGAACAAGTAAATACAGGCAGTATTCATATTCATCAACAAAACATTGCTGAATTGAGTCATGCCGAGCTTATTCAAACTCGCCAACGCATTGGAATGATTTTCCAACACTTCAATTTGATGTCTGCAAAAACGGTCTGGGAAAATGTG
The DNA here is from genome assembly GCF_028367635.1 of Acinetobacter sp. P1(2023). Classification (NCBI taxonomy): domain Bacteria; kingdom Pseudomonadati; phylum Pseudomonadota; class Gammaproteobacteria; order Moraxellales; family Moraxellaceae; genus Acinetobacter; species Acinetobacter sp. P1(2023). Next base: position 304,605 of record NZ_JAQNDD010000004.1, read on the forward strand.
GCATTGCCCTTAAAAGTTTCCAATTACAACAAAGCAGATATCGATGAGCGTGTAAATGAAGTTCTGGCACTCGTAGGTCTTGCAGATAAGTCTGGTCATTATCCATCACAACTTTCGGGCGGACAAAAGCAACGTGTCGGTATCGCACGTGCACTTGTCCATCATCCTGAAATTTTACTGTGTGATGAAGCCACCTCAGCACTTGACCCAGAAAGTACCGCTACTATTTTGGCTTTACTTAAAAAGATTAATCAGGAACTTGGTCTAACGATTGTACTCATCACACACGAAATGCAGGTCATTCGAGAAATTTGTGATCAGGTCGTTGTGATTGACCAAGGTGAAATTGTAGAGGCTGGGCAAGTCTGGTCTGTATTTTCACGACCAGAGCAACAAATTACTCAAGAATTGTTAAACCTTGAGCAGATCACTCTACCTTTTAAAATCAGTCCTCTACCCGATGAAGATTCAACTCATATTATTGTAAAACTGAAATATGAAGCTGAAGCACATCAGGTTCCAGATATTCAAGAACTACTTGCTAGATTTAAAGCACCCGTCAATTTATATCAAAGTCAGGTCGATACCATTCAAGGGCACATTATTGGTTCTCTTTTAGTCGGTATTCCCAACGTAGAAATTGATCTTTCATCTATACGACAAGACACATCAACTGCAATTGCACAATTTGAGGTACTTGGCTATGCACGACCAGCTCATTGATTTATTAATTACTGGAACTGTAGATACCTTACTCATGGTAGGCGCATCTGCATTTATTGCTTTTTTAATTGGCTTACCCATTGCTGTTATTTTAGTAAGTACTTCTGAGCACGGCATTCACCCTTCACAAAAGATTAATCAGGCTTTGGGTTGGGTCATTAACATTACTCGCTCTGTACCCTTTCTTATTTTAATGGTTGCACTGATTCCACTTACTCGCTGGATTGTGGGTACAAGTTACGGGGTTTGGGCTGCCGTTGTTCCATTGACCATTGCAGCAATTCCCTTCTTTGCACGTATTGCAGAAGTCAGTTTACGCGAAGTCGACCAAGGCTTAATTGAAGCTGCACAAGCCATGGGTTGTAACCGTAAACAAATAATTTGGCATGTACTTTTACCAGAGGCTTTACCGGGAATTATTGCAGGCTTTACCGTGACTATTGTAACTATGATTAACTCCTCTGCGATTGCTGGTGCTATTGGTGCAGGTGGCCTAGGGGATATTGCTTATCGTTATGGCTATCAACGTTTTGATATGCAAATTATGGTGGCTGTGATTTTAGTCTTAATTGTTTTAGTCATGTTGGTACAAGCAACTGGCGATGCATTAGCCCAGCAACTTGATAAACGTAAAGTTTAAACGCAATACAACCCTGCTCTAGCCATGACTTTGTCATGGCTTTCATGTAAAATCAGCGACAATTTTTAATTTACACATTTGTGAGTGGTTTTCATGGGTTTTAATTGCGGTATTGTTGGTCTGCCAAACGTAGGGAAATCTACCCTTTTCAATGCATTAACGAAAGCAGCGATTGCAGCGGAAAACTTCCCTTTCTGTACCATTGAACCAAACACAGGTATTGTTCCTGTACCAGATCCACGTTTAGACAAACTTGCTGCGATTGTTAAACCACAGCGTATTTTGCCAACTACAATGGAATTTGTGGACATTGCAGGTCTTGTTGCTGGTGCATCAAAAGGTGAAGGCTTAGGCAACCAATTCCTTGCTAACATCCGTGAAACTGATGCAATCGCTCATGTTGTACGTTGTTTCGAAGACGAAAACGTAATTCACGTAAATGGTAAAATTGATCCATTAGACGACATCGCAACTATCAATACTGAACTTGCACTTGCCGATCTTGAAACGGTTGCTAAAGCAATTTTACGTTTAACTAAAGTTGCTAAAGGCGGTGACAAAGAAGCTGTAGCAACTAAAGCAGTTTTAGAAAAAATCCAACCTTTACTTGACGAAGGTAAACCAGCTCGCGCGGCTGATTTGTCTGATGATGAACGTAAATTAGTTCGTGGTTTTGGTTTAATGACTTTAAAACCAACCATGTATATTGCAAATGTTGCAGAAGACGGTTTTGAAAACAATCCGCACTTAGACGCAGTAAAAAAACTTGCTGCGGAAGAAAACGCAATTGTTGTTCCACTTTGCAACCAAATCGAAGCTGAAATTTCATTATTAGAAGATGAAGATCGTGCTGAGTTCCTAGAAGCAATGGGCATGGAAGAACCGGGCTTAAATGTGGTTATTCGTGCAGGTTATGCACTTTTAGGTTTACAGACTTATTTCACTGCAGGTGTACAAGAAGTACGTGCATGGACAGTAAAAGTTGGTGCAACTGCTCCTCAAGCTGCTGGTGTTATTCATACTGACTTCGAAAAAGGCTTTATCCGTGCTGAAGTTGTTGCATATGATGACTTCGTACAATACAACGGTGAAAACGGCGCTAAAGAAGCTGGTAAATGGCGTTTAGAAGGTAAAACTTACGTTGTTCAAGATGGCGATGTAATGCACTTCCGTTTTAACGTATAAGTTAAAGCTCAAAAAAAAGCCCCAATATGTTGGGGCTTTTTTATATTTAATGGTTTACATCCATCATCTCTCGTTTACTGCGCGCTTCTTGTAAAATACGCGCATGCAAAGGCTTTCTAAAACCTAACATAAATATAAATTCTGCCAATACAAATAATGGCCCTATCGCAAGTCCAATCACATCATCAACAAAAGCAGGTTTTTTCTTTTCGAAATAATGCCCAACAAACTGAAAGCCCCAACCCACCACAAAGAAACCAATACTTGCCGCTAACCATTGTCCTAAAGGTAACTGGGCAATTTGGCTCACCAGTGGATACACAGCGGCTAAAAGAATCAGCATGAGTAAGCCAAATACTTTATCTAAAATAAAATAATAGATGGTACTAGCTGCAATCAGCACCATGGCTAAAGTAATTTTAAAGTTACCAATATCAATCCCTGCTTTCGCAGTTAAACATAGAATTGAAAACACGATGAGTGGAATACCAATAAAATGCGTCAAAATATTTTTATGATCTAAATGATAAGCCGCATATTTGCTAAGCTGTTGCTCCAGATTTGACATGAGTTATTCCCTATTCATCAACATATAGTCATACTGTACATATAAGGAAAACTTAAAGTTGTCAGCTATTTGACAAAGTAAAGAATCTTTTCATGGATGATCGAATATTGGACCTAATTTATATTAACCGACTAAAAGAAAATACATGGTTTAGTGTGCTTCCGGAAACATTCCAAAACTTTATTTTAGAACATGGCAAGCAAATCACCTTTGAGAAAAATAGCTATGTTTTCCATGCTCAAGATGTATTTGATGGTATTTATACAGTACTTGAAGGCTCAATTAGCTTGGGTTATGTCGATGTAAACGGTAATGAAGCTCTTTCTGCTATTGCTGAGCCGATTATGTGGTTTGGTGAAATATCACTGATTGACCATGAGCCACGATCGCATGACGCAATTGCTTTGAAAAAAAGTACAGTACTGCACGTTCCCGCAAAACCATTAAATGAACTACTCAATGAAAATCCCTATTATTGGTACTACTTTGCACGATTAACCAGCCAAAAACTCAGGTATGTTTTCTTAGAACAGATTGCGATACAAACACGCAGTATTTCTCAAAGGCTGGCTCAACGTCTTCTGTTCATTCTAGAAGGATATGGCAATCATATTCTTATTCAAGATCGTCACATTCATATTTCTCAAGAACAGTTGGCCAATATGCTGACCACATCTAGGCAAACGATCAATCATGAACTGAACCTACTCGAAAAGCAAAAGATCATCAAAATTGCTTTTAGAAAAATTGAGATTTTAGATATTGAGAGATTGAAAGGAGTTGCTCAAGCACAATCCTAATTTTTTAAAAGCGGCTAAATAATAAAAACTTAAAATTAAATTAAAAAATTAGATAACACTGCAAAACAACACATTGTTCAAACTCTATTTCCACAAAATAAATGTGTTAAAGCAGATATTTTCACCCTACACTCAAGCTGAGCAATAATACTCAACAAGGCGCTGATTAACATGAAAAAATTATCAACAATTCTTACAGCAGGCGTATTGGCTATGTTAAGTGTTTCGGCATTTGCATGTCCTAAAGGAACTCAACTACAAGGTGGTACAGGACCAAATCATAAAGGTGGAAAATGTGTAGTAGCACATGGAAAAGCTACCGCTCAAAAAGTGAAGAAAGAAGCAGCTAAAACTAAACAGGATGTAAAAAAAGATTTAACTACGCAAAAACATGACGCAATGACCAGTGCGACTCATGCACAACATGAATCACATCAAATGACTCACCAAATGAAGCAAGATGCTGTAAAAACTGCCAACACAGCTAAAGCTGCAACAAAACCATAATTATCATTCACCCACTATCGTTTAAAGCAAAAAAGCGAGATTGATCATCTCGCTTTTTTATATGTATAGGCTTTATTTAGGAGATGTGTTTCCTAAATTCGGATTTTCAATCGCTTCCTTACACTGCTGTTTATCACGCTCATAATCTGCCTGTTTTTGAGCAACCGAACTATTATTTTGAAGCGTTTCGCGCGCCCATACATCTAGACTCGTTAAAGCTTTACGGCAAAGCGCATATTTTCCTTCAGTGACCGAATCTGTCATTTTTACATTGATACGCCAGTCTGTACTTAATTGACGTAACGGTTTACGAACTTTGTCATCGATTTGGCTAAGCTGCTTTTCATAAACTAAATGCTCAACCGTGTTAATTAATGTCCATGCTTTTTGAGCATAAACAGTTGCATCATTGGTTAGTTTCGGTGCTGGCTTAATTTCTACTTTTTTTTCTGCACCTTGATTACCATTATCACAGCCCTGCAATGTAAAAATACCTGCACACATCATGGCGATATAAACTAAACGAATCTTTGCCTTGAACATATCAAACTGCCGATTAAACATTTCGGCACTATGCTATTAAATTCGGCTACAATACTCAATCTTTCAAGTATTTTTATCATTTGGTTTATTGCCAAGGTGTATTGTGTCCGAACAACAATTGATGCCTGCCCAAACGGCAACTTTTTGGCAAGGCGCCAAAGATAGCCAAGCTATCGTACTCACCTATTTACCCGTTTCTTTTGCCTTTGGCGTTTCTGCCTCTCAATTCGGTTTTACACCATGGGAAGCTTTTTTTCTATCTTGCTCAATGTATGCCGGCGCTAGCCAATTTTTAGTTGTTGCACTTTTGGCTAGCGGCTCATCCATCTGGCTAACAGCATTAACAGTTATTGCCCTCGATATTCGCCATGTCCTTTATGGACCAGCTTTATATAATCTAATTCCGAATAAATTAAATCTTAAGAAAACAGCAGTGTGGGCTTGGGGCTTAACAGATGAAGTTTTTGCTAGCGGAATGATCCAACTATCGCAGCGCAGACAGCAATGGTCCGAGTCATGGATGCTAGGCTTAAGTCTATTTAGTTGGATGGCTTGGGCAATCGGTTCTTTGTTAGGCGGATTATTTGCCGATCAAGTCGCTCATCTTCCAAAGTTTTTACAAGCAGCTTTAGATTTCTTATTACCTGCTTTATTTTTAAGCTTTTTATTAGCAGCATTTGAGCGAAAGCATAGCCTTGTTGTTGCTGTATCGTTATTAGTTTCAGCCTTGGCCTGTTATTGGATTAACTTATCAGCGGCTATCTTTATTGGTATTCTTTCAGGCATTTTAGCTGGTCTGTTTAAACACTACGTGCTAAAACAGCATGATGAGGTTGAGGTTTAATATGAACCTAGAAATTATTCTGGTAGGCATTATTGTGGGTATTGCCAACTTTGCTTCACGTTTCGGGCCATTTTTTGTAATACAAAAATTACAAGGTTCGCAGCAAAGACGCGGCTCAGTCTGGATCAAAATTGCTTTAGGAAGTATTGGTATCTCTGCAATTAGCGCTATGCTTGTGGTTGCAACTCTTCCACCACTCCTTGAAACCCCAGATAAAAGCTTAGCGATGCTGATCGGTTTTTTAGTTTTAGCAGGTCTTTATTTTAAATTTAAGAAAATCGTACCGGCAACTTTAACTGCCGCAATTGTTTATGGCCTGATTTATACTTATTTACCTTTATAAATAGATAAACTGATCTTCCTTATATAAAATAAAACCTAGCCAGAAGTATTTAAGATTGAAACTTCTGGCTTGAAAAATCTAATTTTTGAATTGATTAAAAAGATAACCTTAGCTACTTAATAGAGATAAAAATGTCACAAGTTAAAATTTATGCAAATGAACAAACCATTATGCAGTATCGAGAACTGCTTTCTCATGCAATCCATCAAGCACTTATTGAAGAATTGAAATATCCTGTTGAGAAAAGATTTCAACGTTTTATTAGTCTTAAGCCAGGGAATTTCATTTACCCTTCTGACCGAAGCCAACATTATATTATTATCGAGCTTTCAATGTTTGCAGGGCGCAGTCCAGCGACTAAAAAGCAACTCATTCAAACCCTATTTCGCAATATTCAAGAACAATGCAAAATTGCACCTCAAGATATCGAAATCACTATTTTTGAAACACCTAAGGAAAATTGGGGCATCCGTGGTAAAAATGCTGATGAATTGCTTTTAAACTATCAGGTTAATATCTAAATAGTACATTTTTAATTGTCCGACAAAATTACTTTTTTATGCGTTATAAGGCTTAACTCGACCATAAGTTCTGCTATGCTTAAAAAAATAATTTTGTCAGGATGATTCGCATGAGCGTGACACTCGGTACCCCACTTCAATCTTCTGCATTTAAAGTTTTATTGTTAGGTTCAGGAGAGCTTGGCAAAGAAGTTGTAATTTCCTTACAACGCCTTGGTGTAGAAGTACATGCAGCCGACCGTTATGATCATGCACCAGCCATGCAAGTTGCACATTACTCTTATGTGCTCAACATGGCCGATCCAACTGAGTTAAAACAGCTCATCGAAAAAATTAAACCGAATTTAATTGTCCCTGAAATTGAAGCAATTGCGACAGAAGTTTTACTTGAAGTTGAAGCAAGCCAAACCGCAACTGTGATCCCTTCTGCTAAAGCTGTAAATCTCACCATGAACCGTGAAGGCATTCGTCGTCTTGCGGCTGAAGAGCTTGGTTTACCTACTTCTGCTTATCGTTTTGCTGACTCTCTAGAAAGTTTCCGTGCTGCTTGTGATGATATTGGTTATCCAAACTTTGTAAAACCAGTCATGTCATCTTCAGGGAAAGGTCAGTCTCGTGTGAAAAGCTTTGACGAGGTCGATGCTGCTTGGGAATATGCGATGCAAGGTGGCCGGGTTAACCAAGGTACGGTCATTATTGAATCTCAAATTGATTTTGACTTTGAAATTACACTCCTTACCGTTCGCGCTAAAAACCCTGAAACAGGTGAAATTGAAACTCACTACTGTGACCCAATTGGTCATCGCCAAGATGCAGGCGACTATGTAGAAAGCTGGCAACCTCAGCCCATGACTGCGGCTGCACTTGAAGAAGCAAAACGTATTGCAAATAAAGTGACAACAGCACTGGGCGGTTGTGGTATTTTTGGTGTAGAGCTGTTTATTAAAGGCGATAAGGTCTGGTTCAGTGAAGTTTCACCTCGCCCACACGACACTGGCCTCGTAACACTAGCATCGCAATTTCAAAGCGAATTTGAGTTACATGCCCGTGCGATTTTAGGTTTACCTGTGAATACATCGCGCCATAGTGTAGCTGCAAGTGCAGTGATTTATGCGGGTGTAGATGCCAACAACTTAAGCTTTAGCGGTTTAAATACAGCATTAGCCCATCCAGATACTGACCTACGATTGTTTGGTAAGCCAGAAGGTTTCAAACGCCGTCGTATGGGTGTAGCAACTGCACGTGCAGAAAACACCGATCTTGCTCGTACTTTAGCGAAAGAAACCGCTGATCAAGTAAGCGTAAAAACCAACTCTTAATATTTATTTATTGGTAGACCCATTTTCATGATCAATACATCGCCATTGTTAAACTACGTTACAAGCCATCATGATATTAAAGCCATTAATCAGTGGCGAACGGATGTAGAAAAGCAATTGCAGGATTCATATGAAAATGGGCAATCTATTCGCGAAGTCATTAAAGCACGCTCAGACCTCGTTGACGAAGCACTGATCTTTTTATGGAAACATGCTGAACTGGATCAGACAGGGCTAGGTCTTTTTGCTGTGGGTGGTTATGGGCGACGTGAAATGTTGCCCTATTCTGACGTTGATATCATGATTTTATCGGAACATGAAATTAACGAAGAAAATGAAAAACGCATCTCTACTTTTATTTCCTCTTTATGGGATGTGGGTAATTTCAAACCCGGTATTAGCGTTCGCACCATTCAAAGCTGTGTTGAACAAGCCGCGACCGATTTAACCGTTGCAACCACTTTAATTGAAGCGCGATTAATTACGGGTAATAGTCAGCTTGCGAAATGGCCTCGCCGTATTGTTTCGCAAACATGGACAGATAAAACATTTTATGACGCAAAAATGGCAGAGCAAGCCAAGCGTTATCACCAACACAATAATACTGAAAGTAATTTAGAACCTGACATTAAAAATGCACCGGGTGGTATCCGAGATATTAACCAGATTGGCTGGATTGCTAAACGCCACTTCCGAGTAAACCGTATTTATGACTTAGTGCATTTAGGTTTCATTTCAGAGTTTGAACTTGCAGTTTTAGAAGAAGCTGAAAGTTTTCTTTGGGAAATCCGTCACCATTTACACCGTTTAGCCAAACGTGATGAAAATCGTTTACTCTTTGATCACCAAAGAGAGATCGCCGCTAAATTTGGGTATGTGCGCCAAGAAGGTCAACCTGTAAATTACGGTGTTGAACAATTCATGAAACGCTACTACCGTACGGCGCAACAGGTTTCAACCCTCAATGAAATGCTACTGGCGTATTTTAGCGAATCGGTCATTACCCCTCGTTTACCAAACTACGAACGCAAAATTGAAGAAGTTAACAATCATTTTAAAATTGTCGACAATAAACTTGCGGTACAGCATCATAAAATATTCGCAGAACACCCAAGCGCAATTTTAGAACTGTTCTATATTTTAGCCAATCGACCAGATATTGAAGGCATTCGCGCTCGAACTTTACGCTTACTCATTCTTGCTGCAAAACGAATCAACCAAAGTTATCGCGACAATCCAGAGCATCAAGCACTATTTATGTCGATTATTCGCTCACCGTATCGTCTATATGATACTTTGGTTGCGATGAAGCGTTATGGTGTTTTAGGAAACTACATCCCTGCTTTTGGCCAAATTATGGGCCTTATGCAATATGACCTATTCCATATCTATACAGTCGATGCTCACACATTATTATTACTTCGTAATTTAAACCGCTTTAGAGAACCTGAATTCGCTAAAGAATTCCCTGTGGTAAGTTCTGTTTTCCAACGTCTTGCCCGTCAAGATATTGTGTTTATTGCTGCTTTATTCCATGACATTGCAAAAGGTCGCGGTGGTGACCATAGTGAACTTGGTGCAGAAGATGCTATTGAGTTTGGACGTGCACATGGCTTTACAGAACGTGAATGCAAATTAATTGCATGGCTCATTCAAAACCATTTACTCATGTCTTTAACAGCTCAGAAAAAAGATATTTCTGATCCGGATGTTGTTAAAGATTTCGCTGAAAAACTTGGTGATATGGAGCATCTTGATTATCTATACACCTTAACAGTTGCCGATATTAATGCGACAAATCCAAAACTTTGGAATACATGGCGCGCCTCTCTCATGCGTCAACTTTATACGCATGCTCGTGATGTAATCCGTACTGGATTAGGTCGTCCTGTTGATTATCAAATGCTGATTGAAGATACCAAATTTGCAGCCAGTGAATTATTGGTAAATAACTTCTCATTGGCAGATGTCGAAAAAGTATGGCAAGAACTTGGTGATGAATACTTCATTAAAGAATCGGCAGATGAAATTGCATGGCACACACAAGCCATTTTAAAACATGGCGATAATCCTGAGCCATTAGTCCTCTTGCGTGCTCACCGTAAAGCAGCTCAAGATGCAGTACAAATCTTTATTTATACACGCGATCAACCTAACCTGTTTGCCACCACTGTTGCTGTTTTAGACCGAATGAACCTAGACGTTCAGGATGCAAAAATTATCACCGCAAGTACAGCTTTTAGCTTAGACACCTATGTTGTACTTGATCGTTTCGGTACGTTACTTACTGACCCAGAACGTGAAGAAACGGTTAAAAATGCTTTAGTGAAGGCACTTAGCCAACCAGATCAATACCCGGGGCTCATGCAGCGCCGTATTCCACGTCAATTACGTCACTTTGATATTGAAAATACAGTCGACGTAACATTGAATGAAGCGTTACAGCAAAATATGGTCGAAATTTCAACACTTGATCATCCCGGCCTACTTGCACGCGTGGGTGGTTTATTTATGATGCAAGGTTTAGACATCCATTCAGCCCGAATCGCAACTTTAGGTGAACGTGCAGAAGATATTTTCTTTGTCACCAAAAAGGATGGAAAACCGCTGAATAACGAAGAGGTCAAACTCTTCTCGGAAAAACTGAAAGCTGCATTAGATGAAGCATCTAATCAAATTTGTCAGCACTGAAACTCAACTACTTGGTAACTGTTTAATGAACTCTAGCTTGTCGTTATTACACCCGTATCCATTTGAAAAGTTAAACCAACTTTTTAAGGATATTACCCCAGCGAACCTTCCCTTGATTCCTCTATCAATTGGCGAACCGAAGCATCCAGCACCAGAGTTTGTTAAACAGGCTATTATTGATAACTTTAACCATCTATCAACTTATCCAAACAGCAAAGGCTTACCTGAGCTTCGCCAAAGCATTGCAGATTGGTTAACCAAGCGCTTTAAACTTAACAGTATTAGTGCTGAAAACCACATTTTGCCTGTGTCTGGTACTCGTGAAGGTATTTTCTCTTTTGTACAGGCGTTAATTAATCGTGAAGATGCACCTTATGTGGTGATGCCAAACCCGTTTTATCAAATTTACGAAGGTGCGGCATTACTTGCTGGTGCAAAGCCCTACTTCATTAATTGCACTGAAGAAAATGGTTACTTAGGCGACTTTGATGCTGTACCAGCCGAAGTTTGGAAAAAGACAGCTCTTCTTTTTGTATGCACACCAGGTAACCCAACAGGTACGGTACTTTCTAAAGAACAATTCAAAAAGCTGATTGCCTTATCTGATCAATATAATTTTGTTATTGCTTCTGATGAATGCTATTCAGAACTTTGGTTCGACCAAGCACCTACTGGTCTATTAGAAGTTTGTGCTGAACTTGGTCGTGATGACTATAAGAACTGTATCGTCTTCCATTCACTTTCAAAACGCTCAAATTTGCCGGGTCTACGCTCAGGTTTTGTAGCGGGTGATGCTGAATTATTAAAACCATATTTACAATACCGTACCTATCACGGCGCGGCAATGCCTGTTCAACATCAGCTCGCCTCAATTGCAGCATGGAATGATGAAAACCATGTTGAAGAAAACCGTAAGCAATATCGTGCAAAATTTGACTTATTTCAATCAGAGCTAGGTCATTTGCTTCCATTACAAAAGCCAGACGCTGGTTTCTATTACTGGTTAAAAGTCGATAATGATGAAACTTTTGCCAAGATGTTAATGGAAAAAGCACATATTAAAGTTTTACCGGGTCGTTATTTATCTCGTGATACCGCGCAAGGTAACCCAGGCGCCAACCATGTACGCATGGCTTTAGTGGCAGACTTAGCACAATGTGAAGAAGTGGTAAAACGCTTAAAAGCGATTCTGTAAGCATCTTCTTACCAGTTGTACAACCTTTTACTCAGGTTGTACAACTGGGCTATAACACTATTTATATGTAATCAAAAGCACAGCAAAAACAATAAAAGCGATACCAGAACAATAGTATGAACCTGTCGCAGAGCGCTTAATTTTGTCTAAAACTCGTCCCTGAGCAAGTAGTTTAACCAATAAGATATTCCAGATTAAAACCACTCCGACCATCCATGTACTCATGAGCAATTTTTGAAATAAGCTAAAATCCTTTTGAATAAGCAGCATTAAACTGCTGTAGAACATTATATTTTTAGGATTTAGAAGACTGGACTGCAAACCCAAAGCTAAGCTTTTAATCTTATTTTTATAACTGAACTCTTGTTTAACCAAAATATTTTCTTCAATCGTCATATTTACGTTAGCACCTTGGGCTGCTTTAAAACAAAGAAAACTCAGATAAGCTAAATATCCAGCCCCCATCCATTTAAGTACTAAAAGAATGGTTGTACTTAAATTGCCAAGCATCATAAATCCAAATAGACAAACCATTAAGATCAGGGCATTGCCCAAGGTAACTCCTAAAACAACACCATAGGTATAACGGCGACCTTTTTGCAAAAGACTAGTAAGAATAAGAAAAAAATCTGGACCTGGAGATAACAATGCTAAAAAGTGGGTAAAGGCAATAACCAAAAAAACTTCCATAACGATTTCATCTTTAAAACTGTATGGAGTAGCTTAAAAATAGCGAAAATTAATTTCTTGTAAATTATTGCGCGGCTGCAAGTTGGAACTGACGAGGAGTGATTCCTGTATGCGCTTTGAAAGCTTTATGAAAATGGCTCTGATCACTAAAACCTAAATTTATTGCCAATTCTGCGAGTGAGATTCCTTGTTTCAACTGGGCTCTAGCTTGATTAATTTTTAAATTAATTTGAAATGCATGTGGTGTTAGGCCAACATTGGCTTTAAATAAACGAATGATTGCATATCGGCTCAGGCCTACCTGCTCAGCAAGCGCTTCTAAAGAAATAAATCGCTCTGACGATTTAATAATATTAATCAAGTCCAAGAAATCTTCATACAAATATTGAGTTTTCTGTATTTCTTCCAATATGAAATGAGGAAGTAACAACTGAGTAAGGCAATAAATCAGTGATTGTTCTTTTTCAATAATTAACTTTTGAGGGTCGAATAAAGTCTCATTCATATCAGAAAAAGCCTGATATAAAGACTTATTTTTTATAATAAGAGGTCTATGCTGGGGTAAATTTAGATCAAACCCCTCTTTTTGAAACTCTGTAAACCATTGCTTAAGCCATGAGATATCCAAATGTAGCATCTGATAACTCCAAGCTTGATCTGGCAAAGGATTACATGAATGCTCAATATGTGCTGGTACAATAACCAAAGTACCAGCACCAATCTTTTGGGACGTACCAAATGAGCTTTGAAAAACGCTATTCCCCTCATCGATAGCCCCAATAGAAAAGGTTGGGTGACTATGTGGCTTATAACATGTTCGGCTAAAACAAGACCTTCTAGTTTCAACATAAGGCATTCGCCCATCTTGCCAAAACTCAAAGGCTGGAGGAATAGCGCTCATTTAAACGATTAACTCGCCAATGCTTTTTCAATGTCAGCTTCTAAAGCCTCTGGTTTAGTCGTAGGTGCATAGCGATTTAAAACAGCACCATCTTTACCTACCAAAAATTTGGTGAAGTTCCACTTAATACTACTACTGCCTAAAATACCTTTAGCTTCACGTGTTAAATATCTGAAAATCACGTGGGCTTCCGGGCCTTTTACATCAACTTTAGCAAACATGGGAAATTTCACCCCATAGTTACGCTGACAAAAACTACCGATTTCTTTATTAGTTCCCGGATCTTGCCCACCAAACTGATTGCAGGGAAAACCTAAAATTTCTAATCCTTGATCTTTATATTTTTCATAAAGCTTTTCAAGACCAGCAAATTGTGGTGTAAAACCACATTTACTTGCAGTATTTACAATTAGTAAAACTTTACCTTTGTAATCAGCCAATTGCTTAACTTCACCCTCTAATAGCTCAGCTTCAAACTGATAAATATTACTCATGGATAGGTTTCCTCATCATTTTTTTCTTGTGTTTTCAGTTGTAATGATGCCGAGTTTACACAATAGCGCAAACCAGTCGGCTGTGGTCCATCTTCAAATACATGCCCTAAATGAGCCTCGCAATCATGACAAACTATTTCCGTTCTGACCATACCATGCGTTAAATCTTCATGTTCATCAATGACAGCACCATTGATAGGACGGAAGAAACTTGGCCAGCCGCACCCGCTGTCATATTTTGTATCTGATGAGAACAATTCTGCTCCGCAGCAACGGCACACATAAGTGCCATGTTGCTTCGTATTCCAGTATTGCCCCGTAAATGCTGGTTCAGTGCCCTTTTGTCGCGTTATCCGATATTCTTCAGGTGATAACTCTCTTTGCCATTCTCGGTCTGTTTTATTAACTTTTCCCATGACCTGCACCTTTTATTCTGATGTAAACATAAATTGATAAACGTATTTTATATTTACGCCATTCATCAAAAAAACACTAGTCTCTGAACGTAAAAATTGTTGGAATTTAAACATCTAAGCCATAGAAAGCAAAAAGTAAGCAAAATACAAAAGTAAAAGTAAGCAAATTTACATTTTATTTTCTTCCAAGGAAGCAAAGATGGTGCTATTCTTGTGTGGCACGGTTGTACAGGACAAAACATGTCTCAGAAAAAAAGTGTGCTTTTCCAGCAACTACTACCAGTTATTAAACAATATCAACAATCGGGTTTTACCCATGAAAAAATTGTTGAACTATTGAAAGATCAACATGATCTGAATTTGGTAACAGTTAAAACATTTAAAAGTTATTTATACCGATATGCAAAAGTGAATCCAGCTATGTCTAAAAATACTGCTACTCTCCAATCCATGCCAACTTCTCGAGAAATTAAAAAATCATCGAAGCTTGAGCATGTTTGCTATGACATTCGTGGACCAGTATTGCGAGCCGCCAATGAAATGGAAGAGCAAGGACATAAAATTATTAAGCTGAATATCGGCAACCCTGCTCCATTTGGCTTTGAAGCACCACAAGAAATTATTAATGACGTTGCTTTAAACCTGCCAAATGCGATTGGTTATGTAGATTCAAAAGGTATCTTTCCGGCACGTAAAGCGATCTGCCAGTACTACCAGCAAAAAGGTATCTTAAATATGCACGTTAATGACGTGTATGTGGGTAACGGTGTGTCTGAGCTCATCGTCATGGCTATGCAAGGCCTATTAGATGACGGAGATGAAATGCTTATTCCAATGCCGGATTACCCGCTTTGGACAGCAGCCGTTAATCTTTCAGGTGGTACAGCAATTCACTACAAATGTGATGAAGAAAATAGCTGGTATCCGGATATTGCTGATATTGAAAGTAAAATTACTCCGAGCACTCGTGGTATTGTCATTATTAACCCGAATAACCCGACGGGTTCGGTATACCCACGTCATATTCTTGAACAGATTGTAGCGCTTGCGAAAAAATACGATCTAATTTTATTTGCTGATGAAATTTACGACAAAATTATTTATGACGGTATTGAACATGTTTCAGTAGCATCATTAGCGGGCGACCAACTTTGTGTATCTTTTAACGGCCTATCAAAAGCTTATCGTATTGCAGGCTTCCGCTCAGGTTGGATGGCAATCACTGGCGATAAAAGCCGTGCTGCCGACTATATCGAAGGATTAGACATGTTGGCATCAATGCGTCTATGTGCAAACGTTCAAGCTCAATATGCAATCCAAACTGCCCTAGGCGGTTATCAATCTATTAATGACTTGATCCGTCCCGGTGGTCGTTTATACGAACAACGCAATATCGCTTGGGAAATGCTTAATGAGATTCCTGGGGTGAGCTGTGTAAAACCAGATGGAGCAATGTACTGTTTCCCACGCCTCGATCCAAACATCTACCCAATCGAAGATGATGAAAAACTAATGCTTGATTTGCTGCGCGCAGAAAAAGTTTTATTGGTTCAAGGCACGGGCTTTAACTGGCCAACACCCGATCATTTCCGTGTGGTTTTCCTACCTGCCGAAAATGAATTACGTGAAGCAATTACACGACTAGGCCGTTTCTTAGCCAACCGTCGTTAAAAAAATGCATAATAAAAAAGGCATCTTAAACTAGGTGCCTTTTTTATAATTCTGGTTTATTCATTTTTACAAAAAAAAGGATTATAAATCTTCCCCACACCTTACTCTCCAAAAATAAGATATTGAAGTTAAAATATTTTTGTAAACCTATTCATTTTTTTAAGTGTAAAAGATAGTGCACGTTTTTATCCATATATTTTTTACCATACGTTCAAAATTACTTATATTCTGTTAACTTAGCCAATTTTTATTATGCAAAAAATGCATGGTTCAATATATTTTTGCATTTCACACTGCTTCAAAATCGAGCAACAATCCCTCTCCATAACAACATCGCCATATTCGATTCGGTTAAAACAGATACAGATCTAGGAAGATAAAATCGTTAAAACGACCGGACTGAACTAACAAGGAAAGCTTTCAATTATCCAAATCCCATCAAAGGATGATTGAATCAAATGGATAGAGGTTCATATGAAGCAAAAGAAATTGCTCAAGTATATTGTTATTGCTATTTTACTTGGCGTACTAACAGGTTGGATTTGTCACCACTTCTTCAATGAAGGTGAACAACTCAAACAGATCGCTTCTTATTTCAACATTGGTACAGACATCTTTTTGCGTCTTATCAAAATGATTATTGCTCCATTGGTATTTGCCACAATTGTTTCGGGCATTGTCTCAATGGGAAAATCAACATCAATCGGCAGTATTACTGTTAAGTCGATGACTTGGTTCATTACCGCCTCGTTTGTATCGCTTGCGATCGGCATGGGCTTAGCAAACTTTTTCCAACCTGGTGCGGCTCTAGATTTAGCATTACCAACAGCTCAGCAATTGAGTGGCGCTTCTCTTCCTACAACGAGTGGTTTTACCCTGCAATCATTCATCAGCCACGTGTTCCCTCGCAGCATTGCAGAAGCAATGGCAAATAATGATATTTTACAGGTCCTTGTTTTCTCTATTTTCTTTGGCTCAGCTCTCGCTTTTGTAAATCAAGGCAAAGAAAAAGATTCAGTGATTATTCGTTTGACTGATGAACTAAGCAAGATCATGTTCCGCATTACCGATTACGTCATGATGTTTGCACCTGTAGCAGTATTTGCAGCAATCGCTTCAGCAATTACCGTACAAGGTTTAGGCTTGATTGTTGATTATGGCATCTTAATCGCAGAGTTCTACTTCGGTCTTTTATTACTGTGGATCATCTTATTCTCTGTCGGTGCAATCGTACTTAAAAAAGATATCTTTCGCTTAGGCAAATTAATTCGTGAACCTGTAACGCTCGCTTTTGCTACAGCTTCAAGCGAGTCAGCCTACCCTAAAGTAATGGATGCACTAAATAAGTTTGGTGTGCCTAAAAAAGTAACGAGCTTCGTATTACCTTTAGGCTATTCATTTAACCTAGATGGTTCAATGATGTACACCACGTTTGCAGTACTCTTTATTGCTCAAGCGTACAATATTGATCTTAGCTTTACTCAACAAATCTTAATTTTGTTAACTCTTATGGTAACAAGTAAAGGTATTGCAGGTGTTTCACGAGCTTCAATTGTCGTTATTTCAGCAACACTCACCATGTTCCATTTGCCTGAAGCTGGCATCCTCTTATTGCTCGGTATCGATCAGTTCCTTGATATGGGCCGTACTGCAACAAATGTAGTTGGTAACAGTATTGCGACCGCAGTTGTTGCTAAGCTTGAAGGCGACAAAGTGACCGACACTGAAGAATTACCAGAACCTGTATTAATTAAATCAACTCAAGAACAAACGATCGCTTAAGTTTCTCTTTTCTCCCACTCTCCCAACTTAAGAGCAATTTTATATGACCTTATAAAATTGCTCTTTTTTTATTCTAAAGTTAAGTGTTAGAAATACGCACATATTTTTATATTAAATAATGATTTTAAAGTGCTATTAAATTTTCTTAAATTAAACCTTAAAAAGAGAATAAAAATTACGCAAACAAAATTTATATTATTGAAAATAAATATTAAATGATTAATTTTTAATTCACTTTATTTACACTTAATTATATTAATTTAATAAAATTAATATTTAGTTCATTTCTAAAAATTACAAAAAATAGATAGGTTAAATTATAACAATAAAAATCAACAATATAAAAATACCGACTGGTAAATTAAAGTTCTATCCACCCTATTATTTTTTAATTTTATAAAGATAAAAAAATCATTTGTTTTAGTTATATTAAAAAATAAACAAATCGAGATAAATTAGAAAAACTTAATAGATTTTTTATTTTATTCATGTTATTTATTAACGCTAAATAAAAGCAATGACTAAGCTATTGTTGATGAAACAAAATGCTATTCAGGGATGCTTCTTATTCAAACAAGTTATGAATATGTTTTACATGGTATGTATTTTGCTTAGGAAAAGCAGACTTATTCAACAAACTTTTACTTCGTCACTTCATAAGGATATTTTCGATGTTGACTAAAACTGTTAAATCTTTAGGTTTAGCGATGGGCTTATTGGCCTGCTCTCTCCCACTTTATGCAAAAAATAATGTTGTTGTTGTTGCAACTGGCGGTACTATCGCTGGTGCTGGCGCAAGCTCGGCAAACAGTGCAACTTATACTGCTGCAAAGGTTCCTGTTGATACGCTAATCAATGCAGTTCCACAAATCAAAGATTTAGCAAATGTAACTGGTATTCAAGCATTACAAATCGCTTCTGAGAGTATTACTGATAAGGAATTATTAGAAATTGCTCGTCAAGTTAATGAACTTGTTAAAAAGCCATCTGTTAATGGTGTCGTGATTACACATGGTACAGATACTTTAGAAGAGACAGCATTTTTCTTAAATTTGGTTGTTCATACTGATAAACCAATTGTACTTGTTGGTTCAATGCGTCCTTCAACTGCTCTTTCAGCAGATGGTCCACTTAACCTTTATAGTGCAGTTGCTTTAGCAGCTTCCGATGACGCAAAAAATAAGGGCGTTATGGTTCTCATGAACGACTCTATTTTTGCTGCACGTGATGTAACTAAAGGCATTAACATCCATACAAATGCTTTTGTTAGCCAATGGGGTGCTTTAGGTACATTAGTTGAAGGCAAGCCGTACTGGTTTAGACAATCTGTAAAACGTCATACCAATGCTTCAGAATTTAATATTGAAAATATTAAAGGTGATGCACTTCCAACTGTACAGATCGTTTATGGTTCGGACTCTATGCTTCCAGATGCATATGAAGCGTATGCAAAAGCTGGTGCTAAAGCGATTATTAACGCTGGTACAGGTAACGGCTCTGTACCAAAATATATCGTACCAACCTTACAAAATCTTCACGACAAAAACGGTATCCAAATTATCCGTTCATCACGTGTTGCACAAGGTTTTGTATTACGTGATGCAGAACAACCTGACTCTAAATATGGCTGGGTAGCAGCACATGATTTAAACCCACAAAAAGCGCGTCTTCTTGCAGCCTTAGCTCTTACTAAGACGAATGATACGAAAGAAATTCAACGCATGTTCTGGCAGTACTAAGCTTTTCAACCAGTCCAGACATAAGGTTTGGACTGGTCCTATTTAATAAAAATAAGCTCTTTTATATTAAATCTGTACAATAGATGTTCAAATCATTCTTCTTAAATAATAAAATCCTTAACAGTTTGCCAAAATATTAAGCATTTCGTTTTAACTTTGCGTGCTAAACTATGCTGCAGTCGTATTAAGGATTGGTTTATGCAGTTTGTTCATCTCGGTATTTATACAGAATTTTCGATTACAGAGTCGATAGTTCGCATACCTGACTTGGTCAACGCTGCGGTTAAAGACCAAATGCCTGCGCTGGCATTAACCGACCTTTCAAACCTGCATGCAGCGGTAAAATTTTATAATTCTTGTTTAAAAAAAGGGATTAAACCGCTTTTAGGTAGCACAATCCGCCTTGATGATGCACAACATCGTGCAACTTTACTTGCAATGAGTAATGTAGGCTGGAAAAGTCTGACCGAAATCGTTTCACGCGGTTTTATTGAAGGTCAACAACTCAGTATTCCATGTGTAAAAAAAGAATGGGTACTTGAACAGCATCAAGATATTATCGTTTTACTTGGCCAGCATAGTGATGTGGGTCAGATGCTTTGTTCATCTAACCCTCAAAAAGCAGCCCCTCTTTTAGAAGCATGGATCGAAAAATTCGGTAATCGAGTTTATCTTGCTTTAACACGTACTGACCGTCCTGGTGAAGAAGATTTTATTCAAGAAGCTGCTAAACTTGCTGCCCAATATAATGTGGGTGTAGTTGCACATAATGATGTGCACTTTGTAGAAAAAGAAGATTTTGAAGCACATGAAGCCCGTGTTTGTATTGCTGATGGCTATGTATTAGCAGATGATCGTCGTCCACGTTTATATAGCCCTGAACAGCACTTTAAAACATCAGATGAAATGATCGAATTGTTTTCTGATATCCCAAGTGCTATCGAAAACACCTACAATATTGCAAAACGCTGTAATGTTAGCCTACAACTTGGTACCTACTTTTTACCTGATTACCCAATTCCAGATGGTTTTACCATCGATACTTACTTTGAACATTTGTCAAAAGTAGGTTTAGAAGAACGCTTAGATTATCTTTACCCTGTCGAAAAACGTGGTGAAGACTGGCCAGAAATTCGTAAGCCTTACGATGAACGAATTGATTATGAAGTCGGCATTATCCTAAAAATGGGGTTTCCAGGTTACTTCCTTATCGTCATGGACTTCATTCAATGGGCCAAAAATAATGGCGTTCCCGTCGGTCCAGGCCGTGGTTCAGGTGCGGGTTCCCTCGTTGCGTATAGTTTAAAAATTACCGATCTTGATCCTCTTCGTTACGATCTACTTTTTGAACGTTTCTTAAACCCAGAACGTGTTTCGATGCCCGACTTTGACGTCGACTTCTGTATTGCTGGACGTGACCGCGTTATCGATTATGTTTCACGCACTTATGGTCGTGAAGCGGTTTCGCAAATTGCAACTTTCGGTACGATGGCAGCAAAAGGTGCGATTCGTGACGTTGCCCGCGTATTAGGCAAATCTTACGGTCTAGCTGATCGTATCTCAAAAATGGTGCCTACTAAGCCACTCGGTGTAGACCTAGCCACTGCTATTGAGATGGAACCTCAGCTTAAAGATATCGTTACCAATCCATCGAATCCAGATAATGACGATGCCAGTGAAATCTGGGAAATGGCATTAAAACTAGAAGGTATTACCCGAAATACTGGTAAACATGCCGGCGGTGTTGTCATTGCACCCGGTAAAATTACCGATTTCTCGGCTGTACTTTGTGATGAAGATGGAACTAGCCGTGTTGCCCAATACGATAAAGACGATGTAGAAGCAGCCGGTCTTGTTAAATTCGACTTCTTGGGCTTACGTAACTTAACCGTTATTGAAGACGCAATTCAAAATATTAATAAAAACCGCGATAGTAATGATCCACTCATTATTTCGCATGTTCCACTTGATGATGCTAAAGCCTACGATGTCTTTGCCGATGCAAATACAACAGCGGTATTCCAGTTTGAATCCGTCGGCATGAAACGGATGCTTAAAGAAGCTCGCCCAAGTAAATTTGAAGAGATTATTGCGTTCGTATCGTTGTACCGTCCTGGTCCAATGGATCTTATTCCTGACTTTATTCACCGTATGCATGGTGGAGATTTTGAATATCTTCACCCTCTTCTTGAAGGCGTATTAGAGCCAACTTATGGGATTATGGTTTACCAAGAACAGGTAATGCAGACGGCACAGATTTGTGCGGGTTATACGCTCGGTGGCGCTGACTTACTACGCCGTGCAATGGGTAAAAAGAAACCTGAGGAGATGGTTAAGCAGCGTCAAATTTTCTTAGCAGGTGCTGCTGAAAAAGGGATTGACGAAAGTACAGCCAACCATATTTTTGACTATATGGAAAAGTTCGCAGGCTATGGTTTTAACAAATCTCACGCTGCTGCTTATGCCCTTGTTGCCTACCATACTGCATGGTTAAAAGCTCATTATCCTGCTGAGTTTATGGCAGCGGTAATGTCATCGGAAATGCAGAACACCGACAGTGTTGTATTTTTAATTGATGACTGCCGAAATAATGGCCTAGAAGTTTTACCACCATCCGTTAATATGTCGACCTATCATTTCCATGCGAGCGATGATAAAACGATTGTATATGGTCTAGGTGCGATTAAAGGGGTTGGCGAGCAAGCGATGCAGTCTGTGATTGACTCTCGTCGACAGTTTGGCCCTTATACAGATCTATTTGATTTTTGCCATCGTATTGATCTGAAAAAAATTAATAAGCGTACTTTAGAGGCATTAATCCGTGCAGGCGCACTCGATTGCTTGGGAATCGAACGTGCAAGCTTGATGGCTCAATTGCCTGAAGCTGTGCAAGCTGCCGAACAAGCGCGCAGTAACCGTGAAAGCGGTATTATGGATTTGTTTGGGGAAGTTGAAGAAGTTCAACGAAAACCAGCTAAACCGGTAAAACCGTGGAGTGATGAAGTTCGCCTAAAAGGCGAAAAAGATACGCTTGGGTTATATTTAACGGGCCATCCAATTGATGTTTACCGACAAGAACTTAAAGCTTTTATTCCTGTAAAACTTAATGAAATTACGGCTACACGTCGTGGTGTTACAACAGTTTATGCAGGATTAGTGATTGACGTTGCAAACTTTCCAAACCGTGTAGTTATCGTACTAGATGACGGTACCGCTCGTATTGAAGTAAGTTGTAATCATGAACGTTTCCAACGTTTTAAAGATATTATCCAAGTTGAGCGCGTTGTCGTCTTTGAAGGCGAAATTTATGAAAGAGAAGGCTTTGATCGTCCAATGGGACGTTTGAACAAAGCCTTTACTTTAAATGAAATACGACAAAAACGTGCCAATAGCATTCAGATCAAATTAGCTGAAGAGTTTATGCAAGCTACTTTGGCAAAAGATCTGCAAAATATTATCTTGCCATTTTGCAATGTAGATATGCATCAACATATCACCTTACAACTTCTGATAGATCAACCTTATGCTCAAGCAGAGCTTCAACTTGGTCCGCAATGGAAAGTCGCTCCTCTAGATGAATTACTTGCTAAACTCAGAGATTATTTTGGTAAAGATAATATTTACATTGAATATCAAGTAAAGTCGAAAGCAGCTAAAGCAGCAGAACCTGTCCGTCCGCAAACTGTTGCCTCTCCTCCTGCAGGCATGTCCATGGACGATGCATTGGATTTATACCAAAGCGAAGTTTCTCAATATTCGTAATTTCTGGAAATCTTATGAGTTCGTTTGATCACACCACTGTGTCAAAACAGTTAGCACAAGTGCGTATTGTCATGGTAAATACCACTTTGCCTGCTAATATTGGCAGCGCTTTACGTGCCATGAAAACAATGGGACTAATTAAATTAGTTCTGGTTGCTCCAAAAACATATCCGCATCCAGATATACAAGCGCTCGCTGCTGGTGCTCAAGATTTATTTGAACATCTTGAGATTGTAGATACTTTAGAAGATGCCATTAAAGATTGCCATTTAGTGTTTGGAACAAGTGCACGTAGCCGCACCATTCCTTGGCCTCTACTTGATGTACGACCTGCAGCTAAAGAAGCCATTAAAGCCACCACTCAAGGACAACAAATTGCGATTGTTTTTGGCCGTGAAGATCGTGGTTTAACAAACGAAGAATTAGCACTGGCCAATTATCATTTAACAATTCCTGTAAATCCTGACTATGGCGTATTAAATGTTGCGCAAGCAATCCAAGTCGTATGTTACGAACTTCGCATGTCTGCTCTAGAGCAACAAAACGTGGACCAAGATGCAGAAGAAATGCCATTAGTTCAAGGTCAAAGCATGCAATGGGATGAACCATTGGTGACTCAGCAACAAATGGAAGAGTTTTATCCTCATCTAGAAAAAATGCTGACTGAAATTGAATTTTTAGACCCAGACAATCCACGTTTATTACCTTTACGCTTGCGTCGTTTATTTGGTCGTATACAATTAGATCGTATGGAATATCATTTACTTCGCGGTATTTTTAGTCGTGTACAAGCCCTAACAAGTGGTAAATGGAAAAAAGCATTATCTGACAAGGAGGATCAACCCAATGCTTAAACAGCTTAAAGAAGATATAAAGGCTGTATTTGCGCGAGATCCTGCTGCACGCAATACACTCGAAGTTCTTACCACCTACCCTGGCATTCATGCAATTATGATGCATCGTGTCGCGCATGAATTATGGCAAAAAGATTGTAAAGGTGCAGCTCGCCTACTTTCTTCATTTAGTCGTTTTGCAACAGGTATTGAAATTCATCCAGGCGCTAAAATTGGTAAGCGTTTTTTTATTGATCATGGCATGGGTGTTGTGATTGGTGAAACTGCTGAAATTGGCGACGATGTAACGCTTTATCATGGGGTAACCTTAGGTGGTACAACATGGAAGACCGGCAAACGTCACCCAACGTTAGAAGATGGCGTGGTGGTTGGTGCGGGTGCGAAAATCTTAGGCCCATTTACGGTGGGTAAAGGTGCAAAAGTCGGTTCAAATGCTGTTGTGACTAAAGCGGTTCCTGCTGGTGTAACTGCTGTAGGCAACCCTGCTCGCTATATTTATAAAGATGCAGACAAAACTAAAGATAAAGATGAAGAACGTCGTCGTGATTATGCACAAAGTATTGGTTTCGCCCCATATGCGACCACAGCTGCTGATCAGTCAGACCCAATTTTAGACGGTATGCGAGTTTTACTTGATCGTATTCAGCACAATGAAACACGTATGAATAATTTATGTCAGCGTTTATCAGAGCTAGACCCTAGTTTTAAAAAAGAAAGTCAGGATCAGCAACCTTTTAGCGATGAAGAGCTAAAAATTCTTGAAGAAGTTCGTCGTGAATGCGGTGCGCAAACCAAGACATCAAAAACGTAATATTCTTGATTCATAATGTAACACGCTTACCCTTGCATGTCGGTTTAGCTTTTCCTAGACTTACCTGTACCAAATCTGACTTTACTAAAATGAACGGAAGATCCTATGAATTTTAAGCCTTTGGCATATATACTCCTTGCGACCTCAAGTTTAACTGCTTGTACAATGGCACCTGTAAAACAACAAAAAATTGAGCCTTTTGTTTTCAAGGAACCAGAGCTTACTCCTCCTTTTTATGCACTAAATCCTTTTAACTATGATCAGCCGCCGGCATTTGAAGTTGCATTAAAAGATGCTGCTGCACAGCCTGTAACGAAAATGGTGGTTAATCGTCAAGATGATCCGACCAAACAGCTTACACTCGACGTCAATAAACTCATTGTTCCGACTGTAAATAATTCACAACGCTCAATGAAATATGCAGTTTTAGCGGGTGAGAATGAAATTGACGTAACGTCTATTGATGACTTCTTACAGTTAGTAGAAGGTAAAGCACGTCACTACCCACCTCGCTTTACTGACCGCCAAGAACGTAAAGGCTTTGAAAGTAAGCTTAAAGAAGTAACACAGCAACTCGATACACTTGCTGCAAATGAAAATGCATCATTTGATATTCTACTTCGTGCTTTTAAAGCAAGTGTTCTTGCACGTAACCTTGATTTAGGTACTGTTCATACCACTAAATCTTTAGAATATGCTCAAAGACTTTTAAAAATTAATCCAGATGATGCGGAAACAAATTTCTGGTTTGGTTTTGGTTTATCTGAAGGTGGCGGCCAACGTGAAGCCATTCCATATTTAGACAAAGCCATTAAAGGTAATGTTCAAGAAGCATATCTAGCTGCAGCCAATAACTATATTGCGATGGAGCAAAAGAAAAACGCGATTCAGACACTGAAGAATTATAAAGTTAAATATCCAGATGAAGCGGAAGTTGCTGATCGTTTAATTCAAGAAATTGAAAAACAAGGTCGTTGGAATGTATGGCAAGTTTTGACTAACCCGGCTATGTCTCCTGCTACTCCTACTCAAACACCTAAAAAGTAAGTTTAATGATTTAAAAAGGGCTGTTTTGACAGCCCTTTTTTATATTTGATCATTTGAAAATTACTTTAAAATTTGTATGATCTACCTACCATTGAGCCACTATATTTTGACCCTAATGTTTTCAATAAAAAGAAACAAAACACTGCTGACGGTCATGCTACTCGGTTCAATTCTGAGTGGATGTCAGGTCGTAAATGTTAAACAGCAAGCTTTAAATGTAACGATTGCAAATGAACGTAATAGTATTCTTACGCAAGATAAACTCAGCGAAGCAAGCCTGAATGTTTTATCTATGTCTGGTCAGGAAGCTAAAGTTTGTACAGACACCCCTGAAACCTGTGTAAATCAACTCAAAAATCTTCCTCAAATTTTAGATGAACAGTTCTTATCGGCTGCAAGCGAGATGTATCTCGCAAAAGCAATGGCTTTATCAGATACCTCTGGCTGCAAAGTAAGTAGATTTACCAAACATAAATCTGAAGAAGAACAAAAGAGTATCCAGAATAGTTATGATAACTGCTTAGACCAGCAATTGAATTTATTAGATAAAAGTATTCGTTATAGCTACGCTTATCTATTTTCAACAAAACGTCAGCCTAATGACCGTATTTTTGATAATAGACAAGTTCAAATTCGCGATTTCTATAATCAAGCAATTGCCAAAATGGTCAGTGTTTATGATTTAAGGCACCCCAAGAAAAATGTGGTTGAACCACAAATTCACATTGGTAAAAGTGTTTATTCAATTGACTTTGAGTTTCATAGACAGTTAACAGGTCAAAAATTAGAAAAATTAATTTCAAGTTATAACTTAAATTTTTCGGGTTTAAGAACCATTAACCGCCGTGATGGCTTTGGGTCTGAATTTGTGGCTGTTTTCCCGAGTTCAGGAAGCGAAGATATTAATGAATATATTTTAGATCCCCTTAGATACAATTATAAAAATGGTGTAAATCCAAATATTCATCATGCACGCTACTTAGCTGCGACGATTGTAGCTGAACCAAAATACGCAAATACTGTTGAAGAAATTATTAATAATCCTGAATTCGTAATCCGAGTTTATGACCCATATCGGACAGATAATATTAAGGTAGCTGGTAAACAATATCCTCTAGCTGCTAACTTTTCAGCGCCTTATGGTCTATGGTTAGCCGAAAACAACCTAGGAGTCGCCGCTTATTTAAGTCTGATTGATCGCGATCAGCATTTAACTATGCCGCACCTATATATGCTTGAACCGTACAATCCAAATAAGAAAATTATTGTATTAGTGCATGGTTTGGCAAGTAGCCCCGAAGCTTGGATTGCGCTCACCAATGATGTTATGGGTGATACGGTATTAAGGGACAATTATCAAGTTTGGCAAGTCTTTTATTCAACTAACATGCCAATTTTGGAGAGCCGATTCCAAATTTATGCACTACTCAAACAAGCTTTTAGTTCGCTAAACCCAAGCGACCCGGCCGCACATGATGCTGTTCTTGTGGGACATAGCATGGGAGGTATTATTAGCC
This sequence comes from Acinetobacter sp. P1(2023), assembly GCF_028367635.1. NCBI lineage: Bacteria > Pseudomonadati > Pseudomonadota > Gammaproteobacteria > Moraxellales > Moraxellaceae > Acinetobacter > Acinetobacter sp. P1(2023). Next base: position 332,168 of record NZ_JAQNDD010000004.1, read on the forward strand.
GTTTACTGGTGAGCGATGGAGATATTACCAAGCCTGCTTTAGATTTGATGACGATCCGCCAGCAAAATCGTTTTAAAAAACATCCAATGATTACTGAACGATTGCAAATGCATTCAATCAATAATTTTGATCGCGCAATTTTCTTAGCTTCTCCTCATCGAGGTACAGATTATGCAGACCGCTGGTTTACCTTAGCAGCGCGTAAAATTATTCGCTTACCGGGTGCATTTTTGTCGGCTGTAGCCACCTCGCTAACAACCGAAAATTTAGACGTCAAAGATTTCTTGAGTAATATTGACAATGGTTTGATTCAAAATGGACCAAGCGATCTAAGTCATCAATCTAAATTTATGGAGCTCACAAAAGATATTAATCCACACCAAGGATTAGTTTTCCATTCAATTATGGGAAATATAACTAAGAGTGATGACCCAAATGTGATTACCGATGGTATTGTTCCCTATAAAAGTGCTCACTTAGACGGAGCAAAGTCAGAAAAAGTTCTTCCTGGTGGTCATTCAATTCAGCTTACACCACAAGCTGTATTAGAACTGCGTCGTATTTTACGAGAACATTTAGTCGAACATGGTTTATATAAACCATAAAAAGAAAAAGAGCCAAAGGATAACCTTTGGCTCTTTCGTTTTAGTATTAAATTTTACTGCCCAGAACGGATGATGTAATCAAACGCAGAGAGTGATGCTTTAGCGCCTTCACCTGTGGCAATAATGATTTGCTTGTACGGTACAGTCGTACAGTCACCTGCAGCAAACACACCTTGAACATTGGTTTCGTTGCGGTCATTGACAATGATCTCGCCACGGTTGGTTAACTCAACTTCACTGTCTTTCAAGAAGTCAGTGTTTGGCAGTAAACCAATCTGTACAAAGATCCCTGCAAGTTCTATCACATGCTCTTCGTCAGTGGCACGGTCTTTATATTTAAGACCAGTCACTTGTGAGCCATCACCCAGTACTTCTGTGCTTAACGCATTCATAATCACAGTTGTGTTTGGCAAGCTATTTAATTTGTTTTGCAACACTTGATCCGCACGAAGTTTGGTATCGAACTCAACCAGAGTCACATGCTCGACAATCCCTGCAAGGTCAATCGCAGCTTCAACACCTGAGTTACCGCCACCAATTACCGCAACACGTTTGCCTTTGAACAGTGGGCCATCACAGTGTGGGCAGTACGCGACACCACGGGTACGGTATTCTTGCTCACCCGGTACGTTCATTTCTCTCCAACGTGCACCTGTTGAAAGGATCACTGTTTTTGATTCAAGTTTTGCACCGTTTTCAAGTTCAACTTCAACCAGACCGTTTATCGTTTGGTTGGCACCCGTGATTTTGCTCACACGTTGCAGGTTCATGATGTCAACATCATATTCACGGACATGGGCTTCCATCTCGGCAGCAAACTTAGGACCTTGCGTCTTTTGCACAGATGTGAAGTTTTCAATGTCCATGGTATCCATGACCTGACCACCAAAGCGTTCAGCTACGATACCGGTGTTAATGCCTTTACGTGCCGCATAGATCGCAGCTGTTGCACCCGCAGGCCCACCACCAATCACCAATACATCAAATGCATCTTTGGCATTCAGTGCTGCTGCATCTTTTTCAGCAGAGTTGGTATCAAGTTTCGCCACAATCTCTTCAAGGGTCATACGACCTTGGCCAATGTGTTCGTTGTCTTGGAATACCATCGGTACAGCCATGATTTTGCGTTGTTCAACTTCGTCTTGGAAGAAGGAACCGTCAATCATGGTTGCTGTAGTGTTCGGGTTATAAATCGCAATCAGGTTAAGCGCCTGTACTACATCCGGACAGTTATGACAGCTCAACGATACAAACACATCAAAGTTTGCTTTGAGGTTTAAGCCTTTAATCTGGTTGAGCACTTCATCTGACACTTTAGGTGCATAACCAGACACCTGTAACAGTGCCAAGATCAAAGACGTAAACTCATGACCCATCGGTAAGCCTGCAAAGAACACACGAGGCTGTTCACCTGCTTTAGCCACACCAAAGCTTGGACGACGTGTATTGTTGCCATCAAAACGGGCAGTGACTTTCTCAGAAAGCTCGGCGATTTCACTCACCAGCTCTTTAATTTGAGCAGCTTTATCTGACTCATCTAAAGCAGCAACTAATTCGATTGGACTTTCTAAACGTTCTAAGTAAGCTTTTAATTGAGTTTTAATGTTTTGATCTAACATCTGTTTTTTACTCCAATGCATCCAAATTCTTTCAATAGATGCATAGTACGTTAAAACATAAAATAGGTAAAACAGTATGTTTTTATATATTCGATCGGTTTTTTAGATTTTATTGTTATTCACTTCAAATCAAAAAAAGCCAACCTGAACTCATCCCAGCGCAGGTCAGCAAACTGGTTAAACTAGAGTAAGACCACACCAAATACAGCCCCAGCAATCAGGACATGCAAGGGATGAACTTTTTTAATTAAAGATAATAAAGTTGCAATGACCACCATAATAATAAGTAAAGTATTTATTGCCGCTGCCTCAGAGATAATCCAAGCACTGGCAAGCACCGTTCCAACAGTGACAGGTTGTAAGGCAAGCTGTAAAACACGGCGCCATTTTTTATCTTTAAATTTTGACCAACCTCTCATTACAAACACAGTAATAATCGATGAAGGTAAAAATTTAGCTATAGAAGTCACGAGTAGACCAGACAACCCTGCTACATGCCACCCTACCAACGGTACAATCATCATATTTGGACCGGGTGCTGCTTGAGCCATAGCAAACAGAGCACTAAATTCTTGTGCTGTCATCCAATGGTGAATATCAACTACTTGGCGTTGCATTTCGGGCAAAATCGTATTCCCACCACCAAATGCAATAAGAGACAACTGAGTAAAAATGATGGCTAAAGTAAGTAGAACTGCGCCCATTACACACGTCTCCAAATAATAGTTGAATAAAGAGCCAACAAAATTAGCATGGTCAAAAGCAAGGAGATTTTTAGAAAAGCAATACTGATAATTGCCGCTACGACAACACACATCGCTATTGGGTTACGCAATAAGGGTTTCAACATTTTTAAGCCGGTTGCGACCAAAAGCCCTGCTGCTGCTGCACCTAATCCTTCGAAAAGATGCTTAACCATTAAATTATCTTGGAACTGTTCATAGACATAATGTAGAAGAACGACAATGACTGTTGGAGCAAAAATGAGGCCAATGAGTGCACTCGCGGCTCCACGGACACCGCGGAATTCCATACCAATCGCAACAGATAAATTAATAATATTGCCACCTGGTAGGAATTGGCATAGACCAAGTAACTCAGTGAATTTTTCAGGACTTAGCCACTGCCTTTGCTCTACAACAACTTTACGTGCTAAAGGCAATACACCACCAAATCCAATTAAACCTAATGTTAAAAAACCTAAAAATAACTCTGTGCAGGACGGTACGCTCTCCTTCTGCACGGCAATCTCAACATGGTTCATTTTCGTTACTTTTCACTTTATCTGACCAAGATAGAATGATACTTTTATGATATATCTACAAATGCTTTTATTTTCACTAACCATACCCTAAAGGTATTCCTATGTTAGATTTACATAAGCTTCATGCCTTCGTGGTGGTGGTTGAAGAAAGAAATATTACTCATGCAGCAAACCGTTTGTTTATTCAACAGCCGCCTCTAACGCGTTTACTCAAGAAACTTGAACAAGAACTTGGTACTCAATTACTTATTCGTCAACCGCGTGGAATTGAACCGACAGAAGCAGGTTTAGCCTTATTTAAAGAAGCACAACTTTTATTAGAACATGCCAGACATATACCCCAATTAGTCCAAGATGTTAGCCAAGGTAAAACGGGACAACTTAATATTGGTTTTACTAGTTCAGCCGGCTTACATCCGCTTATCTCATTAGTATTACGTTCATATCGGGAAATATATCCAGGAGTACAAACCAAACTTGAAGAAGCAGGCAGTCAAAAACAACTGGATTGGCTAATTTCAGAAAAGCTAGATATTGCTTTTTTAAGAGCACCGATCAGCCGTGATATTGGGTTAAAACACCTACATATATTAGATGAGCCAATGGTGGTGGCATTGCCTATAGGACATCCCCTTACGCAAAAAGAGAAAATTAGTTTAAGTGACTTATCAGATGAGAATTTTGTTTTATACCGTCGCTCTTCTGGACAAGGTTTATATGACAATATTTTATATAGTTGCTATCAGGCAGGTTTTAGTCCACACATTATTCAAGAAGCGCCGCGTCCTACCGCAACGTTAAATTTAGTTGCTGCCGGAATTGGCATCACTATTGTGCCCGCCTCCATGCATAATTTTTGGGATCATGAAATTATTTATCGCGAGTTTGATCACTCAATAAAACTGAATGCGCCCATTTACTTGATTACCAGAGAAAATGAAAATTCGGCTAAAGTTTCAAACTTTATTGAATTATTACAAAAATTATTACCTACAATGACTTAGTCTCAAAAATACTCAATAAAAAGTGCTCTAACTAGAGCACTTTTTGGGATAAAACTTTTTATTTTTGATTTACTCGTTTTGATAGCTCTTCTGCCGATTCTTTCCGCTCCGAATAGCGATTAGTCAGGTACTGTTTTTGCCCACGTGTTAATAAAGTGAACTTATAGAGTTCTTCCATTACATCAACAATTCGGTCAAAGTAAGAGGATGGTTTCATACTGCCATCTTCTTCAAACTCTAAAAAAGCCTTAGCAACAGAAGACTGATTTGGGATGGTAATCATGCGCATCCACCGTCCTAAAATACGCATTTGATTCACGGCATTAAAAGACTGTGAACCACCGCTGACTTGCATAACGGCTAAGGTTTTACCTTGTGTTGCACGTATTGCTCCGCCAGCTAAAGGAATCCAATCAATTTGAGCTTTTAAAATTGAGCTCATCGCCCCATGACGTTCAGGCGAACACCACACCATACCTTCTGACCAAGCCAAGAGTTCATGTAACTCTTGTACTTTTGGATGATCAATTGCTGCATCTTCGGGTAAAGGCAAACCTTTAGGATGAAAAATTTTGACTTCGGCACCTAGGTATTCAAGGATACGCCCAGCAGTTAGCACAGCAAAACGGCTATAAGAGCGTTCACGGTTAGAACCATATAACAATAAAATACGAGGTGGATGTTCAAGCTGCTGTGCTTGTATTTGTTCAAATGTAGGCTTATCCAAAAGGCTTAGCTCTACATTTACTAAATCATCATTAGAACTGTTCATGTGAGAAATACTTTTTCTTTAACCAAAGCGAAACTGAAACGAGTGAAATTAAAACCGGAACTTCAACCAATGGTCCAATTACTGTAGTAAAAGCAACCGGAGAAGCTAAACCAAATGTTGCAATTGCCACTGCTAAAGCGAGCTCAAAATTGTTACCCGCTGCGGTAAATGAAATGGCAGTCGTACGTGGGTAGTTATTCCCCATCTGTTTACTCATAAAGAAGCTGATAAAGAACATCACCACAAAGTAAATCGTCAGTGGGACAGCAATCAGCAATACATCTAGAGGTAAACTCACCACATCGCCACCTTTTAAACTAAACATGGCGACAATAGTAAAGAGTAAGGCGATTAGACTTAACGGGCTAATTTTTGGTAAAAACTTGGTTTGATACCAATTCAAACCTTTTGCCTTAACTAAAACTAGACGAGTCAAGAAACCCATTAAAAATGGAATACCCAAATACACCAATACAGCATGGGTAATAGTCCAAAAATCGACATTAATGACTTGTCCTGCCACACCAAAGTACGGAGGCAAAAAGGTCAGAAATAGCCATGCATAAGTGCTAAAGAATAAAATTTGGAAAATACTGTTAAAGGCGACCAAAGCTGCAACATATTGGTTATCGCCACATGCCAAGCCATTCCAAACCAAAACCATTGCAATACAACGTGCTAACCCAATTAGAATGAGACCCGTCATATATTCTGGATAGCTATGTAAAAAAATAATCGCAAGAATAAACATTAAGACTGGAGCAATAATCCAGTTTTGTATTAAAGACAAAGCGAGTGTTTTCTTATCTTTAAATACTTCTGGCAAAGCAGCATAGTCTACTTTTGCCAAAGGCGGATACATCATTAAAATTAAACCAATCGCAATTGGAATATTAACGTTATCTACACTGAGCTGATTTAAAGACACTGATGCTTGAGGAAAGAAAACACCAATGGCTACACCTAAAGCCATAGCAATAAAAATCCATAGCGTTAGGTTTCTATCTAAAAATGATAGCTTAGATTTGGCCATGTCATTCTCTTTAATCAATATGCGAGATTTGGTTAATTTCATTAATAAGTTGCGAACGGCTCAAATGTGCAACATCTAATGCAAATAAAGCATCTAAACGGCGGTTAATATGATTGACAGTATTTTGGAACGCTTTGAGTTTTTCTTCTTTTGGTAAGTCGAGATGTGATGGGTCACTTAAACCCCAATGTGTTTTAATTGCACCACCTAAATACAATGGGCATGCTTCTTGCGCTGCTGAGTCACAAACAGTAATCACTACATCTGGTTGATATTGCTCGCAATCATCAATCGTTTTACTCCATAAGCCATCTGTAGATAAACCTAAATTTTCAAGTGTTTCAATCGTTAGCGGATGTACCTGACCGGAAGGTTTGCTACCAGCACTATAAGCTTTCCACCCTTCTGGTGCGCGGCTGTTAAATAAAACTTCTGACAAAATACTACGGCAACTATTACCCGTACATAGAAATAGAAATTTCATGATCTTTACTCACAAAAGGTAGAAATAGACCCTAGCTGACCAGACAATGGTTTCATTGCATCGTCATCTTGCTGCGCCAAAATATTCAAAATGTTGATTGCCCAGATCGGCAGTTCAGGATTAACGCTGTAATACACCCATTGCCCCTGTCTCGAATCAAGGAGCATGCCATGGGTCCGTAATAGGGCTAAATGTCGGGAAATTTTTGGTTGGCTCAACTCAAGCTGTTCAGTTAGCTCGCAGACACAGATATTTTGTTTGCTCAGAACTAACTTAAGAATGTTTAACCGAGTTTGATCAGAAAGACATTTAAAGAAATCGACTTGAGTGATCATATGTACAGCCAATTATATTCGTTATTGCAAATATACGGATATCCATATATAAATGCAATATCTTAATTCATCGATAAATTTGTCATGACTGAGCTAGTGAAAATTTACCATAACCCTGCTTGCGGAACCTCACGCAATACATTGGCGCTTATTCGTCATGCAGGGCTTGAGCCTATAGTGATTGAATATTTGCAAACACCACCCAGTAAAGATGAATTGATTCAACTTATTAGGGATTCAAACTTAACTGTACGTGAAGCAATCCGTAAAAATGTAGATCCCTATAAAGATTTAGAATTGGAACAAGACCACTGGACCGATGAACAATTAATTGATTTTATGGTTCAGTACCCAATTTTAATTAATCGCCCCTTTGTAGTTACATCCAAAGGCACACGTCTTTGCCGCCCTTCTGAGCTTGTATTGGATATTTTAGATCCACAAAACTTAGGCTATTTTGCCAAAGAAGATGGTGAGGTCATTATTGATGAGCATGGCCGTCGTATAAAATAATTGAACACTTTCATCAATATAAAAAGCTAAATGGCACGACACCATTTAGCTTTTTTGAGTGAAACGGTTTAAAAATAAGACTTAATAAAAGGAAGAAGTTGCTCTCCTATTACCATTCCTAATAATCCGACTAACGCAACAAGAGGTGGAGCTGGTGACTTAACATTTAAGACGTAATATAAAACACCAACGAGCAACCCTACAGCCAAAGATAACAAGTACATTTTCATCGTACATACCTTAAGGAAGCAAGCCATTTAACGAAGCAGGTTCCCATACTGTTTAATTAAAATGCAAAACAAGAACACCCGAGTGCCCCCCAGAAAGATGTTTTGTCCTTATCATTTACAGGAACATCAAGCATCCAAGCGTGGCTATGTCCATGCATGCCACAACTGCTGGCGCATGCACACAATGCACTTTGTGACTGTAGTGACTGATTGGATGGTGCATTACGGTTTTCAGATAAACGCCACTGACCACCAAAGCGTTTTACTGGCGACCATGTTGGTGATGCTGGCGGTAACGGCGGATCTTCTTGCTTGAATTCTGCTCCTGCATATACCACTTTTCCGCCTAAAACAGTGAGTACAGACTCAATCCACTGGATATCTTCTGCTTCAACTCTGAAGTAGTCATCGGATAGCACAACCAAGTCAGCAAGTTCACCTGCTGTGAGTGAACCCTTAATATCTTTTTCACCAGAGAACCAAGCCGAACCTTTTGTCCAGAGCTTGAGTGCTGTCTGACGGTCTAACAGATTTTTTTCATCATACAGCGGCAAACCACCAACTGTTTTACCAGTACTCAACCAATACAAACATACCCAAGGGTTATAGGATGCAACACGAGTCGCATCTGTTCCCGCACCCACAGGAACACCGAGCTCTAACATTTTCTTAACTGGTGGCGTTGCCTGAGCAGCCTCGGCACCATAGCGTTTTACGAAAATCTCACCTTGATATGCCATACGGTGTTGAATGGCGATACCGCCACCCAACGCACCAATACGTTCGATATTACGCTCAGATACAGTTTCGGCATGGTCAATAATAAATCGAGTTGCAAATGGCTGTTTTGAATTGACGCGCTCAAATACATTGAGCAAACGATTGATACTTTCATCATAGGTTGCATGAATACGGAATGGCCATTTCTTTTCAGCCAAGTGCTCTACAATAGCTTCGAGTTCACCTTCCATTTTTTCCGGTAAATCTGGACGTGGCTCATAGAAATCTTCGAAGTCACCTGCCGACCAAGTCAGGTTCTCACCTGCTCCATTCATTCTAAATAGCTCATCACCATCACCCGGAAATGTCATTTCGGTCCAACGGCGATAATCATCAAGCTCTTGGCCTGCCTTCTGAGCAAATAGGTTATAAGCAATTCGAACCGTCATTTGATTTTGATCGTGCAATTGCTTAATCACATCATAATCTTCAGGATAATTTTGACCGCCACCACCCGCATCAATTGCTGAAGTAATGCCTAATCGGTTCAGCTCACGCATGAAATGACGAGTTGAATTGACTTGATCTTCAACTGGCAATTTCGGCGCTTTACCTAGAGTCGAATATAAAATCATAGCGGATGGAGTTGCGAGCAACAGACCAGTTGGTTCACCCTTTTCATCACGTACAATTTTGCCGCCCGGTGGGTCCGGTGTATCTTTGTTAAAACCTAATACATTAAGCGCAGCTCGGTTCAACAAGGCACTGGCATATAAATGTAAAACGAATACAGGAGTATCTGGCGCAGCTTTATTAATTTCTTCTAAAGTCGGTAAACGCTTTTCAGCAAATTGGAACTCAGTCCAACCGCCTACTACACGGACCCATTGTGGAGCTGGCGTATTATCTGCTTGCTCTTTAAGTAAGCGTAGTGCATCTGCAACGGATGGCACACCTTCCCAGCGCAGTTCCATATTGTAATTTAGACCACCACGAATAATATGCAGATGACTGTCATTTAGACCCGGTATAACGCGACGGCCATTTAAGTCTACAACTTTGCTGATTGGTGTTGCGAGCTTCATGATTTCATCATTTGAGCCGGTGCGTACGACTTTACCATCTGCAATCGCAATGGCTTGTACTTCGGGGTTCTGAGGATCTAGTGTTGTGATTTTACCGTTTTTAAGTATGAGGTTTATTTCGGTCATTCTGAACTCCATTCTTGTGAATTATCGTTCTAAAAAATAAAGGTATATCTGTATTAATATCACTTAAATATTGAATACTAGACATGCCTTTACCTAAATCAGTTCTGTTTTATTTTGCAGGAACTGGTGCAAGTACTTCGTGTTTTGACGTTGTACGCTCAGGCGCCTTATGTACCATCGTATAGGCATAGTCCACACCCATACCATAAGCACCAGAATGGTCACGTACAATTGCCATAACTGCATCATACGTATCACGGTGTGCCCAATCACGTTGCCATTCGAGTAATACTTGTTGCCAAGTTACAGGAACAACACCCGCTTGGATCATACGTTGCATCGCATAGTCATGTGCTTCTTTCGATGTACCGCCAGAAGCATCTGCCACCATATAAATTTCATAATCACCTTCAAGCATGGCACCAAAAGCGAAGGTGTTATTGCACACTTCAGTCCACAAACCTGAAACAATCACTTTTTTACGATTATTTTTTGCAAGCGAATCACGTACCTTTTGGTCATCCCATGAATTCATTGAAGTACGTTCTAGTAATGGAGCATCTGGAAATACATCTAAAAGTTCTGGATAGGTATGACCAGAGAAGCTTTCAGTTTCAACCGTCGTAATGGTGACAGGAATATTGAATGTTTTAGCTGCTTTTGCTAACCCTACAGTATTATTTTTTAATACTTGACGATCTATTGACTGTACCCCAAAAGCCATTTGTGGCTGATGATCAATAAAAATAACCTGACAATTCGTTGGTGAAAGTTGTTCTAAAAGTGACTTATTCATGGGTAAACTCCATTATTCCTTATGAGTAATGCTTTAAAATTGCTTACTGGTTATTATGAAAACAGATAAAAATGTAAAAGCATAGACAGCAAATCAGCACGAATCTGTATGCTGTATGGATACAATAAAAACAATGATTGCTTTTTAATTTTTATAGTTTAATCATTGATATATATTTTTTAACTTTCGCTTATCCATGGATCGATTAGACTGTATTTCCACTTTTGTAAGTGTCGTAGAACATGGGAATTTTAGTAGTGCAGCTAGAGCACTCGATATCTCTCGCGACTTGGTTGCCAAACGTGTTTGCTACCTCGAAAATGACCTAAAAACCACGCTATTGAACCGAACCACCAGACAGATGAACCTCACCTCTTGTGGGGAAAAGTTTTATCAGCATAGTAAAGTCATTTTAAGTGAGTTCGAATGGGCTGCCTATGAAATTAGCTATAACCAGCAATATCCTGAAGGTGAACTCAAGCTCAATACACCAATGTCTTTTAGCAATATTTTTCTTCAACAGATCATTTCAGACTTTATAGAGAAATATCCCAGCATCAAAATTGATTTATTCATGACTGATCAGCTATTAGATATGAATAATAATAAATTTGATTTAACCATTCGTGTCGATGGCTCTCCTCCCAATTTGGCAAATAGTAAAATATTAAATACCTATCAGCGCTATCTATATGCAACACCTGAGTATTTTAATCAGCATGGACTACCAAACTCATTAGAAGAACTTAAAGAACATAAGTTTCTGATTTACTATCAAGATAGCCGACATAAAAAATTGATTTTTCAAAAAGATCAGAAAGAAGTGTCCTTTAATTGCTTCCCTGTGATGACTTGTAATAATGGTGAATTATTATTAGATATGTGCCTAAAAGACCACGGTATTGTCTTTCTTCCTGAGTTTATTGCTGAACCTTACTACAAAGAAGGTAAATTACAGAAGTGTTTGGAGGACTACACCAGTCAACCCCTTCACTTATATGTGACATGGCCAAACCGTAAAATTCTATCGAAGAAAGTAAAACTATTTATTGATTTTCTGACGCAACAAATCGTTCCTATAAGATAACTAAACTGGGCCTAATTCATAAGAATTGGCCCAATACTTTTAACTCGTTTAAATAGCTTCAATTTTCTTATTTTTAAATAAATTTAATAAATTTTGCTCGGCAGATACTGTACTGTTTTCTTCAATAAATGTGGTTGCGTAGTGTTCTAAATGTTCTTCCATCAATTGAGTTGCTCGTTTTTCATCACCTTGTTCAATGGCATCTAAAATTGCACGGTGTTCATCTGCCGAACAATTATTATGTTTAGGAATTTCATATAAGCCAATTAATAACGAAGTCCTCGCAATAAGTGTCTGCAAATAATTGGTCATGATCGTATTTTGATTTGCTTCAATCAGCTTTAAATGAAATTGACCTGATAGCTTAATCCACTCAGCCCAATTGCCAGCTAAACGCTCATGAGACTCTTGGTCTACTAAGCCTCGAAGCTCACTAAAATCTAGGTTATGTGACTTTTGAGCTAGCTTTTTAACCGTAGCAATTTCAAGCATGCTGCGTGCTTCAAAGACTTCTTTTGTTTCATCAAGGCTATGTTTTGCGATGAGTGCCCCACGATTGGGCTGAATTTCGATCACCTTATCATGTGCAAGTTTCACGAAAACACGTCTTAATACTCCTCGCGTTACACCAAATGCTTCACACAAAGGTGCTTCAACCAAACGTGCGCCAGGTGCGAGTTGTCGATTTAAAATAGCATCTACAATTGCATTATATATATGGTCATCAATTTCATCATTGCTCATTTCTACGGCTTTTTTTGGTGCATTCGATGACATTGATTTCTCCATTTTTATTAATGTCTCCTCTTTTTAGAACTTTATCTATTTTGAATAGTGTAAGTTTAACTTAAGCGTTTGGAAATATTTCTCTCATTCTCACCATGCTTATGTTGAGCTGAATAATTCAATATTAAATCTCTAAATATCCACTTATACACCTAAATTTATTTAGTTTTAATTTATTTAGTTTTTATAAAAAATAAGCACGTCTCAGTTTATAAATCTATCCCTTCATATCCAAAATTCATACCAGTTTTAATGACTCATAAACACTACTTCCTAAATTTGGCATAACTTTTGCTCAATTAAAATTGTGCACAATCCAAATATCACATTGTACACAATTTTAATTTCATTCTTTTAGACAGAACAACAATGCTGCTGAAAGTGCCTCCATCTTAAAGAAGTGAGTGTTCAAGATGAATAATACGGAAGCAATAATTAAATCTTCTTATGATGCAAAGCTAACAAATCAAGACTTAGCTCCTTTAAAAAAGCAAACGTGGGGCGCTTATAATATTTTTGCCTTTTGGATGTCCGATGTTCATAGTGTCGGCGGTTATGTCATGGCTGGGAGCCTTTTTGCACTAGGGCTAAATAGCTGGCAGGTACTTTTATCTTTACTGATCGGTATTGCTATAGTTCAGTTTTTTACAAACCTCATTGCCAAGTCTAGCCAACAAACTGGCACGCCCTATCCTGTTATTTGCCGTGCCACTTTCGGTGTGCTTGGTGCCAATATTCCTGCCGTTATTCGTGGGCTTATTGCTGTCGCATGGTATGGCATTCAAACTTATTTGGCCTCCAGTGCCTTTTTATTGGTCATTTTAAAGTTCTTTCCAGAATGGTCAGTCTATGCTGATGTTTCAACTTACGGCTTTCTTGGGCTTTCCTATTTAGGATGGGTTGGCTTTATGCTGCTTTGGCTACTGCAAGCGATTGTTTTTTGGTCTGGTATGGACAGCATTCGTAAATTCATTGACTGGGCAGGTCCAGCTGTCTACGTTGTAATGTTTGCGATGGCAGTATGGCTCATCTGGAAAGCTGGCTGGCAGAATATTGATTTAAACTTGAGCGGTGTTCAATACGACGGTTTTGCGGTTGTACCAGTCATGATTGGTGCTATTGCGCTTGTTGTTTCATATTTTTCAGGGCCGATGCTGAACTTTGGTGACTTCTCTCGTTATGGCAAAAGTTTTAACGCGATTAAAATGGGGAACTTTCTTGGCTTACCAATTAACTTCTTAGGCTTTTCTTTACTTACTGTGGTGTGTATTGCGGCAACGCTTCCAGTATATGGAAAACTTATTACAGACCCTGTCGAGATGGTTGGAAAACTGGATAACACATTTGTAGTCATTTTAGGTAGTTTGACCTTAATGATTGCCACTATCGGAATTAATATTGTCGCTAACTTTGTTTCTCCGGCGTTTGATTTTTCTAATGTTTCACCGAGCAAAATTAGCTGGCGCATGGGTGGAATGATTGCAGCAGTAGGTTCAATTTTCATTACCCCATGGAATTTATTTAATAACCCTCAAGTAATCCATTACACCATTGATATTTTAGGTGCATTTATCGGTCCACTTTTTGGTGTATTGCTCGCCGATTTTTACCTCGTTAAAAAACAGAAAATTGTGGTAGATGATTTATATACCTTAGATATCAAAGGTTCATATTGGTACAAAAATGGTTATAACCACTCTGCCTTTTATGCCTTAATTCCAGCTTCATTAATTCCTATTCTCTGCGTACTTTTACCACAACTGTCTGGGCTGGCTAATTTCACATGGTTTATTGGGATGGGATTCGGTTTCATTATCTACCGATTTCTTAATCAACCACTTACTCATGCTAAATCGACAATGACTAAGGTAAAAGTACAATGAAAATTAAAATTATTAATCCCAATACCACTCAAAGCATGACCGATAAAATTGCTGCATCAGCCAAGATAGTCGCAGGTTCTGGTACTCAAATTATTGCAGTAAGCCCTCAAATGGGCCCAGCAACGATTGAAAGTTATTATGATGAAGCCCTAAGTGCAGTAGGTGTGCTGGAGGAAATACGACAAGGTGAACTTCTAGGTATAGACGCTTATATTATTGCTTGTTTTGGTGATCCCGCGCTTTATGCTGCCCGTGAAATGACGTCAGCACCTGTGATTGGAATTGCCGAAGCAGCTATGCGAACTGCAAGTTATGTTAGTACTGGGTTTAGTGTGGTCACAACCTTACAACGCACAGTGAATATGGGCTGGCATCTGGCTCATCGCTATGGGGCTACACCATTTTGCAAAAATGTTCGAGCTTGTGACATTGCAGTTGAAGGATTGGAGCTTCCTGACTCAGATGCTTATCGAACCATACGAGATGAGTGCAAAAAAGCACTAGTAGAAGATAAAAGCGATGCGATTGTTTTGGGCTGTGCAGGTATGAGTGATTTATGTTTAAAGCTACAAAAAGAGCTGGGAGTGATTGTTATTGACGGCGTTGCAGCAGCAGTTAAACAAGCTGAAATGTTAGTCCAGTTAAATTTAAAAACCAGCAAAGTTGGTGATTGGGCCTCACCTCCCGTGAAAAATTACACAGGCATATTGTCAGAATTTGGAGCACATTAGAAATAAATTACTGTTTCAATTCCAACTCAAAATGCGGCGTTGGAATTGAAACGGCTGAAAACCAAAGAATTAAACTTCGGCTAACTCTGGCTGTTGTTCATTTTTATAAAATGGCACATCACCATTAATGGTTGCACGGTGCATGATGCGATGAGCATCGCCATAATCAAATAATGCTTTATGTTGTGTGCAACGGTTATCCCAAATCGCGACATCACCATCTTGCCATTTCCAACGCAAATGAAACTGTTCTTGAGTCGCATGTTCAAACAAGAAATTAAGCAACTGCTCACTTTCTTGTTCAGGTAACTCATTAATGCGAGTGGTAAAGCCCTCACTTACAAACAACAAAGGCTCACCTATAACCGGATGGGTACGCACCACTGGGTGAACCACTGGCGGGTTACGCTTAAATGTTTGCAAAAGCTTTTCACGTTCTTCTTCGTTATGAGCAAAACGCTCAATCGGAAAAGACTTACGAATATCGTGTGTTGCAGTTAAGCCACGTAATTTTTGCTGTAACTCAAGCGAGAGCCCTTTAAAAGCTGCTGTATTACTCGACCACAACGTGTCACCGCCTACAGGTGGAATTTTAATAGCTTGCAACACACAACCTAAAGGTGGATTTTTACTAAAAGTCACATCTGTGTGCCAAAGTTCATTGTCACGCAAATCTTGTTTCCAGCTATCGAGCACCATCACTTCAGGTACATCTTCAATTGAAGGATAAATCGGGTGCACATGTAAGCTGCCAAAACTACGTGCCAAGTCTGCCTGTGCTTGCGGTGCTAATTGTTGCTTTCGAAAAAAAATGACTTGATGATCAAGCAAAGCCTGCTGGATTTGTTGCCTTGTTTGTTCATTTAACGCATTCAAATCAATATCGTGAATAATTGCGCCAATGGTAGGCTTGATCACTTCAATATTTAAGTTTGCTACTACTGTATTCATCTTCTTTACTACAACTGCTGACCATACCAAGGAGAAAACTGTTTTTGTAACCAACGTAAAAACAGCTCAAAACTAACTGCGACAATCGCAATCACAATAATGCCCAGAATCACCGTATCGGTAATTAAGAACTGTGCTGCCGATTGCACCATAAAACCAATACCGCGGTCCGCTGCAACCAACTCTGCTGCAACTAATGTTGACCAGCCCACCCCAAGACCAATACGAATACCGGTAATAATATGAGGTAAAGCTGTTGGCAAAATGACATGCCAAAAGACTTGTGACTGACTAGCCCCTAATGACAATGCCGCCCGTTCACGATTCAGTTGATGGCTTAATACACCGTGCGCACTACTAATAATGACAGGCGCCAAAATCGAGAAGAAAATCAAAAGTACTTTTGTGGTTTCACCAATACCGAACCAAATTACGAGTAATGGCAAATAAGCTAACGGTGGAATTGGACGTAATAATTCAACCAAAGGGTCTAAAACAGCGCGAACCCATTTGTTCAGGCCCATCCATAAACCCAGTGGTACACCAATCACCACGGCAGCGATCAATGCTAAAAACACACGCGAGATACTAGCGGCCAAGTGTTGCCACAAAGTTGCCTTCATAAAGCCTTCTTGGCTGACCGATATAAATTTTTGCCAGACTGCCTGTGGACTCGGTAAAAACAGTTCAGGTACGACATGCAAAGCAGTAATGAGAAACCAAAGCGCAACCACACTTCCCACACTAATTATGCTGACTGCCAAAGTGCGATGCTTCTCAAAAAATGACGATAGAAATGAAGCATTTTCTGTTTGCACATTTAACTCAGGTTTAAGCTCTGCTTTGTCATATTCATAGACGTTATCTTTAGTGTTCATGTAGGTAACGCCTCCTTACCGCTTTGTTTTTGTGCTCTTAAACTTTCAAATAACTGTTCTCTGAACTGAATAAATTGAGGGTCCGATTTAATTGAGCGAATAGACTCGCCCTGACGATATCGTTGAGCAAAATCGAGGTGTAGAGTTTCTACAATTTTGCCTGGATGCGCTGTCATTAGTACCAGCTGATTGCTGAGTAATAATGCTTCTTCAATGTCATGAGTAATCAAAAAGAAGCTTTTATTTTGTTGAATCCATAAATCGAGCACTAACTGCTGCATGTTTTCACGTGTAAAAGCATCTAATGCGGCAAAAGGTTCATCTAATAAAATAAACGGCGCGTGACTGATCAAAGCTCTGGCAATACCAACACGTTGCTTCATACCACCGGAAAGTTCCCAGATATTGGCTTTTTCAACGTGACTTAAACCTACAATTTTTAAAATTGCGCTCACTTGTTTCTCAATTTCTGCACGCTTTAAACCTTTTAACTGCAAAGCGAAACCAACATTATCTGCAACATTTAGCCAAGGAAGTAAGGCGTGATCTTGAAATACAACAGCACGAGTTACATCTGGTCCATCTACCACTTCATGATTTACAAGCACATCACCTGAACTCGGCTTTTGAAACCCTGCCAAGATATTAAGCAAAGTCGTTTTACCGCAACCTGACTCACCTAAAATCACGGTTAAAGAACCTTCTTCAATGGTTAGGTTAATGTCTTGTAAAACTGGCTTTTGCTGTTTAGGAAAAGTCAGATGAATATGTTTGGCTTCAAGTACACTCATGACAACTCCTTAAGGCTGCAAAAATGAAGAATTCACATTGCCTTTATAATCGGCTTTAAGTTGATCGACCTTGCCCTGACCTTTTAAGAACTTCGCTGTATCAAAAATATTTTGCGCAAATTCACCGTCTAACGTTTGTTTTTGCTGAGCGTGGTCAAGGTAAATATTTCCACTTAATAAAAGCGGGATATCTTTTGCATCAGAACCTGTGAGCTGCGCAATTTTTTGCACGTTATCAGCATCTTTAACGTAAGCGGCTGGGTCTTGGTTATATTTTTCGAGTTGCTCAAGTGTGGTTTGAACAAAAGCTTTCAAAAAGTCAGGATTTTTCTCTGCAAAATCTTTACGCACCACCCATAAGTCATAAGTTGGAGCACCCCATTCACCGACTTGTTTCGAGTCAGTTAAAACCGTACCAGATGCTTTGGCTTTACTTAAAGCAGGTTCCCACACATAGGCAGCATCAATATCACCACGTTCCCATGCCGCTGAAATTTCAGGTGGACGCAAGTTAATAATTTTTACTTTATCTTCTGGAATATTCCAATGTTTCAGTGCAGACAAAAGGCTGTAATGCGTGGTTGAAACAAACGGTACAGCAATGGTTTTGCCAATTAAATCTTGAGGGTTTTTAACCCCTGATTTATTACTCACCACGAGTGCTTCAGACCCACCAAGTTTTGATGTAATTAAGAATACTTCAATCGGTAAATCACGGCTGGCCGCAGCAGCAAGTGGGCTTGAGCCAATATTGCCAAGTACGACATCGCCTGAAGCAAGTGCGTTTACAACATCTGAACCCGCATCAAATTTTTTCCATTGAATAGTACGTTGACTATGTTTTTCATATTCCCCATTCGCCTGCGCCACTTTGCTTGGGTCAACCCCAGTTTGATAAGCAATAACGACAGGTTTGTTTTCACGAACTGAAGCACCCGTATTATTATCTTTCTTATTCTGCCATACGATAAATGCAACAATTGCGACTACTACAATTGCCGTGATAATCAACGGTTTGGTTTTAGTGCTCATAATTTCATGATCTTTCAATAATATAAGCTCATGGTATGCAGCTGGCTTTATAATGAAAAATAAAAAAATATGAGTTGCTTATCTAATTTTTATAAATAACTTTTCCTTATAAGTTTTTATTTTTTGGTAAAAAGCAGATATCAACCAAACTTACAGATTAGCCATAAAATTAAAATACTTATATATCAATAATTAAAAAGGATATTCAAAAAACACATGATGAGAAAAACCTGACATACCTACTCTAATTATTTTATCCTACTCATTTCGTCATTTTTATTTTTTGCTTATCGCACCCAGAGTTTTGCATCTAATTAATTTTCATTCTTTTATATAAAGTTCAGATTTTATTATCTTTTTATCTTAAAACTTCTGCAAATATTAAGATTTGAACAAATCTTTTTCTGGTTTATACATGACGCAAATTTAATTTTTATTTTTAAGAGGAGAAAAATTCTTTTGTTTAAACATTATCAAATTTTGAAAAAAACATTAATTACAGCGTCTTTAATTACACTCAGCCTCTCAAGTCATGCAGCCCTTACCTTTGGTAATGCGGAAGAAGGTCAACTTAAAGTAAGTGGTACTGTTCGAGCTAAATATGTTTATGACTTTGACTCTGATCCCACTACCAGTAAATTTTCCTTTAATGACGCGGTATTATGGCTAGATTACAACTCCCCGAACTGGATTGGCCGCCTAGATTATCGGGTTTATGAATATTACGGGCGTTTAGGCGATGCTAATTGGCTTACCGATGCGTGGTTGGGTTATAAAATTAATGACAACAGTAAAATTATTGCTGGCTTAAACCCAGTTCCTTTTGGCTTGGGTCGATTTTGGGGAAATACTTATTATTTAGGCATTGCCAATAGTGCAGGTTGGGAAGATGTACACAATCTTGGGGTGAAATATGATTTCAATGATGGAATCAATGAAGCACAACTCGCCTTTTATCCTACCGATGGTGGCACCTATAGAGGTAAAAGCAAAGACTCAAGTCGATTTAGTATCAACCCTGTCAATGCGGATGACTCTGTACCGCAAGGCACCAATACTAAAGAAAAGAACTCGATTGTGGTTCGCGGTGCTCATACCTTTAAAAATGTCTTAGGCCAAGAAAATTTCTCTACTCAACTGGGTGCTTCCGCATGGTATTCCACCATTGAAAATAAGCGTTCAGGGCAAGATGGCGATCGCCAAGTTTATTCGGTTTTTAGCAATACCAATTATAACCAATGGAATTTACAGCTTTTGGCTGGTTATCAAGACATTGATAATGCCGACACCCAATATAAAGATCATCTGACCTTGGGCGGTTTCGATTATTCATTTAACTCTGCAACCAAAGGTCAGATTTATTCAGCCGAACTCAGCTATTTATTTCCTCAGCAATTTGGCCCAATCACCTCTGTTCGTCCTTACCTGAACTATAGTTCTTATCGAAAAGAACAAGATGGCTTTAAAGACTCTACCCGTTTTATTCCCGGCATTGCCTTTAACTATCAAAAATTGACAGTACAAGCCGAATTACTGATGGGTAAACATGATCCATATCTAGGAGACAGTGAAGGCCTTGCGACTGGTGGAAGCAATGATAAATGGAATAAAAAAGCGTTTGTGATTTTTGCTTATTACTTCTAATTTTTAAAACAAAGGCCAACAGATGTTGGCCTTTGTTTTATCTAGATATTTATTTTTGCTCTAGTCGATTACTGGTGAATTGCTGAGAGGAAGTTCTGTTTTATCTTCATCAATCACATCAACATCTTGGGCAGTAGGCTCAAACTTAATCAGTAGCCCAATCACAATTAAAGGAATAAAAGCAAAGATAGAAATAATCAGGTAAACATCGGTTTTATATCCCGCCATCCAGATCGGTAAAACAAACAAAGCAATTGCTTGAGCAACACCCGTTACTGCACGGTTAAAGCCAACTCCAACACCACGAATCGAAGCAGGATAAGCCATAGTTGGATAAACCATCATTTGTGCCCCAGGTCCAAAGCCTTCGGCAAAAAGCCACAAACCGAGCATGCCAATTGCGGTATAGAGTAAAAAGCTATTACCAGGTTCACCAATTAATGCCAAAGCAATCAGGGCAATAAACTGAAGTAAAAAACCTATAAGCAACACATGACGAGATTTAAATTTGCTGGCAACAAATACGCCTAACAGGCCGCCCGTAAATGCAAACAGTAAATTGAGTCCAAGTGTGGTAGTAATGGTCGTCAAAACATCAGTATGAAAGAAACGCGTTAAAATAGAAGGTAAAAAGAAGGCAATGGTCGTGTACTGAAATGCCACCGAAATGTGAATCACAATTGCCACAATCGTTCTTGGTAAATAGGTTTTATTAAATAAAACTGCAAACCCCTCGCGCTTTTTCTTTTCAGCAGTTCTTTCTACTTTTTCAACTGTAGCGACTGCATTAATTGCATAGGATTCTTGTAGAACCTTAGCTGCCCCTTTTAAATCGCCTTGGTTTGCAAGCCAGATTGGTGATTCAGTTAAATATTTACCACGAATAAAAATAATGAGTAACGCCGGCACTGCTCCAAAAATTAAAGATGCTCGCCATAACCAGTTGCTATGCTCAGGTGGTAAAAGAAAATAAAGTGCCAGAACTAGACCAAAACACACCGAAGAAGCGGCATACCACATTGGGCACCATGCAGCTAAACGCGCTGCCTTGTTGCTACTACCGTTAAATTTGGAAAACTCAGATAAGTATGACATTGCCACAGGCAAATCAATACCAACACTAATTCCCATAATAAATCTGGCTAAAATCAAAATCCATACATTCGGTGCAAAGCCTGCGACAATTGCCGCAATGACAAACAGCACCATGTCCGCCATAAATACCCGATAACGGCCGATTTTATCTGTCAGCCAACCACCAATCAGGTTACCAACAATGGTTCCGCAGACAATTGCTGAAGCCACCACACCAGTCATGACAGGGCTTAAAGAAAACTCTGAGATGACTTGCTCAATACCAAAGGACAGCGTTGTTAAATCATAGGCATCAATAAACACCCCAATCAATGCCAACCAAATAACTTTATTCGATTTACCCTTCCCTGCAAATTTGGAAATTAATTGTGAAACATCATCGGGAGATTTAATTTCATAACGGTGGTTATGGTCGAGTTCTTGTGTGCTCACTTAATAATTCCTGAATTTTAATAACAGGAACAAAATAATGATTATTCACACAATACAAAAACAAATTAATCTGATGTTTTAATCTAAATTATAGAATTATCTTTTCATTATTAACTCAGCAATAAAACCGATATAAAAAGACAAAATAAAAGCTGGTATTTAACCAGCTATTTATTTAAAGGCTTTCCAAAATATTAACTCGCCTCAGCAAGTTTTAACTCTTTTAGATTACGATATTTTGCACCACGGTGATTTTCAGGTAAATATGGGCCAGCACCAAATAGTTTTTCTCTTAATGTTCCTTGTGTATATGAAGTTTGATATACCCCACGTTTTTGCAACTCTGGAACAATAAATTCGACCACATCGGCAAAGGTTTGATGCGCCAAAATATAGGCAAGGTTAAAGCCATCAACATCGGTATCTTCAACCCATTGTTGTAGAGCATCTGAAACTGTTTCTGCCGAACCCACTAACACAGGCCCATTACCACCTAAGCTGTTCCAGTTTGCAATTTCTTCAATAGTCCAAACACGTTCTGGATCTGCATTTACATAAGAGTCTAATAAAGATTGAATGGCATTGGTTTGAATATATTCAACTTTGTCAGTGGGTTGATATTGTGAAAAATCGACACCAGACCAGCCAGATAGCAATGTTAAAGCGCCATCATAGCTTCCATAGCTTTGATATTCTTTAAACTTAGCCTGTGCTTTTGCATCGGTTTCATCAGTGACAATCGACAAAAGTGCATAAATTTTAACTGAGTACGGATCGCGGCCTTCTTGAGCCAATTTTTGGCGAATACCCTGCACCACTTTTTTTGTGGCAATTTTAGACGGCGCTGCAATAAATACACACTCAGCATTTTGACTCGCAAACTTCTGACCGCGTGAAGATGCGCCTGCTTGGTAGAGTACTGGGGTTCGCTGCGGTGATGGTTCACAAATATGGATGCCCGGCACCGTAAAGTATTTACCTTCGTGCTGAATTGGATGTACTTTTTTATGGTCAGCAAAGATACCGCTTTCACGATCACGCAGTACCGAACCTTCTTCCCAAGAACCTTCCCAAAGTTTGTAAAGGACTTCTAAGTATTCATCAGCAATATCATAACGATTATCATGATTAACTTGATTTTTTAGGCCCAAATTTTTCGAACCGCTTTCCAAATAAGAAGTCACGATATTCCAACCAACTCGCCCTTTGGTTAAATGGTCTAGCGTGCTAATACGTCTAGCAAAAGGATAAGGATGTTCAAAGGAAATCGAGGTTGTGACACCGAAGCCCAAGTGCTTTGTGACTGCCGCCATCGCTGGCACAATCTGCAAAGGATCATTGACCGGAACTTGTACCGCTCCTGTTAAGGCATGCTCAGCGCTTTGATGATAAACGTCATAAATACCAAGCACATCTGCAATAAAAATACCGTCAAAAAAACCACGCTCAAGAATTTGTGCTAAGTCTGTCCAATATTCTAAATCTTTATATTCAACAGATCGGTCTTGAGGATGTCGCCATAATCCAGGAGATTGGTGAGCAATACAATTCATTTCAAAAGCATTAAAACTAATTTTCTTAGTCATAAAATATCAGCCAGCATTTTATTTAATTTTTATACTAAAGCAATTTTTAGGTTTTCTTTATAATATAAACCCCAAACAAAATATGATTTTATTCTAATAGATTTTTATAATTCATTTTAAAAACAAAATAAGATTAAGCCACTAAAATAGCAGCTTAATATCTAAAACTATAATTTATTGTTTAGCAACATTCCCTATTCGCCATTGATACGGTGGTAATGTGCCGTTTACACTAAAATCACCCACAATTCGATTTTTAAATACTCTAGGGTTGTGTGAAGATAAAGTTCGTACATTACGCCAGTATCGATCTAAGCCTAAATCTTTGTCTGTTGCAGAAGCACCTAAAGCATCAAATAAAATCGTAGAAGCATTTAAAATTAAATCGGTAATAATGGTTTGTGACTGTGCACTTTCAAGCTCGGCAAGTGCATTTTGCTCCTCTTCAAGCTGCTCATTATTTTGAAATGCTGCCAAGTAAGCACGCTGCAAGCTTTGTGCAACTTTTTCAACAATCGCTCCTGCACTGTAAGCCGCGCCACGGATTTGTCCTACTACTTGTAAAATTTGCGGATCCTGTTTTACAAATTGGGCATTTGCATGCGTGTAGTTTCGGGTACGTTTAGCAACAGCTTGAGAAACATCATAGGTTGCAGCACGTCCTAGACCTGTAATGATTGCCAGTTGGACCAGTTGATAGTAAGCCGCTGAATATTTAAAGCGATCATCGTCAGGTAAAATTTCAGTTTCATCGACCAATACGTCATGGAAATATGCTGTACCGCTTGCAGTAAGTTGCTGACCAAAGCCGTTCCAGTCATCGACAATTTCAACGCCTTCATCTTCACGGCGAACAACGACTGAGCCAGATTCACCCTTTAAATCTGTTACACCAACGTCCACCCAATCGGCATATAGACTTCCAGTGGTGTAATATTTTTTACCTTTAACGCGAATTTTTCCTTCACTGTCTCGATACAAATGAGTTTCAAATTGATCAATTGACTCTTTCCCGCCTTCTGACCAAGCACTGCCCACCGTTTCCCCATTGGCAATTCGGCTAAGCCAACGCTGTTGAAACGTTTTGTCTTTACTTACCAACACATCTTCAGTGAAACCAAAATGCACACGCAAAGCTTGCGGTAAGTTTGAGTCCGCTTCAGCAAGTTCAATGAGTAATGCAAATAATTCAGGAATGGTTGCATCAAAGCCACCATGAGCTTTGGGAAGTCTTAACCGTGTAAAACCAACATCTTTGAGCCACTGAAGTTGTTCATAGGGCAAAATATGCTGTTGCTCACGAATTAAAACCCCTTCTTTAATACGAGCAAAAGTCGGTCTGAAATGTTGTGCCAACTCATCATAACGTGATGACGGCCCTTCACCCCACACCCGAGAAATAATTGTGGCCTGACTAAGTGCCGCATGCGTTAGTGAACCGAGATGATGCTCAAAATTTAAATTTGTCATATAAGTAAAACCAATATTGCTTTGCTTTTACCATAAAATATTTATTTCACATGAAAACGATTATTTTTTTATAACAGTATTCAAACTTTATATAACGCACAATAAAAGCATGCCAACGCTAAGCGATTTCTTTCTTGTTAAGACTATGCTGACTTTGCAATAAGGTTTGCATATATTCTGAATAGACAGATAGCTTTTCGAAAATATGCTCTGAATAAAACATATCATCAATTAAATGAGTCATTTGATGCGTCGTGAAGGTATCACATAGTCCCACAAGCTTCGCATTCATCTGAGCAAATTGTGCACATAGCTGTACATAGGTTTCATCTTTATTTTTGAATAATAATTTCCGCATTTCTAAGCTATTAAAGTTTTTTAAGTCCTTATCTTTTGTCGTTTTAATCCAATAAATTTTGACCTTTAGAAATTGCTCAAGAGCTTCTAAATGCTCAATATCTATGTCTAAACTTGTAATTAAAAAAACTGTAGAAAGCTCACTTCGACACAGAGCTTTGATTAAGCTTAAATAAATAAACTCAACTTCATTAAGCTCTGCAAGTTCCAAATCAATATAAATTTTTAGACTTTCTAAAACTTCATCTACCTTAAATAGCACCTTTTTATCTGCTTGATAATATTTATTGAGAATAGAAAGTACAGGTGCAGTTGCAGGTGTCGTATAAATGGCAGGCTTGTTTAAGTTTGCAAAAATAAAAGGTGAAAATAGATAGGCCACGCTACTTTGCTGTGGCTCAATATGAGATTGGATTAAATATACAGTTTCAGATTTAGAAAAGTCTCTGAGTACTTTCGCTCTTAATAAAGTAGCTTCAAAATTAACGTAGGTTTGCTCTAACTGAGCCAATATAGATGCAGGAATAGGCTGATTTTTAATAATTTTATGCAGGACATTGAGTTGAGAAGTAATAAACATTTTTTAACATCCAAGCTATTTTAGAAGAGCTACACTTAAATCAGGTCTTTAATAACCTACGTAACAACCAGACCTCACGCAAAACAACAAAGGAATAAAAGAGAAGAAACTATTCTGCGCTTATTACCCAAAGTCGCATTCACTTTGTTTTGGAAAGTGATTTTGGCCATTCGTAAATCTTGTTCATTTATTTTGAACTTTTGAAGAATGGATACATAGCTACAGATAATTGAAAAAAAACTATAGCACACCTCATGACAGCTCCAGACTGTTATAGTTTTATAAAAAATTTCTGTATCTACATATACAAAGATAGTAAGTGCATGATTAAGGAAACTTCTTAAGGTAGGTAGTTTTCATGAGACGATCTATTGCATATCGCCAGATATTTCATCAATGTTTCAATGCAACATGCTTTTTTACAAATGCAACATCAAGCATAAACTTTGTTAACAGACTGAGAACAATTAATCAGTCTATTCTCTTGAAATATCAAGCAATTATATTGCTTTACCCTGTTGGCATTTTACTTGCTAAGAACATTTATCACAGATGCAAGTTTAATCGTCAAAATACTTTGTTGCCTGAAAATAAGTATTTAACTCATTCAACCATCATCAGCTAGTTCACAGGGGGAAAGTTTATGAGCCTCGGTCTAACCGCTTTAGAATTAGCACGAATACAATTTGCTTTTACAGTATCGTTCCATATTATTTTTCCGGCCACCTCTATCGGTCTTGCTTGTTTTTTAGCAGTGTTAGAGTGGAAGTGGTTAAGAACCCAAAACCCGATTTATAAAGATCTATTTAAATACTGGATTAAGATCTTTGCCGTTGCCTTTGGTATGGGTGTGGTCTCGGGCGTGGTCATGAGTTACCAGTTCGGTACTAACTGGAGTGAATTTTCACGCGTCGCCGGAAGTATTACTGGTCCTTTACTTACCTATGAAGTCTTGAGTGCCTTCTTCTTAGAAGCAGGTTTCTTAGGCATTATGTTATTTGGTTGGGGACGTGTCGGTCCTCGAGCCCATTTCTTCGCAACACTTATGGTTGCCATCGGAACGTGTATTTCCATGTTCTGGATTTTATCTTCCAATAGCTGGATGCAGACCCCTCAAGGCTTTGCCATCGAAAATGGCATTATTGTGCCAAAAGACTGGTTTGCAATTGTCTTTAACCCGTCCTTCCCTTACCGCTTTGCACACATGGGTGCTGCCGCTTTCTTGGTTTCATCATTATTGGTTGTAGGAACATCTGCATGGCATTTAGTAAAAGGCCGTCGTGATGAGTTGGTGAAAAAATCATTCTCGATGGGTTTATGGATGGTGCTTGTGACTTCTTGTTTGCAAGTGGTGATTGGCGATAACCACGGTTTAAATACTCGTGAACATCAACCTGCCAAACTTGCAGCAATGGAGGGACACTGGGAAACCAATCACAATGAGCCGATGCCATTATTGTTATTTGCCATTCCGGATATGAAAGAAGAGCGTAACCACTTTGAAGTGGGCGTTCCATATTTGGGTAGTTTAATTTTAACGCACAGTTTAGATGGTCAAGTGACTGGGTTAAAAGAGTTCGCGCCTGAAGATCGTCCAAACTCAACCATTATTTTCTGGAGCTTCCGTGTGATGGTGGGTCTTGGTGTACTCATGGTCACCCTATCACTCATTGCACTTTGGTTACGTAAGCGTGGAAAACTCTATGAAACTTCATGGTTCCATAAATTCGCTTTATTAATGGGACCTGCAGGTTATGTGGCAATGCTTGCAGGTTGGATTACCACTGAGGTCGGCCGTCAACCGTGGGTTGTATACGGCATTATGCGAACCAAAGATGGGCTTTCACATACAGTTTCTGCCGATCAGGTGGGTCTAAGTCTCTTTATTTTTGTGGTGGTATACACCATCGTTTTTGGTAGCGGTATTTACTACACCTTAAAACTCATTAATAAAGGCCCTGTATTTATCGATACACCAACTATTGAATCTGGTGGCGTTGGACACTTTAAAACACCAATGCGTCCACTCAGTGCTGTCGATGAAAACATTGACGATAATCAAAAATCTGGGGAGAAACATCATGATTGATCTTTCTTTAATATGGGTCGGTATTATTGGTTTAGGTGTTTTGATTTACGTGGTCATGGATGGTTTTGACTTAGGAATCGGGATTATGTTCCCTTTCATTAAGAACAGCCAAGAACGTGACGTGATGATGAATACCGTCGCCCCTGTTTGGGATGGTAACGAAACGTGGATGGTACTCGGTGGTGCTGGGCTATATGCAGCATTTCCACTGGTTTATTCAACAGTTTTATCAGCACTCTACCTGCCTATTATTTTCATGGTCATTGCCCTGATTTTCCGTGGCGTTGCGTTTGAATTCCGTTTTAAAGCTCACCGTACCAAGCATCTGTGGGACTTAGCCTTTATTTGGGGCTCAGTTTTAACCAGCTTCCTACAAGGGATTATTTTGGGTGCCTATATCCAAGGGATTAAAACCGAAAATGGTATTTATGCTGGTGGTCCATTTGATTGGTTATCTCCATTTACAGTCTTCACAGGTATTGGCGTAGTTGCGATGTATGCTACTTTAGGATGTGGATGGCTTATTTTAAAAACTGAAAAAGGTTTACAGCAACGCATGTATGAGCTTATGCCAAAACTGATTATTGCACTGCTGATCATTTTTGGTGGCGTAAGTTTATATACGCCGTTGACTCATCCTGAAATTGCAGATCGCTGGTTCTCTTTACCAAATCTGTTCTATTTTAGCCCTGTACCTATTTTGGTCTTATTATTTGTTGGCCTGATTTTATCAGCATGTAAAAAGCAGGATCATGACCTTAAACCATTTGCATATACATTAGCGCTTGTTTTCCTTGCATTTACTGGTTTTGTGATTAGTTTATGGCCCTATATTATTCCGCCATCAGTCACCATTTGGCAGGCAGCAGCGCCTCATTCAAGCCAGATGTTTGCTTTGGTCGGCGCGTTAATTCTGATTCCAATTATTATTGCTTACACCATTGTCTCTTATTGGGTATTCCGTGACAAAGTGCGTGTAGGTGACGAAGGTTATCATTAAGTATGGAGGGTTTTATGAAAAAGTCATCCGTTAAACTCAATCAAACTCAATGGTTTATTCTGTTATGGCTGGGCGGTTTTTTAGCCTTAGCTGTGATTGCGGGTTTGTTTAAAGTTATATTGATTTATGCTGCCCCTTACTTAAAGTAAATCTATCGTTCTAAACAAATGCCGTTTGTAGATTCTGCAAACGGCATTTATTATTGATTAAGTGCATCTTTCATTTTGTTATTTCGTGCAGCTCATACATGTATAAATCAGAACAACTCGCTCATAGCATTCGCCAACTCATTGAGAGTGGCACTTTAAATGCACATGAAAAATTACCGTCATTGAGAGATCAGGTACAACGCTCTGGTTTTAGTTTAATGACCGTAATGAATGCTTATCAGGAGCTTGAATCACAAGGTCTGATCTATTCAAAAGAAAAATCTGGATACTTTGTTGCCGAGCAAATTGCACTTAAACCTTTAGAGCAATATTCAGTTGTTTCCCTGAATTCTAAAATTGAAATTAACTCATTAGTTTTTAAATATCTTAAATCGATTCAACATGAGTCTGTCGTACCTTTTGGCTCAGCTTTTCCTGATAGTCAACTTCTAACAGCACCCAAACTTATTCAAATTATGGGACAGCTTGCCCGTCAAAGACAAAGTTATGACCAGACCACGAGCCTACCGCCTGGCAATTTAGCCTTAAGAAAGTTAATTGCTCAGCGCTACTGTATGCAAGGCATACAGACAGATCCAGATGACATTGTCATTACATCAGGTGGTTTGGATGCACTAAACCTTTCGCTACAAGCTGTCGCTCAACCCGGCGATTATATTTTATTACAGCAAAACGTGTTTTATGGAGCTTGGCAAGCCGCAGAGCGTTTAGGACTTAAAGTGATTACCATTCCTGAACATCCGCAACATGGTTTTGATCTAGAGGCTTTTGAACAGGTTATTCAAACATATCCAATTAAGGTGTGTTGGCTGATGCTGAATGCCCATAACCCGATTGGTTTTACAGTCAGTGATGACATTAAATATAAAATTGCCAAGTTGCTTCACGAACACCAAATTTATTTGATTGAAGACGATGTCTATGAAGAACTTTTTTATGGCGGCCAAAAACCACTTTCAATGAAGTATTTTGACCAACAAAATCTGGTGCTTCACTGCTCTTCTTTTTCTAAAACATTAGGGGCTGGTTTTCGGGTTGGTTGGGTCTATGCGGGTAAGTTTTCAGACCATATTCAACACTTGCAGCTTATGAGTACCATTTCAGTCAATGCACTCATTCAAAATGCATTGGTTGAATTCTTGTCTCACCATCATTATGAAAAGCACTTACGCACACTTAGGCTTTCACTTGAGCGTTATAAAAAGCAGTTTTATCACTATTTAAAACAACATTTACCAAGCTCTTGCGAAGTGTATTACTACCCAAGTGGTTATTTTCTATGGGTTAAACTTCCTAGTACGCTAGACAGTATGCAAATTTATGAAGAATTGATTCAGCAAGACATTGGCGTTGCGCCAAGCCCTCTGTTTAGTGTTTTACCCGCACAACAGCATTATTTACGAATCAATTGTTCTTTTGAATGGAACACTACAATTCAAAGCGCATTAGATCAGGTTATCAAAACCATTCAACAAAGAGTTGAAGTAAATCTCTAGAGAAATGCTTCGACCTAAGCACAATTTTATAGACTTTATTTTGTGGTAACTTTATAACTCAAATCTATAGTTTTAAGGGAAACAGGTTCAAGGAATTAATATGGAAATTGATGAAGAACTCACCCTTAAAAAAATACAGATTTTTTTAGCTTTTATGCGCTGTGGAAATTTGTCTAAAACAGCCACAGAAATGCAGTTGAGTAATGTCAGTGTTCATAAAGCCTTACATTCTTTAGAAAGTGCTTTGCGTTGCCCTCTTTTTAAAAATGAAGGCCGTAACCTCATTCCTTTAAAAAGTGCTTATGTCTTTGAAGAACGGGCACAAAAAATCGTACAAGACATTTTTATTACCGTAAATAAAACCAGAGAAGCTGCTGGTTTTGCGGCTAAGGTTTTACATTTAGGTTCGCTTTATTCTCTGACGGTAAACACAATTCCAAATGTGATTAGCGGTCTTAAGCTCAGACGTAGTGAGCTTGATATTCAACTTTTGCTGAGTTCAAATCAGGATTTGGTGAAAAAGCTTAAAGCGACAGAGCTTGATGCCATTATCGTAGCTCTTAATGAAACCACTCAAGATGATGACTTTGAAATTTTGCCAATGTTTTCAGACGACATTTTTTTGGCAGTCAATAAAGATTCTAAATATGCTGAGTTTAAAGATATTGATTTAAGCCTTTTAAAAGAAGAAACTTTTTTAACTTTAACTAAGGGTTTTGCTACTCATAACGACAGCGACATCATTTTTAAAAAAGCTGGTTTTTCACCTAAAGTTGCTTTACAGGTCAATGATATTTTTACCCTCATTAGTATGGTCAGCTCAGGTGTCGGTTTTGCTCTACTACCTGGTCGTATTTCTGCTGTTTATGAAAGTTCGGTCAAACTTATTCCTTTAAAACAGCAATATCATATGCAACAAGAAATTGGTCTGGTCTTTTTAAAAAGTAAGGAACGAGACCCTAACTTACTTGCGCTGATTGCTGAATGTCGAATGTTTGCCTCTAATTTCAAAAATAAAAAAGACCGTTGTTAATAGCAACGGCCTTTTTGACTGAGTATTAAATACTGATTAACCGACTAAAGCATTAACAGCAAAGAACAAAACGGTTGGTCCCATTAAACAGCCAAGGCCTGTATGGAACGTTGCTGTAAGCGCACCGTAAGGAACCAAGCGACGGTCTGTCGCTGCTAAACCAGCTGACACACCACTTACTGTTCCAGCTAAGCCACCAAAAATCATGGCAGAGCGTGGATTATCAAGTCCCATAAATTTTGCGGTAAGCGGCGTTGACACCATTACACAAATTGCTTTCACCAGCCCCGTTGCAATTGATAAGGCCATAACTTCAGAACTCGCGCCAATTGCAGCCCCCGTCACTGGCCCCACAATGTAAGTCACTGCACCCGCACCAATTGTAGTAATACTTACCGCATCACGATAGCCGAAAATCCACGCAAACATACAACCGACAATAAACGGCAAAATGGTCCCGAGAAATAAAGAGAAGGCGCCAATAAATCCTGCTTTTTTCGCCTCAGTCGCTTGTACCTCAAAGGCTGTTGCTACAATGGTAAAGTCACGAAGCATTGCACCGCCCATAAGTCCTACACCCGTAAAGAGCGCAAGGTCAGTCAAACCTTTTTCACCACCTGTCATTTTTCCGCCAAACCATGCCAAAATCAAACCAATCACAATCGCAATTGCTGAAGCATGCACTCGTCCGTTGGTTAAATATTTAGAGAGCTTGGTCGACAGCCACATAATTAAGGCAATTAAGGCAAAAGCTGTAATTAAACCTAAATGGGTTAAGTCTTTTAATAATAATTCAACCATGAACTTTACCTCCAATGCGGTTTAATGCGGTGTCCTCTTCTTTAGGTAAAGGGCTTGCTTTGTTGTAACGACTTAAACCGGCAATAGTGAGTGTACAAACTGCAACTGAAACTACAGCAGCAAATAGTGCCATATGACCACTAGATAAAGCGGCAACCACATTTTGTTGCGCTGCCATGGCAACAACAACAGGAATATACATAGTGCCCCAGAATGAAACGCCTTTTTCAGTTTCAACTGTCATAACACCGCGTTTTTCCATCCATAACCGTATGCAAATGAGTAAAATCATGGCGATACCCACGCCACCAACGTTGGACTTTACTCCCAATAAAACGCCCAACAGATCGCCGACAATAACACCCACCAAGGTGCAAAGTGCGAGTAAACCAACTCCATATATAATCATGACAATCCCTCATATCCTTGGATCATTTATGCTTTTGTAAATCAGAATCAAAAAGATCAATAATTCTGCTGTTCTTTTTGCATCGCAATCTGAATGCTATCTATACGTGTCCCTTGAAATGACAACACGGTTCCTTCTTTAAATGTTCGACGTGCAAGTGTTGTAAGTACCGTTCCCGGTAAAGCTTCTATCTGCAACCTTACACCTCGCTCCCATGCAGCTTGGATGGTACTTTCCCAATCTACAGTTCGACTCATATTAAAAGCCAAGTCATCACCAATCTGTTCTGGTCTGCTCAGCGTACGAGCCGTTGTACCACTTAAATAACGTATTTTAGGCTGCTTTAAAGTGACTCCCTCCATAGACGCTGCAAGTTGCTTTGCTTGCTGACTTAATAATTCACAGTGCGATGGCACCGATACATCTAATTTTTTTGCCACCACGCCTTGTTGCCTTGCCAAAACAGCAACTTGGTTCATGGCTTCAAAACTTCCTGAAATAACGATCTGGTTATGTGCATTAATATTTGCAACAAACACCTCTGGCGTTATTTCATAAATTTGTTTGACCCATGTTTCGACAGCTGCACGATCTGTACCAATTAGTGCCGTCATGCCATATCCAGTGGGATAAGCGTTTTGCATGAGTTCACCTCGATAGGCAACTAAACGAATAGCATCTTCATAGTTTAGAACTCCTGCTACAACCGCAGCCGACCATGCGCCAATTGATAAACCCGCAACATAATCTGGTGTTAAGTTTTCCGCTGTTAATAAAGCTGAACTCACCACACCTGAAATCAGTAAACAAAGCTGTACTGCACGTGTCGATTGCAATGCAGCCGGACTATCTAACATCAAGACATCTTCTTTGAGTGCATCTGATGCCCGCTCAAGGTACTCTTTAACTAGAGCGATTTGAGGTAAGTCGTGCAACATATTACTTCGTTGCACACCTTGTCCCGGATATACCCAAATTGAAGCCATGATATCTATTCCCTAATTCCATGGGTTTTCTACTAAAACAGCACCCTCAGGACGTTTTAATAGAACTTTTCCACTGTTCCCAGCCCATTCTTTTAAAGCCAAACCACCTTGTGGAAGTTGAAGCTGTATATCCACATTGAGGCCTGCGTGCTGAAAATTTTCGAGTAGCTCAATCGCCTGCTTTTTGGCAAAAGGTTGTTCAGCTCGAATCAACAAATCTATGTCACTTTGCTGAGTAACTGTTTTAATGCCGGTTGCCAGTTCAAACCCGAAACTTCCTGTATATCCCCAACATCCCGAAAAGTTTTTCATAATGCTGGAAATGGTCTGTAAACGTTCTGCCAAATGTGCAAACTGCTGCATATCTACATAAGTCAGTGCTTCGGGTTTAAGCTGTCTGCTAATCGCAGATATTGGCATTTGAGCTGCATATCGTTGATAGCGAAATTGCCCCCTTACACCTACCGCCACCTGATCTTCAGGAGTAATTGCCCGTCGAACCACAACAGGATCGCCTCGTAGTAACACCTCTTTCACCCAATGCGGAGCATCATCGGCTAAGCAGTCGACCGTCATGCCCCACAGTAAATCATGGGTTTCGAGCTTAAGTTTCATGACCATTGCTCACGCAATAATTCACGGACCCTTTTAGACATCTGACGGTTTTGGCCGTGAAGTCTTTGTTCTAATCCTCTCGATTGCTCAGCATTAATTTCTTTAAACGCTTGTGCAATTGCCTGCTTCGCTAACGAAAGATCAGCGGTTGTCGGTTGTTCAGCGTTTTCAACAGATAACAGTTCAGATAACAAACCAAGCGTGGCATAGCTTTCAATGTCATAAGCCATTGGCGGAATGCTTGAGGCCAATTGCTCTAACTCATCAACCGAGCGTAAGGTAACGCGTGCAGCAGATTCCTTACCCATTGCATGCACCATAACACCTGAATCTTTTAAGGCAATAATACGATTGGCTTGGTATCCATGCGCCAAGAAAGCTCCCGACATCGACTTACCTACCAATAAACTGACAACAGGATGGCCTGCCAATCTGGCTCTGGCATAACTATCTACTGCACCCGCTAAAGCTTGATGAATACCTAATAATTCTTCACGGCGCCCATAGGCCTGACTTGGCACATCAACCAAACATAAAATAGCGCGTTTAGTTCCAGTCTGTGCATCGGCTTGAATCACTTCATCAACTGCTTTTGCTAAATTCCAGCCTTCTAGCAGTCCAACTTCACCTTGTTTTGCCCGAGGGAACAGATTATTGCTGTCTTGGACAACTGCAATCACGCGCACCGCTTGCTGGTCAATCTGACCATCAGCTACCCAAACTGAAGCTGGAAAACCTTCAACTGTCTTAAAGCCTTGCGTGAGCGCTTTAAACCAATGCGCACCCCGAGTAGATGCTTTTAATGTATCAACGGCGATATTCATGCTTGCTCTCCTTGATACAAAACTTGAACTTGTGCTGGGGTAATCTGCTCAGCAGTATCAACTTGTTGTAGCTTTTCTAAATAGAATGTGTAATTTGAACTACGATGCTGATGAGGTACGCCTTGAGTTAAATAATCGATGACTTGCTGCCGAATTTTCTGGCGATCATCATCAACATAAGCATCTGCCAAACCACTAGCGAAACGCTGATTACCCCCCGTAATACTCCATATAAATGGACGATCTTTGGCGTTATATTCTTGTACACCAGCTTCTTGTTCTATCACCTGTGGGCCATTTAGACCTAAACGTCCTTCTTGTGTCATTACAATATAGCTACATAGTCCAGCCGCAATTGACATTCCACCGAAGCACCCTACACTGCCTGCAACCACTGCAATCACAGGTTGATACTGACGTAAGTTCACAATTGCAGCCTGAATTTCAGCAATGGCTGCCAAGCCCAGATTTGCTTCTTGTAAGCGAACGCCTCCCGTTTCTAGTAGTAAAATTGCTGCTGTTGGAATACCTTTTAGATTATCTTCAACCGCAAGTTCTAAGGCACCTGCAATTTTGGCACCACCCACCTCACCTAAACTGCCACCTTGAAATAAACCTTCAATTGAAATTAAAACCACTGGCTGTTCTTGAATAGATCCTTTTGCAATCACTACACCATCATCGGCTTGCGGCACAATATTCTGTTTAACGAGCCAAGGCGACATAACACGGGCAAATGGGTCGAGTAACTCTCGAAACGTCCCTTCATCTAATAATGCTTTGGCACGTTCTCTTGCACTCAGCTCAATAAAATCTTGTTTATTTAACAAGCTCTCGATATCAGTCATGAGCAATCTCCTCTAAAGCTTGTTCCAGACGTAAACGAACAACACCAGGGGTTGCACCAAAGTCATGAATATCAATATTGACGGCAGGTGGTATTTGCGCAGTAAAAATTCGTTCAAAAAGATTGTGCCAACGTGCTGCACTGCCATCTACAGAGGTAACGACATGAATAGAGGCTTTGCCTGTTTCACCAGGTTCCATCAAAATTTCTAAATCGCCCGAGCCGACACATCCTACCAATGCTTTTTTTACAGGTGGCTCTGTCGCCACAAATTCAAAATGAATTGTTTCCATTATTAAAATCCCTCTTTATTTTTTAAAGATGACTGCTGAACACGATCTATAAACAATGTTGCTGCCAACAAATCTGCGGCACCACCAGCGGAGGCTTTCATCCGAAGTAGATCAATCTCTAAAAAATGCAAAGCGCGACGACCTTCTAAGCTTGAGCTACCGCCCAAATCCAGTACTTGCTGAGCACCTTGTTGCATACGCTTTAAGCCATTTGTTCCAGATCGATAAAGCACACAGGTATCGGTTAGATCAGTCATCATGGCAAGTAAGGCATCTAAGCGTGCGAACTCTTCTTTCATGGGTTTACTACGGCTTTGATAAAGCTGCTTTAAACCAAAGTTCACAACGGTTGGAAAACCTTGCTGAGCTTGTTCTTTTGCACCTAAGACGCCCAACTTTTTCTGTACCTGCTGACCATGACTTAAAGCCTGCTTTGGAATAAAGCGATCTTCAAACTGGGCAATCTGACCTGCTAACTGACATAGCTCAACAGCCGATAAATATTGTTGATTGGTGCGTGCTACTGCTGCTGCCGTCACCATTAAACCCAAGGCCCAAATTGCACCGCGGTGTGTATTGACGCCATCTGTTGCCAACATCATGGTGTTTTCGCCTTGGCGACCAATTTCACCAATATCTTCACGCAGGGCTAAACAAACTTCACCATGGTGCATGGCTGCTTGAGCCATTTCCTCAAACATAGGCCCTAAACTTTTCGCAGAACGCTCCATTAATTCCAAAGTCAGATCATCGTGTGCACCACTACCACGACGGTCGACTAAGGCTGGTTTTGGTGTCAGGTTAACTTCATCAATTAAAGCCTCGACCGCTAAACTTGCCAAAAGCTGACTATCGCTAAGTGTTTGATATTGAACTTGTGCCATCATTACCAACTCCTAAATTTTGCAGGGGGTTGATATAAACCATCAGACCATGTCACCAAGTCAGCAATATTTTTTGCAGCTAAAAGCTCACGTGTTGAATCGGTGCGACGAATGCCTAAATCTTCAGGGAATACCACCAAGCCTTCACTTCTTAAACGTGCTGTTGTTTTCGGGTCTTGAGTTAAACCAATACTAGTCACACCTGCCACTGCAGCAATCATGGCTTGGCGCTCTTCTTGGCTGCTTGCTTTATATAGATAAGCAATGCCTTCTTCGGTGAGTAAATGGGTCACATCATCGCCATAAATCATGATCGGGGCTAAAGGTAGGCCTGCTGTTTTAGCGACATCAATCGCATCGAGACGATCTACAAAAGTCGGCTTGCCACCCTCTTGGAAGGTTTCCACCATTTGTACAACTAACTTTTTACCACGTGCCAAATAGGTTTCTGTTTCATTGGCACCTTGCAAACGCATATCTAACCATGCTGGCGTATCGTGACGACGACCGCGTGGATCATGCCCCATGTTTGGTGCACCACCAAAACCAGCCAAACGACCTTTGGTTACCGTCGAAGAATGTCCCATTCCATCGACTTGCAAAGTTGCACCAATAAATAGATCAACAGCATATTGTCCTGCGAGCTGACACATCATGCGGTTAGAGCGTAACGCGCCATCACGACCTGTAAAGAAAACGTCTGGTCGAGCTGCAACATATTTTTCCATACCGAGTTCGGTACCAAAACAATGCACGCTTTCAACCCAACCTGTCTCAATCGCTGGAATTAAGGTTGGATGCGGATTTAGTGTCCAGTTTCGGCAAATTTTTCCTTTTAAACCTAAAGACTCACCATAGGTCGGTAAAATCAGTTCAATTGCCGCAGTGTTAAAACCAATACCATGATTTAACGATTGCACATTATGCTTCTCATAAATTCCGCGAATTGCCATCATCGCCATGAGTATGTGCACAGGCTTGATATGTTTCGGGTCACGAGTAAATAACGGTTCGATATAAAATGGCTGATCTGCCACAACCACATAATCCACCCAAGAAGCAGGAATATCGACACGTGGTAAATCTGAAACGTCATCGACCAGCTCATTCACCTGAACAATCACAATACCGTCGCTAAAAGCAGCAGGTTCAATAAGTGCTGGAGAATCTTCGGTACTTGGGCCTGTATAGATATTGCCTTGGCGGTCTGCCATAAAGCCCGCCGACAGCACCACATTTGGAATAAGGTCAACCACCAAACGTGAATACAACTCAATATAGGTATGAATCGCACCAATCTCTAGCAGCCCATCTTCAACTAACTGACTAATACGTAAACTCTGTGGGCCAGCAAAAGAAAAATCGAGTTTACGCGCAATGCCTTTTTCAAATAGATCAAGATGTTCCGAACGCCCAACGCTCGGCATGATCATATGCAAATCATGCAAAATATCAGGATTGGTTTGAGCCAAAGAGCGCGATAAAAAATCTGCCTGCTTTTGGTTATTCCCTTCGAGTACAACTCGGTCACCCGGTGTAATCAGGGTTTCTAAAACTTTAATAATGTCTTGAGTTGGAATCACCACACCATCGGTATATTGGTTTGCCATCTCTAGTTTTAGTTGTTTGGCATGACGCCGCTTTGTCCATAACCGTTCTTTATTCTGAACTGAGCCTTCCATGTGTTTACCTATAGATCGCAGTTTTGTTCTGAATCTATAAAAACGCTTTATGGACTTTCGATCAATCAACCTAGATGAGTCGTTATTAACCTCAGGTTAACGATTAATTTTATATTCGATGAATTTCTTCAAAAAACCAATCTAGACAGACTTTGACTTTAGGCAAATTTGCGTATTGTGGTCGGTACACCAAATAATAAGAAAAGGGCGATGAGAAGTGAATTTGAGGAAATAATCGTACCAAACGCCCAGTTTGTATATCTTTTTGCACCATAACACTACGCGCTAATGCAACACCATGTCCTTCCATTGCAGCTTGTAAAACTGCAGATGAACTGTTGATTTGCATACCACGGCTAACGTTGATGTCATTCAAACCTACACTTTTTAGCCAAGATTGCCACCCCGGAAATTGTTGATGTTTTTCCATAGAAAGATCATGAATTAAAGTGATATTTTTCAGATCATTTGGGGTTAAGAGCGATGAATGTTCATTTAAGAATGCGGGTGAACATACGGGATAAACCTCTTCATCCATAAGTTTAACTGCTTCTAGCCCTTGCCACTGGCCTTGACCATATCTCACCCCTACATCAACTTTTTGTTCTAAAAAATCTACGGTTTTCAAGTTAATGTCTAAACGAATATCAATGTCTGGATATTGTTTTTGAAAATGGTCAATTCTTGGTAATAACCATTTTTCAGCAAATGCTGGACTTACCGCAATATTAAGCACACCTGATAGAGAATCTTGCTTTAATTTTTCCAAAGCCAAAGTCAGCTTATCAAAACCCGTCCGAATATCCGGTAAAACCGATTCAGCCAGTTCAGTAGCGACCAGTCGATTTTTACCGTTAGTTTGCCGATGAAACAAAGGAAAGCCTAACCAATCTTCGAGTGTACGTACCAATTGCCCCACCGCAGCCGGAGTAACATTTAACTCTTTTGCCGCCGCAGAAAAACTTTTGTGGCGTGCGCTGGCTTCAAAAGCACGGAGGGCATTCAAATAAACTGGTGAATTCATAACGCTAAAGATTTTCTTTACTGTAGAAATAGATTATCTCATTTGTACTTATAAATCTTTATTTCTAAAATGTTCTGTAATCTATTCATAATGATTAAATTTTTACATCTTAAACGGGCTTGCTCATTCATTTTATTTATTTTGTTATTAAATAAAGAGAATTTAGTTTACGAGGAAAGTATTCATGTTGATCCATGCCGATTTTTCACAGGCTGTGATTGTCAAACCTAAAGACTATCATTGGGTGAAATCTCACCGTGGGGAAGTTGATCGTGTCATGCTCGATCGTATTGGCTATGAAATAGCTCGTGCAACCAGTTTGGTAAAATATGCGCCCCACACTGTCTTTCCTGAACATCGACATCATCATGGTGAAGAAATCCTCGTACTTTCAGGCGTATTTACTGAAAATCAAAATCAGCACTACCCCGCTGGATGGTATTTACGCAGTCCCCATCAGTCGGTACATCAACCGTCGAGCGAAGAAGGTGCATTGATTTTTGTCAAACTTATGCAAATTCCTACGTCAGAAACGCAAGCCTTACGGATCAATACCAACGATCCAACACAATGGCAAGAAATAGATTCGCGTTTAATTTGCACATTGGTTGATGCAAGTTATGAGCACACCTATTTAGAAAAACTCAAGCCGCAGCAACTTTTTATGGAAGATGCTGAGGGTGGAATCGAAATTTTGATTACCCAAGGTCAATTAGTTGATAAAAAAATGGTTTTTGACGCTGGAACATGGATACGCCTACCTCCGAAAACACATGCCCATTTTCAAGCGGGTTTGTCTGGCGCTTCTATTTATGTAAAAACCGGACACCTAGCCTCAGCTATTGCTGAATATAATTAAAGGCTCGTTATGCTTCAAAATACCATGCACCGCCAAGTATTAATTCTGGCGAGTTCTCAATCACTTTTCCAAACCGTTTCCGTCATGGTCATGACCATTGGTGGCTTGGCTGGCGCTAATATTGCAAACACCCCAACACTTGCAACCCTCCCCATCGCATCTATGTTTTTGGGGACAGCCTTAATGATGTTTCCGGCCTCAATGCTCATGGCACGTGTAGGACGACGTAATGGTTTTCTATTCGGCGCTTTCTTAGGTGTACTCGGCGGCATTATTGCATCAATCGGTATTTTTTATAGTTCACTCATGCTTCTGGCTTTGGGTACGCTATGTGTCGGGGCCTATCAGTCCTTTGCTCAGTTTTACCGTTTTGCTGCCAGTGAAGTGGCAACTGACGCGTTTCGCTCACGTGCTATTTCTTGGGTGATGGCAGGTGGAATTGTTGCAGCACTGATTGGTCCGACTTTAGCCCGTTTTGGTGGACCCTTATTCCAGCATTTAGAATATATCGGTTCATTTTTAATTATTAGTATTATCTCATTTGTGGCAATGGGAATTTTATCTAGCCTACATATTGCCGATACAGTTGAGCAAAAGTCTGACTTTACTGCTGGTCGCCCATGGCAACAGATTGTCTTTCAACCGACCTATTTGGTTGCTCTGTTTGGCGCAGTAACAGGCTACGGCATTATGATTTTAGGTATGACCGCTACACCAATTGCTATGCGACATTCACACCATGAACTTGGATCAATTACCACCGTCATTCAGCTACATGTGCTTGGTATGTTCCTACCTTCATTCTTTACTGGAAATTTAATTGCACGTTTTGGGGTAATTAAAATCATGTTTGCAGGTCTTTTATTATTTGCCTGCTATATCGGATTTGCTCTCTCAGGTATTCAGTTCG
Organism: Acinetobacter sp. P1(2023); assembly: GCF_028367635.1. NCBI lineage: Bacteria > Pseudomonadati > Pseudomonadota > Gammaproteobacteria > Moraxellales > Moraxellaceae > Acinetobacter > Acinetobacter sp. P1(2023). Next base: position 373,979 of record NZ_JAQNDD010000004.1, read on the forward strand.
CATCTTTTGCTATTTCTTTAATTCTATTAGGCGTGGGTTGGAACTTTTTATTTATTGGCAGTACTTCTTTACTCACAGGAACCTATACCGTGGCTGAAAAAGCCAAGGCTCAAGCCATTAACGATATGACGGTTTTTGTTGTGGGGTTGATTTGTTCGTTTAGTGCAGGTGCTTTACTGGATTTATTTGGCTGGAAAGCAATGAATATGGCGTTAATACCATGGTTGGTGATTGCCGCAGCTTCTCTCTTCTGGCTAAGCCAAAAAAGAGAAAAGCAGTTTGTTTAAATTCTTTTTAACGCGGTTTGCTCAATAGCCATTCCAGATTTTGACGGACCGCAGGCCACTCATGTTTCAAAATGCTATAAACATGAGTGTCCCTCAAAATATCATCTTTCACAATTTGATGGCTTCTTAGCACACCATCGAGCTTTGCACCTAAACGTACAATCGCGGCTTGACTTTGAACATTTAAAGAAGAGGTACGTAATTCAACCGCAATACAGTTTAAAGTCTCAAATGCATGAGCCAATAGCAGCTTTTTACATTCAGTATTTGCAGGCGTACGCTGTGCAGACTTTCGATACCACGTCGAACCAATTTCTACACGGCGATGCACTTCTTCAATATGCATGAGAGTTGTCATGCCCAGCGCTCGCCCCATTTTTCGGTCTTCAATATAAAAAGGCAACATAGAACCAGAGTTTTGCAAACCGAGACGTCTTTCAATTTCAGCAGCCATTTGTTCAGGTCTTGGCACACGGGTATACCAAAGATTATAGAGTTCCCCATCACAAACGGCCTCTTTGAGCGCTTCAGCCTGAGTTACATCTAGCGGCTTTAAAATAACGTGTTCACCCACTAACTCAACAGATGTAGTCAAAGACATCTTTATCTCCTCAATTGATATTAAAATTTTATGTTTTCAAAATTATTTATTTAACTCACCCACACTGTACATGGCATTCGCTATAGTTTGATGACCAGACGTCAATAGGCCATCTGCCGCGCCTAAAATATCTCGGCATTCTTTGTTTTGCCCAAGTTTTGATTTTCCTTGCAGCTTAGTAATTTCAATTTCTATTCCCACAATCGCCTTTAACATTGGTTCAAGATAGTCTTTTGGTGCATCTGACATTTTCCATGGTTCAGGTTGAGATGCTTCATGGGTACGGGTTAAACGAGCTACTACACCACGAACATAGCGTTCATCATCTCGAATCGTCACTTTTCCATAAGCATGCACAACCCTATAGTTCCATGTCGGTACTTGTCTGTGCTGTTCATGTTTGGATGGGTACCAGTTTGGTGAAATATACGCATCGCCAGCTTGAAACACGACGAGTACCTCATCTCCATTTTTAATGTCCTGCCAAACAGAATTACTTCGAGACACATGCGCATGTAACATACCCAAGTTCCCTTCATTTGCCTGTAACTCGAATGGGAGATGATTTGCATCTAAGCCATTACTTCCATGCGTGAAAAGCACCCCAAATGGATATTCTGCAATAAGAGAATGCAACACATCCAACCGGTTTTCTGCAAAATCATCAGGGATATACATGACTCAAAACCTCGCTGTAAATATCAGGGTTATTTATATTTTGTGTTGTAAATTTTCTGGTTTCTGTGGTTTATTAAAAAGAACCACTTTGTATTTTTTTAAGTAGACCAGAATTATGGCAAGAATGGCAAAAGTTGTTGAACTTCCGTCTATTGCAAAGATTGATAAAAGCCAAGGAAAGATTAGTGCTCAACTGACCCAAGCTTTACGCGAAGCTGTACAAAGTGGTGATTTACAACCTGGTGATCCATTGCCTTCTTCACGAGAATTGGCTTTAACCCTAGGTGTCGCTCGCGGAACCATTATTGAAGCTTATGATCAGCTTTTAGCTGAAGGTGTTTTTGACTCTCAAGCACGAACTGGCACCTATGTGTCTCATGCTTTAACTAAAAAAACTACACCGCAACATTCTCAAAAAGAAAATAAACCTAACTCGATATCTTTGACCAAATCGGCATGTTCTTATGCCGAGGTACTCAAAGAATTTAAGCCACTTCCTCATGTTCCTTTTGCAGTATCTGTCCCCGTCGGTCGTACTCAACCAAGTGATATCTGGCGTAAGTTTGGCAATAAATTTAGATCACGAGGTGCAGGAATTCCTTCAGGATATGGCGAGCCGCAAGGTGTGTTATCACTCAGAGTTGCTATAGCAGACTATGTACGCCGATCACGCTCTGTACACTGCGAACCTGACCAAATTGTGATTACTCCTGGCATTCAACAGTCACTTTATATTTGCAGTCAGATTTTATTTGAAGCAAAAGATGAAGTTTGGGTTGAAGATCCAGCTTATCGGGGGACCACAGCCATTTTTGAGCATGCCGTACAAAATATTCGTATGGTTCGTGTTCCTGTCGATGAAGAAGGCATTCAGGTTGAAACTGGCATTAAGCTTGCAAAACATGCACGTGCTGCTTTTGTGACGCCATCTCATCAATACCCACTTGGTATGCCAATGAGTCTAGCAAGACGTACTGCTTTATTGGCTTGGGCAAAACAGCAAAATGCATGGATCATTGAAGATGACTACGACAGCGAACTTCGTTATAACGGCCAGCCCTTCCCATCTTTACAAGGCATGGCACCCGACCAAGTGATTTATTTGGGTACTTTCAGCAAAGTGTTATTTCCGTCACTTAGACTTGGCTATGCAGTGTTGCCTAAAGAACTGGTAGCCCCTTTTTGTGGGCTTAGAGTCTTAATTGATCGGCACCCGCCTGCTGCCGACCAGCATGTTTTAGCTGCTTTTATTCAAGAGGGTTATTTAGAGCGACATATTCGACGGACTCGAAATGTCTATGCAGAAGTTCGAGAATACATTATTGGCTTGATTGAAAAACACATCCCTCAAGAACTGGCTTGGTTACAGCCGGGCGATCAAGGCATGCATATGGTGTTATGGCTTGCTCATCATATTAATGATATTGACGTTGCAAGCTCGGCAGTCGATGCAGGTATTGCCATTAAAGCAATTTCACCGACATTTTCAAAAGAACAGCAACGTCCGGGTCTGATTGTCGGTTTAGGGGATTTTGAACCTGAGCTGATGAAACAAGCCATTAAAAAACTATCAAACATTATTCAACAACATGCCAAGCCCACATCGGAAAACCTACAGCACCAACCATAGATGAATCGCAAATGGCCCAATTAATACCATTAAAATACCGGCAATAACCATAGTCAAACTAGCAATTACACCTTCTTCACTATTGCGCTGCTGTGCTCTAACTGTACCAAAACCATGGGCTGCATTACCGAAGGCTGCCCCATTGGCTACATTAGAACGGATTTTAGTAATCGCTAAAATTGCATCGCCGCAGATCATACCAACCAAACCCGTAATAACCGTAAATAGAGAAACCAATGCTGCCGAACCATGAATATCTTCCGCTAAAATCATGGCAAATGGTGTTGAAATAGAACGAGCCATTAAACTGTTGGTCACTTCAGGGCTAAAATGGAACCACTGTGCCATTTCATAGGCAGACATCACACCTACACTCATGCCGACAATAATTGCAATCGAGAGAACCCCGAGGTTTTTACGAATCGTTTCCCGATAGCGATAAATCGGTACAGCAAAAGCAACCGTTGCAGGCCCTAATAAATTCACAATCCACTGGGTATCTTCTGCATAAGTTTGATATGAAATTCCAAAAATCGTCATCAAAATAATGGTGAGTACAGGCACACTAATTGCGGGTGATAACCAAAGTTTTGGATTTTTCTGATAGATCCGCTTTGCCACAACATAGGCTGCCAAAGTCCAGATCAGACAAAGAATTGACCAAATATTCATGTCGTTTGCTCTTTAGATATGCTTATGTTGAAGACGTTTTCGAGCCTGTAAATAAGCTTTCAAACGATTGTAATAGTGAATGGTCAGGCAGGTACTGAGCATGACCGAAATAGTCCCAACTGCAATGCTCAAGACAATTTGCCACCCTTCAGTCATAAACAAGGTTTTATACTGAACTACGGCGACCACAACAGGCACAAAAAACAGTAACAGTTCACCTAAAACAACAGTTGCTCCCATTGCCACCTGATCCATTTTGATAATTTTAAAGAACAGGCATAAAAGCAATAAAAACATCCCTAAAATGCCTGCCGAGACAGGTACACCGAGTTTTTGATGTAATAGATATCCTACCCACCAAAATCCAGCCAAAATCAAAATTTGTTTAACTAAAATTAAAAATGAAGGTTGTGTGGGTGTTCCCGAAGCAGATTCAGTACTCATTTTGCGAAATTAAATGGTTAACTACACTATTATGCTATCTTGGTTAAAGCTGCTAAATATGAATTATTCATGTTAAAATTATTCAAAAATGGAATAATCTATTCTTTATTATGCTTTCTCTAAAATCATTACAATGCTTCGTTACACTGGTAAAAACTAAAAGCTTTACCCGTGCTGCTGACGAGTTATATCTGACTCAGCCCACCATTAGTAAAATAATACAACAGCTTGAAGAACAGCTTCAGGTCCAACTTTTGGTCAAACCTGAGCACGGCCGAAAAAGACAAATTGAATTAACCCAAATTGGAGAACGCATTTATCAACATGCAGTCGAGCTTCTTCAGGCAGAACAGAACATCTTTCTTGAGATAGAAAATTATCAACAATTAAAAACAGGGACTTTAAAACTTGGCGTTCCGCCTTTAGGTTCGCAGCTTCTAACGACTGCCCTGTTTGATTATCACCAACAGTGGCCTGATATTGAATTGGCTTTTATGGAAGTGGGTTCACGTGGTATTGAACAAGCTTTGCTTAACAATGAACTAGACGTTGGCGTTTTATTGCAGCCTTTTGATACGCAAATTTTCAATAGCATTGAGCTATGTAACTACCCTTTAATGGTTCTTTTACGTCGTGATGCCACTTGGGCAACCCGTAAAAAAATAAATCTAGAAGAGCTACAACACCAATCATTTTTAATGTTTCCTGAAAATTTCTCTTTAAACAGTATTATTCTCGATGCATGTAAACAGCATGGTTTTTACCCAACCATTGCTTGCCGTACCAGCCAATGGCATCTTCTGGCAGACATGGTGTTACAACGTATGGGGATCGCACTTCTTCCTCAATATTATACCGATATGCTTGACCCTAGTTTATTTGCAGCAGTACCACTCGAAAAACCAAATATTCAATGGCACTTAGTCATGGCTTGGAAAAAGAATCTTCCTGCCTCACCAGCAGTTCAAGCTTGGCTCAGCATTGTTCGCCAACATTTTCAGCACATTAAAGCTTAATTTAAAAACCGATAAAGCTTTTCCACAAAAAAGCTACCCAATCTTGGCTTAGCTCACTTAGACTAGATCGCATCTGTTTTATGACATGGACAATAACAATGAATAATGAACATTTTAAGCTGTACACAGATTCACAATTTCTAAGTCCCTATGCGTTTACAGTTTTTGTAGGGCTACATGAAAAACAAATTCCATTTGAAATAGCAACTATCAACTTAGACCAGCAAGGCCAGTTTGAAAAATCTTATGTAGAAAAGTCATTAACTGCCAAAGTGCCTGTACTCGAGCATAATGATTTTGCCTTATCAGAATCTTCTGCCATTTTGGAATATCTTGAAGAGCTTTATCCAAACACATCTATTTATCCAAAAGATATCCAAGCGCGTGCAAGAGCACGACAAATTCAAGCATGGCTCCGATCAGACTTAGTGGTTCTAAGAACTGAACGACCAACCGATGTTATTTTTATTCAGCCCAAGTCCACTCCACTTTCAGAGGAAGGTCAAAAAGCAGCAGAAAAACTGTTCTTTGTTGCAGAAAAACTTCTTGCCTCGAACGCCGAATTTCTTTTTGGTTCATGGAGCATTGTGGATGCTGAACTTGCCCTGATGTTGCAACGCCTTATTCAAAACGGCGATGCTGTACCAGAACGCCTGAAAAACTATGCACTGCAACAATGGCAACGGCCGAGCATAAAAAAATGGCTTGCCTTGCGACATAACTAATCCCTTATATTTACACCAAACATGAGATAAAAAATGAGTGATTCAAACTATACTCCTCCACAAGTTTGGCAATGGACTGGAGAAAAAACCGATTTAAACCAACCTACTTCAGGTTCGCGTTATGAACATACACTTCCAGTAGGGAAACATCCGCTCCAGCTCTACTCTTTAGCAACGCCTAATGGTCAAAAAGTCACGATTTTGCTAGAAGAGCTTTTAGCATTAGAACATCAAGATGCTGAATATGATGCTTGGCTCATCAAAATTGGTGAAGGACAGCAATTTGGCAACGGTTTTGTAGAAATTAATCCAAACTCTAAAATTCCAGCATTGGTTGACCATAGCCAGAACCCGCCATTAAGAGTGTTTGAGTCTGGTTCAATTTTGCTTTACTTGGCTGAAAAGTTTAAAGCTTTCATTCCAACTGATATTGCTGCACGTACCGAATGTCTCAATTGGCTATTTTGGCAAATGGGTAGCGCACCATATTTAGGTGGTGGTTTTGGGCATTTTTATGCCTATGCCCCTGTTAAAATTGAATATGCGGTTAATCGCTTCGCCATGGAAACAAAACGCTTACTTGATGTGTTAGATCAACATCTAGCAAAGCATGAATATTTGGCAGGCTCTGAATATACCATCGCGGATATTGCTGCATTTCCTTGGTATGGTGGTCTTGTTAAAAACTGGGTGTATAACGGCGCGGAGTTTTTGAGTGTCGGTCAATATAAAAATGTTCAACGCTGGGCAGATGCGATTTTAGCACGCCCTGCGGTTCAACGTGGTCGTATGGTCAACCGTACTTTTGGTGATTTAGCTACCCAATTGCATGAACGCCATGATGCCAGCGACTTTGAAACCAAAACCCAAGATAAAGTTTAATTTTCATTGTTAAAATAAAACCCACTTTTGCTCAAACAGTGGGTTTTATCGTTCTTCCAATAAAAATCTTATTTCTTATTGATGCAAAGAAAGCCCCTTAATTGCTTTATCGACCACTTTTTTAGGCCCTCTTAACGCCAACCCGACCAAATTTAATTGATTCGCATCGTCGGCCAAAAAGACCGCTCGATTGTCCTCATCATTGCCTGTAGAAAACATGGCGTGTACATAGGGAATAATCGTTAAATCTTGCTCAATTGCTTTCCGATGCGCTTTTTGTAGACCCGATAAGTCTCCCTCAAAAACTAACATCGGCTGACCTAGCATATTGCCATATTCATACCCATTGGCATCGACATAAGGTTTACCCAACATTTCTGGAACAGCCGAGGCAACCCCTGTTGCTAAAAAAGCCACCACATTTAGCCTTTGCCACGTCGCAAGATCATTACGGACAATCAGCGCAATTTTTGTGTCAAACATAAACCCCTATCCTGAGTCATAACTTTAAGTCGCTCATCATGACTCTTCAGATTTTTCTCGTCTTGTACGTTTGTGCAGGAACGATCACAAACGTACAAGACTCTAAATTTGCGAGTCACTATGCTGGGTTGTTTTGTTTTAGTAGATGCGTTTATGGAAATCTTTTTTTATACCTTGAGTGTGATGTATAGCCCCGGTCCAGTAAATTTTATGGGTCTAAATGCTGGGCTAACAGGACAATTCAAAAAAACGATTTATTTTTTTATAGGTGTTGGTTGTGCCATGCTGATGTTATTCATGATTTTTGGATATATTGGCGCAGCGATCATTCCAAGAAATGCCTTGCACTATATTGCTTTGTTCGGTGCACTTTATACCTTTTATCTTTCATACCAAATGTTAAAGGCAGACATTGATATTCGTGATGAAAACACTGGAGTTCAGACTTTGTCTTTCTGGAATGGCTTTTGGATACAAGCCTTAAATCCAAAAGGGATATTAGTGATTTTGCCTGTAACCACGATTATGTATCCAACTGCACATATTACTGGCATTCAAATCTTTTTAGTGTCATTGCTCATTTCCATAGGTGCCGCCGGCGCACCCTGCCTTTACTCTTGGGCAGGTGCAGTGTTAGGTAAAAAAATTAAAAATAAAATCTGGTTTAATCGCCTAAACAAAGCCATGGGAATGATGCTGATCATTTCTGGCATATTTATGCTTTATGATTTTTTGAAAGGCATACATCTAATTTAAAACAAAGTTGAGGTCAGTCTATACACAGGCTGACTTTTCAATAGCTTGATTAAGAAGATAGTTTATTGATCATTCGCCATCTAGCTGGAGTCAAACCGAAGGCTTTTAGAAATGACGTGTCATATGGTTTTGATCAAAAAATCCTACAATTCGCTCTAGATTATTAGAGTCGGTATCGTTATTTTGAGAAATAGCCTGTATATAAGTCACTCAGCCAAGCCACAAATGCCCGCACCCGTGGCGAAAGTTGTCGATGTTGCGGGTACAATGCAGAAACCGACATGGCGGGGCTTTTCCAGTCAGACAAAACCTCAACCAATTGCCCATCTTTTAAATGTTCGGCCACATGGTAGCGTGGCACCTGAATTAAACCTGCCCCACGTAAAGCACCTAATACATAGTTTTCAGCGTCATTTACCGCTATCCAGCTTTTCAAAAAATAATCTTGTTTTTTGCCATTCACCATCAATTCAAATGGGTAGTTTCGTCCACCTGATGTCGAGAAGAAATTAACACAATAATGTGATAACAAATCTTCTGGTTGCTGAGGTGTTCCATGTTTATTTAAATAGTCAGGACTTGCACAAATGACTTGTGGCATATCGACCAAATGCCGAGCAATTAAAGATGAATCATCCAGACGTCCTGCTCTTACAACGCAATCTATCCCCTCTCTAATAAGATCAACCAAACGGTCTCCTGTACTAATTACGAGTTCAATATCGGGATATAACTCGTGAAATTGATCAATGCTGGGTAAAACAATTTTAGTCGCATGCGCACCAGATAAATCAATACGTAATAAGCCGCGTGGCTGTGCCACGACATTGCGCAAAGACGATTCAGCATCATCGAGTTCCGATAATATTTGTGTGCAGCGCTCATAAAATGCCTGCCCATCGAGTGATGGCCTGACATGCCGTGTAGTTCGCTCAAGTAAACGGCACTGTAAATTATTTTCTAATTCTTTAATGGCATTACTTGCTGTAGCGCGTGGGATATTCAATTGGTCGGCTGCCTGACTAAAGCTACCCAGCTCTACGATGCGGGTAAAAAGCTGTAAGGTATCAAATTTATCCATAATGCTCTCTTTTTAGCCAACCATATTATTAATGTATATGGAATTATCTTATCCAATTATGAGGCTTTATCCCATATTTCTACATTATTAAAATAAACCATACTTACTTGAACAGGCTAGTTAACAATGAATATTTCGAAAAAAACAGCTCTTGTCACTGGTGCATCTCGTGGTATTGGTCGTGCTATTGCCGAACGCCTAGCTCAAGATGGTTTTTATGTGATCATTAATTATGCTGGCAATGCGACTCATGCTCAAGCAACTGTAGATCACATTATTGAGCAAGGTGGCAAAGCCTCTGCCATTCAAGCCGATGTTGCAAATGAACATGATGTCAGCCGTTTATTCCAAGAAGCAAAAGCCATTAATGGTCAATTAGATGTTGTGGTTCATAGCGCAGGCATTATGCCTATGGCAAAAATTACACCTGAAGCCCTACCTGATTTCGATAAAGTAATTCATACCAATTTACGGGGTGCATTTTTAATATTGGCGCATGCAGCCGAAACAGTGCCGGATGGTGGTCGAATTATTGCGCTTTCCACCAGTGTAATTGCTAAATCTTTTCCGGCATATGGCCCCTATATTGCTTCAAAAGCAGGTGTAGAAGGCTTGGTACATGTGTTAGCAAATGAGTTACGCGGACGCAATATCACTGTAAATGCAGTTGCGCCCGGCCCGACAGGTACTGACCTTTTTTACAATGGAAAAACTGACGAGCAGGTTTCGGCTATTGCAAAACTTGCTCCATTGGAAAGAATTGGAACACCTGAAGAAATTGCCAATGTAGTTGCCATGCTAGCTGGTCCAGATGGACGTTGGGTAAATTCACAAGTCATTCGAGTAAATGGTGGATTTGCTTAAATTTTAAAGCCGTGTGGATTATTTTAATTCACACGGCTTTTATTAACTATTAAAATAATTAATCCATCAATTTTAATTAAAGAACGATATAAGCTTAATGAATACTTTTTTATAAAAATATCCGCCATTCTTATTTATGAAAATAATATATATAAATAGATATTCCTTATTTTTGCTTATATTTAAAAACGCGTAAATTGAACAATAACAATCTGAATCAAAGATAAGGATATATTCAATGAATGCAAAATTAAATACAGAAGCTCCACAAAGCTTTATCTCAAATGATTCAAATCCATCCTTGTCAAATGAAGAAATTCTTTCTCAAGCACAGCAATACGCACAAGACCATGAGCTGAATTTTAGGGGCAGTTTATCACCACATGATGCATGGCAACTTGTACAACAAGGCGAAGCTGTTTTAGTTGATGTGCGTACCAATGAAGAACGTAAATTTGTGGGTTATGTCCCTGAAAGTGTTCATGTCGCGTGGGCAACAGGCACATCCTTTAACCGCAATCCACGCTTTTTAAAAGAACTCGAATCAAAGGTCGGCAAAGATAAAACCATTCTTTTGTTATGCCGTAGTGGCAACCGTTCGGCACAGGCAGCCGAGGCCGCATTTAATGCTGGTTTTGAGCATACCTATAACGTTCTTGAAGGCTTTGAAGGCGATCTAAATGATCAGCAACAGCGTAATCAGAAAAATGGCTGGCGCATCCATCAACTTCCTTGGCAACAAGACTAATACTCTAATCAATTTTCAGTGAATCAAGGAAAGCTTGTGACTCAATGGAACATTAATGCGGTTGTACAAGGTTTACAACAGGCAAGGCATGACTGGCGTCAGCAACAGCACAGAACCAAAGAATTTGGGGGCCGTGAACTTCCATCTAAAGAAGCTTTAAAAGCCATTGTAGATGACCTGTGCGGAATTTTATTTCCAATGCGTTTAGGCCCTGCCGACTTACGTCAAGAAACTGAAGATTCTTATATTGCCTATACTTTAAATCGGGTACTCACAGCCTTACATGCGCAAGTACAACTGGCTTTAAATTATGAAGCAAAACGTCATTTGAGTCATTCGAATACAGTCCAACAACCCGAGGAACTTGCTCAAAATATTGTGCAGGATTTTGCCAACACCTTGCCCTCTATACGACGTCTTTTAGACGGCGATGTGCGTGCTGCTTATGAAGGTGATCCGGCGGCGCATAGTGTGGATGAGGTATTACTTTGCTATCCGGGCATATTTGCAATTATTTATCACCGAATTGCGCATCAGCTCTATGTCCAAGTGCCTTTATTGTCTCGCATTATTTCCGAGCTGGCACACTCTGCAACGGGTATTGATATTCATCCGGGTGCAAAAATCGGTAAAGGATTCTTCATCGATCATGGTACGGGTGTGGTGATTGGTGAAACCAGTGTCATTGGGGAACGTGTCCGTATTTATCAGGCAGTGACCCTTGGAGCAAAACGATTTGAAACCAATGATGATGGTGGTTTGAAAAAAGACTATACACGCCATCCAATTGTTGAAGATGACGTGGTGATTTATGCAGGTGCCACTATTTTAGGCCGTATTACCATTGGTCGAGGGTCCATTATTGGGGGTAATGTCTGGCTAACACATAGTGTGGCCGCAGGTAGCCAGATTTTACAGTCACCGAATGAGTCTTATCAAAAAAATCATATTGCCAGTTAAAAACTATAGATGTGTAATAAATAGATAAGGGGATGAATAAACAAAAAACTTGCATATTAATTAAATGCTTATTTCTAGTTTAAATATATTTTTATTTAAAAATAGATAACTCATTAATAAGCCCTCTACTTAGAAAAATATACAACGCTATTTTAATTTTAAAACCAGAACTAATTCTAGTTTATATATATCCTAGAATTTTTATTTTCAAAAAGCCAATGTAATAAGGAAAAATGATTCATGGCGAAAAATACTGACAAAGCCCAACTTGCACTTGGGGACCACGCAGCCCGCCAACTGGCCAATGCAACCAAGACAGCTCCTCAACTTTCTACAATTACTCCCAGATGGCTGACTCACTTACTGCAATGGCTTCCTGTTGAAGCAGGTATTTATCGCTTAAACCGTGTAAATAATACCGATGATATTCAGGTGGCTTGCACACAACGTGATGAAGCAACTTTACCTCAAACTTTTGTTGATTATGACCCAGAGCCACGTGAATACTTTTTAAATGGCGTATCTACTGTTTTAGATGTACATACACGTGTTGCCGACCTTTACAGCAGCCCACACGACCAAATTAAAGAACAGCTCCGTTTAACCATTGAAACCATTAAAGAACGCCAAGAAAGCGAGCTCATCAATAATCCTGAATACGGTTTACTGGCAAGTGTGACAGATGACCAACGTATTTCTACCTTAAATGGCCCACCTACTCCAGATGATCTTGATGATTTGCTACGTAAAGTCTGGAAAGAACCGGGTTTTTTCCTAGCGCATCCTGATGCAATTGCAGCATTTGGTCGTGAATGTACACGCCGTGGTGTACCACCTCCAACGGTTAGCTTATTCGGTTCGCAATTCATTACATGGCGCGGTATTCCACTCATTCCATCAAATAAAATTCCTGTAGAAGATGGAAAAACTAAAATCTTGTTGCTTCGTGTAGGTGAAAAGCGTCAAGGGATTGTTGGATTGTTCCAACCAGGTCTTGCTGGTGAACAGTCACCGGGGCTTTCAGTACGCTTTATGGGAATCAACCGTAACGCGATTGCGTCGTATCTGATCTCGCTCTATTGCTCACTTGCAGTATTAACAGACGATGCGTTAGCAGTGTTAGATGATGTGGAGGTGGACAAATATCATGACTACCCAGTTAACTACAAGTAATCTGCAAGGTAGTCCAACGGGGCCTGAAGTGACTGGTGCTCACCCACCAGCCAACTTACCCAATGAGTCCACCATTGCTCGACTTGCTAATGCGTTTTTTTCAGCATTACCAAGCTCAAGCAGTTCAGCTTCTCCATCGGGCCTTAACTTGGACTTACCTGTCGGAGCGCCACCGCACCCACCACAACCGGGTGAACCATTTTCTGCACTCAGTGGTCGTGCGCCCAATATCGCCTTTCAGAAAAGCCTCAATCCGGAATATCCTGAACATATTCCAAATTTGCCAGACTACCCTGAACGTCGAATTGTAGCGTCTGCACCTGTGGTTGGTGGGGCTAATTTGCCACGTCCACCATTTGAACCACATTTGCCACAAACTGCCCATAGTGAACCCAACGTGCCACGCATTGAACCAAGCTTGCCCACTGGTACAGGTGAATCACCTTATTATTTTTTAAATGATTTTTCTGCTCCTAATGCAGCAGAACCTTCTGTTAAAGGTGTTGAAGATAATTATTCGGTCGCACAGTCTTTTCAGTTACCACATGGTGACCAGCTGAAATCATTGCTGACGGAAGATCGTTTTGCAACGAACACGCCACCCCAAAGTGCAGCAAGCTCTGCATTTTATTTTTTAGACTTGCCTCAAAGTGGACAAAGTTATAGTCACTATCAACCATCGCAACCCACTTTTGTAGCAAGTAGTGCTCAACCACTCGATGTACATGCTATACGTCGCGATTTTCCAATTTTACAGGAACGCGTCAATGGTCGACCTCTGGTCTGGTTGGATAATGCTGCCACTACACAAAAACCGCAGCGCGTGATTGACCGGATTGCTTATTTTTATCAGCATGAAAACTCAAATATTCACCGTGCTGCGCATGAGTTAGCGGCTCGTGCAACCGACGCCTATGAACATGCAAGAAATGTAGTTGCCCGATTCATTGGTGCGCCCTCTTCTAAAGAAATTATCTTTGTTCGAGGAACAACCGAAGGCATTAACCTGATTGCAAAAACATGGGGTGAGCAAAATATTGGTGAAGGTGATGAAATTATTGTTTCTCACTTAGAACACCATGCCAACATTGTGCCTTGGTACCAACTCACTAAAAAAACTGGAGCGAAATTAAGAGTCATTCCTGTGGATGACACTGGCCAGATTATTTTAGAAGAGTTGCCAAAACTGATTAATGAACGCACTAAACTGCTGTCGATTACCCAAGTTTCGAATGCTTTAGGAACAGTCACACCTGTTGCTGAAGTCATTAAAATTGCGCATGCCAAAGGTGTCCGTGTTTTAGTTGACGGTGCTCAATCTGTTTCTCATATACCGACTGATGTACAAGCTCTCGATGCAGACTTTTTTGTGTTTTCTGGACATAAAGTATTTGGGCCAACGGGTATTGGCGCGGTCTATGCAAAACCAGAACTGCTAGAGAGCATGCCTGTTTGGGAAGGTGGCGGTAACATGATTCAGGATGTCACCTTCGAACAGGTAGTTTACCAACCTGCACCCAATAAGTTTGAAGCTGGAACTGGCAACATTGCCGATGCTGTTGGTTTAGGTGCTGCACTTGAATATGTTGAAAGTCTAGGTATTCATAACATTGCTCGCTATGAACATGATCTACTCGAATATGGTCAAAATGCACTGAGCAGTGTGTCTGGTTTATGTTTGATCGGAACAGCGCATCACAAAGCCAGTGTTATGTCCTTTACTTTACAAGGCTATTCAACGGAACAAGTGGGCAAAGCTTTAAATCAACATGGTATTGCCGTACGTTCTGGACACCATTGTGCACAGCCAATTTTACGTCGTTTTGGTGTAGAACAAACCGTGCGTCCGTCTTTGGCTTTTTATAATACGACGGAAGAAATTGATTTATTGGTTTCGGTATTACATCAACTGACACGTAATAGGCGTAGCAATTAAATCTATTTTTGCAAAAAAGATTGCTTTCGAGCGGTCTTTTTTTATAAGTAATTTGCCATTATTAAAATTCAATTTTTCTATGAGGAAACTATTAAAACTCAAATAGTCCTAGCACTACATTTACTCGAGCAAAAGTCGTCTGCAACCTGCGTAGCATCAAAAAGATTCTGTTTCTGTGAAATACTAGTTAAATGAAATAAGTCGACAGGTTTTGCAGATGACAATGCTTTTGCTTACTTTGAGCGAAACCAAAGTAAGTCCAGCCGAAGGCGACTGAAGAAATTAAAACTTTAAGCGATAATACTCTGTCGTACTATGCAATAGTTCGCAGATGACTTTAGGTTGAGCTAAAAATTATTAGTGGTTATCACGACGAAGTCTTACCGTTTTATCTCCAAAGAAAGTAGCTAATTCCATTACTTTTTTAAAAAATGAGTGACAACGTCACGCAAGAAAAACTTTCTCATCCACAGAACCTGTTCTCTGTTTTCATTTTTCAAATAATATTGCAAATACATTATCTTTATAAATTATGGGCAGGCTGTGGATGAAATTTAGCACTAGCAAATGCAAGTATGGACTCCGTTGTGCTAGTCTAAAAACTTGTAGATGACTTTAATCAGAGGAAATATTAATAGATATTCAACTTAATTAAATAACCCCCAAATCAATCTCAATGCAATCCCAATTAATAAAACTCCCATTACCCTCTCAAAATAAATTCCAAATTCTAAAAAACGTTTACGTACAATAGGCTGAGCAAATAGTACGCTCACCACCATAAACCAAATGGCATTAACCATACACATCCATACCCCATAAAAAACCTGAACTTTCATTGGTGTGGCCGTACTTACAATCGTCGTAAAAATTGCCAGAAAAAAGATAGTAGCCTTGGGGTTCAATGCATTAGTAAGAAAACCCATTGTAAACGCTTTAAATAAACTCGGCGTGTCACTGCCTGCTTGGCCATTAATTTCAAGATTGGTATTCGGCTGGCTACGTAAACACTGCCATCCTAAATACACTAAGTAAGCTGCCCCCGCTGTTCTGATAAGAGACATGAGCCATTCACTTTGCTGAATTAAAAAACCAATACCAACCAGTGTATAAAACACATGGACTGAAATCCCAACACCAATACCAATCGCGGTTAAACATCCAATCAAATAGCCATAACGCACACTTTGTCTGACCGTAATCACAAAATCAGGCCCCGGTAAAATTACGGCTAAAAAATGAATTACAGCTAGCGTCAAAAACTCATGCCCATATAACTGCCACATAACAATTTAATTTCCTGAAAATCACTTAAAAGATTGTATTGCGATTTTTTAGACGCGATAATCCAATCAAAATCCAAATAACTTTTGCCTCATGAGCACAAATCAAAGTCTGGTTCTGTTAAATGAAATGGCGACTTTCGTTAAGGTTGTCGAGTCGGAAAGTTTTTCTGAAACTGCAAGGCAGCTTGGTACTACACCTTCCGCTGTTAGTCGTGCGATTGCCCGTTTAGAACGCGCGTTAGGTACACGATTACTCTACCGGACCACACGAAAACTTCGTTTAAGTGAAAGTGGACAACAGGTTTATCAACGTTGTTTAGATATGGTGAATGCGGCACAAGCAGTGATGGAAAGTTCAGGCCAATTTCATATCGAACCTGAAGGTATTATTCGCATGAGTGTTCCCAAAGCTGTTGGGCATTTTATGATTCATCCGCATTTACCCGAGTTTTTAGAACGCTACCCAAAAATTGATATACAAATGCTTTTAGAAGATCGCTATGTAGATCTCATTGATGATGGAGTTGACCTAGCGCTTCGGATTACAGAACAACCACCAGGTGGCCTTATGGGTCGAAAACTTATTGATATTGATCATTTGGTTTGTGCAACACCTGAGTATTTGGCAAAGCATGGCACACCGAGTCATCCTCATGATTTAAAGCAGCATGAATGTATTTACTTGGGTGAACAAGCCAGTGACTCAAAATGGAAATTTCAACAAGGAAATAAATCGATAAGTGTTGCTGTGCGTGGGCGTTATGCTGCAAACCATACGGGTGTGCGTTTGAGTGCTGCATTACAGCATTTAGGTATTGCAAGCTTGCCGTACTTCGTTGCACGTCATGCTCTACAACAAGGGTCCTTAGTGCAGGTTTTACCAGATTGGTATTTTAAAACCTATTATAGTGGTGGGCTGTGGTTACTCTACCCACCGACACGGCATGTCCCGCCTAAATTGAGTGTGTTGATTCAATATTTGGCTGATAAATTAGCAGCAGAGCCGACTTTATTTAAGTTAAAGTAATATAAAGTCAAGGTGTTAGCACAATAGAATCCTACCTTTTAACCTCTAAAGCACTCAGCTAATTCTGTTACTTTTTTTGAAAAAAGTAACCAAAAAACTTTCTCATCTACAGAACCTGACCACTGTTTACATCTATAAAAAATATTGCCAAAACATTATCTTTATAAATTATGGGCAGGCTGTAGATGAATCCTAGCTCGAGCAAATACTATTTAGAAGGCTCTTAATCTTTAGAAATTATGAGTATGATTACTCAACTAATAGATCTTTTGGATTAATCGTATCGCCATAGACTGGTTTTAAAGTCTTTTCATAAGCTTGATGAATCACACCTTCTTTTGTCAATTTTTCTAAATCTTGGTTCAACCAGTCCAATAACTCTTTATCGCCTTTTTTCACTGCTGGTGCAATTAAATCCTGCTCACCTAAATTGGTAATGCCAACAGTGTAATTTGGATTTTCTTTAGCCCAAGCTAAAACCAGCAAGTTATCATGTGCAAGCGCAGCACCACGACCATCTTTTAAAGCATCAAAAGTTTCAGTGTTTTGCTCATACTTTTGTAGCTTAATTTCAGGATGAGTCTTGGTGAAGAATGAATCAGCCGTTGTACCTTTGTTTACCAATAAAGTTTTATCTTTAAGTTGAGCCACATCAGTAATCGGATGACTTTTAGGAGAAACCACGCCCAGCGCGACTTTTAGATACGGTTTAGCAAAATCGACCACTTCTTTACGTTCTGGTGTAACGGTAAAGTTCGCAAAAATAATATCCACTTTATTGGCTTTTAAATATTCAACACGGTTAGCCGCTTCAGTTAAAACGAACTCAACTTTGTTTTCATCACCCAACAAATCTTTAGCGACATGCTTAGCAATTTCTACATCAAAACCTTGGTTTTTACCTTGAGCATCTAAATATCCAAACGGCGGTTTATCACTAAATACGCCAATTCGTACCACGCCATTCTTTTTGATCTGTTCAATACTCGACACAGTTTGTGTGGTATCAGCCGTTTTTTCAGTAGATTGAGTTCCTTTGTCACATGCAACTAAACCTAAACTCAGTAAAGATGCAGCTAAAATATATTTCACGTTTTGAAATGTTAATGTTGTCATTATTTCACCCTATCGTTCTTGTAAAAGTCTTATTTAAAAATAGCAGCGCCTACTTTTAGACACTGCTCTAGCAATATCGAAAATTATTGGCCTACATCTAAGAACACATTCGGATTGACCGAGTCACCGTAAATTGGCTTCAAGGTTTCATCATAAATTTTATTAATTTCACCACTTGTTCTGAGTTGCTTGATTTCAGTATTGAGCCAATTCAACAATTGGGTATTGCCCTTTTTAACTGCTGGTGCAATAAATTCTTGATCACCAATGGACTGAATACCTGCCACATAACTTGGGTTCTTCGCGGCCCATGCCAGAGCATAGGTACTATCTTGTGAAATCGCGTCGCCACGACCATCAGTTAAGGCTTTAAAGGCATCCGAGTTTCTTTCAAACTTGAGTAAATTCACTTTTGGATAATGCTTGGTAAAGTAGGTATCTGAACTTGTGCCTTTATTGACAATTAAAGTTTTACCTTCTAATTGGGCAATGTCGGTAATCGGCTTGGCTTTAGGAGAGACTATGCCGAAAGCACCTTTTAAATAAGGTTCAGCAAAATCGACAACCTCCTTACGTTCTGGCGTTACTGTAAATGTCGCGAATACAACATCGGCACGATTTGATTTTAGAAACTCCACCCGATTTGAAGCTTCAGTCACAATAAACTCAACTTTCTTTTCATCACCGAGCAAGTCTTTGGTCACACGTTTTGCTAAGGCCACATCAAAGCCCTGATTGTTACCTGCACTATCAACGTAACCAAACGGCGGATCATCGGCAAAAACGGCAACTCGTAGAACTCCATTTTTTTTGACTTGTTCTAAAGAATGGTCTTCTTGAGTATTACTTGCCTGTTCAGTGGATGGCGTTTTACTACATGCAGTGAGTAACACCCCAGCAATGGCAAGACTGCTTAATATTTTTATTGAATTACGTTTAAACATTCACTTCCTCATGATTCAAATAATAAAAATTTAGTACGACAAAATATTTAAGAAGGCTTTCGCTCGTTCTGTTTTTGGCTGTTTAAAAAATTCTTCTGGTGAAGCCTGTTCAATAATTTTGCCCTTATCCATAAAAATGATGCGGTCGGCAACCTTTCGGGCAAAGGACATCTCATGTGTCACAATCAGCATGGTCATTCCTTCATTCGCTAACTTGAGTACGACATCGAGTACTTCCCTGACCATTTCCGGGTCAAGCGCAGCGGTAATTTCATCAAGCAAAATGACTTTAGGTTGCATAACCAGTGAACGCACAATAGCGATACGTTGTTTTTGTCCGCCTGAAAGCTGTCGTGGATAATCAAGTTTTCGCTCAAACAGCCCCACTCGCTTTAACAACTCATCTGCAACTTGTTCTGCTTCATCGCGGTGGCGTTTTTGTACTTTGAGTGGTCCAAGCAAAATATTGTCAATGACGTTCATATGCCCAAATAGCTCATAGTTCTGAAAAACCATGCCAATTTTTTGACGAGCATTAGTCCAGTCCACATCTTGACCCAAAACACCTGAGCCTGTTAAACGAATCTCGCCACCCTGAATCGGTTCTAAGCCGTTAATACAGCGCAATAAGGTACTTTTACCGCAGCCTGATGGGCCTAAAATAACAACCACTTCTCCTTGTTCTACATCCAGATCAATGCCCTGTAAAATATGACTTTGTGCAAATGATTTCTGTAATTGTTGTATCGATAACAAAGGCATAATTACTCCCAGACCTTTTCCAAATGTGCCGCCAAACGCGATAAGGGATAGCAAATCAGAAAATACAAAATAAAAATAAAGCCATAAATCCAAAGAGAAGCGCTCGGCACGGTCAACAGCGAATTTTCAATAATTTGCTGGCCAACTTTAATGACCTCAACCACACCAATCAGGACTGCCAAAGAGCTGGTTTTCACCATTCGGGTAAATAAGTTAATCGCGCCTGGAGTTACTCGTTTTAGACTTTGCGGAAAAATGACATAGACCAAAGCTTGAACATGAGTTAGTCCGAGCGCATAGGCTGAATCGCGTTGATGCTGGTCAATTGAAGTAATGGCTGCACGAACCAAATCGCCCATTTCAGCGGTTCCCCATAAAACAAACACAACAACGCAGACCCACATTGCGGAAAACTGCCAGTTAAACCATGTCGCAAAGCCGAAATAAAACACAAACAGCAAAACTAAAATTGGAATGATTCGAATGGCCTCTAAATACAGGCGGCACAATGCTTTAACGACTATATTTTTAGAAGTCATAATGACGCCGAAAACTGTGCCGAAAATTGCAGAGAAAAACACCGAAATAAATGCAATTTTTGCAGTTGCCCAAAGTCCCCACATTAAACGTTCGAGGTGACTCGCTTGAAATAGATAATCAAGTTCCATGGCTCACCTTCCGACTTCTGTGCTCCAGATAACTGGTCAAAATAGACACGGGCAATAAAATAATCAGATAAGCCATGATGAGTAAGAACAACGCTTCCGTGGTTTTATAGTCCATACCTATTAAGTCTTTGGTGACAAAAAGCAGCTCAACCACAGCAATGGCACTGACAACAGAACTTTCTTTAATCAGAAATAGACAATTTGCCCCGATTGCCGGAATTGAAATAGCCAGTGCTTGAGGAAAAATGACATATCTAAAAATTTGAGTCGGTTGCAAACCAATACTTTTTGCTGAGTCAATCTGCCCTTTTGCAACAGACTGCAAACCTGCTCGGAAAGCTTCAGCCATATAGCTTCCGCCTAAAAAGGTCAGTCCGATCACACCACAAGCGAAACCATCGATTTTGATACCGAGTTTTGGCAAACCGTAATACAAAAAGAACAATTGAATTAATAAAGGGGTATTTCGAGATAACTCAATATAGAACTGGGCAATTCTATTTAGCACCCGCACGCGATATGTGATTAAAATGCTGCAAATCAGCCCTACAATAATCGCCAGAATAATGCTGATAATTGAGATTTTCAGCGTGGTCAAAGTTGCAGAGAAAAATTGCGGCAACACACTATGGATATACTGCCAGTTCAAGGAAAATTCCAAAAAATAATATTAAAACGTTATAAATATTTAGCTTTCATCAGCCATTAAATATTTGTGTAACAAGTTTATTTTTTTCCCAATTGGTCTAAAACTATTTTTATTAGATAAGCTTTTCTATAAGTTTGATAAATTCGATCTGGCAATCGAAAACCTTCGAATCAGTTAAATACAACCGCTCAAAACATATTCATTAAAACAAAGATGAATAAAAAAATCGGACACCAAGGCCCGATTTTTATTAAATGATTTTTAATCTATTGCTTACTTTCTCAGTACATCGCCAATGCTTGGGTCTTTATCAAAAACCGATTTAGCATATGGGCAAAGAGGAATTACTTTTACTTCTTTTTCACGGACAAAGGCAACTAACGCATCAAGTAATTGGCGACCTACGCCTTGTCCGCGATAATTTTCATTTACATCTGTAGCATCAATAATCAGCATGCCTTCGCCTGCCCATGTATAAGTCATTTCACCTGCAACGGTTTCACCATCAAGTAAGCTAAAGCTGCCGTGTTTTGTATCATCTTTTTGTTGAATATTCACAATGAATTCCTCGTATTACGACTCATATTTATTTAGAAATGACTTTGTATAATCTTTATCTATAAGAACAAATCTAAGTGTAAAAAAATAGCCTGTTTTTAGCAGCGAGTCTGTATGCTTTTTAAATACAATCTTCAATTAACTTAATGAAATTCTTGCACCAAACTATTAATGTGCGCCACGGCAGCAGTTCGGTTTTCAACGCAAAGTTTTTCAAAAATATGCTCTAAATGCTTGTTTACCGTCCTTGGGCTCAGCTCCAAAATTTCTGCAATATCTTTATTGGTTTTCCCCAACAACAACCAGTGCATGACTTCTGCCTCACGTTGAGTCAACTGCGGACAATATTTCAAAATATCAGCCATTTCTAAGGCAGGTGTAGAAGTCTTAATCTGTATCAGATAGTTTTTTGCCACACTTGGATTAGTCTCCCACGGCGTGAGCAATAAAAGCTGTAATTGCTGAGATGGTGTCGAATAAGAACAGCTGGTTAATTTTTTGGGGTCTTTTTCATTTTCCAAGTCTGAAAACCAAGCTTTTAAGCCTGCTTCAAAACCGTCTAATTCAGGTAAATATTGATTTAGTAGATCACTAGCTTTTTGAGTTTTCCAAACAATTTTACCGTGAACATCTAGCGCGAGAATGGCTGTTTCCGTTGCATCAATCACCTGTTTTTGTTGTTGCAATAGTTTGGCATGTGCCAAATGCGTTTTCACTCTTGCCAGTACTTCTTCAATATTCAGAGGCTTGGTCACATAGTCCACCCCACCCACCTGAAAACCACGCACTATATGTTCTGTTTCCGACAAGCCTGTCATAAAAATGACGGGAATAAACTGCGTAATTGGACTCGCTTTAAGCTGTATACAACTTTCAAAACCATCCATATGTGGCATATTGCCATCAAGCAAAATCATATCCGGTAAGCATCGATGTGCTATTTCAATAGCACTTAACCCATCGGTTGTGACAAGCACGCGATAACCAGCTTGATCTAGACTTTCATGTAACAAGCCCAGATTTTCCGGCACATCATCCACAATCAGAATAACAGCCTGCTCGTTTGGTGAAGCTTGCTGAAAAGAAACATGTTGCGTACTCATTGCTTATCCTGAATTAATCGTTGGGCGTGTTTTAAATCAAATTTTTGAATAGCCTGTTCAAGCTGTTCCCATAACTCGTTATGCTCCGGAAAATTTTGACGGCATTGCGTTAAAGCCTGTTGAATTCCTCGAATGTAACCCTGCCCAATCAAATCATTTAATTGCTGCAAGCTTTGCGGTAAATCAAGCAGATCATTATTTTCTGGTTGTTGGATTGGTATATGAACAGTGAATTGCTCCTGCTTAAACACGTTTATATCAAGTGCTTGAACTTTATTATTTTCAAGGAGTGTTTCTGTCTTGGAATCAATCCACACCAAGCCTAACTTGTCTCCAATTTTACTCAGCAACAAATTGAGATCGATTGGTTTTAGCATAAAGTCTTCACTTAAGACAGCATCTTGTGGATTGACTTCGCGCTCGCCTGCATTGGCCGAAATAATTAAGATCGGCACATTGGTAATATTATTCTGACGCAATAATCGTGCTGTTTCCCAGCCGCCCATCAAAGGCATATTCAAATCCATCAAAATCAGGTTAGGCTGGAAAATAGGTACACGTCTTAAACAGTCAATGCCCGACTCGGCTTCTTCAATAATAAATCCTAAAGGTTTTAGAAAATTAGCGACTAAGCCTCGGTCCACCGCTTCATTATCGACGACCAAAATTCGTTTTCGCTCGCCTTGATAACCCGTAATTTGGTTGGCGTAAACATTTGAAATTGGATGAACTACTTCTTTTGAAGGTAAATAAAACTTAATCTTAAACTGTGAACCCTGATTGAGCTGACTAGTCACAGATAGCTGTCCGCCGAGTAAATCGACTAATAATTTTACAATGGGTAGTCCGAGTCCTGTTCCGGTAAATCCGCCTTGAACCACATTACTGCCCCGTTCAAACGGGTTAAAGATTCGCTCTAAATCGGCCTCAGCAATACCACAGCCCGTATCTCTAATTTCAAAATAAGCCGTTTGAAAACGATATTCAACTTTCAAAGTAATTGTGCCGCTCGTCGTAAACTTTAAAGCATTGCCTAGTAAATTGATGAGTACTTGTTCTAAGCGTTTTTTGTCGGTACGGACATAGTGCGGCAGGTTCTCTCCAATTTCATAAACAAACTGCAAATTCTTCTGTTCAAACTGAGGCTGAAACATTTGAATAATCTGTTCTATAAAATTGGGGAAATGCACATCCACTACATTTAAAGAAATCTTGCCTGTTTCAATGCGTGCTAAATCTAGTAAACCATCAATGAGTGAAGTCAGATGCTGCCCACTACGGCTAATCACCCCGAGCGCCATTTTGCCTTGTTCTGAAAGCTGCTCTTGTTTCTGAAGTAATTGGCTATAGCCCAAAATACTATTTAGAGGTGTTCTTAGTTCGTGGCTAATGCCAATGACATAACGGCTTTTTGCATCATTTGCCCGCTCTGCTGAAATTCTGGCATCTTGCAGGTGCTTTGAAGTGACTTCATGGGCAGCAATTTCATCAAACAATAATGCCGTTTGCTGATGTGTTTCGATTTCAGCATTACGACGGCTTTCGTCGTTTAACACTAACCACCATGCAGCAACGCTCATTAATAAAAATAAAATGGTGTAAATTTTGACAAACAGTGTAAAGAGCTGTGGAACCGCTGCCGCATTAATCGTTTCTAAATAGGTTTTTTCTTGGATATAAACCAGACTTAAACTCACTGCCAAAACGATCGACAGCCCTAAAGTCAGTAATAAATACAAACTGACCCTGCTATTTAAACGGCTAGCCCAACGTTCTGGTAAATAGTGCCAAATGGCTTTTTTGAGCTGTACCGACCAACGTGCATCAGGTTTACATAAATCGTGGCAGCGGGCTTCAAGTGAACAGCATAAAGAGCAAATCGTACCGTTATAGGCTGGGCAACCCGCCATATCAGCGAGTTCATAGTCCCTTTCACATACCACACAGTTAGCAACCGAAGTCGCCTGAATTTTTTCAGGTTGGCGTGCAATGTAATATTTGCCTTTGGTTAAGTAAGCAATAACAGGAACACATAACACCGCACTCCCCAAAGCAATAAAACTCGCCAAGCCTTTTGCCATCAGTCCGAAAAAGCCCAAATAACTCAGCATTGATAACACTGAAGCGATGAGTAAAGCGCCCACGCCTACGGGATTAATGTCATATAAATAAGCACGGCGAAATTCAATTCCCTTTGGGCTTAAACCTAAAGGCTTACAGATAATTAAATCGGCAACCACAGCGCCAATCCATGCCAAAGCGATATTGCTATATAGTCCCAAAATGCGTTCAACTGCATGGCTAATGCCCATTTCCATCAAAACAATGGCAATAAACACGTTAAAAAGAAGCCAGACAATTCGCCCCGGATGGCTATGCGTCAGACGAGCAAAAAAGTTTGACCATGCCAATGAGCCAGCGTAGGCATTGGTCATATTAATTTTAATTTGCGCCAAGCAAACCAGTGCTAATGTGAGAATTAAAGCAAGCTGAGTATTTGGAATAAATTGTTGATAGGCAACCCAATACAAATAAGTCGGATTGTCTAGTTCAGAGACAGGAATAAACAGCTGAAAAGCCAACACCATCAGCAGCATGCCCATCAAAACTTTTAGAAATCCGAAAATAATCCAAGATGGGCCACCTAAAAAAACGGCAAAACGCCATGCAGTTCTGTTCTTTTCTTTTTGCGGTAAAAAACGTAAATAGTCGGCCTGCTCACCAATTTGGATCACAAATGAAAAAATAAGAGTGCACGCCGCACCAAAGTAATACAGATTAAAATCGGTTGAGTTTGAAACTGCCCCAACAAAATGCAAACTACTGCTTAAAATTTGCGGCTGTTTCCAAAGTACAAAAAACCACGGTAATAACAGCAATAATAGCCAGATTGGCTGAGTGATTGCCTGAACTTTATTAATAAAACCAATGCCTTTGACTACTAAAGGCAAAATCACTAAGGCAGAAATTAAGTACCCGATAACTTGTGGAATACCTAAAGCAAGCTCAAGTGCCATCGCCATAATTGCAGCTTCAAACGCAAGCAGAATAAAGGTAAAGCTGGCATAAATTAGAGATGTAATGGTCGAGCCAATGTAGCCAAAACCTGCACCACGAGTAAGCAAATCAACGTCTACATTATATTTTGCGGCGTAGTAACTAATCGGCCAACTGGTTAAAAATATGATGGTACATACGACAATTGCTGCCCATACTGCATTGCTAAAGCCATACTGCCAAAGCATGGTCGCCCCAATGGCTTCCATCGCCAGAAAACTAACGGTCGAAATTGCGGTGTTGGTCACAGTCCAAGGTGACCATTTTCTTACCGAGGTAGGTGCATAGCGGAGCGCATAATCTTCAATACTTTCATCTGCCACCCAAATATTATATTCACGGCGTGTTTTGATCACACGTTGTGGCGCTTGTTGGGGGCGTGAAGAATCTGACATAACACTCGTATTTGGCAGGTGGCTGTATTAAACCCAGCAATCCTTATGCCAAAAGTCATTTATCATGGCGATTTTCTCGAATACGCACATATACGCAAAATAACGTATTTTCAATTTTTCCCAAAAATCACACACTCAAAAACATCAAAAAACAATGATCAATATTTGTGTTGATTGACCGAAAATGATTGGGAGATTGATGTTATGAGTGTATCTGAACATCCAAATCTGGACACTGTGCAAGGTACAGATTCACAAAAAGCAGTGAATGAAACCTTAGAAGATTATACTTTACGTTATGCTCCACACAGCTTTCGACGCTGGAGTCCCAAAGTTGTTGCTATTACTGCACTTGGTGGTATTGCCTATCTTGCTGACTTTTCTATTGGCGCCAGTATTGGTATGTCTTATGGAACAACCAACGCTGTTTTCTCCATTTTATTTGCAGCGATTATTATCTTCTTAACCGGCATTCCTTTAGCCTACTACGCAGCGCGTTATAACATCGATCTTGACTTAATTACCCGCGGTGCAGGTTTCGGTTATATCGGATCAGTCCTCACTAGCATCATTTTCGCCAGTTTCACATTTATTTTCTTTGCGCTTGAAGGTTCAATCATGGCGCAAGGGTTATTGCTCGGTTTAGGTATTCCACTTTGGGCAGGTTATCTCATCTCAACTGTTATGGTCATTCCACTCGTCATTTACGGCATGAAAGCTTTAAGTAAATTACAAGTCTGGACCACTCCACTTTGGCTCGTTCTAATGATTGGTCCGGTTGCCTATCTGATTTATCAAGAACCTACCTTAGTCAGCCAATTTGCTACTTTTACAGGTAAAGAAGGTTTTGCAACTGTAGACATGGCAGCGATTATGCTTGGTGCTGGTATTTGTTTATCGCTAATTATGCAAATCGGTGAGCAAATTGATTACTTACGTTTCATGCCTGCGAAAACAAAAGAAAATAGCAAAGCATGGTGGGCAGCCGTTATTTCAGCGGGTCCAGGTTGGGTGATTTTAGGTGCAATTAAACAAATTATTGGGGCATTTTTAGGGTTCTATTTACTTACTAAAATACCGGGCGTAAACAGCACTGAACCTGTTCAACAGTTTAATGCAGCATTTCATGACATGCTTCCGGGTTGGGCTGCTTTGACACTGGCAGTGATTTTGGTGGTTATTTCTCAAATTAAAATTAATGTGACCAATGCTTACTCAGGTTCTCTTGCTTGGACAAGTGCCTACACCCGTATTAGCAAACATTATCCGGGTCGTATTGTCTTTGTGATGGTGAACTTGGCAATTGCGCTTGCTTTGATGGAGGGCAACATGTTTGCGGTATTGGGTAAAATCTTAGGGTTCTATTCAAACTTTGCGATTGCTTGGGTTGTGGTTGTCGCAACAGACATTTCAATCAACAAATATGTTTTAAAACTTTCACCGAAAGAGCCAGAATATCGCCGTGACATGCTTTACAACGTAAACCCTGTCGGTATGGTTGCATTCCTTGTATCAGCAGGCTTATCAATTGCAGCATTCTTCGGTTTACTAGGCAGCTTCTTGGCGCCTTACTCACCGCTTATCGCACTTGTACTTGCTTTTGTATTAACGCCAATCATGGGTTTATTAACTAAAGGAAAATACTACATTAAGTCACATGATGACGGTATTAAAGAACCACGTTACGATGCTGAAGGTACACCAGTTGCAACGGTTTACCACTGCCGCGTATGTGAGCAAGGTTACGAGCGCCCAGATATTATGTTCTCTCACAAACATAACGGTACGATCTGTTCTTTGTGTAAAACACTAGATGCTTAAATACTTTCAAAACTAAAAAAGAAGCTTTTAAGCTTCTTTTTTTATATCTGATAATTCTTAGCCAATCGGAAATAATCGCTCAGGCACTACATCTTTCATCACAATGGTTGAGATGAGTCGTTGCACACTTGGAATAGCA
Organism: Acinetobacter sp. P1(2023); assembly: GCF_028367635.1. NCBI lineage: Bacteria > Pseudomonadati > Pseudomonadota > Gammaproteobacteria > Moraxellales > Moraxellaceae > Acinetobacter > Acinetobacter sp. P1(2023). Next base: position 402,440 of record NZ_JAQNDD010000004.1, read on the forward strand.
GATAATTTTTCATCATACAAACGCTGAAAAGCCGGTAAATCTTTAGCGACCACATGTAATAAATAATCTGGCTCACCAAACAAGCGCTGGGCCTGAATAATTTGCGGGATATCAATTACGGCATTTTCAAACTTTTCGACTGCCTGTTTATCACCTTCTTTAAGCGTAATAAAAACAATCGCTGAAAATTCAAATCCCACTAAGTTTGGGTCGAGCTCTGCCCGATAGCCTTTTATCGCTCCCGACTCTTCTAAAGCCTTCACCCGTCTGTGACAAGGTGAAATGCTCAAACCGACTTTTTCTGCCAACTCAGTAATAGATAATCGGCCATTTAATTGCAATTCAGCAAGAATCTTTTTATCTGTGCGATCCATTTAGAAAAATTCACCCCAAATGCGTGTGATATGAGCAAACATTTAAAAGCACATTCTAAATACATGAGCATATTATTTTCAACAAGTTCGAATGAATAGGAATTTTTTCTAAACCACGAGCGAAACCTTTGGAAAAATAATTTGCCGAGATAAGCATATGGCTTTTAATATTTTTATTGCATTTTGGAGCGTCTCTATTCTTTTTATTATTACGCCAGGGGCAGACTGGGCCTATGCTATTTCGGCAGGAATTAAAGGCAAAGTCGTCGTACCCGCCGTTGCAGGTATGCTATTTGGGCACTTTATTACGATTTTATTGGTAGCGGCTGGTGTTGGTTTGCTTATAGCAAATCATCCAACTGCCCTCATGATTCTGACGGTGGCGGGTTCTGCTTATTTATTATGGATGGGAATAAATTTACTCATTACCCCTCCTACCCCGAATCAGTCCGATTCTGAAAAAGCGCAGTCATGGTTAAGTTGGGCAACTAAAGGCGTTTATGTGAGTGGCTTAAACCCGAAAGTTTTTTTGCTCTTTTTAGCCCTGCTTCCTCAATTTATTGACACCACTGCTTCATGGTCAGTGACGACACAAATTCTTGCCTTTGGTGTTGTACACATGATTAGCTGCGCGATTATTTACTTCATGGTGGGTTATGGTTCAGAGGCTATTTTAAAAACCAGACCACAAGCAGCACAATTAGTCGGCCGTTTTTCAGGTGGTTTGATGGTCGTTATCGCAACGTGTTTATTGATTGGGCAAATTTAAAAATAATTTAGCAAAAAGTTACTGACTCACTTTTCGGTTCAGTAACTTGAATAATAAAATATAAGAAAAAAATTTATCTCATTCGTTTAAGGTTATACGTCACGACTCCCCAAATCACCAGTTCTTGCCCCTCTTCAATATAAATATTTTGATAATCAGGATTTTCTGCTTTTAGCCAGACTTTAGGTGGCTGAAATTGTGTATCAATCATTAAGCGCTTAACGGTGAAATCATTGTCGATGAGTGCAATCACAATATCACCCGATTTAGCGGGAATACTACGATCCACAATAAGCGGATCATTGATATCAATTCCGGCATCTAACATTGATAAAGAATTAGCTTTGACAATAAACGTGGCATTTTCATTTCTAATTAAATATTCATTTAAATCGAGTGCTTGCTCAATATCATCTTGTGCAGGTGAAGGAAAACCTGCTGCAACACGTTCTGTTGCCAAAGGAATGTGATAAATTTTATCGTTATTCGGATGCACTGGTTGAACGTTAAGTTTTGAGTTAAAGTCGGTCAAGTTATTGGTTTTGACATTATTCAGTAACCAATTTTTGATAAAGTTAACTTGGGACTCGGGAACACGAATAACTTTGGTTGGTTCATTGAACTGTGCTTTACGTCCGGCATTTTCTCGTGCACCACCATGCTCGAACTCTTTTTTCTTGGGCATATCGCCTCCCTTATCACCGTTCAAACCTACACAAACAATGTAACTTGAAAAAGTTACATTTTCAAGTTGACGAAATATTTTTTTTGCATAACAATAAATCTCATGATCAGATTTTAATCCATTTTGTTTTTAACAGGGATGTTTTGAGCGAAATGGCAATTTGAAGAAAATCAAAACCTATTTTGAAATAGTCTTTATCGCTGACTGTTTTTTGATTTTTATCAAATGAGATTCTGAACACTTAACATTCTGGTTAAATTCAGTTTTTGGTATGGAGACATGCGAAATGAAAAATCAACGTGATGCGGTTTTAGGTTATGCAAATGAGCAACATGCTTATTATATCCGTCTCATTGAAAATGATGCGGTTTTAGGTGAAAGCTATGGATTATTCTGTGAAAATCCAGATAGCGAAGCAGCCGAAAGTATTATGACGACACTATTCTTAAAAAAATCTTTTTGGTTAAACGGGTCTGAATATCTTGATATTGTAAAAGGCCTACAACCTCTCCCTCAGTAAATACAGTAAGTAAGCTAACAACAAAGGAGGCAAAAGCCTCCTTTGTTGTTAAACCTTTTGCTTAAGACGTAAAACGTCCGTAGGCATCACGTTTTTGGTTCCGAGAGTTTTGACCACGGCCATCATAATCATCGTCGTCATCACGGCTGCGACCACGACCTCGTCCGCCTGAACGACCACCGCGATCATCATCGTCGTCGTCATCACGGCTGCGGCCACGACCTCGACCACCTGAACGGCCACCGCGATCATCATCATCGTCGTCATCACGGCTGCGACCACGACCTCGTCCGCCTGAGCGGCCACCGCGATCATCGTCGTCATCATCACGGCTGCGACCTCGGCCTCGGCCACCTGAACGGCCACCGCGATCGTCATCATCATCGTCGTCATCACGGCTGCGGCCACGGCCTCGTCCGCCTGAACGGCCACCGCGATCATCATCGTCGTCGTCATCACGGCTGCGGCCACGGCCTCGTCCGCCTGAACGGCCACCGCGATCATCATCGTCGTCGT